>JAPLDT010000049.1 GCA_026391315.1 Bacteroidia bacterium
ATCGAGGGCAATGATAATGTCGATCCCTTCGATGGTCTGGTTGCGCCAACTGCTCGACGACTGCGGTTTGGCCAGGGCTGCTATCAGCAGGGACATTACTCCCAGTTGCATCACAAACAGTAGGTGGCGCAGGTAGTGTTTCCATGTTTTTGGCGAATTTCTGAATGGGGAGATCGTCGAGATACGCATACTCGCACTCGACCTCTTCTGCTTCCAGATGTACCATCCGATCAAAGGGAGTAATACCAACAGCAGGTAAAAATATTCGGGACGTGCAAATGTTATGTTCATGGCTGCTTTTCAGTTTCGTTTGCACTTGCATTCTCTTTCTCAGCCTCCGGCCCTGTAACCTTCGGGATCGGTTTTTTCGCTACTTCTACCGGCTCAATCTTGGTCTCCTCCACCAAGTTATAGGCCTGAACCAGCACGAAATGATTTTCGTCGGCCAGCGGTGTGTATTTGGCAAATTTTACCAGGTCGGAGGTGTCAAGCGTTTTCTGCAAACCTGTAAAAAGCTTGCCTTTGATCTGGGAGCTGTCTCCCTTGAACTCGGCAAGAATTTCGTGTGTGGTCTGCTCCATTGCCGGAACCTCATACCGCTCTTCCAGGTAAACCCGGATGATATCGGTAAGGCGCGTGTAGTAATCCTTCACCTTGTCATGCTGCCAGAGTTGCTCCTCTTTCAGTTTGTCCAGTTCACTCAGCGCGACAACATGTGGAGGTAGTTTCGGCTTGACAGGCATCACGAAGAGCGGGATATTTTTTCGCTTCCTGTTAATGGCATACAGAATTAAAAAGATAATGGTGGAAATCAGGATGATCCCAAGGATCCAGGGAGCTATCTCCTTGAAAGTGATTGGCGCTCCGTACGGCTTTTTAATATCGGTAAATCCCTTCTTGAGATCCACATTCGGCACCTTTACAAAAATTTTCAGCGAATTGGTTCGCAGTGAATCTTTTGCAATGGCGGAATGCATGGCAAATACAAAGGGACCAATCGGATGGGGTCCGCTATCAAAGGCGGTGATCATGTAACTTTGGCGCATCTGCATCATTCCATCGCCAATTTTGGAGGAGTCGATCTTAGATTTTGAAATGAGCTCCACTCCGTTCGACAGACTATCCTTCAGCACCGGAAAGGTAAGTCTGCTGCCAGCCGGATATTCCGCCACCAGAATCATCTTGATCTGATCTCCCAACCAAATGGAATCCCTTTCCAGGGATGCACTCACCTTTGGCTGCTGGGCATGCACAAAGTTGAGTGAAGTGAGGGAAACCAGAAAGAGTAGAATATATTTTAGTCTCAACATAATGTAGATCAAAGTTTGTGTTCTCTCTTTTTGAAAAGTGCAACCAATGATTTGACGTAATCTTCCCGGGTACTGATGGATATATAATCAATACCTGTCTTTTTCAAAAGGGTTTCCATCTCTTTTTTCGAATTTATCCAATGATACATATATGCTTTACGCACCGAACTGCTCGATGTATCTACCCATACGTATTCGCCCGATTCGGCATCTTTGAGCTTGATCATCCCGATAGAGGGCAGTTCAGTTTCCCGTTCATCGAAAATATGCAATGCCACCACGTCGTGCTTGTTGTTGGCAATGGAGATGGCTTGTTCCAACCCTTTGTTTTGATCCATGAAGTCGGAGATCAGAAATGCGGTGACATGCCGTTTCATGGCATTGGTCAGGTACTGCAATGCTAGCGGAAGATCCGTCTTTTTGGATTCTTCCTTAAACTCTATCAATTCGCGGATGATCCGGAGGGTATGGGTGCGTCCCTTTTTTGGTGGGATAAATTTTTCGATCCTGTCGGAGAAGAAGATCACTCCGATCTTGTCGTTGTTCGAAATGGCAGAAAAAGAGAGGATGGCAGCGATTTCGGTAATCAGCTGTCGTTTGAGCCGGCCAACGGTTCCAAAATCATTGGATCCGCTCACGTCGATCAGCAGCATCACCGTCAACTCACGTTCTTCCTCAAAAATCTTGACGAAAGGGTGGCTGTAGCGGGCAGTCACGTTCCAGTCGATGTTGCGGATATCATCGCCGAACTGGTACTCCCGAACCTCGCTGAAAGCCATACCACGCCCTTTGAAAGCGCTGTGGTATTCTCCGGCAAAGATATTCCGGGAAAGGCCGCGGGTTTTTATCTCAATTTTTCTGACTCTCTTTAATAGTTCAGTTGCTTCCACTATTGTGATATTGGTTAAAATATAAGCACTATTGTGAAGTGCCTAAAGTGAACTAAAGTGACTAAAGTGCCTGGAGTTATTCAAGAGTTGAAAGTTGCAATTCACTCATAACTTATCACTCATAACTCATAACTCTGCTAAGGTACTTCTACCGTATTGAGAATCTCGCTGATGATCTCTTCGGCCGTCAGGTTGTTGGCTTCGGCTTCGTAGCTTAGGCCAATACGGTGACGCAAAACATCGTGGCATACGGCGCGAATATCTTCAGGTATGACATAGCCGCGACGCTTAATGAAAGCATATGCTTTGGAGGCCTGAGCCAGACTGATGGAGGCACGCGGTGAGGCACCATAGGTGATCATTTCCTTGAATTTTGCGAGTCCGTGTTCGGCAGGTTCGCGGGTAGAGAAGACAATGTCGATGATGTATTTCTGGATCTTTTCGTCCATGTATACCTCCTTGACCACCTCCCTGGCGCGTATGATGTCGGCAGGGGTTACCACCGCATTTGCTCTTGGGAAATGCTTCATCAGGTTGAGCTGGATAATCAGTTTCTCCTCCTCTTTCTTGGGATAGTTCAACACCACCTTTAACATAAAACGGTCGACCTGCGCTTCAGGTAGGCGATAGGTACCCTCCTGTTCGATGGGGTTCTGGGTGGCCATGACCAGAAAAAGGCTGTCCAGTTTATAAGTAGTGTCACCGATGGTGATCTGACGCTCCTGCATTGCCTCGAGCAGCGCAGACTGTACTTTGGCAGGTGCACGGTTGATCTCATCTGCCAACACAAAGTTGGTGAAGATAGGCCCTTTCCTGACCATGAACTCCTCTTTCTTCTGACTGTAAATCATCGTACCGAGCAGGTCGGCAGGGAGCAGGTCGGGGGTAAACTGAATACGTGCGAATTTTGCATCGATTGTCTGTGCCAGAGTATTGATTGCCAATGTTTTTGCCAATCCCGGAACACCTTCCAGCAAGATGTGCCCATCCGACAACAAACCGATCAGTAAACTCTCCACCAAATGTTTCTGTCCGACGATAACCTTGTTCATCTCCATGGAGATAAGGTCTACAAACGAGCTTTCACGTTGGATGCGTTCGTTCAACTCCCGAATATCAACTTTTTGATCCATAATCTTAAGGATGATGAAATTAAGAATCTATTAAAAAATGTTAATCGCTATAGATTATACAAATAAACACAAATAAAACCCCGGCCTTACCACGGATTACACAAATTACACAGATTTATGAAAAATTGGGTATTGAATCAAGGCGAAATTCACAATTGATTGGGACATTGGAACCAAATCTGGATTATATAAACCTTATTTTTTTCTATAATCTTAGTAGAAAGGATATTAGAATAGGACATTAACCTTATTATCTTATTAAAAAGGACCTTGAATGGTAATATTGAAAATTTTCAACGATTGATATTTAATAAGATAATAAGGTTGGGATTTGTTGGGGTCTGTTTTTCTACTAAGATTGCTTTGAAAAATAAGGTTTTATATAATCGGGATTTGGTTATGTTTTTGTTGATATCAGCTGTTTCGCATTTTTATATTACTAGGAATTCCTGCTAATTGTGTTATTTTGCAATAAGATTTGGTTTTTTAGATCTGTGTAATTTGCGTAATCTATTGTAGGGGCGGGGTTAATAAGGTTTATTTTGTTTAATGGATTTAAAAGGTTTGTGGGGTTATATTTGTGAGAATTTGTGTTATTTGTGGTGTAGGTGAGGTTATTTTTTGCAATTATTGTGATTATGAGGTATTTTATTCAGCTTTCGTACGACGGAACCAACTACCATGGTTGGCAAATCCAACAGAACGCCCGCTCGGTTCAGGAGGAGGTCGAGAAAGCCCTTGCCGTGATTGCTCGCGAAAAGATTGAGATTGTTGGGGCCGGCCGCACAGATACGGGGGTTCACGCGGCCTTTTATATCGCCCATTTTGACAGCATCCACGAAGGTTTTGCGGATGAAACCATGCTCTTCAAACTCAATTGCCTGCTCCCTTCCGACATTGCTGTTCAGAAAATCTATCCGGTAAAGGCCGATGCCCATGCCAGGTTCGACGCCACCTATCGGGAATACAAATACTACCTCTCCCGAACCAAGGATCCTTTCACCCAAGCCTATGCCGAAAAAGAGAGCCGGAAACTGAATGTGGCGCTGATGAACGAAGCAGCCAAACTACTATTCGATGTGGAGGATTTTACCAGTTTCAGCAAACTCGGCAGTGACGTGAAAACCAATAACTGCAAGGTAACCAAGGCTTTTTGGGAAGAGAAAGGGGATCAGTTAATTTTTACCATCCGGGCCGACAGGTTTCTGCGTAACATGGTCAGGGCCATTGTCGGAACATTGCTCGAAGTTGGACTGGAGAAAATGACCATTGCAGAATTCAAGTCGGTTATTGACAAGAAAGACCGCAGCAGCGCCGGCGCCAGCGTAGCCGCGAAGGGGTTATTTTTGGTAGACATCGGGTACACGGATCTGACCACAAAGAATCTTTAACCCCGCCCTACCACAAATGGCACAAATAGACACAAATAACCCCGGCTTTACCACAGATTACACAAATTACACAGATTCACCCCTTCGTCCCCTCGTCCTAGTCGTCCTAGTCGCCCAGTCCTTTATTCCCTTAGTCCCTCCGTCATTCCGCCATTCCTCCGTCATTCTTCCGTCCAAATTCCCCACGCGGCCAGCGCTTGCAGCTCAAGCATATCCGATCCGTTTTTTGTGGTCGCACCATGGTCGGCGCCTTTCTGAAGGAATTGAGTGACGGCAGGATTATAGACCAGATCGAACAGCAAATGCTTGTCGGTCAGATATTCGTAAGGAATATCCGGAAATGTCTCCGTTTTTGGATAGGTTCCGAGTGGTGTGGTGTTGACAACAACTGTACACTCCTGCATGATCGCATCGGTTAGCTGATTGTAGGAGATGGAGACTCCGGCTTTGGCATCCCGTGAGACAAGTTGCGTCGAAATTGAGAGGTCGTTCAAGGTTGCAACGATGGCTTTGGAGGCGCCACCGGTGCCCAGTACCAGCGCTTTTTTGTGATGTGGCTTTAAAAGCGGAAGGATCGAGTTGCGAAAGCCGATCAGGTCGGTATTGAACCCTTTGAGTGAAATTTTCCCGCTGGTTCTATCGATCTTCACTGTGTTGACAGCTTTGATGGCAGCAGCTTTGGCATCACAGCTATCCAGGTAGGGAATGACGGCCTCTTTGTAGGGGATGGTGACATTAAAACCTGCCAGATTTGGATGCTCTTTGATGATGGCAGGCAACCTAGAAATGTCACTGATTCCGAAATTGAGGTATTCAGCATCGATCGAATTATCAGCAAAATACTGGGTGAAGAATCTCTTCGAAAAGGAATGGGATAGCGGAAATCCGATCAGTCCGTATTGTTTCATTGGGTAAGTGGTATGCTTCTTCTTGGCTGCTTATTGAATCGTTGACTCTCCTCCAAGATAACTGTATTTCGCTATCAGTTCAGTCACCCATTCGAGCAATAGGAAAGTTGGAAAGTTCTCCAAAAAATCGACATGAGCGGGGTAATCTTCGGTCAGGGCAGCTTCGAGCTTAATTTTGGCCAGCTCAAAATTGTCTAAAAAGATATAGAATCCGGCTTGCCGGTAAAGTATTGCAGCACAGGCAGCCTCTGTGTTTTCTGCATCTTCCAGAATTTTTACCGCCTCTTCAAAGAGGTTGTTGTTGAACATCAGGTCGGCGTAGGAGAGCCAATATTCCGGAATTTCGTCATCCAACTCAAGCGCTTTGAGATAGGCCAGCTTGGCTTCTTTGAAATTACCCAGCGCGGCATTGGCCTTGCCCATTGCATTCCAGCATTCGGCACAATCCGGATTAATCTCAAGCGATTTTTTAAGCAGTGGTACTGCCTCGTCCGATTTGTCACAAATAAGCATGACCAGTCCGGCGCCAAACCAGCCGTCTGAGCAATTCGGCTCCATGCGGATGGTTTTGTCGTAAAAAAGACCGGCATTTTCGTAATCGTCGAGCTGGAAATAGCAATCAGCCAGATAGAGGTGCGCATCGACCGAATCGGGATCGACTTTAAGGTATTCGAGGTAGGTGACAATGGAATCCTGAAAACGCTCAATCGCCGACAAAGCATTGGCCTTGTTGAAGATAGCAGCGGCATAGTTTGCATCAATCGCGAGGGCAAAATCGTAGGCTTCAATGGCTTGCGGGTATTCCTCAAGACGGTTGTAAATGATTCCAAGATTGTACCAGGCCGATTCGGAAAAAGGATCGATGTCGAGGTATTTGTTGTAATATTCAATGGCTTTTGCATCGTCCCCGACCTTCTCGAAACAGAACGCAAGATCGTAGAGAACCGGATCGTGCTCGGGATTCTCGTCGAGGGCTTTTTTCAGATAGAGGAGCGCTTCTTTGTAAGCTCCTGTTTGAATGAAAGATATGCCAATATTATAAAGTAGCTCATCTCGATCTTCTATGGCGTTCTTCTCTGCCTTTTTAAAATATTCAGTAGCCTGATGGTGTGCTCCCTGCAGGTTGTGGCAGGTACCCATCATCATCATCACATCGGGATTGGAGGGTTCCAGCTCTTCAAGCTGCTTCAGCAGATGAATGGCTTTTTGCAGCTTGAGCTGTGAAAGAAAGATCTGTGCCTTTTTTACTTTGACGATGATGGAGTTGGGATGTTGTCGAAGGGCGATTTCACATGCCTGTAAAGCATTGGAAAACTGACTCTTATCGATGTATTGATCGGCGATAAATTCAAAATCGGCTACGTCAAAAAATTCGGTACGTTGTTCTGTCAGCATCTGTTTGTAACGCTTCAAAACCGCGGCAAATTCTTTGCTTTCAAAATTATCCCTGGACTCTTCCCACATCATGGCATACTGCTTAAAATCGTGACAAAGGTAATCAAAATGGCTTAAAGCGGTTGATGTTCCGGCCTTAAAAGGTCGTTAACTGTTTTTACCGGATTGAAAGTTATGGGTGGAACCTCTGCAAAAATGGTGATCCAATCCGACATGGCTCCATTCCAAAGACCTGGTAATTCCTGAGCTTTCAGCGGTTTCCCATCCTTCGATTTGGAGGAGATGAAACCGGTTTCGGGATCCCTGAAATCGGGAAGTGAAAATTTTTCGCCTTTGTAATTGCGAACGCCGCAAACCAGATCAACCGGATTGAAATGGGTCGCATGGGAGGCAATGGCAGCCTGATTCGGATCTTTCAGGTCGATCTGACTGCTTTCGACCACCTGAAGCGTGATGGTTCCGTCTGCCTGGATAGCCCAGAAAGGCCCGCCACCCGGTTCCCCTTCGTTCTTAACCATACCGCATACGCGGATGGGCCGATTAAACTTGGAAACCAGGTATTGAATCCGGGCTGCTTTGTCTGATTGAGGAGCCTTCCCGTTAGGTTTTGTAGATAACTCCATTTCAAGGTAGCTTGTCATCTCATCCAATAGCGATTCGGTAAGTTGGGCGGCAGGTTTTTCAAGCAGTTTAAGGTATTTAAAGATTCGCCGCTGACGGTTGAGCAACAATCCGGCCAGTGCTTTTTTGTATTTGATTGTCTCATCTTTGATCCGGTCGGGCACCACGTTGTCGATATTTTTGACAAAAATCAGATCTGCCTGCAAGTCGTTCAGGTTCTCGAGCAGCGCGCCATGGCCACCCGGACGGAAAAACAGTTTGCCTTCGGTTGTTCTGAATGGTTCGTTGTTTTCATCTACCGCGATGGTATCAGTCGAAGGTTTTTGCTCAGAAAAGGTGATCTTATAATTCACCTCATATCTTTCTTCAAGCAAGTCAGCAGCCTTCTCGCACTTCTTTTTGAAAAGGGAGAGATGCTCGGGAGAGACAGTAAAATGAATCCTGACCACACCATTGGAATCGGTTCCGTACAAGGCGCCTTCCACCAGATGTTCTTCTGCTGGAGTGCGGCTTACTCCCGAATAGTCGTGGAAATCGAGCAATCCTTTGGGAAGAAAACCATAATTTAACCCTTCCGGGGAAAGCACCGCCTTCAAAATTTCGAGGTGTTTGAAAGTCCCGCAAGGGAAGGCGAGTTCTCCAATAATTTTCATAAGGGCCGGATAGAATGCAAAATCGGCAAGCCTCTCGTAAAATTGTTTGACACTCTTTTGCTTTTGGTTTTCGAGCAGACTGACAGCCTCTCTGTTGGTCAAAGCCACCTCCTGGAAAGAAAAAAGAGACTGAAACATACGACTGGCCGCTCCTGAGGCAGGTACGAACTTGAGCGGTATTATCCCTTTTGCCAGCTGTTCTTCATAAAAAGAGACGAGCTTGTCACATTCAGATTCGGTAAGAGAGACAATCCCGTTTCCGATTCCGGCGGCTTCGACTGTTTTCAGGAAGGGGAAACCTTTTTTGAAATGGGCGATCTGGTTCTTTATTTCAGGGAGGTTACTGCCTCTTTCGACAATTTGCTCCAGGTCATTCGGGGTAAACATGGCTTACTATTTTCGATTGGTTGAATTTAGGGAAATGAATATCATTCCAAAAATTTTCAAGTTGAAATTAATGTAAAATTATACACATTCCATTGTTCATTAACTAAACTTCACAATTCTGTAATATACTTTGTGTTTCCTTCGTGACATGTAGTAGCATTTTTGCTTTTCTTATAAAGGGTTTTACTTTTTTAACGGTTGCCCGACGGGAATTATCATTTGCATTCTATAAATTTGAATAAATAAATACTGAACTTTCAATGTGAACCCGGGATTTGAAAGTAAAGTGAATTAAAAACAAAAAACGATGGAAACTTATATGAATCAAACTAAAGGTAATATTCGCGATATACTCGGTAAGGGAAAGACAAACATGCGGGGTCTTGCTCTGCTTTTTATCGTATTTCTATGGGGTTGCAGTACCACAACTTTCGCGCAAAGGGCAGGAGTAAGCATAAATCTCAATCTTCCGTCGTGGGCTCCCTATTACGACAACGCAAATCTTGTACGCTATTATTACTTTCCCGATATAGAATGTTATTACGATGTCATGAACCAGGAGTTCATTTACATGGAGGATGGGGAATGGATGTTTGGCAGGTCGTTGCCACCCGTTTACAGATGGTTCGATCTTGATAACTGTTTCATTGTCGCGCTGAATGCACGAGTTTTTGAACCATGGAGGCACTTCAACTATTATGTTTCCCATTACCCGCGCTATTATTACCGTACTGTGTATAGAGACCGCTACCGCGATCGTGACCGTCCTTTGCGCGGATTCAACGAAAACGCGCGGAATGTGGTCTACAACCGTCGTTCAGACAGGGAGAACAACTCATTCGAACGCCGAAACGAAGAACGGAGGGAAGGGAATAACCGCTTCGAAAACAGGGAAGAAAACAGTGTCAGGCGCAACTTCCCGGAGAGAAGGGTTGAATCTACCCGTTCGGCTCAACCAGTAAAGTATTATGGCAAGGAAGTTGGACGACCGGTGAGGGTTCAAAGAAACATGAAGAGAGCTGATGATGTAAAAATCAGGGGAAACAAAGAGGTAAAACGGGAAAATGGACGCAGGGAAAGGTAATTGCATATCCACAAAATAAATTTCCTATGGCAGAGCTTACAGCCGGCCCCATCCGATTAAGAGGTTTTAGTGACCTGGATCAAGTCCGGCTTGCCGAACTCTGCAACAACAAGAAGATCTGGGACAACGTTCGTGATTTTTTACCCTCTCCCTATACCGAACAAAATGCCCTGGAGTTTATTAAAAGTTGTCAGCAGCAGAATCCACCAGTCACTTTTGCCATTGAATACAAGGGGGAACTGGCAGGATGTATCGGACTTGTCATGCAGACCGATGTTTACAGATTAACCGCTGAAATTGGATATTGGATCGGAGAACCATTTTGGGGACTGGGAATAGCCACGAAAGCAGTTGGTTTATTGACCGAATACGGGTTCGATCAATTGGATCTTGTACGGATTTTTACCGGTGTTTTTGACTTTAACCGGGCATCTCAAAGAGTTTTGGAGAAATCAGGATTTAAGTTGGAAGGGATCTTTGAAAAGTCAATTTGTAAAAACGGAAAGATTGGCGATGAATTTCGGTACGCCAAACTAAAACCAGGCCTTACCGACAATCGAAAAACGAAAATCCAAAATCCAAAATGAAAATCAATACCAACGCCTGGAACAGAATTCGCTACACCCTTTACACACCGGTTTATGATTCGATAGCCCGGATTTTCGAACAATCGAGAAAGCGCTCAATAGAATCCCTGCAGGTGAAACCCGGAGACAAAGTACTGATCGTCGGTGCAGGTACCGGACTGGATCTCGAATTCCTGCCGGGAAATTGTGAAATAACCGCCACAGACCTGACCCCCTCCATGGTGGAACGGATCAAAAAACGCAACCGGATCCTGAAGCTAAATGTTCAGGCCATAGTGATGGATGGTCAGGCATTGAACTTTGAAGACCGGACATTCGACAAGATCATCCTGCACCTGATTCTTGCTGTCATTCCTGACCCGATGGCCTGTATCAGCGAGGCATCCAGGGTACTGAAACCGGGTGGAACCGTGGTTATTTATGATAAATTTGTTCCCAAAGGGAGGAAGATTTCTCTCCGACGAAGGATTGTGAACATCTTCTCCAATTTCCTGGTAACGAATCTGTCGCGCAATGCCGAGACCATCATCGCGCACAGCGGTTTGACAATCCTATCGGATGAACCGGCCGACTGGAAAGGTAATTTCAGATTAATCAAGTTAGTCAAAATATAGAGACTGTTTAAAATTTATGCGACTCTCAACAGATTGCTTCACACTTCGTGCCTTCCCGATGAAAAATCGGGATTCGCAATGATGGTGGGTTATTTTGAGTTGTGAAAATGATCCGTCATTGCGAGGAGGCACGACGAAGCAATTCGTTGATATTCATGCAAATATAAAAATATTTTAGTTTTCATCTCCGTGTAACTCTCCCGAAGTATCGGGACAAGTTGTGTAATACTAAACGATAGAAAAACCATAATATCCTTCAACCATGGAACCGATTGTACTGACCGATCCGAATGTTATCCCCACCACTGCATCTTTGTTTGAGAGAATTGGAGAAAAACAGAAGCTATGGCTGATGCTATCTGATCATCTTTATCAGCATCACACCGATATCTCCGAAGTATGGAGATTCTACAACGATGGCAAATGCTGGTACTTCAGGTACCTCAAAAAAACCAAAACCATCTGCTGGATCGGCGTTTTGGAGAACACCTTCCGCGTGGGCTTTTGGTTTGGGGCGAAAGCCGAACCGATCGTCCTGTCAAGCGACCTCCCGGAAACTATCAAAGAAGAGTACAGAAACGCCAAAAAAACCAAAATCGGCAGCGGCATCGGTATTGTCGTAAATAACCAAACCGATGCCGAAAACGTGATCAAACTGATGGAGCTGCGAATAAAGATCAAATGAATCAAGTCTCACCACGAAGGTCACAAAGGGTAGCACAAAGGCCCACTAAGTACCTTTGATTTCCTTTGTGCAGTACTTCGTGTCCTTCGTGGTAAAAAATTATTGGTCAATGAAAAAATACGACGATCTCTTCTTCGGTTTGATCATCGGAGGATTTTTCCCCATCCTGTTGCTCTTCCTCACCGTCATTGGATGGTTCTACCTCGACCGGAATGAGGCCCACATCCCTTACTATCTTCTCACTGCCTCCATAGCCGGATTGGCCATCGACCTGAAATATCTAAAAAAATGGCTTACCAGGAAATATGAACTCCCAACCTGGTTTACTGTTTTCATCTATCTGTTTTACAACGTGATGATTTTGGGATTCCTGATGGGACTACCGCTTTTAAATCCTTTTGCGGGAATCGTGGCGGGCTACTATTTTGGCCGGAAATTTCAAAACCCGGAGACATCCGGCGCCAAAATTTCAACACAAATCAACCGGCTATCCCTTTTCACCGCCCTGGTAATGACGCTCGTTTGTTCTGCCTCCGGATTTGTTGGCCTGGCAGGCGATGGTGCCGGTTCGGAGGTTCAACACATGCTGCATCTTGGTTTCGAAATAACCAGGCCCATGTTGTGGGGGATTACGGTGATAGGCGGGGCCGGCCTGGTGTTGCTCACGGTTTTGCTGACGAGGGTTACCATGGTTTGGGCGGTTGGAAAAGCATCTCCCAATCAGATTTCCCCTGTAGCCAATGGCTTCGCAAGCTAAAAGAAAGACAATCCTTGAAGAAATCACTATATTTGATAAAAAAAAGGATGCAATTGATTATAGAAAAACGGAAAGAAGATATAAAGAGTATTTGTAAAGCTCTGAAAATTAAAAGACTCTATGCCTTTGGCTCCGTTGTGTCCGACAAATTCACCGACAAAAGCGACTTGGATTTTCTGATCTCGTTCTCCGACAATTTGACAGTCGATGAGTACACAAATAACTATTTTTCACTCCATTACAAACTCAGGGAACTTTTCGGCAGGGACATCGATATTGTAACAGAAAAAACCCTGTCCAATCCATACTTCATAGAGAGCATTAACGAAACAAAAGAGTTAATTTATGAAGCGTGAAATAAAAAAATGTCTGTACGATATAAATACCTCAATTGATTCCATCTTTGAATATTTAGGAACAGAACGTAATTTCTTTGAATACCAGCACAATAAACTTCTAAGAAGAGGGGTAGAGCGGGAAATCGAAATTTTAGGAGAAGCAATGAGTCGGATTTTGAAGATTGATCCGGATTTTAAAATCGAGAATGCCCGTCAAATTATTGATACCCGAAATTGGGTCATTCATGGCTACGACAAAGTTGATGATGTAGTCATTTGGGGTATTATATCAAATCATCTTCCCAAATTGAAAATAGAGATTCAAGACTATTTGAAAGCAGATTAGGTTTACTATCCCAAAGCAGCAATCCGCTATAAGCCAATAACCAGCAAACATTCAGACACTCCACTTGCGGAGATTATCTTAAGTTTTATCCGTAAATTTGCGGAGAATATTTTTGTGTAAGAAGATTGTTAACCGCAAAAGCTGTCCTGAGGACGAAGTACAAATTACAAATTAAGAAATAAAAGCTTCTAGCAAGGGCTCGGCAGTTATATTGCTTGTCCGACTGAGCCGCCCAGCCGGGCGACTCTACGGGCAAGTGGTTCTGCGATAGAGACATCCGGCCTGACGTCTCCCAATCTCCCCACCACCAGTTGTACAGCCGCCCGGCTCTTCTCTCCCTCGTAAGCCTTTTGCTCCCCCATGCGATCCATTTGATCCCAAAACTTCCGGTTAAAAGCCCAAAGATTCCTGCACCTGCGTAACAATCTGCGGGTTAGAAAAATAAATCCCCGAAAACTACATCCATATTAAAAAATAATTATGTAAATTTATCATGCCTGCAACCCGTGACATAACATCGAGTGTACATCCAAAATACAATGTAAAATGGAGGGTTGTTGCGCATATAAGAAAGTTATGGCTTATTACGAAAACCTTACCTGAATATTGAAACTATGAAGAAAGAATTCTGCCTTTTACTTTTATTAATATCACTTTTAGGGGGATGTAAGAAAGACCAGTCCGCCCAGTTAGGAGTGTGGGCCAGTAAGGATTGTGAATTGCTAAAAACTAGGAATTCGATTTTATTTTTTGAAAGGAATAAAAATACAATCAGTGCGACTCTGATAAAGTATGAGAACTCCACAAAAGGATTAATATGTCATCAGATAGGCAGAGTGTCGGTTATTGGAAACAAGATAGTTAGTAAATATATAAATACAAAACTGGACAGTTTAATAGAGGAATCCAGCATTGGAACCTTAACAAATCAACAATTAAATATATATTCAAATGGCAATAAGCAAGTTTTAAGCAATATTGAGAAAATAAAAATTGTTGAACCATATGAAATGCTTGATGCAGAAAAGGACAATATAGGTTTATGTTTATGTCAATGGAGGCTTGGAACAAGAGCCAGTTATGACAATGATATTCTTTACTTTGAATCACAAACTAATAAGCACAGTTATGTGTTCTTCATAAAGGGCGATTATATATACTGTAGAGCGGCTAGAATTCGTTCAAATAATAATGGAACATTGTTTTCTCAGAACATACGATTGATGTTTAATCCCAAAGAGCAAACTGGTCAAATGTCACCAGAGAATCTAAAGATTTCATCAAAAGATTTAATAATTGACAATTCCAAGTTTGATACCACAAAATGTTACTTCGATAGCGAGGGAATTTATTGGTCTTTAATCAGATTCAACAAAGACAGCATCTTTCTCAATGGTTGCGGAGAAAAATATTTCTTCACTAAAGATAAGACTGTTTTAAGTGGGATAACTGATTGGTTCAAGTTCAATAGCGACTATAACAAGCCATAACAGCAACTACCCTCAAACATGGCAATCATGCCTGTCAATTAAATTTAAACATCAAAACCCTGTCTGCGGGTAGTCGCGGACCATTGCTAGACGTTTGGGGATAGATGTAGCAGGATTGGTCCCTACCGACAGGAACGTTGAGGGTGTAGTGGAAATGATGCTTGACGCGACCCAAAACTATCTGCAACCACTCACCGAATAACGATTGTTTGGCTGGCATTCAGCACTTTTCCCCACGGGGCATAGCGGTATGTATAAAATAGAAGCGGGACGCTACCGCACAGGCGAAATGCAAGTGGTTTCGGGGGCTATGGGAAAGGAGAAAATTCATTATGAAGCGCTTCCTTCACAGCATGTAAAAGCGGAAATGGACAAGTTTATAAACTGGTTCAACGGCGGTGTAAAATTAGACCCCGTATTGAAAGCCGCCATTGCCCACTTTTGGTTTATCATCATTCACCCTTTTGATGATGGTAACGGCAGGATGGCAAGGGCTATTTCAGACTTATTGCTTGCCCGTGCTGAAAGTAGCCCAGAGCGGTTTTACAGTATGTCAAGCCAAATCCTGGTGGAACGGAAACGGTATTATGAAGTGTTGCAGAAAGTTCAGCACAGCAGCGGCGACATTACCGAATGGCTGGACTGGTTTCTTCAATGCCTGAAAAACGCTTTGCTGGAAACAGAAACCACCTTGCGAAAAATCCTGCGAAAAGCCGAGTTTTGGAAAATACATGAAAACACGCCAATCAATGAACGACAACGCCTGATGCTGAACAAACTGCTGGATGGCTTTGACGGCAAACTAAAATCTTCGAAGTGGGCAAAAATAGCCAAATGCTCACCGGATACGGCATTGAGGGATATAAAGGACTTAATGGGGAAAGGGATTTTACAGCAAGATCAACAAGGTGGCCGTAGCACAAACTACGAACTTGCAGAATTTTAGCGACAAGTCACTCTTCTTGGAAAAATCATCATTATAGAATACTTTTATTGGCCTAATCATTCACCACTAAACTATTTGAAAATATGAGCGACGAAATTCAACACATCAATCCTGAAGGTCTTCGAGAAATCCGGCATTTTCTCAAATCATCATCACACAAGGAAGTGGCAGAACAATTTATATTGGCGGACAAAACGCCGTGAATGCCAATCGGGAATAATAGGGAAAGGCCACATTCAATTGTTGTATATAACCTAAATAGCACTGTAATCATTAACTCTCTAAAAATGTGTATTATGGAAAATTATCGTTATGATGGGCATTGTCACATCTTCACATTGAAGTATTTACTCAAAGAAGTAAAAAGTTTGTTGCATGATGTATTGTATGGCACCTATCCCTGGCATGATCCCCATTCAAAGAAAATGCTTGCTACCGGTAAAAGTTGGTCTGACATTAAGGATTTTCTCCGACAATTGTACGAATTGGTTCGTGCATCGGCAGGATCAGAAGAGGCAAACCTTAACTTTCTGCAAAATGAAGCAAAAAAGGCTTATCCTTCAGACAGTTTGCGCATTGTACCACTCATGATGGACATATTTTATATGCTTGCCTACCCACTGGACAAAGACGAGGATATTGTTCCAACAAAAGCACTAAAATCTGTTAGGGTAGATGAAAGAATGTTCCAGGAAAGCTGGGACGATATTCTGAACGACTTTGCCCAACATGTCAAATCGCTGGAGCCAACCCATAAAGAAAGGTCGTTACTTGCAACGGCCAACAATAACCAGCAAGTATTGCAAATAATTGAAGAAGAGCGTTCAGTAAAGCCGACCCTGCAAATGAAAAGCAGCAGAGCAATGACAACCGATTTCCCGGGGTTTTATCAAACCGAAGGATTTTGCTATCACCTGAATAACCTTATGGATTTGGTCAGGAAACGCAAGGGAGAGTTGTTCCCTTTTATTGCTATTGATCCCCGCCGCGAAGGAATGATCAATGAACTTCTGTCGGGCAGTTTTTTTAAAGGAGATGAACGGTTCTATGGCGTAAAACTTTATCCCCGTATGGGCTATCACCCTCAGAGTGCTCCGATGGATGCCGTTTACAAATACTGTAGTGACAACAACCTACCAATAACATCCCATTGTGGCATGAGTGGTTTTCCTCCATGTGAAACTTGGAAATACGCAGATTTTGGTAATCCGCTTAATTTCGAACCAGTAGTGAAAAAGTATCCAAACTTAAAAATAAATTTTGCGCACCTCGGAAGTTCAGAAACTTCCCTGACTTGGGCCAATACTATTGTCAGGTTGATAAATGAAAACGAAAACGTGTATTCTGACTTATCGTGTTATACCAAAATAGATGACTTAAAAAAGATCTATCCGTTATGGATCAGTAATCCCAAGCTTAAAACCCGG
Organism: Bacteroidia bacterium; assembly: GCA_026391315.1. Classification (GTDB taxonomy): domain Bacteria; phylum Bacteroidota; class Bacteroidia; order Bacteroidales; family Prolixibacteraceae; genus CAINVV01. The sequence goes on from JAPLDT010000049.1 coordinate 16,963, forward strand.
CTCATGTTTGGAACCGACTTTGATGTCATGTATAGGATAATACTATTCGATTTTTGGGATTAGATGATAAATATGGTCTGAGTTTAACAGCAGACCCTAGTTAATTGACTATATCTTTGTGAAAGAATAAAAAACAACAATGCGCTAACATGCGGTCAACCTCCTATCTCCCAGCCATGAAAATAGCCACTCATCGTTCCTCCTTATTTCAACTAAAACTAGTTCTGATTGCTCTCTTTTCAATCGGCATCCTCTCCGCCAAAGCGCAGTCAAATTGTAATTTCATTGAAAAAGTGCAGGCATATCAGAGGGCTGTTAAATTCAAACAACCGCATCAAAAATTTGATGTGATTGATACCGCTACTTTCAATATTGATACCTATAAGAATTTGTTTACAAAACTTCATCTGCGCGCAGGGAAGGAACTCCGTTGTGTTTTTTTTGATCAAGGCACAGGCGGTGTGCCACTTCTATATGCAGTTCCGAATACGTTCAATGTCGAAAATTATATTGAACAGGAGCTACATAAAATATATCTGCCAAACAGTGAATTCGAGAAGTTTAAAAGAATGAATTTCGAATGTGAACTGGCCTATGAGCCTCAACGAAAGGCCTCCTACAACATGATACCCGAAGATAATGAAGAGGGTTATTTGCAGTTTTTGTATTTTAGTCAGATGGGTGAGCAATTTGCTTTAAAATGGCATGCAAATTATGGTCTGAATTCAGTGATCTGTTCAAAAGAGGAGATGAAAAGAGTATTCAAGATACTTTCAAACGCTGAAATGTATACCATAGAT
>JAPLDT010000039.1 GCA_026391315.1 Bacteroidia bacterium
CCACCCAAATTTTTTGGGCACAATGTGAAGATGACAGAAAATATTTGTGCATAATGAAGCTGTTAAATACATTTTTGCACCTATTTGATATTCAGTATATTACAAAATCTGTCATTGGTAGGAGGTACGACGAAGCAATCTATTGATTTACAGTCAAATATGTTATGAGCATGTTATGACGATATTTGATAATAGATCGTTGCACAATTCCAATTATGACAGATGATATTTATCTGTCATTGGTAGGAGGAACAGCCTGTCCCGATTTTTCATCGGGAACGAAGCAATCTGTTGCCTTCAATATCTGCATTTTTCTATTGACATTAATGCCCTGACGGGCAAATAGGAGCGCTCAAGACTATGGATTTAATATGAAATTAAACAAAGCTTTTTATATTGGTTGAGGCTCATTTTTTAACTAAAGTGACTAAAGTCCTTGTCGCTTCGGATCGTTTTTGTTACTTTTCTTCACTCAAAAACACTTGGGTGTTTTAATGGCTAAGTGTCTAGAATTCAGTTTTGTATAACTTTAGCTCACTCTAGTCACTTTAGTTCACTTTAGTCACTCCTTAAAAAGAAAAACTTTAAATATTATCAAAAATGGCAATCGACAAATTTGTAACCCGACACATAGGTCCAAGAGAGAAGGATATTCAGGAAATGCTGGCAATCATCGGTGTAGCTTCGCTGGATGAACTGATTGACCAGACAGTTCCATCCAACATCCGGCTGGAGAAACCGCTTAATTTGCCCAACGGCCTGACGGAACGCGAATACTACCGCCGAATCCTTCACCTGGCTTCCAAAAACAAAGTCTTTAACACTTATATCGGCATGGGATGGTACGACACCATCACTCCGGCAGTGATTTTACGCAACATCCTTGAAAATCCGGCTTGGTACACCTCCTACACTCCATACCAGGCTGAGATTTCCCAGGGAAGGCTGGAGGCACTGCTTAATTTCCAAACCATGGTTTGTGAAATGACTGCCATGCCACTGTCCAATGCTTCACTGCTTGACGAAGCCACTGCTGCTGCTGAGGCTTTGCACATGATGTTTGCCCTTCGTTCAAGAGCGCAGGAGAAGGCTGGGGCCAATGTTTGTTTTGTGGATGAAAAAGTTTGGCCACAGACCCTGGATGTGCTCTTTACCAGGGCTGAACCGCTTGGCATCGTGCTCGAAGTGGGTGATTTCAGGAAGGTCAGTGCCAGTGAGAAATGGTTTGGCGCAATAGTTCAGTATCCAAATTCGGATGGTGTCATTGAATCGTATATCGGTTTTACTGAAAAAGTTCAGTCGATTGGAGCGAAAATTGCCGTGGCTGCCGATCTGTTGTCGCTTGCATTGCTGACTCCTCCCGGGGAGTGGGGTGCAGACATTGTATTCGGATCTACCCAGCGCTATGGCGTTCCGATGGGATATGGCGGTCCATCTGCCGCTTTCTTCTCCACCCGCGAGGAGTACAAGCGCGACCTTCCCGGTAGGATCATTGGAGTATCTAAAGACATCAATGGAAAACCTGCCCTGCGACTCGCACTCCAGACCCGTGAACAGCATATCAAAAGGGAGAAGGCTACCTCAAATATTTGTACTTCACAGGGATTGCTGGCCACCATGGCCGGAATGTACGCCGTTTACCACGGTCCGGAGGGTATCCTTAACATCGCTGAGCGCATCAACAGCATTGCGACGCTTATCGCCAATGAGGTCACCAAACTTGGATACAACTGCACAACCACAGGTTTCTTTGATACTTTGAAAATCACCCTTCCAAGGCATGTAAAAAAGGAAGATATCGAATGGTTGTCGGTTGCCCTGGAAATGAATTTCAGATATTTTGAAGAGGGGGAAGTAGGCATCAGCATTGATGAAACGACCAATCTAGAAGATATCAACTGGATTCTTGAGGTCTTCGCCAAGGCTGCCAATAAGCAGGTTCCAAAAATTCAAGCCATTCCTGACTCAAAAAATATCGAAGAAAAATTCAGAAGGAAATCAAATTTTCTCAAACAGGAGGTTTTTAGCAAATACCGGTCTGAGACTGAGATGGCCCGTTACATCAAGCGGCTCGAGAAAAAAGATATCTCACTGGTACACTCCATGATATCATTGGGATCGTGTACCATGAAGCTCAACGCGGCAACTGAGATGCTTCCGCTGAGCTGGATTGAATTCAACGGAATTCACCCCTATGTTCCAAAGAACCAGGCCATGGGTTACCATGAAATGATGGAGGAGATGCGCAGGGACCTCTCGGAGATCACTGGTTTTGCCGATATATCATTCCAGCCCAACTCTGGCGCTGCGGGCGAGTACGCGGGACTGTTGGTGATTCGCGATTACCACAAAAGCAGGGGAGAGGGGTACCGCAATGTAGTGCTCATTCCTTCGTCCGCTCATGGAACCAATCCGGCCAGTGCGGTCATGGCCGGAAACAAAGTGGTTGTGGTTGGTTGCGACGACAACGGAAACATCAACTTGGATGATTTGAAAACCAAAGCAGAAGAGTACAAAGATACCCTGGCCGCATTCATGGTCACCTATCCTTCGACCCATGGCGTATTCGAAGCTTCAATCGTGGAGATGTGCGGGATTATTCACAAAAATGGCGGACAGGTTTACATGGATGGCGCCAACATGAATGCGCAGGTTGGGTTGACCAATCCATTCAGGATCGGCGCCGATGTGTGCCACCTCAATCTTCACAAGACCTTTGCCATTCCTCACGGTGGAGGTGGTCCGGGTGTAGGGCCAATTGGTGTAGCCAAACATCTTGTCGAATTTCTTCCTTCCCACCCGGTCATGAATAACGGACACATCGGTATGCATGCGGTTTCTGCGGCTCCGTGGGGCAGCGCTTCCGTACTTCCGATCACCTACGGCTACATCAAAATGCTTGGCGCCGACGGATTGACCGAGGCAACCAAAATTGCCATCCTGAATGCCAACTACATTGCCGCCAGACTGAAAGACAATTATGGAATCCTCTATACCGGCGCCAACGGACGGGTGGCGCATGAGATGATCCTGGAGTGCCGTCACCTGAAAGGCGCTGCCGATGAAACTGATATTGCGAAACGCTTGATGGACTACGGCTTCCATGCCCCAACCCTCTCTTTCCCGGTACACGGAACTTTGATGGTTGAACCTACTGAGAGTGAATCGAAAGAGGAGCTCGACCGTTTCGTAGAAGCGTTGAATGCCATCTTTGAGGAGATCAAAGAGATCGAATCGGGAGTTGCGGATAAAGAGGACAATGTGCTCAGAAATGCGCCTCATACGCCGGAGGTATTAACAGCAAACGAATGGAGCCATGCTTATTCCCGCGAAAAAGCTGCCTATCCGCTGAACTGGTTACGCGACAATAAGTTTTGGGTACCGGTTGGCCGGGTCGACAATGCCTATGGCGACAGAAATCTTTTCTGTACCTGCGAGCCGCTGGAGAGCTATAGTAATTGAGGCGGGAGAATGTGAAAATTGGGAAATGTGAAAATGTGGAAATGAAACTTGTTCCTGAGTGGAACTGATGATGATAAAACTCCCTGAGCCTGTCGAAGGGTAGAATCAGAATAATCGGGAAGGACGGTCCCTGAGCTGGTCGAAGGGTTTTGAGGAATGTGCTAATTTGTTAGCAGGGATATGGGCGAATTGGGACATTCGACCCCTTTCGACAGGTGAAGGGAACGCGTGATTCGTTCAACGTAATAGTAGCCCTTCGACCCTTCGCCCTTCGACTGGCTCAGGGATGGGATGTTGGATAAATAATTTAAAACCCTTCGACAAGCTCAGGGACCGGATGTTGTATAAATAGTTTAAACCCCTTCGACAGGCTCAGGGAGCATCTGCCAGGGGAGTATTCAAATTTGGGTTAATTGGAAATTAAAAATAAAGAAAAATGGTTCTCTTCCCCAATGCCAAGATCAACATCGGACTAAATATCCTGCGAAAGCGGGATGATGGTTACCATGATATTGAGACCCTCTTTTATCCCATCGGACTGAAAGATGCGCTCGAATATGTAGAGAACGGTGGCAATGGGGTCAATTTTGCAGGAAGTGGTTTGAACCTGGACATCGATCCGGAGCAAAACATTGTGGTGAAGGCATATCGGTTGCTACAAGAGGAAAGTATTTTGCCCGGATTGGATATCCATCTCCACAAAGTAATTCCTTTCGGGGCCGGATTGGGTGGAGGATCATCGGATGCTGCCTTTTTCCTGAGATCACTGAACGACCATTTTGAATTAAATATCCCGGTTGAAAAAATAAAATCCTTAGCAGGAAGGCTGGGGGCAGACTGTTCGTTCTTTCTGGAAAACATGGCTGCCTACGCAATCGGAACAGGAATGAATCTTGAGTTGCTGGACTTTTCTTTAAAAGGTCATTATTTGGTTCTGATTAAACCTCCTTTTGGTGTGGATACCAAAACAGCTTACGCAGGAGTGGTACCGTCCGAATATCCTTTCGATTTTAAAGTGGTTATTGCCGAACCAATCCAGAAATGGGAAGGCAGAATCAAAAATGATTTTGAGACAAAACTCTTTGTGAAATTTCCGGAACTAGCACATCTCAAAAGCAGATTTTCTGATTTGGGTGCCGTTTATGCTTCCCTGTCGGGTAGCGGATCATCCGTTTATGGCATTTTTGACAAGAAGCCGGTTATTAACCCAGATGATTTTCCCCCTTGTTCATTTATCTGGCAGGAGGAGCTGTCATAAAACAGAAAAGGATGCCGTTTCTGGCATCCTTTTCTGTTTTATATCTGTAAAGATCAGTTGATCAATAGAATTTGGCACGTTTGTCGACAACACCGGCATTCTCGCGCAAAGCTTCAAATGCCTGAACGGAAACCCTGTATCCAAGGGCCATTTTATTTTGGTATTTCTCGGATGCAATGTCAGAACTACCGACTTTGTTAACGGCAATGGCTTTTACAACATAAACACCGTTGTTTCCTGAAACCGGTTTGGAAACGCCTCCTGGTTCAAGAACGGATGCAACACCTGCAACTGCCGGCTCGTTTCCAAGTCCTGGAATAGAATATAAATCAAAGTCGATACCTTGCGCTTGTCCAACGGTCGTGCCAAGAGAAGAGGCAAGTGAGGCGAGATCGGTTTTGCCGGCCATCTTAGCTTTCAGTTGTTCCGCTTTTTTATCTTTTCTGATAGCCATTTCAATGGTAGGCTTGTTGACACTCAGACTGGAATATCCTTTCTCCTGAATACCAGTCAGCTGAGCGACCACAAATTGCGTTCCCAATTCAAAGATTGGTGTTCCTTCAGAACTGAGAACTGGTTGTCCAACCTCCGCTTTGAAGGCTGCACGAATCAATAACCTGGAGTTTTCAAGGCCGGCCACCTCTTTGTCAGCTTCGAAAAGAGATGCTATGCGTTTGTTCAGGCCCTGTGTTGTAACTGCTGCACGGAAAGCCTTCAGATCACGGTTTTCAGAGGCAAATTTCGATGCCTGTGAGTAGGTTTGCTGATAGGTTTGACTGCTTGGTTCAATGTTGCGCACGATGGTAGCCAACTGCACATTCATTGTAGTATTTCCTCGTTTGGTAACCTGAATCAGGTGAACGCCGAATTGTGAAGCGACAACCTGGTAATCATTTACTTTTCCAAAGAAAGCTGCATCATCGAATGGTTTAACCATCATCCCTCTTTTGAACCAGCCCAGTTCTCCGCCTTTTACAGCTGAACCTTCGTCGTTCGAATATTTGCGTGCCAGTGCAGCGAAATCGCCACCAAGTGTCAGAACATGCTTCAGACTGTCG
>JAPLDT010000103.1 GCA_026391315.1 Bacteroidia bacterium
ACGGAATCAGAGCAATTCTTTTTAGCGTTTTTTCGATCAAATTAACCGGAGCTAAGATTGAATCAATCGAGGTCAGAAATTATACTGCCCCACTTTTCAAATAATTTTTAAAAAATGAATTTTTAGAACCTCCCTATAATATCAGAAAATGCGTTCTTCAGAATGGTATTAAGGCTGATCAGGTTGTTGTTGCTGTCGTCAATAGCCAGAATTTTAATCATTACATAAGAATTTTATACCTAAATTCTTTCCAGTTACTTAAGTGTCTTGTAAACAATAATCAGGAAAGAAAGTTCAGTGAAAGTACAAATCTTTTATGTTAAAGCCTTGAAAAACCGTTAAAGCTATTAATTCAAAATAGATATCTTTGCGCCTTCCAAAATTTTGAAGAATATGATTTCAGTTGACGGACTTACGGTTGAATTTGGCGGATCGACGCTTTTCTCGGATATCTCTTTCGTTGTCAATGACAAGGACAGGATAGCCCTGATGGGGAAAAATGGTGCCGGAAAGTCGACCTTACTGAAAATCATGGCAGGAGTCAAAACTGCCAGCAAAGGGAGGATATCTGCACCAAAGGAGGCTGTTATTGCCTATTTGCCACAACATTTGCTCACTGAAGATAACCGGACTGTGTTTGAAGAGACATCCCTGGCCTTTTCGCGTATCCACGAGATGGAGCGTGAGATAGCAGCGCTTAATGAAGAGCTGGCAATACGTACTGATTATGATTCTGAGAGTTACAGCAATATTATCGAACGAGTTTCTTCCCTTAGCGAGATGTATTATTCGATCGAAGAGATCAATTTCGATGCTGAGATAGAAATCATCTTGCTTGGGCTGGGTTTTTCGAGGGAGGATTTTACGAGGCCTACCAGCGAGTTCAGCGGTGGTTGGCGGATGAGGATTGAATTGGCCAAAATACTGCTGCAAAAGCCTGACCTTATCCTGCTTGATGAACCTACCAACCACATGGACATCGAATCTGTGCAATGGCTTGAGGAGTTCCTGATCAACGGCGCCAAGGCGGTGATGGTCATCTCCCACGACCGTGCATTTATCGATAACATTACCACCCGTACCGTCGAGGTAACCATGGGACGGATTTATGACTACAAGGTCAACTACTCAAAATACCTTGATTTGCGCAGGGAGCGTCGCGAGCAACAGCAGAAAGCTTATGATGAGCAGCAAAAGATGATTGCAGAAACGACCGGGTTTATCGAACGGTTTAAAGGCACCTACTCCAAAACATTGCAGGTACAATCGCGGGTGAAGATGCTCGAGAAGTTGGAAATGGTTGAGGTTGATGAGGTCGATAGCTCAGCCCTCCGGTTGAAATTTCCTCCCTCTCCACGATCAGGAAATTATCCGGTTATTGTAGAAGAACTGGCCAAAAACTACGGAGATCACCTGGTGTTTTCAAATGTTTCGCTAACGCTGGAAAGAGGTGAGAAGATTGCATTTGTTGGTAAAAACGGTGAGGGGAAATCGACTCTGGTGAAGGCCATCATGAATGAGATTGAATACAAGGGGAAACTAACCCTTGGACACAATACGCTGATTGGCTATTTCGCCCAAAATCAGGCATCTTTGCTGGATGAGGAGCTGACAGTATTCCAAACCATTGATGATGTGGCGGTAGGGGATATCCGTACCAAAATAAAAGATATGCTGGGTGCTTTCATGTTCAGCGGTGATGATATTTTCAAGAAGGTCAAGGTCTTATCCGGAGGAGAACGAACCAGGCTTGCCATGGTGAAACTTTTACTGGAGCCCGTTAACCTGCTGATTCTGGATGAGCCCACCAACCACCTGGATATGCGTACCAAGGAGATTCTGAAAAGCGCATTAAAGGATTTTGACGGGACACTTATCCTGGTCTCTCATGATCGTGACTTCCTGGATGGATTGGCGAGTAAGGTATACGAATTTGGTAACAAACAGGTTAAGGAGCATTTGGGGGATATCTACAGTTTCCTGCAAAAGAAAAAACTGGATAACCTTAGGGAACTTGAAAGGAAAAATAGCAAACAGGTTAAAAATTAGCTATTTTTGGTAAAGCACAGGGTTATTTTATTTTAGTAAATTTATACAATCGCTTAAATTCCCTAACAACTTCACCATGAACAGAAAACCATTCTCACTACCCTTGGCCATCCTCCTGGCAGCTCTACTTTGTTCAATTTCTGATCTGCAAGCCCGCGAATCAAGTAACCTGCAAAAGGGATGGAAATTCTCCAGGGGAAATTTTGAAAATGCCGCTCAACCCAATTTCGACGATTCAAAATGGCTGGATGTCTCCGTCCCGCACGATTGGGCGATTTCGGGACCAACGATTGTTGAGGGAGATGGAAATACAGGAAAACTTCCCTGGCGGGGAGAAGGTTGGTACCGTCGGAACCTTGAAGTTCCTGCCGGATCGGAAGGAAAAAACGTATTTCTGATTTTTGATGGGATTATGTCGTGTCCGGAGGTTTATGTGAATGGAAATTTAGCCGGGAAATGGGATTACGGGTACAACTCCTTTTACCTGGATATAACCAAATATCTCCAATTTAACGGGAAAAACAGGCTGGCCATTCATGTTGATACCCGTAACCACGACAGCAGGTGGTATCCCGGCGCAGGGATTTACAGGAAAGTACAGATGGTGGTTGTCGATCCGGTCCATGTTGGTGTCTGGGGAACACAGGTAACGACGCCGGTGGTGAAACCGAACTATGCGGATGTAAGGGTCATGACCACTGTCTACAATCAATCCGGCAACAATGAAGATAGGGTAAAAGTTGAGAACAGCATTGTCAATCAAAATGGAGTTGAGCTGGCAAAAAAGGAGGTAGTTGCCAAAATAGCGGCAGGATCGTCCAGAGAGATTGAAACGACTGTCGGCCTCACTGATCCCAAGCGGTGGGATCTTGCCAATCCTGTTCTATACCAGGTCAAGACTGTTGTTTACACGAACGATAAAATTACAGATACCTATTTTACCCCATTTGGAATCAGGACACTACGGTTTACTCCCAACAATGGATTGTATCTGAATGACAAAAGGGTGCAATTGAAAGGTGTTAACCTCCACCACGATCAGGGACCATTGGGGGCAGCACTTTATCCCAGGGCCCTGGAAAGACAGCTTGAAATCATGAAGTCAATGGGTTGCAATGCCATTCGGACCAGTCACAACATGGCTGCCCCCGAATTGCTTGAGTTTTGTGACAAAATGGGTTTCCTTGTTTTCGATGAAGCCTTCGACAAGTACGATAAAAAGGTTGATATCAACGCTGATACCGACTTCGAAGATTATGCCCAAAGGAACATAAAGAATTTTGTTGAGCGCGACCGCAACCATCCGAGTGTCTTCATCTGGAGTGTCGGAAACGAAATGGCGGATGTGCAGTACAACAACAACAATGGTTTCTACCGGATGCAAACCATGATCAACTTTGTCCGCAAATATGATCCTACCAGACCTGTCACCATGGCCTGCGACAATACCAACAGCGCTGCCTGGCGCCATTTCGATTTTTACGATGTCCATAGCTGGAATTATGGCCGCAGGTACAGCCTGGCCCGCCAGATGGAGCCGAATAAGGCGGTAATTGTCAGTGAGTCAGGATCGACAGTCAGTACCAGAGGGTTTTACGAATGGCCGCTGCCAACTCAAAAGGATGAATTTACCACTTCGCTTCAGGTGAACTCCTATGACATGAGTGTTCCCAAATGGGCTGATCTGCCCGACGAAGATTTTATGTGGCAACAGGACGAAGAGTACATTGCCGGCGAATTTGTCTGGACAGGTTTCGATTACCTGGGCGAACCAACACCTTATGGAAACGAATGGGTGAAAGCGCATGGGATGACCGATAAGGAGGCCTCAAGAAGTTCCTATTTTGGCATTGTTGACCTTTGCGGTATCCCCAAGGATCGGTATTATTTGTACAAAAGCTACTGGAAACCCGAAGAATTGACGGTTCATATTCTTCCTCACTGGAATTGGGAAGGCGGCAAAGTGGATAAAATTCCAGTCTTTGTTTACACCAATGGAGATTGTGCCGAGCTTTTCCTAAACGGTAAATCACTTGGATTGAAATATAAAAAACCGAATTCATCTAAACCGACAGAGCGTTTCCGTCTGGAATGGCCGGAGGTGACCTACCAACCGGGCGAACTTAAAGCGGTAGCTTACAAAGAGGGGACGGTTATCGGTGAGCAGTTGCTTAAGACAGCCGGTGCACCCTACCAGATACGGTTATCGCCTGATCGGTCTGTGATCCATGCAGATGGTCTGGATCTTTCTTATGTTCTTGTTGAGGTTTTTGATAAGGATGGAAACCTGTGTCCTTTGGCAAGCAATATGGTTGATATTTCGTTAAGTGGTCCCGGACATATTGCAGGTGTCGGAAACGGTAATCCGCAGTCTTTTGATCCTTTTCAGGCTAATCAGGTGAAGCTTTTTTATGGTAAGGCAATGATTATCATTGGATCCGAAAACAAGAAGGGGGAGATAAAAATTGCTGCATCTTCGGATGGATTGGTAAAAGATACGAAACAGATAAAAACAGAATAGAGATCCTTTGATATATTCAGCTATGCGGTTCATCGCTACTTGGATATCATCAAGGAACATCCGATATGTACGATTTTCTTTTTTCAACCTATACGTATTTTACCCTACTTAAAATGTTGTCCCTGATTTGTTCCTTGAGTGCATTTTTTGTCACTAAGTCAATCTTTCGTCCAAAAATATTCTCAAGATAGATCACTAACGAAAAGTATTTCCATCCTATCGGTTTCTCAAATTCAACGAGTAGATCTATATCACTCTCTTCTGTAAATGAATTATCAGAAAAAGAGCCGAATAATCCAATTTGCTTGACAGAGAAATCTTGGTACAGAATTGGTTTTAAGTCGCTCAACGTATTCAATATCTCATTTTTTGTAATCATAACCCAAAGATAATGAATTTTGTTATGTAATGCGCTGCTTTATATAGCATAGGGATGACTGTAGGACCAATTTTATTCACTTCTCCCTTAATCATCGAATAATTAGGGGCATTCATCGAAATAATTTTTCTACCCGATAGAACAGGCTTATCTTCGGGTTAGAAATTTAATTCGAATCTCATGAAATACCCACGAGAAAATTTTCAAACCAACCGAAAATGAATATGTGGGTATTCCATCAGACCATTGAAAAACAAAATTTATACTGATGAAGCGTCCAAAAACAATTATCCTGATCGGTATCATCCTGTTATTGACAGGTTGTACCGATTTTTTTATGATCTGTTCCCTGAACCCTTTTTATGTTGAGAAGAACATTACCCTGAAGCCTGAAATGGAGGGCAGGTGGAGCGCCATTCCATTGAAAATGAAGAAAGTTCCTAACAAAGAAGAGTCTCCGGATGTATGGAACAAGATGGATACTACATCTGTTTGGAAAATTGAGCGGGTCATTAACAAAGAGACACGTAAAACAAAACTGGGGAAAGATTCTGTAGTGTTCATTCCCACAGATCATTACAGTGTGAAGTTACTGGGCAACCGGTCAGATTCCCTTTTTTACAAATTTAAGATGGTCCTTTTTGAAGTAAACAAAGGGCTTTACGCCGATTTCATGCCGGTCGAAAACAGTGGTTTGGAAAAGAGCCGGTTTGCGATTGAGAGTTACTTCAAGGTCCATACGCTTGCAAAGATTGATCTGTCAGGTGAACAATGCAAAATATCCTGGTTGGGAGCTAGTTACATGAAGGATATGATCGAAAAAAAACGGGTCAGGGTGAGTTACCGGTGGGTAAGCGGGGCTGGAAGACTGTTGCTTACAGGGAGTTCAGAGCAACTGACCGGCATGATTGAGCATTATTCAGGTGAATCCAGGTTCATTGATTGGGAAAAACAGCAGGCCATGTTGAAGTTAAACCGTATTAAATAAGCACACCATGAAAATCTCAAAATATAAAAACCAGATCGTTATCCTCATGCATCTGCTTTTCTGGATGCTTTCGATCAATTGTTGGAACATCGTTTTTAATCCGGGAGTAGAGACCTCGGGTGCCATCAAAGGTCTTCAGGACTATTGGTTTGATCTGTTTTTGCTTAACGCGTTGTTCTTCTTCTACTGTTGTATCCCTTTCGTCTGGTATGCCAAACGCGCGGCAAAATGGCTGAAAATCAGTCTTTCAGTACTTTTTTTGATTCCTCTTCTTTATCTTTTGTTTGAATATCTCCAGCCATCAAAAAACAGGGATGATATCTCCCTTTTCACTGATTTTTTCCTTTCCGGATTCATGTATGTGGTAGTTTTTCACCTTACAATTGCCTTAGCGGTCTATTTTAATCTCTATGTACTTGTTCGTAAATATCTGAAAAACAGTAAATTTTGGTTTTATATACTGACAGTTTTGGTCCTGGTGACAGTTGCCTCCGTTCTTAATTTTATACTTTTCGACTATGTATTTGATAAATTGTTTCCGGAACTCTATTTTATATCCTATTATGAAGTATGGGAACTCCTCATCATCGTTGGCGTCTATCTGATCCTGACAACGGGTGCCTATCTGGTCTGGCAATATGCAATAGTGTTGATTGCGAACCGTAACAAGGCGCAGAATGAATTGTCTGCGCTAAAAGCACAAATTAATCCTCATTTTCTTTTCAACAATCTCAATACCATCTATTCAATGGCTGTTCAAAAGGATGAGAAGACGAAAGATGTTATTTTGCAATTGTCTGATTTTCTTCGATATGTATTGTATGATACTTCAAGTAATTTCATCCCGCTGGAGAAAGAGGTGGAGATTATACGAACCTATGTGGAATTACAGAAATCCCGGCTCAATCCGGAAATTAATACCGTTATTCTGACAACAGAAGGAAATTTCGCAAGTCAGCAGATCGCTCCCTTGTTGTTACTTCCTTTGGCCGAAAACTGCTTCAAACATGGCACTGGCAAAGACAAGGGAGTCATTCAGATCCATATCGGTTTGAAAGGAAAGCAACTTCATTTCACCACAGAAAATCCTGTTGCCCCGCGAGAAAAGAGCGTTGAGGCGGAACTGGGAGGTATCGGTATCAACAATGTCGAAAAACGATTAAATTTGATCTATCCAAACCGGCATTCACTTCAATTTGGTGAAATGGAGGGAGTATTCAGAGCCGAGATGAAAATTGAGCTTTTGTGAAAAGAGAAAGAACCATGAATTGCATTATCATCGAAGACGAACCTGCTGCCCAGTCGATTCTGGAGCATAACATCTCCCTGTGTCCTGGGTTGCTTTGTCGTGGAATTTTTCCGGATGCTTTTACCGCACAAGCCTTTCTGGACAAAAATTCTGTGGATTTGATGTTTCTTGACATCAACCTGCCGGAGATGTCGGGGGTGAGTTTTCTGAAATCACTTGTTCATCCTCCGCTTGTCATCTTCACGACAGCCTACCCAAAATACGCCATCGAAGGGTTCGATCTGGAGATAGTCGATTTTCTTTTGAAACCGTTCTCTTTTGAACGATTCAACAAGGCTGTCAACAAAGCAAAGGAGCGGTTTTTTGCCAAAGCGCAAACAGTTGTTCCAAACCGGATAAGCGTTAAGTCAGATAAAGGCATTTACCAGATTGGGGTGGATGATATTCTGTTTATTGAAGCCTGCGGGGATTATGTAATTCTCCACCTTCCTGATAAGAAACTGGTGGTACATGGAACGCTTAAAAGTTGGGAGAAAAAATTGATTGGACAACCGTTTCAAAAAGTACATCGTACAAATCTTGTTAATCTTCACAAAATAGACCATCTCGAGGGCAATCTGCTCTATATTGGTACGCATAAACTCTCCGTTTCAGAGCCGTACAAACAGGTTTTACTCGATCAATTGTTCAATCAACAGCCTTGAAAAAAGGTCGATTCCTAAGGAACTGTTGAAAATTTAGAATTGCATTTCAGTTAGAATCGTTTACAAAGAAAAAAACATTTAGTCAGGAACATACGAATGTTACTAAGATTCTAAAGTTTTGTTTCTGAAATCATTGCCGGTTAAAGCTGTAATTCATAGGATATACCGAGGATAAACCGGTTCAGGATGGTCCCATCGGTCAACATTCCATAGCATTTCACTTTTTGATATTGGGTCAGGTGGTAATTGGCTCCAAGAATGAAACGAAATTCGGTAAAATGGGTCGCAATCGAATTTCCAAAGAGATACCATGATTCAATGTCTGCAAGCGGTTCCACTTTATGGGAAGGGTTTCTGTAACAAACTTCCAACCGGTTTCGCCAGTGAAATGTATTTGATGCATTGGTTTGGGTTTGGGGATACCATGTGAGCTGCATCCTCTGCCTAAAACTAATAATGAATTTTGAAAGATGCCAGAAGGGTTCAGCCTGGATATAAAACCGGTCCCGCAATTCATTGTAACCGGGATGTATAAAATTCATCAGCGCATATCCCGCACCTGCATTCAGCCAGTGAGCAACAGAGCGTTCGCCTTTGACCCCAATACTCATCCTATCAATGGAACGACTGTTATCATTGGTGTAGAATTCTCCAAAAAGTCCCAGGGAAGTTGCCCGAATCTTTTTCAGAACGGAAAGGTCGTTCCATACCCCAAAATCAGTTTCCTTTGGCTCATGGGCGTTTGCTGCCAGAACAATTCCAATCAGTACAAGGGTTGCGAATAAATGTTTTCTCATATTTTTCAAGCGCACAAACATACAATTTTTCCCTTAATTCTTTGCTTTTCGGAGTGGACTCACCCTTTCAATTAAAAAACCCTGTCAGAATATTTCCTGACAGGGTTAATTGGATAAAAAAGCAGAAGGAATTGATCAGGGTTGTTATTTGTTAATCCACATTTCACTGTTGATATCATCGGTATCGGCTCCAAATTGACTGGTCAGCGCCGCATGATAATTCACTGAATTGGTTGTCCTTTCTGAACTCGGATATTGCCATCTTTTTGCTATACGCTGACTGTTTCCAGTTCCTACGCCGGTCAGGAATGTTGGAACACCCGTGCGGCGGGCATTGTTATAAGCTTCCCAGCCTGAATTCTGGAAGAAAGCCAGGTATTTTTGAGTCAGGATCTGTGTAAGGGCTACCTGATTGTCGATGCTGTATTTTACACTATTTTGGGTATAATAGGCAGTCCACTGGGTATCAACATTCGCCCCATGAAAAGTCCAGGAGGCCTGTATCCCTTTTACATAGTAGGTTTCAGCGTTGCCGTTTACCCAGCCTCTGTTGATAGCCTCAGCGATATTGAAACACATTTCGGCATATCCTATCTGAATACAAGGTTCTCCAAAATAGCTTCCGTAATAGTGGTTCTTGCTGATGGGAGAGTACTGACCATCCAACATTTTGACCGACATATCATCGAGGCTTTCACCTGAAAAGGCGCCAACATAAGCGGCAAAATCCGTGGGCAGCAATCCGCTTTTGATTTTTGCAGCGGCAGGATCTGCAACGATAAAGGTCCTTGGATCTCTCAGGGCTACCAGCGTATTCAGATAGGTGGCCGACATATTGTTCCTGGTGGCAGTCTTCCCGTATTCATCAGGATTGATTGGGTACTTGTCTGGCGATGCGTTGAAGGTAAACTTCAGGTTGTCATCCAGGGAGGTCATCAGTGGATATTTTGTCGGATTAGAGATCACAGCGCTAAACTGGGATTTGATATTCAGCTCACTGTCGGATTCCTTTTTGCTTAGGGTAATTAGCAAGCGGAGTTTGTAAGCATTGACTACTTTCTGCCATTTGGAAAGGTTATTTCCAAGCATAAAATCCCCCGTCAGGGAATTATCCCCCTTGTTGATAAGCAGTTGTAAATCATTGTTTGCTTCTTCCAGCCAAATAAGGGCCTGTTTAAAAACTGCCTTCTGGGTGTCATATTTAGGCTGTGTATTCTCAAGTCCTTTCAAGGCATCAGTTAACGGCACATCACCCAATCTCATTGACATGTCGATGAAGAAATAGGCATTAAAAAACTTACCAAGCGCAGAGTAAGGGTTATTATCGGGAAGTCCTACGCGTTTAGCCTCCAAAGACATCTGTTTTACATTCTGAAGTTGTGTAAAATTGAAGTGGATGTTGGTCCAGTCGTAAGTCTGATCGCCATAGTAGGCGTAGTTGCTGCACCAAAATTGATTCCATTTCTGAACATCGCTCCAGGGCGCATAATAGGTACCATACAATACATTTGTAAAAATCAGGGAGGGAGGAACAGTCCCGGGATGGTTCGGATCTTTCTCCAATGCATCGAATTTCTGGCATGATGCCATCGAAATTGCCAGCACAATAAGAAGTGTAAATATATTTTTCATGTTTCTATGAATGAAGAATTTAAATAGCATGTTTAGAACGTAAAATTCAGGTTAAAGCCAATTCGTCTGCTCGTGGGAGTTTGAAGACCTGACGAAGCATTGAGGCCGACATATTGTTCAATATCCATATCCGATTTAGCCGCGAAATAGAGCAGATTTCTTCCGATAAATGAAATATTGGCTTGTTTGATGAAGGTTTTGCTCAGGTACTGTTGAGGCAAGTTGTAGGTAATCACTACTTCACGCAATTTCACGAAGGTTCGACTGATAATTGTTCCTTCATCGGTCCCATAGTAGCGACTAATGTAGTCTTGCACGTAGGTAGGGGTAGCATTGGGTTTAAATTGAAGTTGATCATAGTTGATTACGTTACCATCGGAGTCGAATTTAATAGCAGTATTGTTGCTAACCTGAACACCTTCACCTACATACGATTTTATTCCTTTGGTGTCGTTAAGCCTTGCAACACCCATCTCCCCCTCAACTGTCGCTAAGTTCCGACCACCCTGGAATGTTTTCTTTTCCACATAATCCTGGATTTTTCCACCAAATCGTCCGTCAAATTGAAACCTCAGGCTAATGTTTTTATAAGAAATGGTATTGTTGATTGCTGCCGAAAAGTTGGCATTGGTATTTCCCATAAACTGAGGAACTGAATTTCTGATCGGACGACCGCTTGCATCGTTGATAATTTTGCCATCAGGAGTTCTTACAAAAGCTGCCGTATAGAGCTTGTCCATACGATCTCCAACTTTCAGATAGACATTCAGTTTGTCTACACCGGGATAAATCTCATTTAAGTACTGCTGATAGGTGGAGTAGTTCGCTGAGATATCCCAGCTAAATCCATCCTTATTTCTAAACGGAGTTCCGGAGACGGAAAGTTCAAATCCTTTGCGCTGTACTTTGATTCCGTTGACGAGGGCGGTATTAAAGCCAGATGCGCCCGAAATTGGAAGGTTGAATATTTTTGGTCCATCGATGCTTGAATAATAGGTAAGCTCAAATCTGAGCTTATTGTCGAACATGCCAACATCTGTTCCTGCCTCCCATGCCGAACTTGAACTTGGTTTAAGTTGCGGGTTTGAAATAGTGCTGGTATAAGATGCTGCCGCGGCGCCCTGAATCAGGTTGATGTTGTAAGAAGAAGAATTTTGATAAGTAGGTCCGTCGTAAGGGGAATTATAGGCGGAGCCATAACCCAGAACACTAAAGCCCAGCATCTGGTAGGTAGGTCCGATAACTGAAGAAGTGAGCGCACTACCGACATTTGCATAAGAGCCCCTTAATTTCCAGGATTTCACCGTATGGATTTTTACCAATTTGGACATCTCGATACTAGCCGATGCCGATGGATAAAAATAGGCATTGTTTGCAGCAGGCAAGGTTGAGTTCTTATCCGTACGTCCTGTTAAAGACAGTGTTGCAAAATCATTGTAGGTAACATCAGCGGTAGCATAAGCGCTTAATACCTGCATTGGCGCATAGAAATTGTAGGACTTAACAGGATTCTTGGAATTGCTTAAGTTGTACCAGCCCGGAACATTCAGATAATCCGTGGTTGCAAAACTGCTCCTGAAATCATAGGTCCGGATATTTCCACCTGCCGTGGCGTGTAAGCTCAGTTTTGGCGTAACGTATTGGTCGTATGAAAGTAACAAATCGGTATTGTTTTCGAACAAGGTACGTTTGTCTTCACGATAATCGCCAAGAGCTTGTTCGCGGCCATAAGGGTGAGCTGAAAATGGCATCTTTTCCGACCTGAACAAATCGTAAGAGGTGATGGCTGTGCGTGCTTGTAAATTCAAATATTTGTTGAATTTATAGTTGACTGATGCATAGCCTTTCAAGTCGTTTTTGTAATGGCCTCTCAACCATTCGTACGACATGAAATAGGGGTTGTGGTAACGGGTGTATTCTTCATATAAAGATTGAACCCCTTCTTTTCCTGGTTGCCAGTAGTTACGCATATCTGCGATATTCCAGTCGGCGCCTGCCCAAAGCGTAATGTTGTAGATGATACTATTCGGACCATAGGAAACATCAGGGATGTTGGGTGTAAATTGTCGGCCGAAAGCAAGGTTTGCATCTACACGGAGTTTCTTTGAGATACTATATCCCCCTGAAAGATTGAAATTGATCATGTTTAATTTCGTGTTCGGCACCATTCCCTTTTGGTAGCTGTGAGAGGCCGACATCCGGATGTCACCTTTCCCATTGCTAGCGCCAAAAGAAAAACTGTTGTTCAACAAATATCCGGTTTCAAGGAACCTTTTCAGGTTGTCTTTTCCGCGTGCAGTCCATGGTGTAGCTGAACGAACGCCCTGCGCATTGACCGGACTGTCGTATTGCGGAATTAGCTGACCATTAAATGCCGGTCCCCAAACATCATAATCCGCATCATTTAATCCGCCCCCTTTGCCATCGCCAAATGCATAGACACCATGATCACCGGGACCGTATAAATCCTGGGTCTTGGGAAAAGCTGTAAATCCTGCATCGAACATGGTGCTGGAATTGAATTCTGCTGAAAAACCGGATTTGTCTTTGGATCCTCTTTTGCTGGTGATCTGAATTGCCCCGTACTGACCTCTGGAGCCATAGAGCGCGGCAGCGGCAGGACCTTTAAGAACAGTATAGGTTTCAATATCATCAGGATTAAGGTCCCATGTGTCTGTTTGAACCGGAACCCCGTCAACTACATAGAGCGGAGCATATCCACGGAGAAGTACTGTTGGGGCGCCCAATAATTCGGTTGATGATCCAACTGATAAACCAGCAATCTTGCCGGTTAATCCATTTATAGGATTGGGCTCCCTTGCTTTGACAAGTTCGCTGCCTTTGATATCCTGTACGGCGAAACCGATGGTGCTCTTTTGTTTTTCAATACCAAGGGCGGTAACAACTACCTCTTGAATCTGTTCTTTTACCTCATTTAAAATCAGATCGATGCTCTTTTTATTCCCGACTGGTGATTCGGTAGGTTCATAACCAATAAAAGAAGCAACCAAAATGTCGGTAGAAGTAGCCTTAATCGAAAAGTGACCTGCACCATTGGAAAGCGTTCCAATGGATGTACCCTTTATTTGAATGGTCGCTCCAGGAAGGGGCTCACCGTTGGTACTTTTAACAATTCCTTCTATGTTTTCTTTTTGAGCGTAGATGAATTGCCCAATCAGAAGGAAGGTTATTCCTAAAAAAATTGTTTTACGCATTTTATGGATTTTAGAATTAATAATTGAATCAGGTTATACAAAATATTTTGGGGCGATTGATTTCTATCTTTTAGGCATACCAATGGCTGTTACAGTTGAATTTAACTGTAATAGCCAGGCTATTTGATTTTTTACCTGTCGGGGTATTGCTACATAACGAGGCTTACTCTATTGGTAAACAGCGCTATGAGTGAGTCCAGATCGGGAGTATTGCCAATCGCCTTTTCAAAACTGTTGGAATCGGCCGAAATTGCATTGAGTGCAACGTCAAGGACTTTGGTGAAAGTTACTGTAGCCGTTTCAAGCGTATTTGTGCCCTTTTTTACGCCTTTTTTCAGATGATGCTCAATTCTCATAACCGCCTCATAGATAATCGGCTTTCTAACCATAGTTTTCGTTTGAGGATTTCCAGGAACGGTAGGTGTTTCAAAGGTATATTTGGATTCGAGCAAATACAATCTCCGCGAAACATCCTGACCGAACACATGCTTTTCCAGCATATCATCCGGTATGGATTTGAGGTCATTCTCGGTGGTATAGATTCTGAACTCGAACACGGATAACCCGGACGAATGCGAAGGAGTACCAGGCTTTACAGACTTTTCAGTATCAACCACTACTGCCAACGCATCCTGAGAAAACAGATGGTTGGCCGCAAGACTAAACAGAACCAAAATGGAAACGATTTTTACTATCATAACTTTAATTGAAGTTCTTTTAACTTCTGTTTTTTACTATTAACGAAAATTTACTTAAAATTTGAATTTATTACAAAAATACTGTCTTGATGTTACAGATTGATGACAGAAATCTTACAATTCAGGTAATTGATGTTACAAAATCTTTAGGTGGAGAATTGACAATTGACAATTGAAAATTGACAATTCTATATGCTTTTGTTACATTGAATTGTCTTAATTTTGAATGATCTGTTTTTTCCATTTCAGGAATATAGATCATTTTATAACTATTAAAAAATTAACGCCATGAACACAATGAACACGACTAATTTCGTCAAAAATAGGGGGAGGTTTTCAATTGTCTTTTTACTGGTTTCTTCCCTTTTTCTGACCTCCGCTTTTGGACAGTCCAAATTGTTAAGCGAACGTCTGGGTTACAAACCGACTGATAAATTGCTGATAGTCAACTGTGATGACGTCGGTATGTGCAATGCCGCCAATATGGCTGTCATAGATGGAATGGAAAACGGGATGATCACATCGGGTACCATTATGACTCCCTGTCCATGGTCCGGAGCAATCATGGATTACGCCAAAAATCATCCGGGAAAAGATTTTGGTATTCACCTGACCCATACGGCAGAATGGAGCTTTTACCGCTGGGGACCCGTGGCCCCCAGAGAGCAGGTAAAAGGATTGTGCGATCCGGATGGTTTTCTATGGCGCAGTGTGGAGGAGGTTTACGCCCATTCCAATCCGGCTGAGGCATTGGTAGAAGGGCGCGCGCAAATCAAAAAAGCGCTTGCATCCGGAGTTCCTGTTACACATATTGATTCGCACATGGGCACGATGCAATACTCACCTGATTATTTCAAGGCTTACGTGCAGTTGGCTATGGAGTTCAATCTGCCTTTGCGGATGCCTTCCCAATCTACCATGGAGAAATTTAAGCAACCCACATTGCGGGATGAGCTTGCTAAACAAGGCGTTGTCTTTACGGATTATTTTGTTTACGATGAGCTCGATAACTACAAAGAAGTGAAGCCCTTCTGGATCAACATCATCAAAAATCTGAAACCGGGAGTGACGGAAATATTTATCCATGCCTCAAAGTTAAGCGACGAATTGAAGGCCATCACCGGCACTGCAGAAAAAAGGGCACAGGAAGCTGCCTGCTTTACCAGCGATAAAGAAATCAGAAAATTAATAAAAGATGAAGGGGTGATTTTGATCGGGTACAGACCATTGATGGAATTACAGCGGAAAATCAGGAAATAGCGTTTAAAGTTTGAAATGTTTATGATGTTTGAAATGTTGCTGGTCCCTGAGCGGAGTCGAAGGGCAAATGTTTGAACCCTATAAACTTTTCAAACATTTCAAACAATATAAAACCTTTTAACCCCTTTCAATTCGCTACGTAACTACTATAATTGGAATCATTGTTGTCGAGTCAAAAATTTACTTTATCCGCTACGCGGAATTCCAACATCTTAACACTAAATTTTCTACAATACTTTATCCGCTACGCGGAAAACAAATTTGCTAATACCATTGTTGTACAGTGCTTTAGCTATTATCTTTTGTCAATTAGGGTACAGCTGAGAATTTTCCGCGTAGCGGATAAAGTATTGTAGAAAACAATCCCCAAAAAACATTTTACCTCGTAGAGGTTAAAGAAATTAAACGTTCAGAAATTTTTGAAAATTTAACCGGACACAAGTGAATTGGAATAACTATATCATCATGAGAAATTATTTATTCGGATTAATCTTCCTGGCAGGGAGTTTGATCATGCACAACACCAATGCCTTGGGCTTTGGTGTTGCCTCTGTAAATAAAGGGAAATCCTATTTGCAGGAGTCAATGGTAAAGGTTCAGCTTCCTGCCGAAGGCAAACTTAATATTGTTAAACTTATTAAGGTGGGAGACGCCATAGCTGCTGTTTCCACCGACAAAATTTTCTACTTTGAAAAGAGTAAATGGCGCATGGAATCCATTCCCGGCAGGTGGAAAACTGCGGGTCTTGATAAGAGTGGCAAGCTTTGGCTTGGAGGAATGGGGAAGGTATTGCGGGTAGCAGACATGAAGGAATTGTCACTACCTGCTGAAGAGGAAAAGGACACCATCCTTTCTTTGCTTTGGATCAATGATAAAGCCATGCTGGTTGGAACTGGCAGAGGCGTCTGGCAATGGAACGGAACCTGGCAAAAGATGCCTGATTTTGGCTCCTTTTCCGTGCGTCAGCTTATCCAAGGGAAAGGCGATGAATTGTGGGCAGCTACCAATGGCGGATTGTTCAGAAAAATTGCCGGTGGATGGGTGAATTTAACTTATGCGGTAATGTCACCCGGTTTGGGACTCAATTACTTCAGTCTATCAGCAGGGTTATCATCCGATGCTGTTTATTTTGGCTGCCAGCCGGCCGTGGGTTTGATTTCAGATAAGGGCGACCACCAGCTTTTCTCGGGCGATGATGGATTGCCTGTTGGTCCGGTTACCACAATTGTTCCGTCAGGAGATAATTTATGGTTGGGGACACCGGAGGGAGCCATTTGCAAGCTAAAAGGATCATGGAGATATTATGCAGGCAAAAGATGGCTGGATGATAACCAGGTCAACGATATACTGGTGCTGGAGGCCAACAGGGTATGGGTAGCTACACCCGCAGGAATCAATGAACTGAGAAAGACTCCGTTGACACTTGAGCAAAAGGCTGCCTATTTTGAAAAGCGTCTGAATGAGAGGCATTTGCACTATGGTTTCGCTTCTGAATGTCGGTTTAAAAAACTTTCGGATACGACATCTTTTACCCATTCTAGCAACGACAACGATGGCCTATGGACCTCGATTTACCTCGCTGCCGAATGTTTCAGGTATGCAGTGACAGGAGAAAAGGATGCATACGACAATGCAGTGCGGAGCTTTCTGGCGATGGAGAAGCTGGAGACCGTTACTCCGATTGGCGGATTTGTTGCACGCTCATATGTTTCGATCGATGAGAGCACGGGCGAGGGCGGTGAATGGCATGTTTCGGCCGATGGTAAATGGAAGTGGAAAGGAGATACCAGTTCGGATGAGATCGTTGGCCACATGTTTGCCTATCCGCTTTTTTATGACCTGGTTGCCAAAGGGGAGATGAAAGAGCGGGTAAAAGGTCTGGTTGACAGGTTAATGACCCATATTGTGGATCACAATTTCCTGTTAATTGATCTGGACGGAATACCAACACGTTGGGGTGTTTGGACCCCGGATTCTCTCAATAGTTCCAAAGGCTGGATGTATGAAAAGGGCATCAATTCGCTACAGATCCTTGCTTTTCTGAAGAGCGCATCCCATGTAACACAAAATCCGAAGTACGATAAAGCCTACAACTTCCTGGTAAGGGAGCATCATTATCTCGACAATATGTTGGTACAGAAGATGTTTGGTCCCTATGAGGTGAACCATTCGGATGATGAACTTTCATTTTTGCCGTATTATACCTTGCTGCGATATGGGAAAGAGAGTCCTGATAAGGAGGTCTATTCCAAAAGCCTGGAAAGAAGCTGGAAGGCAGAGGAGGCCGATCGGATCCCGATCTGGAATTACATTGCCAGCATCGGACTGGGAAAAGGATGTGGTTTGGAGGTTGCCGAAGAGGAGATGCAACAAATTCCGCTGGATATAAGGAACTGGCCAATGTACAATTCGCAAAGATGGGACATCAGAAAAAGCGCCATCAACGACCGGTTTTTCAAGCAGCAAGCGACAAAACCCATCCCGACACCTGAGCGTTCCATCTCCAAGTGGAACAGCAACACTTACCAGATGGATGGGGGAGGAGATGGTTTAAGTGAGGATGATGGTGCTTACTTTTTACTACCATACTGGATGGCGAAGTACCATAAATTGCTCGACTAGAAACGAGTTATGAATTGTAAGTTATGAGTTATAAGTTATGAGTTATAATGCAACGATCTTGATCGCATCGAATTAACTCATAACTCATAACTCATAATTTAATCAACTTTCAAAGTTGCTCCAACAACTTTCATGTCATGCTCTTCGAAAACCCTTGTAATTTCTTCTTTCGTTGGAGGTGATTTCCATTTATCTGTTACTTTGAAAAATGCTTCCATTTTCCCTGCTGGAAGGTAGGAAACAATCATTTTCCCTTTCTCAGTAAGTTGAACAAATGCATGCTGAACTTTTCTAGGAAGAAAAATAGTATCACCTGCTTTCAATGGATATTTGTCTTCGCCAACCTGAAACAAATATTCTCCCTCAACAACATAAAACCATTCATCTTGGAAAGGATGTATATGTAAGGGTGGTCCTCCTTTGTGTGTAAGTCCCGTCTGTTCAAAAACTGCCAAATCCCCATCAGTGTCTGACGAAGATATTTTAATGTCTAGCGTATTTATGGTAACACCCTTCATTTTATAGTGTTCACCAAATCTAGCTTCTCCTGCATTTACTTTAAATCCCTTATCTGTTCTCATAAGAATTTTTGTTTTAACTTTTGCCAGAATAGTCATCGGATACAAGGCCAGTATTCCTAATATAAAACTTCCTCGTTTCATGTTTATTTAGTTTTTCCCGTTTCATGTAATATTGTCTTTTTTAACCCAATAGTGATGGCTATTCGGTCTATAGCATGACCGCTAACTTGATGGTTGGGAAATGAAATACAACCTACTCAATCTTTAAACGCAACACGATCGAAAAGGTTATAAACGAATGGGTATTTGTTAGTTGTTTTTGCTCGATTAGAACCTGATAAAATAGCTGATTCCCTTGTTTTGTAATATCTTCTGGCAATCCTGAGACTCAGTCATGGTCTTGAATGGACCAAATTTTACAATAAACCTTCCCTTTTCTTCAACGATTGTAATTGGATAAGGAGCTATTGAAGCCATTTTTTCGGAGCAATTTTTTGCATTTTCTTTGTCGACAAAAGAGCCTATTTGAACGGATAGCCCATTGACAGAAGTACCTGTTTTCTGATTTGCCGTTGCTTGTATTCCGATTGCATCATATTCGATTACGATGGTCTCCTTGTTTTCAATTCCTTTCTTCTCCATTAACTGGATACAATCTTCGGCTTCCTGAAGTGAATTGAAAGCGCCAAACCTTACTTTGTAATAACGATTACTAAAGACAACCTGTAACTTAAATGGAACTGCATGGGTCAGATATTGTGCGACGCGCGTTGCATTCTTCTGATCTATGAAGGCGCCAACCTGAACAAAATATTGTTTTTTGCTGATTTGCGGTTTGGCTGCCGGAGGAGCAATTACCTTTGCAGTGGTTGCTTTTTGAGTTGTATCGGGCTTACGGATAACAGGTTTTACAACACGTGTGGTATCAGGCTTACTGACAATGGGTTTCGCAACGCTTGTTGTATCTTTCTTCTGTGTAACCGGAGCTACTGTTTTGATAACAATGGTCGTTGAAGTTTTTGCAATTTTTGCAGCAGAAACTATAAATATTTGATTCTCTTTGAAATAGCCATTGGTGATAATTACATTTTTGCAAGCCAATAGCGCTGATTCAGAATCAAATCCACCCAGTCTTACTTTGTAGAAACCGCCATCGGTAATTGCCACAACCGGGCATTGAGAGATCTTAGACAAAGATTGGGCAAGATTATCGGCATTGGTTTTGTTCTTGAAGGCACCAACCTGCAGATAGGTGAAGTTAGGATCGAATGTACCAATTACGACAGGAATGCCGATAGCTTTTCCAGGAGCTTGTTTTGCAATGGCATTCTGATCTGCTGTAGTTTTGGTGGTTTGCGTGCTTGGAGGTGTTTTTATTGCGGTATCGGCTACAGGTTTTCCTGCCAATGCCGTTGTCTTTTCTGCCTGAATGGCCGTCTCCTTTGATTTATCAGGCGTGGCGATAGCCACTGCCGGTTTTTCAGGTTGGATGAGCTCTTCCTCTTTCAGCAGACTGGTAAGTGTAAAGTTCCTTCCATCAACAATGTCGCCATCCCTGCTTGGTTTAATTGAAAAATGCAGTGTGTCAGGCTCAGAAACCATGTGCACTCTTTTTAACTGTAAAGTATCAACCTGGGCATAGTACTTGCCGGGAGCCAATCCTAGATAACTGAAATAGCCATCCTGTTCGGTCAATGTCTTTGCTACAATTTTGGATTCCAGATTAAAGATGTTGACAACAATCCTTCCAATACCGGTATCTTCACCTTTGCCCTTTTTGTTTACGGTTCCTGAAACTTCACCAACAACGGCTATGGGAATATCTATCATTTTAAATTGATTCGGATCAACGACGACGCTCATGGTTTTTTTCCGAAGTTTCCATGCAACATTGTCAAAACTATTTTGGTCGAGTTCGACAAAATAGGCTGTGTAGGGTTCTAAATCCAGCACCCTGATGGTAGAATCGCGGTCGTCCTGAAAGGGTTTACCTCCACTTATTCGAATATTCAGATCGTATTCCTTTGGTTCACCCGGATCGCGGCGATTGTTGCAGTTCATATCCAGAAATGGAGAGAAGACCAGTCCTCCTTTACCAACGCTGATACGGTTGTTGGTACCGAAATACTTGGACTTTGCATCTACGATCAGACTTCCTCTGGCGACCTCCATCAAAGTCGTTTCGGTGTTTGATTGCCTAAGCGTAAATCCTGTTTGCGCATAAGGCAGATCGTACCTGAAACCGAACTGTGCCATTTGTGAACTGCTCAAGAAATTGTTTTCATACGAGAGGGTGAAGAATCCATTCTTAAAAACATACTTCTCTACAGCTAATTTTGCTGAAATAAATATTCCCTGACTATAGTTGTATTGTGTTTGCGGAATAAACATGTATCCTTTTGGTAACCTGAGAGACATGGACAGATTGCTATAGGTGTAGGGTTTGCTTTGTTCAGAGAACATAGCATAATTGGTCAGGTTTGTATTAACACCCAGAAAAGAACCTGAGATCAGCCACTCTGTTGTCGTATATCGGGTTCCAGGCATGATGATCTGATTGTATGTCAATCTGTTATAGATAGAAAGTTTTTTTGTCTTAAAGGGCAGGGTAATGATGGCTTTTCGTTCTTCGAGGTAGTTGAAATTGACAGCTTTTTGACCTGGCTCATATTTTGTGTAATTGAGTTCCATTTGGATGTTTTTCAAGAGCTGATAATTCAGAATCCCTTTAGCCCTGACGCCATAAGTATATTCTCCTGATAATATGAGGTTGGAGACAGGGCGGGTGGCTACGGTAAAAAAGGGCATGGAGGTTCCTGTCGAAACCGAAGAAAGATACTCAACTCCACCTCCAATGGTGATACTTTTGCTTAACCCATAGTTTATATTTACCCTGGAGAAAATTGTTCCCTTGCCATCTTCTACCAGACCGGCGCCAAAGGTATATTCCAGCTTTTTGGTTGGCATGAAACTAAAGGGAATCGTTAGTGTTTGTTCTTTAAAATGTTCCTCACCCCAGGGGCCATAGAATTTAAGCTTTATAAATGAGTTTCCATAAACCAAAGGTACCTGGAATGTGAAAAATCCCGAGGCGTCTGCTTTAACGTAGTCTACCAGTACATTGTTGACATACAATTCGACCATCCAATTAGGGTTCGTATAATCGCTAAGGTTGTAGGTGCCGAAGGAGCGTCGGTATGTGGTAGGGGTATTGGTCAGGCGAAGACCAACTACTGGATTGTATATAGAAGAGATGGCATCTGTGGCTATCTTACCAAGAATAATCTGGCGCAACCAGGCACGGCTGTTGTTGACATATTTGAGGTAGTAGTATTGTTGCTTTTCTGTAAACGCCTCATTTGTATTGAAATTGAGCATCAAATTAGCTTCACCACCGGCAATAACGGATCCCAAAGCAAGGTTTATCCGCGTATCTTCCTTTTGTCCAATCTGTTGAGTGGCAATCACTGACCAATCGGCCATCCCAAAGTGAAAAAATGGATAATTTCTTTTGATCAGCGTATCGGCCCTGACATCCCCAGTCACCTTACTAATATTCTGTCGCATTTGTTCGAGTCTTTTCTCCCGCATGGATGGTAATTCCAGCTTGGTTTCCATTGATACCGATAGTGTACGAACTGAAAATTTGCTGTTTAGTCCGAATATTTCGCCAAAATAGCTTGAGAGCAAATAGATATTGGTCTCTGTTCGGATTAGATCACCCTTTTTAAGCGGAAATTGATTGCCCTGAAAAAGAATCCGGTTGTTTTTATAATCAACCAAATAGGGCTCTTTGGTGGTAACAAAGAATCCGGAGATGGAATCCATGGATTGGGACATGTCTGTTTTAAACTTCAGAAATTCGAATATCTCCTTGATTGGGAGGTATACTACATTCTCCTGTATGACCGCCGGTATTTCAATCCCGCCTACATCTTTCACCTGAAGGAAGACAGAAATTTCGTCAATTACAGGTTCATTCTGGGATTCAGCATGATAGGGCAAAAAGAAAAGGAAAAGTACAAAGCCGGCAAAAATCCATCTGGTGCATAGCGAGCGCCTGCAACGGATGAAAGCATTGACAAATCGTTGTAATACCGCTGTATTCAACTAAAGGGCATTGTTACTTTTATTTTGGAAGGAAATATTATTTCCCTTTAGCTGCGAATTTACCCATTACCCTTTTTTTTAACTTCTTCGCACAGGGCATGAGCCAAAGAGTTATCAACTATCTGACGTTGATAACAACTTGAAATAGCTAGGTATTTCTGGGATTTTGGAAGTGGTTTGGTCAAAAATAGTGACAGGGAAGAGGGTAGACTGATTAAGCAGCCAGAATCAAGAACATTTGTCTCTTTTTGACTTTGGTATTTCAGGCAAAGTGCGCAAAGTAGGACGAAAAGAATACTATTGCTGAATAAAAGTCACGGTAAAAGTGCCTGTGTAATTACCTGCCGGATTGGCAGCCATCGATCCTACCGTGAGTGTTCCGCCAACATATACATAGGTAATCGCGTTCTGGGTAACAAAGGGAGAACCGATACTGGATGCTCCAATTGTCAATGAAAGTGTACCCCCATTGCTTCCTGTTAATGTTGCAGGCGGTCCATTTTGAATGGTGATCACTGTACCTGAGTTGGCAGTTACTTCAAAAAGTGCAGGTGTGGGAATGGCATGTGGATTAAATCCCAATGAAGGAATTATTACAGAACCACCTGGAGTTACGGCACCAGAAAAGTTCATTGAAACCGTTCCTGAAGCTCCTGTTTGAATAAAAGTACCAAAATTAAGATGCTGCAAAGTGTTGACAACAACAGTGATTGGTTTTGGTGGTTTTTCCTGGGCTAAAATAGAACCATTAACCAACAACAAACTGACCACGAGAAAGAGTGGCGCCAACTCTAGTTTTAGGGGCTTAAAGCGGTAAAATGTATTTAAAATACTGATAATCATATGGTATACAATTTTCATTTTCGCCGAATAATGGTTTTTTCTGAATAGCTGTTTCCCCCTGATACCAAAGTTACAACATATATTCCACTTTGCCAGTCGGCACCAACTTCAATTGTTTGATTAAATGTAATACTTTTTGTCAACATATTTTGACCGAGCATATTGGTAATCCTTAATTCGCCAACATCACCGGCGAGAAGATTCGCTTTGATAACGAGTGTCCCTGCAGTTCTCGAGAGTATAAACAGTTTTTCAGGAGCGGTGGCGCTGTAATTATAACCAACCATGGCCATAACAAGGGTAAAACGATTGTTGGTTTCACCCGTATTTGCATAAAACCTGTATTTGGGTTCTTTTCTCAAATCCTGGTGAACGTTGTTAGACTTATCTTCCAGATAGATGGTAAGGTCTGATGGTAATTTGGATAGATCTGTCGCAACAATATTGATCCATCCGTCCTTCAAAACCTTGATACCAATCGGTATTCTGGTAAGAGAGTCAACTGGTTCAGGCATTCCACTGATAGAGAGATTCTGTGAGTTACCCACTATTTCATAGATATTGGGTACCGCGATATCGGTATTCATCAATTTTAAAGCATCAAATTCAGAATCAAACTTACGAGTTGTTTTGTTGTCTAAATAGATGACATAAGAATCTAACAAGGCATTTTGCTGATCGAAGGATGCGGAAAACTTCATGATTGGCCTCGGATCAAATTTTGCAGCTTTGTAGGTTGGATTTAGGTCTGTAGTTCTCATCGCATTCGAAAAGCCCAAACTGCCGGTCACAGGGTATGCTCCACTGGACACGTGAACAAAAAATCCTTGCATGGAAGGGATAATATTGGTTGAACCTCCACTGGGTACGCCATTTATATAAGTGCTGTAAGATCCGCTGAATTGATCTCCGCTGGCATTGAAAAAGTATATGGCATTGTCAACGTTGGTTCTATTGGCTAAATCCCAGTTGATTGGGGAAGGGTAAGGGTTCCCGACAAGATTAAATCCCAGGGTATAAGTCCTGTTATTGTTGTACAAGGTGGCAGACATGCTTCCGTTGTTGACAGTTCCGGTCATGCTAAATGTTTGAATGCCACCAACACCTCCGAAATTGGCAGCATATCCTGTCATTGGAGATAAACCTGATACAGCCGTTGATACCCAGCCTGAAGTATAGGTGGTGACATTTGATATGAGTGTAGAATTATTTTCGTTATATGCATAGAATGTTGGGATCGTAGCATTTCCCGACAGGGTTCCAGAGAGTGAGGCGCTTGTAAAGGGGGAGCAGAGATATTTGTAACCATAAGCAGCGGAAAGGTATCGCTCCATTGTTACGCCACCTGTCACATTTCCGGCTCCGGCTCCATCTATCAAAGCCGTTTGAGAGGCTGTGGATTTAAGCGTTAAATTACCGCCAGATGCAAGAGTTCCAACGGTCGCTTTTGCAACTCCGGTCACGCCCAATGGTCCCAATAATGAAACTCCGGCAGAATTATTTGCCAACAGGTTCATCACCAGATTTCCGGCAAAGGTATTTGCAGGTATCGATTGGGCAGAAGATCCCTTCATCTCTATGGTACCGCTGGAGGCAGTAAATGACCCGCTGTTGGAAATTGTACCGGCTATTTGAAGCGTATTCCCGGTTACGGTAAGAGAAGCGCCAGATCCTATCGACAAATTATTTGTAGTCCCTACTGAACCTGTACTCAGAGTTGGATAATTCGTTGCAGTACCTATAGTTACGTTTGTTGAAATACCTGGTATCTGACCGCATGACCAGTTCGAGGAGGTATTCCAATCAATACTTGTTCCACCGATCCATGAACCCCATGGGGTAGCAGTAACGGATACAATTGCAGTTAGTTGCACACTGCAAGTAAAAGGAGCAAGTGTATATCCAAAAACATTGTAAGCTGTATTGTTCACTATTGGCGATCCGGTTAACGTAATTGTTCCGCCTGTTCCATCCACGAACAATCCGGAATTTGAGTTATCAGCATTGTTTCTGAGCTGATACCTGACATTTAGTTCCGAGTTAAGGATTGTGAAGGCAGGACCAATACCCACGCACACAGAAGATGGTCCGGAGAGGGTAGGCGTATTAGTCGGCTGTACACCAATGTCAACAATTTTTGATGCACTCCCCTGGATGGCAGGAGTTGCGGTAATCGATTCTGTGACACTAACAGAATTGTTGATTGAGACAATCCCCCATGTGACAGAAATGCTATTGGTACTGGCACCCGAGTTGATTACGCCATTGCCTGATAAGGACCAGGAATAACTGTGTCCACTCACCAATGGTGTTGTATAGATTTCAGTAGCGCCAGTACAAACTTTCTGGTTCCCGGTAATCACAGGAGTCGGCGTTGCACTGGTCGTAACAGAGATACTATTGGTGGATTGACATAAGGCAGTTGAAGTTTTCGTAAGGCCAATGGTATAAGGTCCGGGGATATTGGTACCCCAGGTAATTGTGTAAGTGGAAGTATTTCCGGTTAATGGAGTTCCATTGGAACTCAGCGTCCAGGCGTAAGTGTTCGCGTCGGTCGGTGTGGTATAAGCAACTACTTCATTGATACCCACAAGCGTTCTTCCTGTGATGGTATTATCAGGCATAGGATGGATAGTAATTACCGAATTTGTCGTATAATCAGAAATTCCGGCAACTCCGTTAAAGTCGTTGACGTTGGTAATGTGAAAATTGAAAGGGGTATCGGTGGTGATTGGTTGCGTAACCCCCGGTGAGCCTGAAGTAAGAACAATTGAAACAGGAGAAGAGGCGATGTTGTTTAAAGTTGTTGAAACTGCTCCCAGCTGGTAGGTCAATGACCAGGGGGCTGTACCGGTAAGGGCAACTGTAACGGTGGTTGTAGCGATATTGTCGTTACAAACTGCTGATGTCAACAGGCTGGTAATTGTGGCGGTTGGCAATGGTAAACTTCCTCCGCCAATGGTCAGGTAATGCAGATCTGTTCCGTCTGCCAGCGCTATGGCAGCGTCGGTAGTTACAAGTCCTGCATCAGGGCCATTGTCGGTCACCACATTTCCACGGCTTTCCCACCTTGAGTTGGCTGGAACCCACTCGACCACTCTAATTTTACTTCTGTCGGATGCAGTGGACAGATGATATCCGCTATTGGCATCCCAACGTAAAGTGGCATTTCCACTGCCGGAGGCAACCCCCCTGACGCGCCAGTATTCATTGTTGCTCACGCTCGCGACAGGGACCAACATGTTGGTAATTGTCAAAGAGGGGGTGTTGGAATTTGGACTGTTATTGAAATATTCTGCTTCCCAGATACCTGCAGTAACTATGCCTGACAGATAGACCTGACCGTACCTTGGGGATGGACTACTCTTTCCCAATGGGTAGGTGAAGAAGGAGCCGTTGCTTATTTGTTTCCGCAGGGGGCCATTGATATAGGAGCTTACCGATCCACCGCTTACCGCTGTGGTACTTGGATTTGTCAGTGTCAATGAGTTGGTTGCGTTGGTCGTAATTGCGCCGCTGGTAAGAGAAAGAATGTCCGAAACCTGGACATTTCCTGCTCCCGCAATCGTAACTCCAGCCGGATTTGTAAATCCGAGATCATAGAAATTTTCGGTAACACCTGAAGTGGAAATTGTTAATGTTTGAGCCGTACTTCCTTCAAAACTAGCATACCCGGTACCTGGTACGAAACCTCCTGTAGCCGGTGCAGTATTAAAATCTGTCCAGTTTTTCAAAATATACAATGGCATGTTAAAAAGAACAGCGCTTAATTTTGCCCCATTATTAATCGTTAGATTACCGAGGATTTTAAGAACTTCCGCACTCATGTACTTGATTCCGGTGCCGGTAAGGATCAGGTTCTGATATGGTTTTGCCAGATTACCCGGCTTCAGGGGCATCTGCGCATCAATAGAACCATAAAGTTCTACGGTTGTACCGGTCGATGCCATAAAGCGGTCATAGTTACCACCCGGGAAAACGAACATTCCGCCCGTGGAGTTTTCTATCATCATTTTCCCGGTACCCGCATGGGTTGTATCTGTAATTGATCCCAGACTATGGTTGATACTTTGTTTCAGGTCAAAAGTACCCCTGATATCTACTGAAGCGGCTGTGGCACTGTTGATATTCATGGTGACGGTGTGCCCGGGTTGTATGAAAACAGGATTTCCGTTCGGATAACAGTTGCAGGTAGGATTTGTAGGTGCATCTGCTGCCCAGATGGCAGTATTGTTCCAATTGCCACTGGCTATCGTATACAATGTGTGGACCAGGCCGAAGTTGGCTATTTCACCTGCCGTATAATCACCTGTAAAGAGGTCGTTTATAGTGATGGTGTGATTTGTTGCATTGATAGTACCTGTTGGATATTGTACCCATAAAGAACTACTGAACCGCGCACTTATATAGGCGCTCTCGTTTCCTGTAACCTCTGCTGCGCCATATTGATAAAGCTGAGTGACCGCGCTAACACCAGAGAAACCGGTTACGGTTGTTTTCCAATAGTAGTTCAGCTGGTCGGTAGTAGGTGCAAAATCACTTGGATGTGCTGTATTGACAGGGACTATGGTGATAGAACCCGCATTGGCCGAGGTAAATGTAAAGGTGACGGGTCGGTATGTTCCGGCAGAGCCAATTGGAAAAACAAAATTGGAAGCAGATCCGGAAAAATATTTTTCTACTCCCTTGTCACTTACCGCACCATTCATTTTTATCATACGGTTGACATCAAAGGTGCCGCCTAAAGTAGAATTTACATCCATAACAAGTTTGTAGTCATTGATGTAAAGTAAACCGGAGGTCAATGTCAATTGACCGGTTATCCACGAATCCCCAATTACATCTGCACCACTTGCATTGTTGAGTGTAATATTTCCGAATTTACCGGTTCCTGTGGTTGTAATGGTCTGTTTGGCAGTGTTAGCCAACAAGATACCCCCAGCGGTAGATGAACTGGAATGTATGGCAGCGTTGGAAACATTGCCCATGGCGGTGATGGTGTTTCCTACATCAGCAAAAGTACCGGACGTAAGGGTCAGATTGGTATTGACCCTGATGTTGCTGGATGCACCAAGCGTAATTGCAGGGGTAGATGTTAAAGAACCGATTATCAGGTTGCCAAAATTGGTCAGGTTGGCACCAGTACCTGTGATATTACCAGTACCTGTAAAGGTAGTGGTTTGAGTGCTGGAGGCAGCAACACCAGCCTGATAACCTCCAACATTGGTTCCGGTAGCTGATGATAAATTGTTGTTGATCAAACTACCACCAATGGTCATATTCAAATCGTTTGCTTTAAATACGGAACCCGTACCGGGGCTTCCATTTCCATTGATCGTTAGGTTGTGCAGAATAGATATGGCATTGATAGAAAGGCTGGCAGTTTTGTTGTTGGTGGTTCCGTCAACTGTCAGGTTCCACAATGGGGCAACAGCGTTCAGTTTGAAGGTTTGGGCGGCCGCAGTTGAACTATTTCCAAAAGTTACTGTTGCCCTCCGTTGCTTCCGTTTACAATATAACTTCCAGGTTCCAGGTCTAAATCCGCATAGCTGCTACCTGCTTTAACAATGACGATGTTACCTCCGGTTACATTGAACTGACTTCCTGTATTCAACACTTCAAACATACTTCTGGTAGCGTCAAAACTATTGCCTTTAACCGTCACTGTACCGCCTGACTGGTTGTAGATCAAAGATCCGAGGTTATTGGCGAGATTTCTTCTTACCTGGCCATCAACATTGAGTGATCCTCCTGAGATGTTAATTTCCGGACTTCCAGAAGCGGCATATTCGATGTCGTTGTTCGACCCTCCATTGTTGCCAATGTTTACAATACCGGCATTCAATATCTCCAATCTGCCTAACAATAACAAATCGGAGGCATTGTTGTTGGCAGCCCCAACATTCAACGTCCCCAAATTTGCGGACAAGCAACCAGTAGAAGGAATGGTAAACGAATTGGTGGTCGACAAAATGAGGTTTACACCGGCATTTGATAACCGGAAAGTACCGTTTGTGAGGGTCATAGCTGATGCCAGTGTGCTATTTAAAGTCATCGCATTGACGGTAGCCTCCAAAATTGAAGTACGGTCAGTTCCTTTGTTGATGGTCAAGGTATTAAAATCTGTACGGGTTGCGGTAGTTCCATTGATCTGCTTATTTGCTGCTCCAGTGAAAGTCACATCACAGATTTGACCAACACCGGCAATCATATCGAATATCCCGTTGTTGGTAAGGTTCCCTTGAACAGATAGGGTATTGGTTGCAGCCAAATTGGCGGCAACATCGAAAGTTGCACCACTTGCGACGGTCACGTCGCCAACTACCGACACATTTTGTGCAATACTTCCAGCATTTGTAAACTGGAGGTTTCCGTTGTTAACATTGAGGTTTCCGTTGATGGTTATGTTCCGGGTAGTGTTTTGGATGTTTAGCAGGGCAATACCAGTTACACTTGATCCGGAAACATTGATATTCATATCTTTGTATATCAGCAAATCGGTATCCGGCATTGTGATGTTTTTCCCGGTAGCAGGAGATAGTATCAGATTGTAATAAGTAGCAATGTTTGCCGGGGTGCTGCCCAACAAGTAAGTGGTCGGTAGGGTGAATGCAATTCCAATATTTCCGGGAGCAGTTTCGTTGTAGTATTCTACGGTTCCTCCTGCAACTCCCAGAAAGCTGCCAAAATCTCCTGACGGAAATACGGCGGTCGCGGCAGAAGAACTAATGCGTAACTTGCCGATGCCTGTCACTGAGCCAAATATGTGACCAGTCGTGGTATTCACATCAAGGGTTGATCCGGTATTGATCTGCAATCCACTTACAATTTTTGTATTGGCTGATATGGTTACTAAGTGATTGTTGGTACCTCCGTCCCCAATCACAACAAGGTCGCTTGGCCCTGGAATGGTTCCCGGACTGGTTCCGTCTGCGTTGCTTACAAGAGACCATGTTGTTGTGGTATCCCAATTACCGTTTGCACGGCTGTAATAAACTTTTACTGTCCCAAATGCGGTAGTTTCACCTGCGGTGTATTCCCCGTCCAGGTATTGTATTGCCGGGAAATAGATGTTTTTTCCGATGATATCAACTTGTAATGCGTCTCCTTTTACCCAGGCGAAAGGACGGTACACACCGGTAATATAGGTATTGTCATTACCGGTCACATCAGCAGGATTGTAATGATAGGTATGGGAAATTGAACCAGGTTGAATTCCGGTAATAGAACTTGAGGTAACTTTCCAGTAATAGGTCAATGCATTCTTGATAGGATCAACGGAAGGATGTACAACGGCCACCGGCTTAACAGTCACATCTCCCCAATGGGTGGGCGCCTGGGAAATGGCGATCGTTGCCGGATGATATGTAGCAGCTCCAAATGGATATAAGAAAGAGCCGGTAGCACTGAAAGTTTTCGTTACACCACCATCGCTTTGACTTCCGGTAGTCTTAATCATCTTTGTATCACCAAACGTCGTAGGGGCGGCGGTCCCGGTTAAGGCATCGTAAATGGCGCTTGTGGCGGAAAATTTCAGATTGTGGTTAGCGATATTCAATATGCCGGTCACGAGTCTTAAATTACCGTTAATAGCCTGATTGGCCACAAATGAGGTAGTTCCGGCTGCTTTGTCTAAACCTAAATTACCAAAGATGCCTGTTCCCGAACCGCCAATGGTTTGAGCCAATGTCCCGTTCAAAAGAATACTTCCGTTTGCCTGGCTGCTGTGGGTTCCAGAATTAATGATGTTACCGTTGGCATTGATGGTAAAACCCTGGTCATTCAGAATACAACCATTGCCGATTGTCAGCAGTCCTGTCACAATTAGATTATTGGTAATATTGGTATTGCTTGTATTTGAAAGCGTGAAGTTGTAAAGTCCTGTGCTGATGGTTCCAGTATTGGTGAATGTCTGGACTCCGGATCCGTTAAAAGTAGTAGTATTGGCTCCCGGCGTATAGGTTCCTCCTGAAGCAATACTGAAATTACGATCAACTTCCAATCCTATCGTATTTATATTCATATCCAAAATGGCGCCGTTACCTATCGAGAAATCATTAAGTACAGTCAGATTTGGCCCTGGAGCTTCCATTTGTAGCGTCACTGTACCTAACCCCGTTCTATTTGTGAGGTTCATGTTGTAAAAAGGAACAGTGGTATTTGAAGTGTAAACTGTTGCTGAGCCAGGCACATTTACGTTTAATGTTCCACCGGTTATTGTATATTTTCCCGGTTGTACCTGAATATTAAAGAGCCGGTAATCTGTAGAGGCATCAATAAACGCATTGTTTGTAAAATTGATGGTACCACCGCTCATATTAAATACGGTGTTGGGATTATCCAATGACAGAACTGCCCCCGCATGGTTTTCTCCCATTAATCTGAAGTTGGCTGTACCACCTGTCTGTGTATAACTGATAAGGTTGGATGCTCCTGTAGCGTTCCATACCTGACTGACATCCAGCGTACCGGTTCCTTCAATATTAATTTCAGGCGTACTCAGATTGCCTAAAACGATACCAGCCGCATCGCCAGTTGAGAATTGACCCGAACTCACACGTAACTTGCCGTAAAAAGTAGCTGCCTGATAGGCTGTTCCATTGAGTCCGGATACCGTTGTCGAGACATTGGCCCCATTCACCCACAGAGAGGCGGATGGATTAAGCAGAAAGTCCTGTCCCCCCTCTGAGATAGATGGTATACTGATATTGGAATTTAACTTCAGGGTACCATAATGAAGGAACAATGCTTTGTAATAATAACCAAATCCTGCAAAGTTGTTGTTCCCCATGTTGTTCGGTCCATAGAGGGCAAAATTGGCCGTATTGGATGAATTTACGTCCAACGTGTAGGTTTGATCTGATCCTTTTTCAACAATGAACCTGAAAAAATCAGTGGTGCCATTGCAGGTTACCGTATTATTGGCAGCGCCTGTAAAAATCACCTGAACATCACCGTAATTTATGCCGCCATTAGCGGTAGTTGTGAGGAGATAATAAGCATTGTTGAACGGAGAGGGCAATCCTGTAAACCTGACCGAACCATTGTTTGTGAAATTTCCGTTAAGGGTCAAGCTATGCACGGGATTGACCAATGAAGTGCTCACATCCGAAGCGGCAATGGTATGGGCTGATGCAAAATTATTTACTCCAATAGTACATCCGGATGCAACGCTAAAATTGCCTGCAACTGTCATGTTGATCAAATTATCTGACGGAGTTGGATTTCCAAAATAGAAGGTCAGGCTACCTGCCCCATGATTCATCAAATCAAAGGTCCCGTTCAGTGTATAGCTGATGTTATTGCTGGCATTGTCCAAATAAGTGGTATATGCAGAGGCAGTATAATTTGATACGATCAATTTGTTGTAGGTAAGCTGTGTGCTGCTGATGCTTTGGTTGTTCAGATTGTAATATTCTACAGTTCCACCAGTTACGGCAACAAAACCCGTGTAAGTTCCACCAGGGAAAATACCTGAAGCAAGTTTTAATACCCCTTGACCGGTTACCGTTCCAAAGTTGTGTGTATTGGTAGCCTGTAGGTCAAGTGTTCCTCCCAAACGGAGCTCAAGTGAATTAATGGTCTTTCCATTCTCATTCACCGTGATTGTACGTCCATTCAGGATAATGACATGATCGGTAGAGGCAGGGATACCCCCGTTAACCCAGAACGAACCGGAAGGGTCAGTTGTCCAGGTGTTTGCAGTATTCCAGTCGCCCGATTGATAGGAGTAAAAGGTAGCATTTGAAACAGTTACGGTCGCGCTCAAACAACTGGAGTATTGGAGACCGCTTTCCCATCTTGCATAATAGGTGGTAGTAACAGCTGGTTTGTTGATAACCAGTGGGCTACCTGTCCCAATAGATGCTCCCGAACCACAACCTCCGGCATACCAGGTTAGAGTAGCACCGGTTCCTCCTCCGCCACTGGCAGTTAAACTGATGGTGCCGGTATCTCCGAAGTTGATAGAATTTGGTGTAGCAGAAATCGCAGTCGGAGCTCCCATTGATGAGACATTAACAATACCTGTCGTAGCCGTAAAATATGTTGTGTTGATATTGGTCGCAGCCGAACCGGTCCCTCCCCAGGTACCGGAAACTTGGCCTGCCCCGCCTAAAGTGAGTGAGTTGGCTGGGTGGGTAAGTCCTGCTCCTAAATTAGCAATTGTACTGGCTGCAATGGAAAGGTTTCCATTGATTGTAGTAGTTGCAGTAAATGTTTTGGCAAATCCACCACCGCCTGAAAGTATAAGGTTATTGTAAGTTAAAACAGCAATATTTTGAGTCCCGGCCCTCGAATAATTTACAGTTCCCGCATTGGCCGTGAATGTTCCACCAGTGCCGGAAAAGGCTGTAGCATTTGAAAAACTAACCGAACTTGATCCTCCGTTGAGAGTACCTGCTGTTCTGGTCCAGGTACCGCTGAAGGTATGTGTCAACCCGGTTCCCAAATTCAGGATTCCGGCAGTTCCGTTGATGGTTAATCCTGCCCCACTTACATTACCTGTGAAAGTCGCGGTCCCCGATGTTTTACTCATCAGCACTGTGCCGGTAGTCGTGAAAGCGCCAATATTTTGCGTGGCAGTTCCGGTGATGGTAACCCCACCTGACCCACTAGTTGTTCCTCCGTTATTGATAAGATCGCCATTTAACGTCAGCAAATTAGTTGACATGTTAAGAGTTGCCCCACTGTTAATGGTAAGAGGAGCAGTGGCATTAAACACTTCAGGTGAATTTATAGTGATCGCTCCCGTATTGGCAATCACCACACCACCAGTAGCAACAAAGGGGGATATCCATTCTGCACCCGCTACTCTGGCAGAGGATGTATTGTACTGGAGAGTGGCATTTGCGCCATAAGAAAGGGTTCCTGTGAAAGTATTGGCATTTGCCGCATTCTCGATGGAAAGGATATTGTTAACGGTTGTAGTACCCGTTGGAAAAGTTTTGCCTCCAGTTCCTGAAAGTGTCAGGTTGGAGTAAGTCGTAGCTTTTATTGTTTGTGCAGCACCACTATAGTTAACAGTATTGCCAGCTGCTGTTGCCGTGAGCGTTGTAAAAGCAGGTACTGTTGTTGAGCTAATATTCAAGACTCCTGTAGTGTTGTTGGTAAATGCTGTAACTGCTCCCGTACCACTCATATTGAAAGCGCCCGAGTTTGTTAAAGTCGCTGTAGTGGTTGTCCCGGTTCCTGAACTATTGATTGTTCCGGTATTGGATATTGTTGCAGTAGAACAGGTTCCTGCAAGGTTAAGCGTCGCAGCATTGGTTAATGTTCCTGCACCTGAAAGGGCAGTATTTACAGTAAGTGTTCCATTGTTTGTGTAATTTCCGGAAATATTAACGCTTGGAATTGCGGTAGTGGTTGCACCGCTGAAAGTATTTGAGGCACCACTAAAGGTATACAATCCTGTTGAAGCAGTAAATGTAGTGGCATTGTTTGTAAAGTTACCGGTGATAGTTGGCGTATTACCTACTATTTCATTCCATATTGCCCCGCTGTTTAGCGTAATATCACCGTTGAATGCATTAGTACGTACAGAAGTTTGCAGATTGATGGTTCCCGTAATATTTGTCGCTCCATTTATTGTTAATGTTCTGGAATTAGTCAGCGTTCCGCCAGTATTGATCGTTAAAGCGCCTATAGTCACGGTAGTTCCACCAGTGGTAGCTGTCAATGTTCCACCGTTGTTGATAGTAACTGACCCTGTTTGATTGATTGTTGCACCAACTGAAACCGGGCCATTTATGATGGCATCCTGTGTTGTTAAGGGTACGGCATTTCCGACCCATGTACCTGCGGTTGCCCAGGGACCTCCGGTAACAGTACTAATAGCTGCAGGAACAGCTGTACCAGTAGCTGTAAATGTCACTGGCGAGCCAGTAAGCGTACCACTGGTGGCTGTTAATGTATTTGTTCCCGCAGTAGCGCCCAGCGTCCAGCTTCCAACAGTAGCGATACCGTTGACATCCGTGGTTGCATTAAAACCTGTACCTGAACCACCACCGGAAGCTACGGCAAAGGTAACGGCCACACCACTTACCGGATTGTTGTAAACATCTTTGACAATGGCACTTGGCAGAATGGCAACTGCTGTTCCTGCTGTTGCAGATTGTCCATTTCCGGCATTGATGGCTATTTGGGTTTCCACTCCCGCTGTACCGGTAGCGGTAAATGTTGATGGGGATCCTGTAAGACCGGTGCTTGTTGCCGTTAATGTGTTTGTTCCGACCGTGTTACCCAGCGTCCAACTGCTGATTGAGGCAATACCGTTGACATCAGTTGTTTTGGATAAGCCAGTACCGAAACCACCACCAGAGGCAACTGAAAATATGACTGTCACACCGCTGACAGGATTATTGTTGGCATCACTTACAATTACGCTTGGCAGAATTGCTACTGCCGTAGCCACTGTAGCGGTTTGTCCGTCACCGGCATTGATGGCAATTTGCGTTGCAGTTCCGGCGATTCCAGTTGCTGTGAAAGTCAAAGGAGACCCTGTAAGACCTGCACTAGTGGCAGTTAATGAATTAGCACCTGCAGTAGCGCTTAAAGTCCAACTTCCCACGGTCGCGATACCACTTGCATTGGTGGTTGCATTCAAACCTGTACCTGAACCGCCACCTGTATCCGCAAATGTGACCGCCACGCCACTGACCACATTGTTGTTAACATCTTTTACAATGACGCTTGGAAGAATGGCAACAGTTGATCCGGCAGTGGCAGTTTGCCCGTCACCGGCATTGATGGCAATTTGCGTGGCAGCTCCAGCAGTTCCTGTAGCGGTAAAAGTCCTTGGAGACCCTGTAAGACCTGCACTAGTGGCAGTTAAGGAATTAGCGCCTGCAGTAGTGCCTAAAGTCCAGCTTCCCACAGTAGCGATCCCACTTGCATTGGTGGTTGCAGCCAAACCTGTGGCTGAACCACCACCGAATGCTACCGCGAATGTGACAGCCACCCCGCTGACCACATTGTTGTTAGCATCTTTTACGATGACACTTGGAAGAATAGCGACAGCCGTTCCGACTGTGGCAGATTGACCGTTACCGGCATTGATGGCAATTTGTGTTGCAGCGCCGGGATTCACATTAAAAGCGCTTGTACCGGTTTTTGTTGAACCGGTGATAATAAGTGTCATACCTGTTCCTGCCACAGTAGGCGTCAGGCTAACACCGGAGAGCACACCAGCGGTAAAGGCAGCAGAAGTACCAGTGATACCGGCCGTTCCACTATAAGTGACCGTGGAGATAAAACTAGTTGCCGTATTGTTGTAGATATCCTGGGCAGTCAGGGTAATTCCGGTAATGGCAGTTCCCGCTGTCTGGGGAGAGGTAATGGTTGAAATTGCAAAGTGGTCCAGGGCTCCCGAATTGATGGTAGCAATTGTGGCTGTGCCCGTTTTGGTTGAGCCCGTGACAACGAATGTAAGAGATGTGCCGGAGACTGTTGGTGTTGCGCTAACGCCGGAGAGCACACCAGCTGTAAAAGTGGCTGAAGTCCCAGTGATACCAGCGGTTCCACTATATGTTACCGTGGATACGAAACTGGTTGCCGTATTGTTGTTGAAATCCTGGGCAGTTAGTGTGATTCCGGTAATCGCCGTTCCTGCGGTCTGGGGTGATGAAATTGCAGAAATCACAAAATGATCCACGGTACCAGCTGAGAAAGTAATGTTTCCGCTTGTAACGGCAGTCAAACCAGTCATCCCAACAGTTGCCGTGGCTGTCAGAGTCATGACATCCGCCATCGAATAGACCGGGGTTGCGATGGTAACACTATTTCCGGCAGTTGTAATAATTCCGGTCAGGGTTCCGCTCAATGTTCCTGCGCCGGTGGCTTTGCTCAAAGTGATGGTAGTGTTGCTGGTAGGATTTGATGGATTTCCATTAGCATCCTGCGACTGCACCGTAACGCTGAAGGCAGTACCGGCAGTTCCGGTAGATGGCACCGTTGTATAAACCAAATGTGTAGCAGTACCGGCAGAGAAAGTAATATTACCGCTAGTAACGGCTGTCAAACCAGTCATCCCAACAGTTGCCGTGGCTGTCAGAGTCATGACATCCGCCTTGGAATAGACCGGAGTTGCGATGGTAACACTATTTCCGGCAGTTGTAATAATTCCGGTCAGGGTTCCGCTCAATGTTCCGGCACCGGTGGCTTTACTCAAAGTGATGGTGGTGTTGCTGGTAGGATTTGATGGATTGCCATTGGCATCCTGCGACT
Organism: Bacteroidia bacterium; assembly: GCA_026391315.1. Classification (GTDB taxonomy): domain Bacteria; phylum Bacteroidota; class Bacteroidia; order Bacteroidales; family Prolixibacteraceae; genus CAINVV01. The sequence continues at coordinate 37,812 of JAPLDT010000103.1, forward strand.
GCACCGTAACGCTGAAGGCAGTACCGGCAGTTCCGGTAGATGGTACTACCGTATACACCAGTTTGGTTGCTGTTCCGGCAATAATAGTTTGGGCACCTCCGGCAGTGGTTGATCCTGATTTTGTAGCGAGGGTGAACGAAAAGTCGCCAGTGGTTAAAGCGCTCAGGTTAATTGTATGACCAAGTACAGCTCCCGGAGCGACATCGGCAGTAATGAAAATGTAACCAGATGTTCCGCTGGTTATTGACTGAGATACAAATGATGGAAATGTTTTTGCACCAGCGATTCCTGGGTTAGTGAAAGTACTTAACAAGGTAGCAGTTCCAGCATTAAAAGTGCTGGTAGTCTGATACCAAACTTTCATATTGGTTATGTCCGCTGAAACATAACTACCTGCGGTGGTACAGGTCATACCGGTCAGGGTGGCGTTAGCCACAGTAACGGCAAGAGCCGACTGATGTAAAACTACATTATTTGTTCCTCCCACAACATTGGCAGCAGCAACCTGAGTTCCATTGTTGGATAAAACAACGGTAGGAGGTAAAGTTCCAATTGCGAAATAAGTGGAACCGGAATAAGGAATTGCTGCATTGGAAGTTATTGTTCCGCCGGCAATACTATTTCCGCCCTGGTTGGTGTAGGGGCCGGATTGAGCAACTGTAGCGCTTGCCACGGAATTCGAAGTGGTTAATCCGGTTTCGGTTAGCCTGACAGTTGCGCTTGTAAAAGTACCACTCATTAATTGCGCATACCAGTTCCTTGCAGCTACTGAAGACAAAGTCCCATCAACAGTACTTGCACCCGTACTGGCCATGGTAACCCTGATAACCGGAGAAGAACAAACTGTACTATTGAGTTCAAACGGACGGTAATTGGCTGCATCACCAACAGGAAACAGATAGGAGTTGCCGCTGAGTAACGTCCATTGCAGTGGTCCGTTCACATAGCTTGATGCAGAAGATCCCGTAACCGCACCACCAGAGTTGTTGGTAACAGCCATATAATTGGTGGCATCAGTACTCAGGATTCCATTTGTTAGTGTTAAAACTCCGCTTACGGTTTCATTTTTCGTTAAGCTTACTCCACCACTGGTATTTGCTATGGTCAGGTTGTTGAATGTAGATGAAGTGCTTCCTCCAATTGTTTGGACCGTGCTGCCATTAACATTAACTGTTCCAATGTTATGTGCAAAAATACTGCTGTTAGAAAAATTTCCCGCAACGGACAAAATTCCCGATGTGGAGGTGAGCGTTCCCGCGATGACCGTGAAATTGTTTAAAGTGATGGCAGTGCTACCAAAAGTAAGATTTCCGTTACCTGCTTTGGATAAACTTCTTGTACTATTATTATTAGTACCTCCGGCCGTAAGTGTCTTTCCAATTGTGGAAGAAGTTATCACAACATCGGCACCCATAGTGATGGCGCCGGTTCCCATATCCAAATCATTACTACCATTAAAAGTGAAATTGCCATTCCAGGTTTGAGCATTGTTATTGGTTAATGGCCCGATGGCGAGGCCACTGGTATTGTCAATGGTTGTACCACTACTTATGGTAAGGGATCCTGACCCAATTGCAGTAAGATGATTAATATTTAATTGTCCGACACTTAGTGTAGTACCTCCGGTGTAAGTGCCAGAGGCATTAAGCGTAAGTGTTCCGGTACCATCCTTGGTTAAAGTACCACTTATTCCGGTATTTATTCCGGTTGTATTCATTGTGACGTTGCCGGCACCGCCAACTGTAAAAGCTGTTCCTGCAGCCCCCGTTACGCCTCCGGTTAAAGTCAGCGTACCAGCATCGGAATTTACACGACCCGCGGTGGTCAATGTAATAGCTCCTGACCAGGTATTACTATTGGCCAGATTACGCAAAGCGCCACCTGAGCTAATTCCTGAAGAATTGTTTAGTGTGATGGGTTCAGCAATGGACAATCCGGTGCCATCTACCTGCACTGCGGCATTTGCGCTAACGGTTGTTACTCCACCTGTCGATCCTAAAGCGGTATTATTTTGTACATCAACGATACCAGCGCTTACTGTCGTTCCTCCGGTATAAGTGCCGGAGGCATTAAGCGTAAGTGTTCCGGTACCATCCTTGGTTAAAGTACCGCTTGCTCCGGTATTTATTCCGGTTGTATTCATTGTTACATTGCCGGCACCGCCAACTGTAAATGCTGTTCCTACAGCTCCAGTTACGCCTCCGGTTAAAGTCAGCGTACCCGCATCGGAATTTACGCGACCCGCGGTGGTCAATGTAATAGCCCCCGTCCAGGTATTATTATTGGCCAGATTACGTAGAGCGCCACCTAAGCTAATTCCATCAGAATTGTTTAGTGTGATGGGTTCAGCAATGGACAGTCCGGTGCCATCTACCTGCACTGAGGCATTGGCGCTAACAGTTGTTATTCCACCTGTTGATCCTAAAGCTGTATTATTTTGTATATCAACGATACCAGCGCTTACTGTAGTACCTCCAGTGTAAGTGCCGGAGGCATTAAGTGTAAGTGTTCCGGTACCATCCTTGGTTAAAGTACCACTTGTTCCGGTATTTATGCCGGTTGTATTCATTGTGACATTGCCGGCGCCGCCAACTGTAAAAGCTGTTCCTACAGCTCCTGTTACGCCTCCGGTTAAAGTCAGCGTACCTGCATCGGAATTTACGCGACCCGCGGTGGTCAAAGTAATAGCTCCCGACCAGGTATTACTATTGGCCAGATTACGCAAAGCGCCACCTGAACTTATCCCTGAAGAATTGTTTAGTGTGATGGGTTCAGCAATGGACAGTCCGGTGCCATCTACCTGCACTGAGGCATTGGCGCTAACAGTTGTTACTCCAGCAGTTGTACCTAAGGCTGAACTATTTTGTATATCAACGATACCGGCACCTACTGTAGTTGTTCCTGTGTAGGTGTTTGTACCGGAAAGAACCAATGTTCCCAATCCTGCCTTTGTAATACCCCATCCTGTACCGGTTCCTAAACTCATTACTCCGCTTATGGTTAAGTCAGTAGCAGCAGTACCATCGTCTGCCACAGTAAAAGTCCGGGTTCCATCCAGTGAAATTGGACAGGAAATTGTAGCTCCGCTGCTACCTGTTGTGGCATTTACTGTCACATTACCGCCAAGATTTAATGCCCCTGTTGTTCCAGATATAATAGATCCCGTTGATCCAATTTCCAATACCACACTTGTAGGTGCGGTTGTTGCTCCCAGGGCATTTCCCCCTAAATCAAGCGTTGCTCCTGCTTTAACGGTTAGTACTCCGTTAACGGTAGGTGTTGCAGCTGCCAAGGTCTTTGTTCCATTACCGGAAATTGTAAGATTGCTGTATGCTGTTGCTTTAACTGTCTGGTTGCCGGCACCACTGTAATTGACAGTGTTTCCGGCAGTAGCTGCAGTAAGCGTTGTAATTGTAGGTACGGTAGGAGTAGTACTGATATTAAGGGTGCTTGTGGCGGTTGCATTAGTAAAACTGGTAATTGCACTCGAACCGGAGTGGTTAACTATCCCGGCGGCGTTGTTGATGATGCCGGTAATTGTTCCCGAACCAGTGATATTTATGGTGCCGGTGTTGGTAAAATTGGCAAGAGCAGTGGTTGTTGTTCCCGTGTTGGAACGGTTAATAATTCCCGCATTAGCTAGGGTGGTAATTGAACAAGATGCTCCTGTTCCACTGAGATTAAGTGTACCTGTTGCCGCATTTGTTAATTGGCCAGTTCCACCTAAAGCTGTTGTAACAGTAAATACTGTGTTGTTAGTTACAGTAACGCCTGTTACAGTTACCTGTGAAAAACTAAATGAGCCGGTTCCTCCAGTGACTTGGGCGTTAGTATTGAAAGTTGCTCCACCGGCATTAAAAATATTAGAACTGTTATTAGTTATACCATTTTTAAAAATCAAACGAGTTGCGGTAGTTGAGGTTGTAGAAGTCCAGCTTCCACCTGAATTCATAGTTACCAGTCCGGTAAAAGTTTTAACTGCTGTGTTTGAAGTGATTGTAAATGTACCGGAAATAGAAGTTGTGCCTGAAACCGTGAACGTAAAGCCACCTACTGAAAGGCTTCCCGTACTCGCAATATCCAAATTCAGGCATGTTGAATTAGCCGCAACATTGTAATTTGCCCCAGCCCTAATCCAAACATTTTTTGTATTGGTAGGAGCAGCAGCTGCGGTGGTAGCTCCTGTCCAGGTACCGGCCGATACACAAATAACCCAATTGGTCCCAGTAGCCCATGCGGTTGAAGTACCGGTATTGTATCTGGTCCCATAATCGCCTACAGCCTGTCCAAAAAGTGATGTATAAAAACCGATAGATGAAAACATGATAATCATCAGCACAAATGCCCTTATGGACAACTGAAACTTTTGAACAGGATAAGTATTTGAACCAATATTTTGTTCAGATTTCGATTGAGAAATAATGCCCTTATCCATAACTGGATGCAAAGAACTGCAATCGCCAGCAACAGATTGATTGGTATGATTTTTGGTAAATTGGGCAAATGTTCTCATATCGTTCACGAATATAGCTAATTATGCCTTTAAAACAGCGGATAAGCCTGACTTTATTGAAATAATTAGCTAATCTTCAACAGTTTTTAACGATAAGTAACAGCAAAAGATGTACCAATTTGTTGTGGAGTTTGCATTAACATGAAAATACTTTATAATATACACAATGTCAATTATATACAAATATGGGTATAAGTATTTATTTACCCAATATCTTAAAAGGAAAGCCATAAGTAAAAAATTGTGCGGAATTGGGCGCACAATAGTAGGAAATTAAGGTTTTTTGGATTGGTACTTGGTTTGGTTCGTGTCGGCTCTCAGCCCCTCGGCTACGCTCGGGGTACCACTCCGCTCGGGGACCGGTGTCGTGCTATGCCCTCGGCTCCGCTCGGGGACCGGTGTCGTGCTATGCCCTCGGCTCCGCTCGGGGACCGGATTCGCTTCGCTCAATGCCCCTCGGCTCCGCTCGGGGACCGGATTCGCTTCGCTCAATGCCCCTCGGCTCCGCTCGGGGATTAGAGAGGCAGCATATCACCCCCCGACCCTGAGCGAAGTCGAAGGGTGAAAATTAGAGGAGCGACCCCGGTCCCCGAGCGAAGCCGAGGGGTTAAGAGAGTTGCTCCAATGCACTGCAGGGATGGGCCTGGTTGCGAAGCCGTTTGGCAACAATTAGAGCACAGTTGCAGGTATGCTATGAAAATACTAAACCAAAGATGCGTCGTGATAAAATTTACTTTATAATCAATAGATTAGGTGTTCGAATCAATGGGGTGGGGCCCTTAAGTGTTAACTGAAACCCTTTGATGCAAAGTTGTCAAAATGGGCCAATCAATTTAAAATATTACTCTTTAGATTCGTTTTACTCAAAATTTTGGGGTAACTTATATATCAATGAAAGAAATTTAAATTTTCTTAAAATGAGAGGCTATATGTACATTTTACGCTGTGCTGATGGCACTTATTACACCGGAAGTACTGTCGATCTGGATAAAAGAATGGAAGAGCATCAGTTGGGAGAAGGAGCCCATTTTACTTCAAAACATCTGCCCGTCAGATTGATGTACTTTGAAGAATTCCAGAGAATTGACGATGCATTCCTAAGAGAAAAACAAATTCAAAATTGGAGCCAAAAGAAAAAGGAGGCGCTCATCAACGGGAAGGTGGATGAGTTACATCAATTGGCAAAATGCAAAAATGAGAGTGCTTCTGGGCTGTATAAGAAATCTTGACCCGATTCGCTTTGCTCTTGACCCCTCGGCTACGCTCGGGGACCGGGGTCGCTTCAATCTCGCTCCCCCTAAACCCCGAGCGGAGTCGAGGGGTTAATTATAATGGAGCGACCCCGGTCCCCGAGCGAAGCCGAGGGGTGATGAGAGTTGCTCCAATTCCGGGTAGGGATGAGCCTAGTTGCGAAGCCGAGGGGTGATGAGAGTTGCTCCAATTCCGGGTAGGGATGAGCCTAGTTGCGAAGCCAAGGGGTGATGAGAGTTGCTCCAATTCCGGGTAGGGATGAGCCTAGTTGCGAAGCCGAGGGGTGATGAGAGTTGCTTCAATGCAGAGTATGGATGGACTTGGTTGCGAAGCCGAGGGGCGATGAGAGTTGCTCCAATGCAGAGTAGGGAAGGTTCGAAGGGTTACTTCAACTCCAACTCTGCCTCAGCATATACCTCTTTCTTGGTATCGCTGGGAGCTGAATAAGTAACATACAACTTGCCGGAACGATAATTTATCTTCTTATCTGTGCGCAGGTTAAGTGTGAACCGTCTGATGGTATTGGGGGTATATACTGAAATACCATTTGCCTGACCAGCCTCCGTCCTTTTACCGGAAGGGGAGATGTGAACCACACTTAAATCCCCATACTTCGACATGTTACCAGTTCTGTTAAAGGCAATTTTGAGCGTTGGAACTGTATCATTCACAACAGAGAAGTTTAGGTCTGACAAAGTTACTTTCGAAGTATTTTCCCCGATTCGGATGATGGCCGGAATTGTAATTCCAAATACGGGAATCAAACGAACGGATACCGTCGTTGTATCTTTGCTTTTTTCCTCCTCTCCGAGAGGTTTCATATTTGGAATGGCCCTGAAATAAACATGGGAACGGTATTCCCCCGGCTTTAACTCACTGATTTTGGTGAGTTGTACCTTTACAACCTGCGATTCTTTGGGTGCAAGGATAATGCTCCTGGGATAATATCTTAAAAATTTATCGGCAAAATTTTGACCCTCATCAGGAATGGTAATCTCGGTAAAAGATCCGTCTTCGTTCATGCGGTACTGAACAAAGGAAATGTTGTAACGGGCTGTATCGCTTCCTATGTTGGCAAGGTTCAATTCGTTGGTACTTCGGGGGCCATCAAAAACTATCCTTTTGGGAAATACCATTAGGTCGCCCTGTCCATAACCGGTCGAATGGAGGCATGTGATAAGTACAACTGAACCTATCAGCATGATCCTAATTTTTGTAAGAATAGTTCCCTTTAGCATAAATAGTTAGAATAGATAAATAGGTCAAATGTTAGTCAACAAATTGTTCATCTACTATGGCAATATTACTTAAATTTCTTACAAAAATAACATTTTGCAGCAATATCTAATGGAACTAAATAAAAAAAAAGGAAACGGTCTCATTTTGAGCGTTTCCCCGATAATTTTCTTGATCAGTTTTTCCCAATCAGTTGTAATTTAGGGTTACATTGAAGGGGGCTGTTGAATTATAATACCCCGTTGGCTGGTTTTTGGATACATTTAGGTTAGCGCTGACGCTAATCCTTTGTGCTCCGTTGTCGGTATTTGAAATCATGGCAGTTTCACTGGTGAAATTGTTGACCGTTACACTGTTGGCGCTTTCGTTCAGCAAAACTACCGGCTGGTTTTGGACCGTAATAGCATAGGTGTTATTTTTTCCGGTAACCTGGAAAGCTGCAACAGTAGTTTTTCCGTTTTGTGAGAGATTGACGTTTTCAGCTGAATTGATATTTTGTACAGACAATGCGTTTGAAGAAGCGCCTTTTGTAGCAATTATTTCACCTGCACTCAGATCCATCTCCTTGATCATGGCTGCGGGAGCCACAACAGTTGCGTAGATGTTGGCATAGGCTGTTGCCTGTGCTTTCACTTCAAGCTGGAAGAGGGTTATCAGAAGAATAAGTGAGATGAATAATTTTGCTTTCATGATCTTTTTGGTGATCTTTTATGAAAGCAAAGTTATAGCCGCGGCACTCCGCGGGAAATCAGGAAACCGGAGGATCAATGTGGGGGAATGGATGTTTCGGATGTAGGGGTTTTACCTACAAGAAAGAGGGAGACGACTGGGACGACTGGGACGAGGGGAAAATGAACCGGTCCCCGAGCGGGGTGGTTCCTGAGCGAATTCGAAAGGGAGAGGGGGAGAAGGGGCGACCGGACTCCGAAGATTAGTTCCCTGAGCAGCGCTGCCCTGAGCTTGTCGAAGGGTCAAAATATTTTTAGCAGGAAGCTACCGGTCCCTGAGCCTGTCGAAGGGGAAGATGAGAAGAAAATGAGAGGGTGTGAGGATGGGAAGTAGGAATCTCTATTCAATCAATTTATTCCGTAAGGCATAAATCGTTAAATCCGCATTCTTTTTAAGTTGCATCTTTTCCATGATCCTGGCACGATAAGTCGCTACAGTCTTGTCGGAAAGGAAGATAGCTGCTGCTATTTCGGTCACCGATATCCCTTTGGCCAACATGATCATGACCTGGAACTCCCTTTCTGAAAGCGATTCGTGCAGAGAGTTCAGGTTGGGATTGATCTCTTCGAACAACAACTTTTCGGCAAAGGCTGCCGAAACATATTTTCCGCCGGCTGCAATCTTCCGGATAGCCATGGTCAGCTCTTCAAAAGCGCTGTCCTTGGAGAGGTAACCCGATGCGCCCAATTTGAAAGCCCTGACGGCATATTGTTCCTGTGGATGAAAACTCAGCATCAGCACCCTTGCTTTATCACCTCTGTTTTTAAGGCGTTGCAGCAGATCAAGTCCCGAAATTTCAGGCATGGAAATATCCAGGATCACCAGGTCATACTCAACTTTATTCATTTTGGTCAATGCCTCCTGGCCATCACTGGCTTCATCAATCTGAGTGACTTCAGGAAGCGTCCTGACAATCTGTTTTACACCTTCTCGTACGATGGCATGATCATCGGCAATTAGAATCTTCATTGGTAAGAAATATAAATTTTATTTTAAATTCCATTGTGGTATCATAATCGACAAACGAGTACCCTTGGGAGCTGCGTTGCTGAACAAGATTGTTCCCCCGCAATAGCGGGCGCGTTCCCTCATGCCAAAGAGCCCCATCGATTTATTGGTCTCAACATTGTTGAAATCAAAACCGGTACCATTGTCTTCAACAATCATTTCCAGCCAATCGTCCAGGTTCTTCAAATATACCTGAACAACAGAGGCTTTGGCATGCCGGACTACGTTTGTTATTGCCTCCTGCAAAATTCTGAAAAGAGCAAGATTCGTGTTGAAATCTTCCTGCAAAGGTTCATCGAGTTGTAATTTTATTTCCAATCCGGTACGCTCTCTCTGTTCCTTGATATACCAGTCAATGGCAGCGGTTAAGCCAAGGTCCTGCAATAATTTGGGATGTAGTTCGGCCGAAATGGATTGAACCTTCTTGATCACCTGGTTTGTAGTCTCAATCATGCGACCAATTCTGGAGGCCTGAACTTCCCGATTTCCTGAATTTTCCTTTACCCAGTTCAGGTCCATTTTCATGGCTGTCATGGCCTGGCCAAGTTCATCGTGGATCATCAGGGATATCCAGGCCCGCTCTTCTTCGCGAACATTGATTAGGTGGTGATTAAGAAGCTCCAACTCCTTTTTCCCTTTTAGAATTTCAAGTTCAGAGCGAAGCAACTCTTCACGACTTTCAATGATCTCCTGTTTTTGCGAAAATAGCTGGAGAAATATATGGATTTTGCTAATTAATATTTTGCGGTTCAACGGTTTGATGATATAGTCAACTGCGCCTGATTTATATCCGGTTTCGATTTGGGTGTTATCAGGGAATGCCGCAGTGAGAAAGATGATTGGAACCTGACTTGGATGTGACCTATTGATCTCAGCAGCTAATTCATAACCATTCATCCCGGGCATCTGTACATCAAGGATAGCGAGGGCCAGCTCTTTCCCTTTTATTTTAGCCAGCGCATCATCGCCGGAATCAGCCTCAATCATATTGGCATCCACCCCTTTCATGATAATTTTCAGATAGGTTAGATTGGATGGAATATCGTCAACAATCAGGATATTTGGCAAATTTTTCATTGAGAATTGGTTGTACTACCAAATTTAGGGATTAATTTCGAATAACGGAGCGGGGATCGAATTTTTTTGTCCCCCCGGTCCTTCCAACTTCTCTCAATACCCCTCGACTTCGCTCGGGGACCGGATGGCTTCGATCAACGCCCCACGACCCCGAGCGGAGCCGAGGGGTCAAGGTTTTCGGTGCGACCCCGGTCCCCGAGCGAAGCCGAGGGGTGTTGATTGCAGCGTGGCCGCCTTGCGGTGATGGGCATTACAGCGAAGCCCTTTGCTTTCGAAATCGTCCTAAACGAACAACCCCCAACCCTTTTTTTCAAGGTCGGGGGTACACGCAAAATCATGAAAATATTTTAATTGAAGTTCACAGTAACAGGGAATGGCGCGGTGGATGCATATTGTCCCAAACCCTGGTCGGCCTCAACATAAAGGGTGGCCCCAACCGAAAGCTGACCTAAACCATTGACCAACGTACCCTTTTGGCTGGAAGCAGGATTGCTGGTGAAATTACCAACTCGCATGGTTTTACCATCTTCATTCATCAGCACTACATCATTGGTAGGAAGTGTGATGGTATATTCGGTAAACATTCGGACTGTATTTGGATTGTTGCCTAAATTATCAGATACCTCAAAAGTTGCCGTAGAAGTGGTGTTGGCTGAGCTTTGGAGTGCAACGCTACCAGTTGATATCGGTTTTCCCCCGTCGGGTGGCAACATAACTGTACCCTTCGTTCCCGAAACAATGCTCCCAAAGTGCATGTCGCGCATCTTGGTAATCACGATGGGGGAGACCACAACACAGGTGATGTTCGCGTAGGCCACATTCGACGCCAGCACCGGTATAACTTGTGCCTTTGTATTGGAATGGATGGTCAATAACAACCCAGCAACAGCTAATATGTTGATAATCTTTTTGATAGGATGCAAATTTAGGTAAAAACAATTAGGATCTAAAAGAAGCTGCAATTAGCAGCTTCTTTTGAGATATTTTTCCGGTTAGTTGTAGTTAACTGTTACAGTAAATGGAGTACCTGAGGTATAGACACCTGCCAACTGGCTGGCACCAACGTTCAAAGTTGCACCAACTGTAACAGTTTGCAATCCACCCGCACTTAACGTTCCTGTTGGAGTTGGGCTGCTTGTAAATGTTCCGGCAGTCATGGTATTAGTTAAATTGGTATGCGTAAGGGTAACTGGGGTTAAACCAACAGGTAAAGTGATAGAATAGGTGTAATTTGCTTGACCTGTAATATCAAAAGAAGCTGCAGTTACAGTACCTGCAGTAGCGGGCGTCGTTGCTCCACCTGTTACTGATCGAGTGCCGGCAGGTGCTAATATAACAGTACCAAGAGATCCATTAACTGAAACATTACCAAAATTCATGTCTATTGTTTTAGTAATGGTAATTGGCGTGACAATTGTGGCTGTTGAAGTTGCTGTAGCATTAACTTGCGCATAACTGCTAACTCCGAATCCGGCCACCGCGATAAAAAGAATAAATAATTTTTTCATGATTTCTAAGGTTTTTTGTTTTTAATTTTTGCGTTTTTGCGTTTTTCTATTTTAAATCTTTTATTTTTTGTATTCTATATGGTTGACAGGGTAGTATCTGTTCTCTATCTTCTCGACCCTTCCTTCGTTCAATAATTTCCTTGTTACATAACCCAACCGAAGCCTGCTTTGTTGCAGGGTCTCTTCCATCTCGGCGATTTTGACCCCGCCTGCATTTGCATTGATGTATTTTTCGATCAGCTCTTCCATTTTGATATCAATCGAATCCAATTATTTGATCCGGTGATAGTAACTTCACAAAAGGTATACCATTTTGAATATAGCAATGTTTTTTATTTCAGAGATGATTTTTAAATAACAGATATACAAGCAGATATAATATTCTATTTATTTTAATTCTAAACATCTATTTGATTTATAGACCTTTCTAACGCTCTTGCATTCGGGGGTGTGCGGGTGAAATAGTACATTTGTGCGGGGGGAGGGGCTCAAACGACCAACCCGGCCTCTTTTCAAAGGTCGGGGGTGTTCGCAAAAAAAAAATATTTTAATTAAAATTCACCGTAACCGGGAATGGCGAGGCGGATGCGTATTGTCCCAAACCCTGGTCGGCCTCAAAATATAGGGTGGCCCCAACCGAAAGCTGGCCTATCCCGTTGACCAATGTACCCTTTTGGGTGGAAGCCGGATTGCTGTTGAAATTACCAACACGCATTGTTTTTCCATCTTCATTCACCAGTACTACATCATTGGTAGGTAAGGTGATGGTGTATTCGGTAAACATGTGAACGGCATTTGGATTGTTGCCCAGGTTGTCGGATACCTCAAAAGTTGCTGTAGATGTTGTGTTGGCTGTACTTGGAATTCCGGCGCTACCAGTTGATATCGGCTTTCCCCCGTCGGACGGCAACATAATTGTACCCTTCGATCCCGATACGATGTTCCCAAAGTGCATGTCGCGCAACTTGGTGATCACGATAGGGGAGACCACAACACAGGTGATGTTCGCATAGGCTACATTCGACGCCAGCACCGGTATAACTTGTGCCTTTGTATTGGAATGGATGATCAATAACAACCCGGCAACAGCTAATATGTGGATAATCTTTTTGATAGGGTACGAATTTGAATGAAAAAACTGGGTCTAAATAAAGCTGCAGTTAGCGGCTGTTTTTAAGATATTTTTCCGGTTAGTTGTAGTTAACAGTTACAGTAAATGGAGTACCTGAAGTATAAACACCTGCCAACTGGCTTGCACCAACATGCAAAGTTGCACCAACTGTAAGCGTTTGAGCGCCACCGGCACTTAAAGTTCCTGTTGGGGTTGGGCTGCTGGTCCAGGTATCGGCAGTCATGGTATTTATCGTATTGGTATGGGTGAGCGTAGTTGCTGTACCAGGCAGGGTGATAGAATAGGTGTAGTTACCTTGACCGGCAATACCAAAAGAAGCTGAAGTTACAGTACCTGCTGTAACGGGAACTGTTACGCCACCAGTTGCTGACCGCGAATTGGCAGGAGTCAATATAACTGTACCCGCAGTTCCGTTGACAGAAATGTTTCCAAAATTCATATCAACATTCTTTGTAATTGTTATGGGGGTAACAATGGTTGCGGTCGAAGTTGCTGTAGCGCTTACTTGCGCATAACTACCAACACTGAATCCGGCTACCGCGATAAAAAGGATAAATAACTTTTTCATGATTTCTAAGGTTTTTTTTATTTTTTTGAGCTTTCTATTTTAAATCTTTTATTTATTGTAATCTATGTGGTTGACAGGGTAGTATCTGTTCTCTTTCTTCTCAACCCTTCCTTCATTCAATAATTTTCTGGTAACATAACCCAAGCGAAGTCTGCTCTGTTGCAGTGTCTCTTCCATCTCGGCGATTTTGACTCCGTCTGCATTTGCATTGATGTATTTTTCGATCAGCTCTTCCATTTTGGTATTAAGCGAACCCTCTTAAATGGTTCGGTGAAAAGAACTAAACAAAAGGTATGCCAATTTTATAATTATATCATTATTTATTTTGTATATAATTTTAAATATATTATACACAGATAGATATAAAAATGTAATTGATTTAATTCTAAATAATAATTTATTTCATGGTCCTTTCTAACCCTCTTACATTCAGGGTGTGCGGGCGAAATAACACAGTTGTGCGGGGGGATGACGACTGGGGGCCGGAGAGGCTCCGCTCCTCGTCCTCTAGCCCCGAGCGGAGCCGAGGGGCAATGTTTTTTTGAGCGACCCCGGTCCCCGAGCGAAGTGGTACCCTGAGCGAAGCCGAAGGGCCGAGGGGTGTTGATTTCAGTACGGTCGTAAAGCAGTGATTGGCAGTGCATCGTAGCCGAGGGGTAATGGGAGTTGCTCCAATGCCGGGTAGGGATGAATATAGTGCTTAGCCGAGGGGTGATAGGACAATGAAACTGAGCGTCCTACTAGTCCTAAATGTCCTGCGAGACCTGTAGATGAGGTGCCGATCGGACTTAGGAAAAAAAAAAAGGAAACCCCGAATTGGAAGTTTCCTCTTAATATGAATTGTGTGAACAGTTAATTATAAGCTACAGTAACCGCGAAAAGATCAGAAGCATACGCGCCAACGGTTTCATTTCCGACCAGATGTATGGTTGCCCCAACTTTCAATTGATCGGAAGAGCCGGTGATGGCAACCGCATTGTTGGTGAAGGTGTCTGCTGTAATTATTTCGGTTGGGGCCCCGGATTTCTTCAGGGTAACAGAGTTTGGAATGGTTACAGCATAGGTGGATGTTGCCTTTCCTGTAATATTAAAAAGTCCCGGAGCCTCACTCCCTCCTGTTAACAATGTAATTGAGCCGGTTTGGGTGCGTGTACCGCCACTGCTGACTACAACAGTACCAGCGCCCCCAATGGTGATTCTGCCAAAATTAAGATCTGCTGCCCTGGATATGGTAATCGGTTGTATCACAGTCACGGAAGCGATCATTTGCGCGCTATTTGACTGCGCGTAACCGCAAACCGAGAGGCCGGATAAAACAACGATAAAAAGTAATTTTTTCATTAATCTTTAAAACAATTTTTTACCTGAATTCCCTAGCGGAAAGCAGGGCGTAATCTATTTTGTGCATTTACCTCATTGTCATCTTTTTCAAGTAACAGGGAGGTTGGATAATAACGATTATCAATTTTACGGATCTTCCCTTCCTGCAACAATTTGCTGGCTACATAACCTAAACGCAACCTGCTTTGCTGGAGACTCTCTTCCATCTCAGTCATCTTTACCCCATTTAAATGGGTTCTGATGTACTTTTCGATCATTTCCTCCATATTGGTTTAAATTAAATAAATATTTAACACCACGAAGCGTAACTCCATAGAAACTCACTGGAAGTGGACAAAATTTGTGCCAAAATGTCTTATCCGTAAGTGTATTTTCTTGGGATTTTGCAAGGGTGTGTGATATAGATAGATATAAATCGAAATAAGAAATATTGGATTACAGGATTGATCGGTTAATAGTTTTTGTGCGGATGATTGTGCGGTCTGATTCGCTCATTTGTGCGGTCAATCTGTCTTTGAGACGGTAATGGCATATTTTTTCATTTTGCGGATAAGCGCATCTCTCGAAATACCCAGCTGATTGGCTGCTTCAGTCTGGTTAAAATGACACTCCTTCAGGGTGTCTACAATAAATTGCTTCTCTTTGATTTGTAAATCGCTGAGAGACTGCGTCTGTATCGGAGGGGGAGAAGGTGGTGGAGCCGGCCTGGAATAGACATTGAAATCTTCGATTGTGAGTTTGTCTCCTTTGCTAAAGATGATGGCACGTTCAACCATGTTACGCAATTCCCTTACGTTTCCGGGAAAGTTGTAATGGGAAAGTTCATCTACAATGGATTTTGAAATGCTAGGAATAGGTTTGTTCATTTTTTGGGCAAATTCAGATACAAAGCTTTCTATTAAAGGCTTGATGTCTTCGGTTCGCTCGCGAAGCGGAGGAATATGGATCTGAAGGGTGTTAAGCCTGTGCAGCAGGTCGAGCCGAAAACGCTTCTCTTTCACCATCGAATCGAGACTGTAGTTTGTAGCCGAGATGATCCGGAAATTGGTTTTAATAGGCGCGGTATCACCAACACGGGTAATGACCTTCTCCTCAATCGAACGGAGAATCTTGGCCTGAAGGTTGAGTGGCATATCCGCGATCTCATCCAGGGAAAGGGTTCCCTCATCGCTGATTTCAAAGAACCCTTTTTTGTCGGCGATGGCGCCTGTAAATGAGCCTTTTTTGTGGCCGAAAAATTCGCTTTCCAGGAGTGAATCAGTGATGGCGCTGCTATTTACCGCACAAAATAGATTTTTCTTGCGTGAACTTCCATAATGGATAATCCTGGCAATATTTTCCTTACCGGTGCCGCTCTCGCCGGTAATCAGCACGTTGGTGTCGGGATATTGTGCGGCCATCATGGCTTGTTCGAGAATTCTTTGAATGGAAGATGATACCCCGATGAACTGCCTGTTGATCTGCTCCTCCATTGATTTTGATATCAACGAGTTTTTCTCTTCGGCCGTTTTTAATTTGTGCTGAAGTATCAGGAACTTTTGGGACCGTTCGATGGCAATCTGGATATCAATGTGGCGGAATGGTTTGCGCAGATAGTCGAAAGCCCCCAGGCGCATGGCCTTGATGACTGTCTCCATATCGCCATGACCTGAGACGATGATCACTTCGAGCATTGGTCTTTCTGATTTCACCTTTTTCAAAATATCCAGGCCATCTGCACCAGGCAGGCGGATGTCGAGTATCAAAAGATCAACCGGATTTTTGTCAAGCATCGCCATACCGTCAGCGACCGTATTGGCCTCATAAACAACATGTCCTGAGAGTTCCAGAAATTCGGCCAGCTCTTCCGTGAAATGTTTCTCGTCATCGAGAATAAGTACCCTGATTTTATCCTTGTCCATATGCTTCAAATGTTCGAAATGTTTGAAAAGTATTTTTAGTTTGAAATATCTCCGGTACCTGAATGAAGATAAAAGGTGAAATAATCTTATCTAATTCAGTTATTTATCAGACAATATATAAAACAATGATTATATAAATCTTATTTTCAATAGATTATCTAAGTAGAACTTTGAATTTGATTGAAGCCTAATCTTATTATCTTATTGCAAGATGATCATAAAATAAGATAATAAGATAGAGATCTCCTTACATCCTCCTTCCTACTAAGATTAATTATAAAAAATAAGGTTTATATTATCCTCATTGGGAGTCTCCCAGTCCCTTAGTCCCTTAGTCTCTCCGTCACCTAGTCCCCCATTCCATTTTCACATTTTCACATTTTCCAATTGTTTCATCTCTTCGCTTCCGGTAATTTGATCGTTACCTTTGTCCCCTTGAGAGGTTCGCTTTGAAAGGCGATCTCTCCCTTCATCTCCTTGATAATCCCAAAAGTAATAGAAAGACCCAAACCTGTTCCTTTTCCGGCCTCTTTTGTTGTGTAGAAAGGTAACATAATTTTTTCAAGCTCTTCGGGTTTTATCCCAATTCCATTGTCCTTTACCTCGACGATAATTAGCTTGCTAAGTTGATAAGTCCGGATAGCCACCTTTTTTTCCAAAGGTGTTTCAAGTAATGCTTCCAGCTCTTCGATGGCGTCCTTCGAATTGATAAGCAAATTGAGAATAACCTGCTCAAACTGGTAAGTATTTCCGAAGGCTGGAGGTAGCGAATTGCTGAGGTCGATATCAAGTTCAATCATTTTGTGCCTGAATTGTTCTGATATCATTGATGCCGCATTTTTAATACTCTCGTTTACCTCAAAAGACGAGTAGATGGCATCATCCTGGCTACGGGAAAAAACACGAACATGGTCGATGATATTTTTGATACGAAAGATGTTGTCGTAGATCTTTTCGGTCTTCTTTTCAAGATAACTCTTTGGCAGTGAGTCCTCTTTGGAGGCAGCCAAAAGCATGTTGTCAAAGAGGATTGACAAAGTGTTCAGAGGTTGATTGATCTCATGGGCAATGCCGGTAGCCATCTCTCCAAGGGTAGTCATTCGGTCGTTGTGAATCATCTGACGTTCCAGTTTTTTGCGGTGGGTGATGTCATGAATCACAATCATGAAAGCGATGGATTCACCGTCTTTGCCCTGAATGAGCGTGGTACTGATTTCGGAGATAAACGGAATCTTATTTTTATTGAGAAGTTTAATCTCAATGCTTTGAACCAAACCTTCTTCCAGTGTTTTGCCATAGATTTCCCTGAATTTGTTTTTTAAACCAGGTGGCATAAACCGTAAAATATGTTTGCCTATCAATTCATTCAGTGAATCAGCGCCATACAGTTCTATCCCGATTTCAGAAACATCCGTAATTATCCCTTTTAAATCAATAATAATGATCCCTTCGGGCGAGGCATTCAGAAGGGTCCGGTACTTCTCCTCTGATTTCATCAAAGCATCTGCGGCAGCTTTGTGGTGGGTAATATCCTTACTAAAACAGAGGTATTGTTCATTGCTCAGTTTTACCCCATCCACGGTGCACCATCTGATTTTGCCGTTTTTGTGCCGGAAAGAAAGTTCTGTGTTTGCGGTGCCGATTTTCAGAAATTTCTGTAAAAATGTATTCCATTTCTCTTTGCTGGCCTCGGTAATAAGGTCATGAAGGGTCATTTCCAGCAATTCTTCCTTAAGATATCCGGTAATACTGCTAACTGCCTGATTCATTTCGAGGTATCTCCCCTGTTTATTTAGAATAAATACACCATCCGGGGCATGTTCAATAAAGCTTCTGAATTTCACCTGACTATCGGCCAGTTCGGCATTGGATTTTGAGAGGTTGTCCTCAAATTTTTTCAGCAGACTGAGGTCCTCGGGAAGATTCATCCGCTGGTTGTACAATTCAAGAAAAACGTTGATTTTACTTAGCAGGATTCCCCTGTTGACCGGTTTGAAAATATAATCCACAGCACCTGACTCATATCCTTTCAATATTTCTACCTGATCCTGGTACACCGCAGTAAGAAATATAATGGGAACGATTGCCCCAATCCTGTTTTCGTTGATTTTTAAGGCAAGCGTGTAGCCATTCATTTCAGGCATCTGGACATCGATAATGGCCAGGGCAAGTTCCTTGTTTTTGATCAATTCCAGCGCCTTAAACCCTGAATTGGCCGAGATGATTGAGGCTTTTGCCGATTTGAGGACGATCTCCATGTATGTCAGCATCTCTTTGGAGTCGTCAACAATCAGAATATAAGGTAGTTCCATGCGGCTTATGTTGTTTGAAATGTTTAAAATGTTTAAAATGTTTAAAATGTTCAAAAAAGCACTCGGTCCCTGAGCGTAGCCGAAGGGAAATGTTTGAAAAAGTGCCGGTTCCCGAGCGTAGCCGAGGGGTAAAGTCTGAAATGTCACCGGTCCCTGCGCCTGCCGAAGGGAAATGTTTGAAATGTTACAACCCCATAAACCCTTCAAACAATTTTTAAACTTTTCAAACCATTAGTAGACTAATTTCAGTGTTAAAAAGAAAGTACTTCCTTTGTTCTCGACACTTTCAATCCATATTTTTCCCTCTTGTAGTTCGATAATTTCTTTACATATCAGAAGTCCAAGTCCCGAACCGGATTCACCGGCTGTCCCTTTTCGGCTCACCTGTTTGTTCAGCTTAAAAAGTTTGAATTTTATATCATCGTTCATTCCAATACCGGTATCAATTATGGACACAAGAATTTCATTCTCGAAGACAGGTTGGGCTTTTATGACAACAGATCCTTGAGCATTGGTGTATTTTAGAGCGTTGGATATTAGGTTTCTGAAAATTGTTTCGGTCATCCTGATATCACAGCTTATAGTATAGGATTGTTCAAAATTGAGTTCAAGTGCAATATTTTTGCGGCGGGCGGATTCATGGAATGGTTCCATACATCTCAAGATAAGACTTCGTAGTGAGGTTGGCTCCGGGTGGCATACTGTATTCCCTCTGCGCAAATTAGACCATTCCAATAAATTTTCCAAAAGTTGGTACAGGTTGGAAGCCGATAGGAACAAAGATTTTGATATTTCCTCTATTTCAGACATGGTCATGTTGTTGATATCTTCCGACATCACCTCTGTCAATCCCAGGAAAGAGCTTAAAGGGCTTCGCAGATCGTGCGCAAGAATGGCAAAGAACTTATCCTTTTCAGCAATGCTTTGCAGAAGTTGTTCGTTATACAATTTGAAGCGCTGCTCACTTTCCATCAAGGCATCCTCGAAAATTTTTGTCTTGGTAATGTTATTGACAGTTGCAATGAAATGAAGCGGAAGGCCGCTTGCATCCCTGTGCAGGAAGGAATGGATATCTGCCCATATGATGGAACCGTTTTTGTGGAGATATCTTTTCTCCCAACGAACCGATTTTTCCCTACCATCGAGAATACTGTCTAATACGGCACGGTTGTAAGCAATGTCATCGGGATGCGTGTATTCGTCCCATTGTTTATCAACTAGTTCCTCCTTTGAGTATCCAAGCATCTCACAGAATGCAGCATTGGGAAGAAGTCTGTCATCCAATGAAGTGATGGACATCCCTAAAGTCGAATGTTCGAAGAGGTTCCTGAAAATTTCATCTCCGTTATTATTGTCTGGAATGTCCATTGTACATGGTAGTATTTTGTTTTCCAATTATTTTTTTGGAAGTGAAATATGAAAAATAGACCCCATTCCTTTACTTGAACTCAATTTTATCTTTCCGCCGAGCAGGGTGACGATTCCCTTCACGATAGAGAGTCCTAAACCACTTCCCTCATAAAGTCTTGTTGATGAAAAATCTTCCTGCATAAAGGAGTCGAAGATCGATTCTTGAACATTCTCTGCGATTCCAATTCCGGTATCCTTCACATAGATGGTCAAATATCCAACTTCCATTCTCAATCCAATGACAATAGATCCCCGTTCAGTGAATTTCAATGCGTTGCCGACAAGATGATTTAAAATTTTATGAATCAATTCAGGATCTGAATAGATGGTTGTTTGTATGAGGTGAGCCGGAATTTCTGCAATAATTGAGAGATTTTTAGCTTTGCAAGGTACCTCAAATTCAAAAATTATCTCTTCGATTTTTTTCGACAGAATGAAATGCTTTGGATTAATCTCCTGATTTCCAGTTACAATAAGTGAAATGTCAAGATAGTCATCGATGGTACTGATCAACCTCTCGCTACTCTCCTGAACAACCGTAAGGAACCTGTTTTTTTCTTCGAGCGACAACTGTTCATTGGCTATGATCTCGCCAAAACCGATGATTCCATTTAAGGGAGTTCTTATTTCATGGGATATGTTGTTCATGAAGGCAGTTTTCAGCCTGTTGCTGGCCTCGGCCTTAATTCTTGCTTCAACCAGGGATTGCTCGATGGTGATCTTTTCCTGCAAATTGGCAAGCATACCGGTGAAAATCTTGAGTGAAGAGATGTCTGAATCACTCCATTTTCTGTTTGCACTTATAGTGTCAAATCCAACAAATCCCAAACAGTTTTTTTGGGAAATCATTGGAATAGTGATAATTGATTTGACATCGGAGGAGTTGATAAAGAGATGAACCTTATTTTCAGATCCAAGCCTGGTGATGTTTTTTATAGCTGCAGGCTCACCGTTCGTATGCTTTTCTACCCAATCTGATACAAGTGAAGTTGAAATATCCGAGCGATTCTGGATGAGTGGTTCGACATTCTGGCTGCACCACTCATGGGAGTTTGACATGGTTTCTTCGTCAAAATTGTATCTGAAAATGTAGGCACGGTCAACACCGGTATATTCTCCAATTTGACGAAGCGAGTCGTTTATAACTCCATCGGTTTCCGATTCAGCGATATATATAAAACGTGAGGCAAGTTTCATCAGAATCTTTTGAAAACCTGACTGATACAAAAGATCATGTTTCATTTCCAACGATTCAGACACATCACGGATAATTGCCAGAACGTGTGATTTGTCCAACCTCGAAAGTCTTACTTCGTAGTGTTTGATATTTTCCAGAAAATTCATTTCAAATTGGTGTGTGATCAATTCGCTGGTATTAAGGCAGTTATCCAATAATTTACATAATTCAACGGCCTCATCAGGGTTAAAAAGATGTTGAATGGAAGCGCCAACAACCTCCTCTCTCGTTAAGAAAAGGCGGTCATTATTGGATGAAAAAAAATCAGTGAAAATGCCCTTGCTATTGATAACGAGCATGATATCCGGCATTGACTGAATGATGGCATTTAGTTTGGAGGCTGCGAAATTTCTTTCACGTTCGGTATTGATAAGATCGGATACATTTTTGATGACAACCAGTTTCCCATGTTCAACCTTGTTGGAATTTTCAAGTTCAATAATCTGAATATCATAAAAATAAGATATCCCTCCTTCGAAATGATGTAATTCCAGTTTGCCTGATTGGTTGTTCTGGATGAATTGCATCAACTCCGGCCAACGACCGAGGAGTTCGGGAATCTCTTTCCCTAGTTCAGAATTCGTCAGGCTGAATTGCTGTGAGGCAGCTAAATTGAAATCAATCAGTCGATTGTGTCGGTCAAAAACGAGTACCCGGTCCTGAATTTTTTCAAACAATCTTGTTCGGGCAATCGGAACCAGCTCAAAAAGCTTAAGGTGTACAAGTGCGTAATAAACAACAATCCCTGTCAGGGTAAAGGTGAACGAGACTGGATCTATGCCAAAGGGAATGAGGTGCATCTGGTAGGCAATATACCCCACGAATGGGAAAATAGTGGCCAGTAACAAAAAAATAACTTGCCGCCTGTAAACTGGAGCTGCATTTTTCAACATTTTGCCAAGTATAAACAAGGCGAGCAACATGGTAAAAACAGTGTAAACCTGATGGATATAGTACCAGATTGCCGGGCTGAAGGAGAATGCAGGGAATGGTCCATCAAAGTTTATCGCCTCTCTTTTGTAGAAGAGGTGATGGTATTTGTTGGTAAAAACGAATACCATGGTAATAATCGGGATAGCAAACAGAATACTCATATTTCTTAAGGTCAGCCATTTGTTCCTTCCCGAAAAGCAGAGGGCAAACATGAGGTAGAAAGTAGACAGGAATGGAATGCCAAAATATTCAAAGTGGTAAAACAAACTGATCTCCTGAAGGGTTCTGAAAGAGATCTCAAAGGAGTAAAAGAAGGAGTAAATTGCATTGGATACAAAAAGCAGAACGACGAATTTTGTTTGCAATGAATAGTATTTGTACCATAACATAAATGCTAAGATCGTCATTATCAAGAATGATGATAGTGAGATAAGGGCAAAAGGGTTTAAGTAATAGGACGACTCAGGCATCTTCAGTAGGTATCAAATAAGTCTGTTAAAATACAAAAAATCTAAATATCTGTTATTTGAGTTCCAAGGAGTTTTGTTCCTAAATTTAAAGAGAACTGCTGCCCACATTTTATGGCATTTCTGGTTAACAAATTTTAGTCTTAATTGTTAAATGAGAAGAGGAAAATCGATGTGAACATTAGGTAACTCTCCTAAGAATCCTTATTTTTGTACTTTAAAAAAATTAGTTCGAAAATTTAATATTTCAGAAATGGATTTGCTTGAAAAGATCAAGGGAAACGCCATAAGGCTTCAGAACCATATTGTTTTGCCCGAAGGTAATGAGATCAGGACATTGAAGGCAACAGAACAAATTTTAAGAGATAAAATTGCCAGAATAACCTTGCTGGGTAATCCGGACGACATTGAAGCAACTACAAAAAGGGAAGGAATATCTGTTTTGGGTGCCCGAATTGTGGATCCTACCACTGACAATAGCAGGAAGAAATATGCAGAAATAATGGTGGAACTCCGCAAACATAAGGGTTTAACCCTCGAAAAGGCATATGAATTGCTGAACGATCCGCTCTATTTTGGTGTCATGATGATTAAGGCCGGAGATGTGGATGGAGAGGTGGCAGGCGCGATCAACGCGACCGGAGATGTATTGAGACCTGCGTTTCAGTTTGTGAAAACCTTGCCGGGAGTTTCTGTCGTATCCGGTTTGTTTTTTATGATTTTCAAAGATAAAAATATTGGAGACAACGGCATGCTGGTTTTTGCAGATTGCGCGGTTATGCCTGATCCTGACGCATTTCAGCTTGCTGAGATTGCCGTAACTACGGCTGCTTCGGCAAAAGCAATTGCCAACATCGAACCACGTGTTGCCATGCTCTCCTTTTCAACAAAAGGGAGTGCGCAGCACGAACTTGTCGATAAAGTTGCTCAGGCAACAAAAATTGCGTCAGAGCTGAATCCTGATCTGCTTATTGATGGGGAGATGCAACTGGACGCAGCCCTTGTTCCTGAAGTTGGACAGTTAAAATCTCCGGGAAGTAAAGTGGCAGGAAGAGCGAATGTACTGATTTTCCCGGGTCTCGAGTCGGGGAATATTGGCTACAAACTGGTACAGCGATTGGCCGGTGCGGAAGCGGTGGGTCCTGTTTTGCAGGGTATGGCTGCTCCCATCAATGACCTTTCGCGTGGTTGCTCGGTCAGTGATATTGTGAACATGGTGGCCATTACATCAAATCAAGCCGGCACGAAAAAAGTTTAAAAAGTTTAAAAAGTTTAAAAAGTTTAAAAAGTTTATAATGTTTAAAAAGTTTGAAATGTTAAATTCTTTTCTTCGACCCTTCGACTTCGCTCAGGGATCGGTGCCTAAACTATATTTTTCGACCTTGCAGACCCCTCGGCTTCGCTCGGGGACCGGCGCTTTTTTTAACATTATAAACTAGAAAAACATTTCAAACCATTCAAACATTTCAAACCTTTCAAACAATATAAATATACATTCCATGGACAATATGATTATAGAACATATCGAAGATTTTGGCCTGAGCAAGAAACAGCACCAGCATACCCTTTTTTCAAAAATTGGGGTAGTTGGTTGCGGGAAAGATGGTCAGAATATTGCCCGTATAGCCAGTGCATACGGCATTGAGGTGATCTTTATCGAACTTTCGGAGGAGAGAATTAAGAATGCGTACGAACAACTGGCCATAGCTTTGGACCGGCGCATTGAGAACTGGGGTATGACCCTGGGGGAAAAAAAGCTGATCCTCTCCCGTATCAAGGGTAGTCTGGATTATAAAGATCTGAAAGAGTGTGATTTCGTCATAGAGGTCATTCGCGCTGAGTCGAGTGCCAGAAAAATTACTGAAAGGAAAGAGGTTTTTAGAAAGATAGAGAAAGTGGTTAGTCCGGATTGTATCATTGCGACCAATTCTACAACCATTATCATTACTGAACTCTCCTCCGAACTTGTACATCGTGAACGATGTGTCAGTTTACATTTCTTTGTACAATCGCCTGAAGCAAAGATATGTGAAGTGGTTAAAGGTCTCTATACGTCAGATGAAGTGTACGGAAGGGTATTGACTTTTGTTAAACTGGTTAACAGGCAAGCAATACCAGTTGAAGAATCAGCAGGTCTTATCTCTATACGCCTTTATACTGCGCTGCTGAACGAAGCATGTGAAGTTTATCTGGAAGGTGTAGGTTCACTGCCGGATATCGATACTGTTTGGAAAGTTGGATTTGGGATGCGTTTCGGTCCTTTCGAACTGGCGGATATTCTTGGAATTGATAAGATCAACAGGTGGGCAGAAAACCTTTATTCAGAATTCGGGGATCCGAGGTACATGGCTTCTCCTGTGATAAAAAAGCTAAACAGGGCCAAACGGTTCGGAAAACATGTCGGCTGGGGTTTTTATAAATATGACGAAAAAGGTAATATCATTGGAACTACTCCGATGAATTCAGAAAAAATCTAATTCAAGAAAGAAAGAAATACATGAAAATATTAGTACTTAATTGTGGCAGTTCATCCATCAAATATCAATTTTTCTCCCTTAGTGATAATGTTTTGATGGCCAAGGGTATCGTCGAAAAAATTGGGATGAAAGGGTCCTTTCTCAAACATGAAAAGGTGGACGGACAGATGGTAATGTTTGAAGGGGAGATACTGGACCATAAAATTGGGATTGAATATATCCTTGGTGTGCTCTCAAGCGTTAAGCACGGGTGTATCAAACGTTTGGATGAGATCACTGCTGTAGGACACCGCGTGGTACATGGGGGTGAACTGTTTACGGAGAGTAAACTGGTGAATGAAGCGGTGATAGCCGCACTTGAAAAATATACGGAACTGGCACCACTGCACAATCCGCCTAACCTTAAAGGGATTTATGCACTAAGATCTTTGATACCGTCCATACCTCAGGTCGCTGTTTTTGACACGGCATTTCATACAAGCATGCCCAAACATGCCTATATGTACGCAATTCCTTATGCGCTCTATAAAAAATATGGCATTCGACGTTACGGATTTCACGGCACTAGCCATCGTTATGTATCGGCACGGGCCTGCGAAATTTTAGGTGTTAATCCCAAAGGATTAAAAATAGTAACCTGCCATCTGGGGAACGGAGCATCTGTATGTGCCATCAAGGATGGAATCTCTGTCGATACTTCTATGGGTTTTACGCCCATTGAAGGTTTGATCATGGGGACACGTTCAGGTGATGTCGACATGGGGGTAGTCAGCTACATCATGGACAAAGAGAAAATTGGAACAAAATCGGCATCCATTCTTTTTAACAAACATTCGGGTCTGCTGGGTATCAGTGGTGTTTCTTCCGATTCACGCGAAATCAGGGCTGCAGCTGACAAGGGAGACGAGCGTTGTTTGCTAGCCATCAAGATGTTTGATTACCGGGTCAAGAAATATATTGGATCCTATGCGGCAGCAATGGGCGGAATAGATTTGTTGATTTTCACGGGCGGCATCGGAGAAAATTCCGACTCTACACGAACCGGAATCTGTGAAGGCCTCGAATTTTTGGGAATAGAAATTGATGACCAGATCAATACCGGGTTAAGGAGCAGGGAGATCACCATCAGCAAACCAGGTTCAAAGGTTAAAGTGATGGTGGTACCTACCAATGAAGAATTGATGATTGCCGTTGATACACAAAAAATCATTGAAGAACAAAAAGGCTAATCACCGACTTTTGCAACAATAAAATATTTTTAGCACAGTTTCATGCGGATATAATTTGTTTTTGAAAGGTCGCATGGAATACCCAAATATACATTTCAGGTTGGAATGAAAATTTTCTCATGGGTATTTCTTTGTGATTTTTTGTATGCTACCTTTGCAAAAAAAGGATAAAGGATAAAGTAAAAAGGATAAAGTGGGATACGATTTGCTTGGAAAATGTTAGCCATAAAAAGCAATGGCTTTTGGTTTTCGTGATCAAGATGATTGGAGCGTTCTGCACTTTATCCTTTATCCTTTTTACTTTATCCTTCACTTATATTAGACTTACTTGACCAGAAAAAAGATGATAAAGTATTTGGAAGATCTGTTTCCGGCCGTTCTTCATCGCCCTAAACGAACACTTGTAGTTGTCAGCGCCAATGACAATCACTCTATTGAAGCGGCCTACAATGCAGTGAAGAGTGGCCTGGTTTATGCAGTACTCATTGGGGATGAGAAAACTATCAAAGAAATTGGTACCGAGGAGAAATTTGATCTGTCACTTTTCAGGATTATTGACCAGCCCGATGAGAGGTTGGCTGCTTCGCTTGCTGTTCAGATGATCCGGCAAAAGGAGGGGGATCTGATCATGAAGGGTTTGATCTCTACGGATAAATTCATCAAAGCCATTCTCGATAAGGAAAAGGGATTGATGGAACCCGGTAATATTCTGAGTCATGTAACTGTAATTCAGAATCCAAATTACTATAAGCTGATGATAGTCAGTGATGTTGCAGTTTTGCCGCTACCTGATCTTGGACAGAAAGTCCAGATAATCAAATACATGGTTAAAACGGCAAATGCTCTGGGCATTCCATTGCCAAAAGTGGCAGTGATTGCACCAAGCGAACAATTGCTCATGCAACTCGAATCTTCCAAAGACGCTGCATTTCTTACCATTATGGGGCATCGAAAACAGATTACCGGTTGTATCATAGACGGGCCATTGGCTTTGGATATTGCTATTGACAAGGAGTCTGCCGGAATCAAAGGGATCAAGGGTGAAGTGGCCGGCGATGCCGATTGTCTGCTTTTCCCCAATCTGGATGCAGGAAATGTATTTTACAAAACCAATATGAAGCTTGCCAATGCTGAATCCGCTGCCATGCTGGTGGGTGCAAAGGTTCCGGTCGTACTGACTTCAAGGGGTGATTCGACCATTACCAAACAGTATTCCATCGCGTTAGCTTCGCTTCTCTCATAAATTTATCATTCATGGATAGTTCAGATCTTGTCAGGATATTGGTAATTAATCCGGGGTCAACCACCACGAAAATTGCCATTTACGAAAATGCAATCTGTGTTTTTCTCAAAACACTTCACCATTCAATAGTGGATCTTGCCGCCTACCCATCGATTGCGGATCAATATGCTTTTCGTAGGAAAAGTATTCTGAACCAGCTCGATATGGAGGGCTTGTCGTTGGATGAAGTCCATGTAGTGATTGGTAGAGGCGGGTTGACCTATCCGCTCGAATCGGGAGTGTACCTGATCAATGCATTGATGGTGCAGCATTGCAGGGAGGGTGTGATGGGTATTCATGCCTCCAACCTCGGTTCTATGATAGCCTATGACATCGCGCAGGAGCATCCGGGCATGATGGCTTTAATTGCTGATCCTGTAGTGACAGATGAAATGGATGGCATCGCACGTGTTTCAGGTCATCCGTTGTTTACACGTCGTTCCATCTTCCATGCCCTCAACCAGAAAGCCGTAGCCCGTCAGCATGCCATGAAGGTAGGGCAATCCTATGAAGAGCTTGATTTGATTGTGGTTCACCTGGGTGGAGGCATCTCGGTAGGTGTTCACCAGCATGGAAGGGTCATTGATGTCAACAATGCGCTCGATGGCGAGGGACCTTTCTCGCCTGAGCGGAGCGGTTCGTTGCCCGTTGGTGATTTGGTAAAGCTTTGTTTCAGTGGTAAATATAATTACGATGAGGTAATGGCGATGATTTCCGGAAATGGAGGTTATGTTGCCTACCTGGGAACCAACGATGCCCGCGAAGTAGAACTGGCCGTTCGTAGAGGAGATGAAAAGGCTACTTTTTACCACGAAGCCATGGCCTACCAGATTTCCAAATATGTTGGAGAGATGGCTACGGTTCTGAAAGGAAGAATTGACGGGATTCTAATTACGGGAGGAATTGCTTTCGACCGGAGACTGATGTCTTTGATCCGCGAAAGGGTTGAATTTATTGCCCCTGTATCCGTTTATGCCGGTCAGGATGAACTCAAAGCGCTTGCCATGAATGCCTTGATGGTAGCAAGGGGAGAGATAGAGCCAAGGGTTTATGATGGAAGTGAACTAAAGTGACTAAAGTTGGGACTCCATAGTTTTGCATTTGAATAGTACTACTATCAGAAAATCAATATATTACAGCAAGTACTTTAGTCACTTTAGTTCACTTTAGTCACTTCAAATAAACAACTTATGAAAACTATTTTACTCTCTGCATTTTTGTTCTTTTTTTCGGCCACGCTATTCGGCCAGGGTTTCGTTGCCAATTACGATGAATCCAAAATGCCTTCCTATACTTTGCCTGATCCCCTGATTTTTAACAATGGGGTGCCGGTTAAAAATCAAAATGATTGGAAGAAGAGAAGGATAGAAATTGTCGACTTGTTTGAGAATGAAGTTTATGGTAAAACACCTGCCGCGAAAGTCCATTTAACTTCAAAAGTGCTCTCTGAGAACTTGAATGCCTTTAATGGCAAGGCGATTAGAAAAGAGGTTCAGCTGAAACTTGAAAAGGATGGGGAAGAGCTACTCTTGAATGTACTAATATTTCTTCCAAAATCAGTGAAACCGGTGCCACTGTTTCTCGCATATAATTTCAATGGCAATCATACGGTTGCAAAGGATCCCGAAATTGCAATCACTACCTCTTGGCTGAAGAGCAATGGTATGGTGGGTAACAAAGCTGAAAGTTCAACAGAACTTCAAAGAGGTACCGATGTTTCATCCTGGCCGGTTGAGGAGATCATTGCCAGAGGCTATGGTGTAGCCACTGTCTATTGCGGAGATGCGGATCCGGATTTTGATGACGGTTTTAAGAATGGGGTGCACAAACTTTTTAAGGAGGTGAGAAATGGCTCTTCCTGGGGAACCATTGCAGGCTGGGCCTGGGGACTTTCGCGGGTAATGGATTATCTTGAAAAAGAAAAAGCAGTCAATTCAAAGCAAGTCGCTGTCTTAGGCCATTCCAGACTTGGGAAGGCTGCTTTGTGGGCAGGGGTCAAAGATCCAAGATTTGCCATCGTGGTTTCCAATGAATCCGGTTGTGGCGGGGCTGCCTTGTCAAAGCGAATTTATGGTGAGACGGTTGAGAGGATCAATCAATCGTTTCCTCATTGGTTTTGCGAAAATTTCAGAAAATATAACAGGAAGGAGGAGGATTTGCCGATCGATCAGCACGAATTATTGGCGCTCATCGCACCACGACCATTGTATGTGTGCAGTGCGGAGGAGGATCGCTGGGCTGATCCGAAAGGGGAGTTTCTCTCCTGTGTAAATGCATCTCCGGTCTATCAGCTTCTTGGTAAAGAGGGATTTCCTGGTAAGGATTTCCCTGAATTGAACAAGCCGGTAACCGGAACAATAGGTTACCATATCCGGCCTGGAAAGCATGCAATTACTCCCTACGATTGGGGTTGTTTCATGAATTTCGCTGATGGTTTTTTCAAAAAAAATAGGGAATGAATTTTAAGCGATAAATTATATATTTGGAGAAACCAATCTAAGTAATTGACAATTGGCAATTGACAATTGATAATTATGCAAATTGTTGATTTTGTGAGTTAATTAAAAATCTGAATAAGACCTCAATCTACCCCTTAACTTAGATGGCGATACGTATCCGATTATTAATCTTTTTTTTTGCATCTATTGTATCTTTTCAGGGCAAAGGACAGGTGTCGTATGGAGGTTCGCCGGCTTCTTTCAATCGTTTGAAAGGAGCAATCCTAAAGCTTCCGGTAGTTGATATGGTTCCTGTAAACAATTTTGACCTTCAGCTTAAGGAGGCTCAATCAAAATCCCCCTTCAAAAAACAGAAATTTGCCAAAAGTTTTGATGTTGATATATCACCTGAGAATTCCGGTGTATGGGACAGTGTTGACGGAATGAAAATCTGGCGCGTGGACATTCGATCCAAGGGTGCCTATTCCCTGAATATTTTATTTGATCGCGCCATTTTGCCGACCGGAGCTTCCATTTTTATCTATACTCCTGATCACCGGATTTTGAGAGGGGCCTTCAATGCCAACAACGAACAGAGCTCAGGGATGCTACCTATTTTCCCGCTGGAGGGAGATGAAATTGTAGTCGAATACAATGAGCCTGAAACTGTTTCCTCACATGGTGAACTACACATTTCAAAAGTCAACCACGGATACAAGAATGCCATTGGCAACCGGCCACTTGGCGAAGCAGGTGTATGCAACATGGATGTATACTGCGCAGGTGCAGCTGTAGTAAGCAAAGAGAAACAGGCAGTTGTTCAGTTGGTTATATCCGGAACAGAGCTTTGTACCGGAACATTGGTTAACAATACAAAACGTGATAAAACACCCTATCTTATAACGGCCGGGCATTGCATTACCAATGCAACGGAGGCCCAACAGACGGTATTTTCCTTCAACTATGAAAGTCCGTTTTGCGGCACTGGCAACAGTGTGAACGGATTTGCAGATCAAACCATGACCGGCTCCATTCTGCGGGCCCGGTCAGATTCTCTCGATTTTGCTTTGGTAGAACTCGAAATGTTACCACCGCCTGAGTACAGACCCTATTATGCCGGCTGGGATCACAGCAAGACAGTTCCTGCATCCACCAGGGCTATTCACCATCCCAAGGGGGATGTAAAGAAGGTCTCGATCGATAATGATCCTCCTGGTATGGGATCTTACAATTCGGGTGGTCATGCAAACAACAGCTTTTGGTGGATCAAACAATGGGACATTGGAACAACGGAGGCGGGTTCTTCGGGAGGACCGCTCTTTAGTAACGAAAATCTTGTAATAGGCTCATTGACAGGAGGTACGGCTACTTGTGAACATTCAACTGACGACTATTTTTCCATGTTCGCCTACCAGTGGAATTACTCCTCCTTAACCACCCGACAACTGAAAAATTGGTTGGATCCAACAAATACAGGTGAAACGAAATTGGATGCGATGGATCCTTATGCCTCAGGTTCTACCTGCGATCAGTTTTCAGATGCAGGCTTGAATGAGAAGTACCAATTGGTCAAATTGCCTTATGCCAAAGGTTACATTACCGGACACAATTCCCTGAGGATAACAAGTTATGCTGAAGAGTTTAAGACAACTGATAAGACCACGTTATCGGCCTTTTCCGTGGGTATTGGCAAGGCTATCACCGGAGCGAACAATTACAACAGTACTGTCGTGTTTCAAATTTACAGTATCGATGCGGGTACTGGTATTCCAGGCATGGTATTGAAATCCATCAAGGTTCCCATCAAGTCGCTGAATGCACAAGCAATGAATTTGGTGGTTCTGGATCAGCCGCTTACAGTAACAGGCAAATATTTTATAGGTTACGACATCAACTACTACAACATTTCAAGTGATACGGTTGCCGTTTACAGTGCGGCGCCACGTACCAACAGTGACCAGAACAGGGCTTTTTGCTTTATCGGTGGAAGCTGGCAACCCTTTTACTGGGTTCCAGAATTCAACGTAAAAACTTCACTCCTGATCAATTCCTACGGGTGCGGCACAACTTTCGCCCAGGATACTCCGGGACCAACACCTGCAGGGAATACCCAGTTTAAAATTTACTATCCCACTGATCCTTCTATAAATCTCCTTTACCTGGTCAATTCGGGCAAAGAGGAGTTTGGCAGGGTTGATTTTTATGACCTCATGGGAAGAAAAATATATGAGTCACAGCGAATGTTAACCACAGCACCAATGGAATTGAATTGCAGTCAGCTTGGATCGGCGGTCTATTTTATCACTGTCGAGACATTGACCAAAAAAGAGGTGTTGAAAGTAAGGGTTATCAGAAGTAGATAATCATATAATCTTCACCTTTGTACAAAAATCATCCAAATGCTGCACCGTATTGTTATTTTCCTTCTTTCATTGAGCTGTTTGTGCAGTTGTTTGTCTGATCCATCCCGAAAAAGATCTTCTGTTGATAAATCAGGGATTGTCAGAAATATGGAGGCTTCCGGCTTTACCATTCACCAAAAAAATTCCTGGCAAAAGTTGACTGTGGCTAATCCATGGCAAAAATCGACGGATAATATTTTCCAATATTATCTTATGAAGCGTGGTGAAAAAATCCCTGATGAACTTAAAGAGCAACAGGTTATTTTCACACCGGTAAAAAGGGTGATCTGCCTCTCGACCACCCATATTGGTTTTTTGGATGCCCTGGGAGAGGTGTCGTCCATCGTTGGATTGTCGGGTACGAACTATCTGACCAACCCCGAAGTAAGAAAGGGCGTTTCAGAGAACCATATCCGGGAAGTTGGATATGAGCAAGGTCTTAATTATGAGATGATTCTCCAATTGAAACCGGATGTGGTTTTTGCATATGGTGTAGGAGCAGAAATCAATACGCAGATCAATAAATTGCATGATCTGGGTATTCCGGTTGTTTTGGTGGGTGAATACCTTGAGCAGAGTCCACTGGCAAAGACAGAATGGCTCAAATTTTTCGGCGCCTTTTTTGGGAAGGAGGCCGTTGCTGATACAATCTTTGAAAAGATCAAATTCAGGTACCAGACAATCAAATCGATTGTGGCAAAAGTACAGGAGAGACCCTCTGTACTCACTGGTCTTCCATTCAAAGATACCTGGTGGATTGCGGGAGGACAGTCCAATTTGGCGATGTTGATTGAGGATGCCGGCGGAAAATTTTTATGGAGGGCAAACCGATCGAAAGAGGCATTTCCAGTATCTTTGGAAGAGGTCTTTCTGCGCGCGGCCAATGCCAATTTCTGGATCAATTGCGGAAGTGTCAACAGCAAAAGCGAATTGCTGGCATTTGATTCACGCTATTCAGATCTTCCGGCTGTGAAAAATCAGCAGATTTACAACAACAACCTACGTGCTGTTCCTGGTGGCGGAAATGATTATTGGGAGAGTGGCGTGGTTCATCCGGATCTGGTTTTGGCGGATCTGGTGAAAATATTTCATCCAGGATTAATTGATAATAAGGATTTTAGTTATTATAAGAAGATTGAATAGATTGAAATAGGTGGAAATAGATAGAAACAGTTAGAAATACTTTGAAATAGATAGAAATACTTTGAAATTACCGGGAAATAAATATTGGAAAGTGAAAATGAGGTTGTTTAAAAATAGTACAGTCGGATTTTTTTTGTTGATGGGGGTTCTGGCATTCCTTTTTCTGCTGGATCTGCTGTCAGGATCGGTGCATATTTCTCTATATCAATCTATTTCAACTTTATTTCATCCCTCATCTTCTGATCCTCAGATTGCTGCCATTCTATTTCAATTCAGGATTCCCAAGGCGATTACTGCTGTTCTGGCTGGGGCGGCGCTCTCGGTAGCAGGATTGCAAATGCAGACCATCTTCAGAAATCCCGTGGCAGGTCCGGATATTTTGGGTATAAGTTCCGGCGCGAGTTTGGGGGTTGCCCTGTTTGTTCTCTCGGCTGGCTGGATTTTTGGTGGAACCCCACTTTTTTCAATAGCCGGCTCCTGGAGTATTGTTATGGCAGCCTGGTTTGGCGCAGGCTGCATGATGTTCCTGGTAGTGATGCTGGCCTCCAGGTTACGCGATCTGATGACTGTTCTGATACTCGGAATCTTGATATCCGGCGCAGTAATGGCTGTAGTGAGTGTTTTGCAATATTTCAGCAACGAATCGACACTCAAAT
The DNA here is from genome assembly GCA_026391315.1 of Bacteroidia bacterium. Lineage (GTDB taxonomy): Bacteria > Bacteroidota > Bacteroidia > Bacteroidales > Prolixibacteraceae > CAINVV01. Next base: position 72,062 of record JAPLDT010000103.1, read on the forward strand.
CATTCATCGTCTGGACCATGGGAAGTTTAGGGAGTACGACCCGCGATCAGTTGTGGGTGCTTGTTCCTTCTGTGGCTGTAGGATTGCTGGTAGCGCTGTTTTCTGCTAAATTTTTGGATGCTTTTTTGTTGGGTGAAAACTATGCCAAAAGCATGGGGATGAATCTCCGTCTGGCCTACCTGCTTACTTTTGCCTCCACCTCAATTCTTGCCGGCAGTATCACTGCGTTTTGCGGACCGATCGGGTTTGTTGGGATTATTGTACCACATCTAGCCAGAAAACTATTCCATTCCCCATTGCACAGTAAATTAATACCAGCAACCATGCTAATGGGGGCCATTGTGATGGTGATAGGCGATCTTATTTCACAGCTTCCGGGTTATGCGACTACTTTACCTATCAATTCAGTGACATCGCTGCTTGGCATTCCTGTGGTTGTCTGGATTATTTTTCAGCATAAAAAAATTGGGGCTATTTGATATGCAAGAAGATATTTACATCCGGTGCAAAGGAGTCTCGATCGGTTACAGGGAACGTTCGACTGCATCGACTGTGGTGAAAAAAGATATCTCACTGCATGCCCTGAGTGGCGAAATGGTTGCGCTGATTGGTGGAAATGGCATCGGCAAAAGCACTTTGCTGAAAACCATTGCCGGATTTATACCGCCACTCTCAGGTGAGCTATTGGTGCGCAATAGACCGGTTTCAGATTTCTCCGCGACGGAACTTGCACGAGAGATGAGTTTTGTCTCTACCGAGATTGTCAGGGTGGCCAATCTTACTGTCCACGAAATGGTTGGACTCGGTAGGTTCCCTTATACTAACTGGTTTGGACAACTGAACGATAACGATCAGATGATCATTGACAGGGCAATTCTCCAAACTGGACTATCCGGCTACGAAAACCGTCCAATCAATAGGATTTCCGATGGAGAGCGCCAGCGGGCCATGATTGCCAGGGCGCTGGCTCAGGATACCAGGATCATGGTATTGGATGAACCCACTGCTTTTCTGGATATTTCGAATAAGTATGAAATTGTCAGAATATTGCACCAACTGGTTAGCGAGCAGGGCAAATGCATCATCTTTTCCACGCATGATCTGAATACCTCGCTCACAATGGCTGATCGTATCTGGCTGATGCTGGAAGACCGTGTTGTGGAAGGAATCCCTGAGGAGATGGCCTCCGCGGGATATTTTGATTGGTTGTTCCCCAACAATCAACACCTGAGATTTGACCCGGAAAGGAATGATTTTCGCATCAAAAGGGAAAAATATGGGGTCGTAAATCTAACTGCCACAGGTCAGGAACTAATTTGGGCCAAAAAAGCTATGGAACGCTTAGGTTTCGAAGTTAAAACCGATCCCCTGGTCTCCCCGTCCCCCAGTCTCCCAGTCTCCCAGTCCCTTAGTCTCCCTGTCCCCCAGTCTATCTCAATTGATGTAATTCAGCTACCGCAAGGTTGGAATATTATTCACTCAGGAATCTTCCACAATGTAGCGACCCTAGAGGACCTCTGCCGGTCGATCAAAAAGATTACTACTCGACCTGGATCTTGAAAACTATTTTTTTCACCCGCAAATGCGAAAGTGGATCAGAATTGGCAGTGTGAAGATCTGACGGAAAATAGATGACAAACATTCCCGGCAAAAGTCTGGAGTAGGAGGCAATACAACTGTAGAAAGCACAATCGGTCTTTTCGTTGTAGGGTTCAAGAACAGGCTGGTTGCCTAAAATGTCATGTCCCATCAGCTCGGATCCCTTTACCCAATATTGCAGGTCGATGTACTTACGATGCCCTTCCAGTCTGCATTCGTCGGTATTTGTGCATTCGTATTCATTGACCAACAACACCAAATGATCCCCTTCTAATTGATATCTACCGGGTTGAACCACGTTGAGGTCGTTGTTTTGAATGTAATGAAGCGCTTTGGCAATTCCATCACCCATACTCAGATAGCGGGCTGCATTTTCAATACTGTCTAGAACCATTGGTTTTTGTTTTTTTGGTTTTGGAGACTCTTTATTTTACAATAAATAGTATATGCAAATATAATATATATCTGAAACGTTGCTATTTTTGACGAAAAATAAGAATATTTTGAGAAAAGAGCTACTCTCTACCTATTTAAAACTTCACCTGATCGTCCTTATTTACGGATTTACCGCAATTTTGGGGAAACTCATTGCCATTCCGGCCCTGGAATTGGTTTGGTACAGGATGTTGCTAGCCATCATTACTTTATTTATCTATTTGAAATACAAGAGAGTACCTCTTGAGGTTTCACGCAAAGAGTTATTGGTTTTTTTCGGAGTAGGACTGATTATTGCACTCCATTGGGTAACTTTTTATGGAGCCATCAAATTGTCAAATGTCTCGGTAACATTGGGTTGTTTTGCTACTACCACCTTGTTTACCAGTTTCCTGGAGCCATTTTTTTCCCGCAAAAGGATCGATATTTACGAGGTACTCATCGGTTTGGTTATCATCGTGGGGCTTTACCTTATCTTCCGGTTTGAAACGCATTATGCCATGGGGATGATGGTTGCCCTGCTTTCAGCTTTTCTGGCCGGATTATTTACTGTATTGAATAAAAAACTGGTTGCCAAACACAGCGCTGTCAAGATCAGTTTTTTTGAGATGATCGGCGGACTGATTGGCCTTACCTTATTCATTACGGTATCCGGTAGGGGAATCGTTGTCCCCTCTATCGTTCCCTCCATGGCGGATCTTTTTTATCTGGTGATCCTGGCTACCATTTGCACAGCTTTTGCCCATACGGTGCAAGTGGCCGTGATGAAGCATCTCACTGCCTTCACAGTCACACTTTCTATCAACCTGGAACCTGTCTATGGCATTGTGATGGCCTTCTTCATTTTCGGCGAGACCGAAAGAATGACCACCGGATTCTACCTGGGTACCCTGATTATTCTGCTTTCGGTCATTGGATTTCCGGTTTCGAAATACTATATGAAGAATAAAGACCGAAGGCAATAACGGATTAAAACTAATATCGAGAGGGAAATCGCTTGCGATTTTCAATCTCTGTGAACTCTGTGCGTTTTCTCTGAGATTCTGGCAGAGGTAAAAATCTAAATTTCCTCCGAATCATCCAAAAGATGATGATTATCCTCTGTGTAATTTTTAACTTTTCTTATTCGAATTGATTGATAACACCTTTGTCCAGCAAATCGCTTTCGATGTTCAGATCGGTTTCAAGAAAATCATCCATCTCCTCTTCTGAACCAAATTCAGCAACCATTCCATTGTAAACAACCGTCCAAAGGTCAGGAGCATGTAAGATTTTCAATCCGGGCAATTCGGGATTGAAATCTTTCACCGGAAATCCGGGTGTCACACCCTCCTCTTTTTCCATCAGCTGCAAGTATTTGCAGAAGTAATCAGTAGCCGGAAAGATTTCATCCTGAATATCTTCAGCTTCTGCGCGTTCATATATATCCACTATGGTGATTCGGTAAATCTCCATCACACCGTCAGCATTGACATACAATGCATCGGCAAACTGTTTGTCGGGCCGGTTTGCAATCTCATCAAAAGGGATGGGAGTTACCTGGGCAAGAAATTTTGGATGGTGCGTATGCACAATCATTTCGGCCGACTCGTCGTCGAGCGGATCACTGCAGATTAGAAATTTAGGTGTTTTCATGGAATATCGATTATTAGCTATAGGATGTAAAATTAGCAAGAAAATGTGATGATGTGTTGATTTGCTAATGTGTTGATGTACTAATTTGTAGATTGCAAAAAAAGCCTTTATCTTTATTAGATTACGAATCGAATAATGGTCCTCATAACAACATCTAATAATCAGCACATCTAATAATCAGCACATCATCTAATCAGCACATCATTCAATCAGCACATTAGCACATCAACAAATCAGCACATCATTCATGCGTCCGGATACCTACTTCTTCAATCCAACCTGCGAACCGGCCATTGCCAATGGATCCCCTTTTTATACGGCTCCGGCAAGATTGCGGAAATTTGAGTCTGATCTCGGGTATTTGCCGGCCTGGTTTGGAAATGAATGGGACCAGGTGCTGGTATCGGGAACAGTGGACAATGCCTACAATCAGAAAATGCGAAAACTTGGGTTTAAACTGCCTGAATTGATCAATTTGAAGGAGGCTTTGGCAAATCCTTCGTGGCTAGCACAACCGAAGGGGACTCTTCGTCCATGGGGTTGGAGTCCGGCTATCCATCAGCTTTTCAGACCCGCAATCAATTCTTACCAGGATGATTTCAAAAAGTCATCTGTTGCCACTTGGCAGCAGGCTCACAAAAATTTATACAGTCGCCTTACTGCACTGGGTTTGCTTACCAGGATGATCGGAGAATATTCAGTTTTCTGGTTGCCAGAGCCCACAGACCTGCCTATGGTGTGCTTCACACTTGATCAGATTTACACTGAGCTGGATCGGAGGGGAAAGGCGGTGGTTAAAACCCCATGGAGTTCATCGGGCAGGGGCCTACTTCTTTTGCCAAACCCGGACCTGAAAACTAAGAATGACGAGGTTTTGAGCGGCATGCTCAATCAGCAGGGATTCGTAACGATTGAACGATGGTTTGATAAAATAGTGGATCTTTCTTACCAGTTCATTTCCAAGTCAGGAGAGATCAGCTATATGGGACGCACTTTCTTTGAAACAGATTACAAAGGAAGGTATGTAAGAAACCTTTTAACTGACACACCGAATTTGCCTGGTGAGGTATCCGGCTTTCTCGAAATACACAATGCGGAGGTGGTTCAACTGTTGCAGACAGCGCTCATGGAAAGCGGTTACAATTCACTTTATGAAGGCTGGATTGGGGTGGACGCTTTGATATACAAAGATGATGTGGGCAAGCTGAGGTTTCAGCCAATGGTTGAGATTAACGGAAGATTTACCATGGGAGCCATTGCCTTGAAATTAAGGGAGCATCTTGCTTTAGGATCAAATGGATTTTTGCAGATTTTCTATTCCAAGAGCAGCAATTTCCATCTTTTTTGTCAAAAGCAGAGAGCAGAAAAGCCGTTGATCATGGAGGGCCAAAAGATCGTAAGTGGATTCCTGCCACTTACACCACCGTTACAAGAACATCAGTTTGGGGCTTATATTGAGGTAACACGAAATTAGGGATGTAATCAACCTTAGTCATAATGAAATCTACATTTCGCAATTAATACTTCATCGTCTTTCACTTTATAGATCAATCGGTGTTCTCCATCAATTCTGAGTGACCAATATCCCTTGTACTTATGTTTCAATGGTTCAGGTTTTCCTATGCCCGAAAAAGGAGTTCGTGAAATGTCTTTTAACAATTCATTTATTTTCGACAAAATTTTCTTATCGGTCTTTTGCCAAAATAAATAATCCTCCCAGGATTCATCTGCAAATATGTATCTCACTATTCTAAAAGTTCTTTTTGAAATGAGGAGCCTGTCTTGAGTTTTTCAATGGCTGAATCCAATCTTTTCTCATTAGTCTTCGATGACAACTCGTGATAGGCAGCATTAAGCGAATTATACTCATCCAGGGACATAATGACTACACCGCTGTCTTTACCTCTGTTAATTATCAAGGTTTCAAAGTTTTCAGTCACACGGTCCAGATACTGTTTGATATCTTTTCGAAAGTCGGAAATTGTTGTTGTTAACATGATGTTGTTTCTTTTGTACATTCCAGAGTACAAATATATGTACAAATAGTTGTACTCTGCTAATTTGGTCAGATTTTTTCTCAAATAGTTGCGGTGTGTTCCTTGAATGGTAAATATCCTCAAATTCATTGAATAGAGGAAAGTCCGGAGGGTGAAAATCCCTTATGCGTCCCGAGGAATCTGGAAAGCACTAGTCCTGAAGGTTTTCATGAGTGACGTTGAAACAGGATGTGAGAGGCACACTACATTACTTTTTATTGGAGGGGGCCGTCTATTCAATTGGCTGATCTTATTTTAATTTTAATTCATCATAATTATGAATTAACTTAATGATCTCTTCCCTTGTTTTTCCAGTTATCATTCCAAATGACTTCCCAATTCTATTATAATAAGGGAGGTTCTAAAAATTCATTTTTTAAAAATTATTTGAAAAGTGGGGCAGTATAATTTCTGACCTCGATTGATTCAATCTTAGCTCCGGTTAATTTGATCGAAAAAACGCTAAAAAGAATTGCTCTGATTCCGTCTGC
>JAPLDT010000040.1 GCA_026391315.1 Bacteroidia bacterium
ATTGGAAATGACGCCATCCTGATTTTTCAACCAGACATGCTGATTTTTTCTCAGTCCCCACAATTCAGCAACCTGGGGATTCACCCACACGGAATTTTCGGGCATCAGCGCCACCAAATTCCTGTTGTTGGCCGTCCGGCTGAAGGTGTGCATTGGGGCACGTCCGTATATGAGCCGGTAGAATCCCGCCTCCGGTTGAGGATGAGGTTTGTAAACCGGCATGGCATCAAAGCCTCCCTCCTGCAACTCCTTGGAATTCAACTGAATCTTTCCCGATGCAGTTTTGAAAGTATGATCCGCTCCCGGTTCAATGTAAACTGGTGTCTTTCTTGCCAATTTTTTCAAACCAATGGTCTCCATCTCTTTGAGTGAAGAACCCACCTGCTTAAGTTGCCAGTCCAGTACCTCCCTGAAATCTTTGTAATTGTAGTAGGCGCCAAGTCCCAATCTTTCGCCGATCTGCTTGGAGATCCACCAGGCCGGTTTTGTATCGTACTGTGGTTCAACGGCAGGCATTCTAAGCGCAAGCGTAGGTTCCCTGTGCGGAGTAGCACGTATATCATCGTGCCGTTCCAAATAGGTACATTCAGGTAAGACCACATCTGCATAACCGGTGATCTCCATCGGCATCGTATCCACGACAACCAGAAGATCAAGTGCCTGCATGGCTTGCATCAACTGCTCCTTCAGAGGAATCGAAACGACCAGGTTGGTGCCCGAAACAAACCAACCCCTGATCACATGTTCCTTACCGGGAGCCGGGATGGAAGCTTCAATGATGGTATTGGTAACCGCCTCTTTGGCAAACGGATATCTGCCATTCATGGTTTGTTGCCACGACCAGGCTGGTTTTGGATACGCGGGGCGGGGGAAATCCGGAATCTTTATCCCCTCCTTGAAGAAGATACCTCCCCTGTTTCCCCATGATCCCAAAAGGGCGTTCAAAATGGCGATGGCACGCGAGCGCTGAACATCGTCGCCATACCAGGTGGTGTGCCTGCCGGGATGGATGATGGTGGAAGGTGCGGCATTGGCCATCTCACGGGCTGTCTGCCTGATCATTTCGGGTTTGATGGTGGTGATCCCGTAGGCCCATTCGGGAGTGAAATTCTTCACATGTTCCCTGAGTTCATTGAAGCCCTCTGCATATTTGGCTACATATTCCTTGTTGTATATTTCGTCATAGATGAGCACATGAATCCAGGCTAGTAAAAGCGCCAGGTCGGTGGATGGTTTAATGGGCAACCAGAATTTTGATTTGCTGGCGGCAGTCGACAATCGTGGATCTACCGTGATGATGACGGCGCCCTTGTCGATCGCTTCCGACATCTCCTGCACCTGTCCGTTGTGCATGTTCTCTCCAATATGGGATCCTATCAACACCAGGCATCTGGTGTCGCGGATATCTGTAACCTCCGGACTGCTTACCGATTCGCCGAATGTAAGCTCAAAGCCTGTATCACGCGGACCGCGGCATTGCGCAAAGGAGGGGGCTGCCACATTGTTGGAGCCAAATGCATTGAGCAAATGGGTAAAATATTTGCCCGAACTTCCATGGTTGAACAATGCCATACTCTCCGGACCATGCTTCCCGGCAATTTCTTTCATTTTTGTCGCTATGAAATCGAGCGCCTCTTCCCAACTGGCTTCCCGGTAGGTTTGTTCTCCATTTTTAGTAACACGGATCAAAGGTCGTTTCAAACGATCAGGATCTGAGAACATTCCAACACCGCCGGTCCCTCTCGGACAAAGACGGCCGTTGCACTGGGGGTCATCCGCATGACCTGTAATTTTCTGAATTTTATTGTCTGCCGTTACATATGCCCATCCGGCACATTTCCAAAAGCAAACCTCACAATAGGTGGGAACTCTTCTCAAACCAGACCCGATGGGTTTGGTTGAAGAAGCGCCGATAACCCAATTGGCCACACCGCCTGTCAGTGCCGTCGCACCCAAACCCAATGAACCAATTTTAATAAAATCTCTCCTCGTATGCATGCTGTTGATATTTAGCGTTTTCCGGGATATTTGTTGAAATAGAAAAGGTAATCCAAATACGTTTACCTAACAAATGTAAACGTTTGGAATAGAATGGGCAAATCGTCAAAATTTTTTGAATATTTGTAAGCATCACATAATCAGGTAAATATATAAATTTAATTTAGACACAATAAGCATACTTGTCGTAATGTGTTGATTTATAGTGTTATGATTTATATTTCGTATCTATGTACATATATGAATATGATGTATTAAGTAATTGATAATCAGTACTGTGGATATTATGATTATGTTGTCATGAAAAAACATGATGTCAGACATAAAAAAATATGATGTAAAGCAGTATTTGATAAAATCCATGGGTTCAGTGCAGCAATAAATTGTTGTAGTTTTGGACAGGTTCTTAAGTTTATTAATCCTGATGCAGGAAAATGTTCGATCCCGTTGGGATTGCTGGGGACTTGTTCGTTCTTCCACGGGTTTAACCAGTGGCTATAAACATTCAACCCATTTCAGGGTTGTTGCCTCATTCGTACTTGTTTTCCACGGGTTCCACCCATGGCTATTGGCTTCGCCGATCTTCGATTCAATTTAAACACTTTCAGTGTTTTTTTCTAAAGTCCGAAGGACTTCAATGTGAATAACCCCCGGTGGAACCGGGGGGTGAATATACGGGTGAGATGGGGAACCCCGAAGTGGGTTCAACAATTCATTGAATAATGGAGGAGACTCTCTGAACTATAAAAAAATCCGACAATTCACTCTGTGTAATTTTAATTCATAGAATGCAGAATCATAAAAAACAATCCCGCAGACTATTTATCAAACTGGCAGCAGGCCTTGGTACCGGCTTATTTGCCTTGACATGGTATCGCCTGAGTGAGACCCAATTTGGAAAAGAAAGTCTGCAGGAATTCAGGCACAGTGCAGATATTCCAATGGGGGTGAGCTATTTTGGGAAATACTACCTCATTCGTGATGAACAGACCGTCCGGGCTTTTTCGACCACCTGCACCCATGCCGGATGCCGGATCGGAAAAGGCAGCGGCACTCTTCTTAAGTGCGGATGCCATGGTTCACAGTTTGATGCCAAAAGCGGTAAACCTGTAAAAGGTCCAGCCATCAAACCTTTACAGGAGTTTGATTGTTATTTTGATAAATCATCTGGTAAGTGGGTAGTAAGATTGCAGCCCGTCGCTACGAGTCCTGAAGGGACGACCTGTAACAGCACAGGGGTGAAACCCTGTGAAATAATCACGAATCATAACATTTAATTCTATGCCACAATCATTAGCCAAAGTAAATGTACACATTGTATTTACAACGAAATATGGTGAGAAATTAATAAGGGAAGATATCCGGAAAGAGCTTCATTCCTATATCATCGGCATTTTGTCAAATTTGGGTGCCTATACCTATGAATTATATGCCAATCCGGATCATATTCATATTCTTTGCACACTGCCAAGAACAATTACCATGGCAGATTTAGTTTCGAAGATAAAAACCTCTTCATCTAAATGGCTGAAACATGAGGGTATACCGGATTTTTTTTGGCAGGATGGGTATGGTATCTTTTCAGTAAGTTCTTCGCAAGTTGCTACGGTTAAAAAATATATTCAGAATCAACCACAACATCATAAAATTGGAGATTTCAAAGATGAGTTCAGACTATTTTTTATTAAAAATGAAATTGAGTTTGATGAACGTTATGTTTGGGATTAAACAAAATATTTCATGGATGGTTTCATAGGACTCCATTGCATTACGTCCTATGCTGTTACATATTGGGGCGTTGCCACGTTCGGTAATATTTGGTTCTATGTCAGGATCATAGGACTCCATTGCATTGCGTCCTATGCTATTACCTATCGGGGCGTTGCCCCTTTCGATCAAGGATAGTATAAATTTTTAAACAATGCATGAATGGATTTGCATTACCTGAAAAAGTTTGCGCAATTCGACACTGCCGGTTGGATCGCAGTAGCATCTCTGCTGCTCTGCGCCCTTAGCGGGGCCTTGCTGGCTATTCCCTACGATTTTACCAAGCCATACCAGTCGGTTTTTGAAATATTGCTGGTGAATCCTGCCGGCTCTTTTGTTCGGAACTTTCATTACTGGAGTGCCCAACTGTTTTTTATTTTCGCGCTGCTTCATGTTTACGACCACCTTAGTAAATCGACTGAAACCAACATCAAAAGCCGCCGTACCTGGATGATCCTTACCCTGGCGCTGGTCGTCGTTGGTTATGAAATGATCTCTGGATTTATCCTGAAGGCAGATGCCGCCGGACTTCAGGCCAGACGCATAGTCGCATCACTGCTCGAATCAATCCCTTTTGCAGGAAGAATGGTCGGAGCCGCATTTACAGGAAGTGAAGAGCACTGGTCGATCGTTTATGTGCAGCACATTGCAACGGGTACGATCTTCCTGTTTCTTGCCATATTCAGTCATGTCGGGGCGATCTGGCCAAGATTGAGGAGCGTCGTCATCACATTATCAATAATAGTTGTCATTAGTCTGCTGTTTCGGGCGCCGCTCGGGCTCGCGGAGAGCAGTGAACTCAAGGGACCCTGGTTCTTTGTGGGTTTCCAGGAGTTGCTCCACCAGACCAGCCATCCGGGTTACCTGATCTGGCTCCTGGCATCACTTCTCCTGCTCTTTTTCTTCCTTCCATGGATCAAAATCAGCCACAGAAAGATTACCAAACGGCTGCTTCTTGATGTATCGGTATTTTACCTGCTCCTTTCCATGATGGTGCTACTTTTCAGGGGTGAAAACTGGCAGTGGCGCGGACTGAAGGATTTTTCCTTGTCGGGTGAAAAACTCCTGATTTTTGATCCGGTAAATTTGTTTGCGGAGCCCAGTCAAACTGTGATTCCTGAAAATCAAAAGCCGGAGGGTTGCTTGTTGTGCCACGGTACCATGACCGGCTTGTCCGAATCCCATAATCCTGCCACCATTGGCTGTTTTGCTTGTCACAAGGGCGATCCGTTTACAGGCGATAAAAAAGTGGCCCATGCCAATATGGTGAAGGTTCCGGGAGATTTTTCGAATGTAAGGCAAACTTGCGGCACGCAGGGTTGTCACAGCGAAATCGCCGATCGAATGTTGAATTCGCTGATGACCACGCAAAGCGGAATCATCGCGGTAGATAAATTCGTTTTTGGTGAATCGGCTTCTTTCAACGACACGTTTCACATCAAAAACATTGCGCACTCCGCTTCAGACACCCATCTGCGAAACCTTTGCGCGGGCTGCCACCTTGGTAGTGAGAAGAGCAAAACCGGCAATGCCGCCTGGCTTGAGCGGGGCGGAGGGTGCAATGCCTGTCACCTGCACTACAGCGATCAGGCGACAGCCACCATGAACAGGCTGCAATCGAAACAGCAAGACGCGGCTCAGGAGGTACACCCTGCCATTGACCTGCAGGTTTCTAACGATCGCTGCAAGAGTTGCCACAGCCGTTCGGGAAGGATTTCCCTCAGTTACGAAGGCTGGAACGAGACCGAACTCAAGGCCTCCGATATCCGGGTATCCGATAGCCTCAAGGTATTGCCGGATGACCGTGTGGTCAAATTTGTACAGGCCGACATTCACCACCAAAAGGGAATGGCATGTATCGACTGTCACACTTCGTACGAAATCATGGGCGACGGCACGACCAGGGCTCACAAGGAGGAGGCAGTCAATATACAATGTGTCGATTGCCATCCGATCTCAAAACCAAAATTCGCAGTTATTGGAAGCCTTCCCGACAGGGATTCACAAATGATCGCCTGGCTCCGGAAATACAACCCAAAAAGCCGGGTCGTGGTAACGGCCAAAGGGAACACTGCGCTGTTGAATACTACCGTGGATTCGGTTGGCAATATTTGGCTAACCGACAAACTGAAGGGACTGCAGCGGCTCTGCAAACCCGCCTCGCCGGTTTGCAGCAGGGGCGAAGGTCACAAACGGCTGAGTTGCGGGTCGTGCCACAGCGTCTGGGTACCCCAGTGTATCGGTTGCCACAACAGCTTTGAAAAAGGTACCCCGGGATTTGATCTGCTGACCGGCAAAACAACCACAGGCAGTTGGGTCGAATTTGCCGGTAAATCGCTTGCGGAGCCCCCTGTACTTGGTGTCAGTGAAAAGGATGAAAGCCGGATTGTAACAACTATGCCAGGAATGATCATGACCATCGATCACGAATTGTACGCCAAAGGCCAGGGAAAAAGCTTTCACCGGCTCTACGCCCCTGCCTCCGCGCATACCACGCAACGTGAAGGCCGAAGTTGCAAATCGTGCCACAACGATCCGCTGGCCATCGGCTTTGGAAGAGGCAAACTGTATTTTGAAGCTGGCAAATGGCGATTTGAACCTAGGTTTGAGCTCAATAAAGCGGATGGCCTACCGGAAGATGCCTGGACCGGTTTCCTGCAGGAAGCCAAACAGCCAAATTCGACGCGTTCCGATCTGAGACCTTTCTCGGTAAAAGAGCAGAAGCGAATTCTCGAAGTCGGAAGTTGCCTGACCTGCCACGATGAAAAATCAAAAGTGATGGCGCACGCTTTGGAGAATTTCGATCTGACCTTGTCAAAACGTAGCACCAAGTGCGAATTGCGGCGATAAAAATCGCTTGCGATTTTTATCGCCGTGAACTCCTTCTCCCTCCAATCATAGCCTCAAAATAGCTAGTATGTATCTGCATAGAAAATTGTCCTAATTGAGAGAGAACTTTCTCTGTGTAATTTTTTTGTGTTCATCGGATGTCTGGAGCAGAAAGATGACTAGAAATGAGTATTTTTAGCCTTTACAGATTTTCTGAGTCCGATGGATCAAAATATTGAAACAAAGAGTTTAAGCCACTGCTCAGCATTCGAATTCGAAAAAAGCTGGTATGATTTGCTGACAGAATCTGAGAAGTCGCTGATCGATGAAAACTCGGTCAGCATTGGTTTCAAAAAAGGCGAGACAGTCTGCAAGCTGGGCGCCTTTGCTTCGCATATCTATTTTTTGGAAGAGGGTCTGGTGAAAGTCTATCTGGAGGAAAAGACCAACAACCTGATCCTGACGCTTTCCACAAAAAACAATCTGCTAGGATTGGCTGCCGTTTATGACGGGAACAACAAGATGCCCTATTCCATTTCCACCTATACGGATTCAAGATTAAGGATGATTGATATTCAGGTTTTCAGGCAACTGTTGAAACAAAATGCGAATTTTGGCTACCACATTATCAATCTCCTGAACGAGAGTACAGCGCAGATTTATGGCCGCTTCTTTTCGCTGACGCAGAAGCAACTGCATGGCCGGCTGGCCGATATCCTACTCTGTTTGTCGAACAAGATCTTCAAAAGCAAATCGTTCGACCTTCCGCTTTCGAGGGTCGATTTGGGAGACCTCACGGGGATGTCGACCGAAAGCGTTATCCGGATGATGAACGAGTTCAAGAAGGATGGGCTGATCGATATGGAATGTAAGAAGATTGAGTTGCTGGATGTCGCAAGGCTGGAGCGGATCAGTGAATTCGGGTAAGCTCAAAGGTTCACGCAAAGGACGCAAAGGAAGACGCGGAAAACGCAAAGAAAATTTTAGTTTCCTATATTTTTCACATATTCTTCCACGATGGGCCTGGCCTCTTCCAGATCAAGGTCTGAGATCATCACCCTGACCGACCCACCCTCGCCCGGGAGGTTCCAACCGGGATCGTAGGTCGCCCTGGCATGTTCGAGCACAAAGGCTTCAATGCCTGCATCTTCCAGCATACTCTTGACCATCCCTGCTTGCCAGACTGTGCCGGTAAAGACGACAACGGGATTAATTTCGGGTTCCTGTTGCATGACCTATCAGTTCAATGATTTAAGATTTTCCAATGCATCAGGAACATATTGATGGATCCCTTTCAGCATGGCGCACTCTTCCAGCTTTTCACATTCGGCACAGGTCTGAAATCCTTTTGAATGGACACATTTACGTATCTCGCATTCCGAGCAATGCGAAAACTTCACCCCGGCTTCCCTGCAACCCGTGCAATTGATCATTTCCGGGGTAATGCCGGCATCGAATTGAACTTTCCATTTTTCGGCCGTTTGGGTGCGCAATTCATTGTCATCTGCCATTGTTGCAATCCTTGCGTCGCAAGTAGCACAATTTAATCCACAACATGCAATAACTTTTTCCATAATCGTTTGCTTTTAAAAATATAAACTAAAATTTAAGCCAATGAATCCTTTTCAATCCACTGATGAATGATGGATCTCTTCGATTCAATTTTTATAAAACATATCACAAAATGTACTACAAGAAGTCCAAATAGTATAAAAATCCCTTTATTCAGCGTTGTCCACTGAAACCATGCCAGCACATACAATATCGCTCCATAAATCAGGAAGTTGTATTCGAGTGGCAGAAACATAAGATTTTAATAGACAAAATTTGCTTGAATCCCTAAAATCTTTCCATCTATGGTTTTCTCAATAGAATGAGGGAAGGAGCGATTGATTGCATAGGTTCTGAAATATATTCCATTGTGAATCAGGATCTCATACCAGGTAACAAAACATTGATTTTTATCCATTCGGACGATTGGTTCCAGGTTTGTTTCCATCAACGCATTGAATTTGTTAGTATCTATGGTATACATTTCAGCGTTTGAAAGTATCTTGAATACTCTTTTCATCTCCTCTTTTGAACAGATCACTGAATTCAGACCATAATTTGCATGCCATTTTAAAGCAAATTGCTCACCCATCTGACTAAAATACAAAAA
>JAPLDT010000044.1 GCA_026391315.1 Bacteroidia bacterium
GATGATCCTTAATCAGGAGGCTTTCAACCCAAAGGCATTATTGGATTATCAACAAAAACATAAACAAATGAAAATAAGTCAACTAAAAAGAAAATTAGAACTTCTGGAAGCAGCTTGAAAAACTAGTTACATAAGAGAGAGAGGTTGTGGTTATCTCTTCTCGTTCTGTATCTACTAAGGTTACCTTAAAAAAATAAGGTTTTACAGATTCTGTTTTTAGCACAATAAATAGGATTGAAAATGCTCTATGAAAAGGTTGAAAAAATAAATTTAAACACTTACTTAAAAACATCATGAAAAGATTTTACTTTTTTCTGACTTGTGTTTGTTTGCTGGCTGGTGGTTTCACCGCAACAGCACAGGTTTTTAGAAACAGTGATCTTGAAATTTCCCAACTCGAAGATCACGTCTGGGTGATTGAAACCACCGATAAAACTTCCATGTACATTATTGAAGGTACCGACAAGGCGATGCTGATCGACACCGGCACCAAATGCGAAAAGCTTGATGAGGTGGTTCGCACCATCACGAAAAAACCGCTTTACGTTTTGATAACCCATGCGCACGGAGACCATGCCGGAAACATTCAATATTTCCCTGAGATCTACCTTCATCCGGCCGATACCGTTCTTTTGAACAAATCCTACAAAGGGTTGATTCATTTTGTGAAGGATGGTCAGGTTTTCGATCTGGGCGGTAAAAAAATAGAGGTCAGTCACATGCCTGCACATACACCGGGTTCTATCGTTTTGCTCGACAGAAAAGCAGGAAGCTGTTATTCGGGTGATGCATTCGGATCGGGTCAGGTGTGGCTGCAGCTCCGACCTTTTGCAACCATGAAAACCTACATCAGCTCCTGTAAAAAGATGGAAAAATTAATGGCTGAGGGTATTACAAAAATCTACTGCGGTCACTATCCCCATGTGAAAAAGGCTCTAACCATGGATTATCTCCTGCCTATGCGCAAACTGGCAGAATCGCTGGATAACGGAACGGACAAGAGTGCCATCCCTTTTACGACCAAGGTGAGCATCGGATGCGATAACCCGATGATTGCCACCAACGGTCCGGCACGTATTGTCTATGATCCCGAACACATTAAATAGAATTGAAAATTGACAGTGGAAAATTGACAATGAGTTAAAATTCTTGCTCCGTGTAACTCTCCCGACATGTCGGGACAAGTTGTGTAATATTTTATCAAACCAAAACAAGCATAATGAAAATTCTCAACAAACTGGCAACCGGAATCCTCCTGCTGCTAATGGCCTTCGGTGCTGCGAAAGCACAAAATCCGACAACAAAAGATGCTTCAGCCAATCAGGCAAAGATTCAAAGCATCATCGCCAAAATGACACTTGATCAAAAGGCGCAATTGGTAATAGGCACCGGGATGTTTTTTGACCTTCCCGATTCAATCAGAAAGATGATGCCCCCCGGATTTGGAGGGGAAATTGATTCAAAGGATTCCAACTATGTCAGCATGGTCAACAAGATCAGAAAATATCTTCCCGGTGCGGCAGGTGTTTCTGTTGAATTTCCTGAACTGGGCATTGCTTCGCAGGTGTTAACCGACGGTCCTGCCGGTTTGCGCATCCAGCCTTTCCGCAAGGGAGAGACCAGAACTTACTATTGCACAGCATTCCCGGTAGCGACTGCTTTGGCTTCTTCCTGGGATACCGAACTGGTTTACAAAGTCGGTCAGGCCATGGGAAGCGAAGTAAAGGAGTATGGCTCCGATATTTTGCTGGCTCCGGCAATGAACATCCAGCGCGATCCGCTTTGCGGACGTAATTTCGAATACTACTCTGAAGATCCGCTGGTAGCAGGCAAAACTTCTGCTGCCATGGTGAAGGGCATCCAGTCGAACGGAGTCGGAACATCCGTCAAACACTTTGCAGCCAACAACTCAGAGACCAACCGAATGACGGTCAACACCATCGTGAGCGAGAGGGCCTTGCGCGAAATTTACCTGAAGGGGTTCGAAATTGCCGTGAAAGAGGGCAAGCCCTGGACCATCATGTCTTCCTACAACAAGATCAATGGCGCCTACACTTCTGAAAGTCACGACCTACTGACAAAAATTCTTCGCAACGACTGGGGATTCGAAGGTTATGTGATGACCGACTGGGGCGGCGGCAGCGACGTTGTAGCCCAGATGAAAGTCGGGAATGACATGATCCAGCCGGGTAAGCCAAAACAAAGCCAAGAGCTGGTTGAGGCTGTAAGAAGCGGTAAACTCGATGAGAAAATACTGGATCTTAATGTTAGCCGGATTTTGAATATTATGCTGAAGGCCCCTCGTTACAACAATTACAACTTTTCGAGTAGTCCTGATATGAAAGCCCACGCTGCCATCACCCGGCAGGCTGCAACGGATGGTATGGTGCTGCTCGAAAATAAAAACGACGCGCTTCCAATTCCGCTAGCTGTTAAGAATATTGCCGCATTCGGAAATACCTCCTATGATTTTATCTCAGGCGGAACAGGCAGCGGCGATGTCAACGAGGCCTACACCGTTTCGCTTTTGGACGGACTAACCAATGCCGGATACAATGCCGAGGCCGGATTGGCGAAAACTTACCAGGATTTCATCAAGGAGATGCGGGTCAAACAGGGTAAACCAAAAAATATGATAGCTGCCTTGCTGGGGGCCAAAGAACCCGTTGCCGAAATGGCTGTTTCTAACGATCTTGCACAGAAAATGGCCGAAAAAGCAGATATGGCCCTGATTACCATTGGCAGGAATGCCGGCGAAGGAGTCGATCGCACCAATACGGAAGGTGACTTCCAATTGACCGCCACAGAAAAGGAGATGATCAAAAATGTAACCGATGCTTTCCATGCCAAAGGCAAAAAATCCATCGTGGTACTGAACATTCCGGGCGTTGTTGAAGTAGCCAGCTGGCGCGGAGTCCCTGATGCTATTCTGGTAGCCTGGCAACCTGGTCAGGAGGCCGGAAACTCGGTAATCGATGTTCTCAGCGGAAAAGTCAACCCTTCCGGGAAACTGGCGGCTACCTTTCCCCTCTCCTACACCGATACACCCTCTTCAAAAAATTTCCCCGGTATAGCCGAGAAATCTGACAAAAAGGATGCGGCACCCGATCTTTCCGGATTTTCCTTTATGCACCGTGTGCCATGGGAGGTGGTTTATGAAGACGATATCTATGTGGGATACCGCTATTACAACACATTCAAAGTACCTGTGGCATATGAGTTTGGCTATGGATTATCCTACACAAAATTTGATTATGCCGGAATAAAATTAAGCTTAACCGATTTCAGAGGGCATCTGATTGTTTCGGTTGCCGTGAAGAATAGCGGCAGTGTTGCAGGCCGCGAAGTGGTCCAGCTATACATAAGTTCTCCGAAAGGGAAATTGAACAAACCTGCGGAAACTTTGGCCGCTTTCGGCAAAACCAATCTGCTGCAACCAGGTGAGACTCAGAGGCTGAGTTTTACCATCGAAACCAAAGACTTTGCCTCTTTCGATGAGGCTACCTCATCTTGGATTGCTGAAGAAGGAGTATATAACCTCAAAATTGGTTCTTCATCCACCAATACCAGACAGTCTGAAACATTTAGGATTGTCAAGGAACTTTCAGCAGGAAAAGTTTCAAAGGCCCTGGCGCCAACAAGAGAGATTAACAAGCTCGTTTCGAAATAAATATGAACTAATAATCACATGAAAAACTTGGCAAGGATAGGTGCAGGCACCCTGATGATAATGCTCTTTTTCTGTTTTGGCTGCACTTCCAAATGGACAGAAACAGACAAAGGAACTTTTAAGCTCATCAACAACCGGGGTGGCCGGACATTGGGCTATTCTCCGGCTTCAGGAGTCAAAATCCTGACTGTAGACCGCTTTGCCTTCAAGGACCTCAACAAAAACGGGAAGCTGGATGCCTACGAAGACTGGCGTCTGCCTGTGGATGCAAGGGCCAAAGATCTGGCCTCCCAAATGTCGGTGGAGCAGATAGCCGGACTGATGCTTTACAGCGCGCACCAATCCATTCCGGTAATGAGTACGGGTCGATTCGGAGGAACATACCACGAAAAGGCCTTCCCCGAAAGCGGTGCGGCAGCCAGCGATTTGTCTGATCAGCAAACCAATTTTCTGATCAAAGATAATCTTCGCCATATGCTGATCACCTCCGTTAAAAGTCCGGCAATTTCGGCGCAGTGGAACAACAATGCCCAGGCATTGGTTGAAGGATTGGGTCTCGGGATTCCGGTCAATAACAGCTCAGACCCACGCCACGGCAGCGATTCATACGCTGAATTCAATGCCGGCGCCGGTGGAAAAATTTCGATGTGGCCCGGAACCCTGGGTATTGCCGCTTCGTTTGATCCGAAGTTGATGAAGAAATTTGGTGAAATCGCTGCCGCGGAATACCGGGCGCTGGGAATTGCCACGGCCCTTTCGCCCCAGATTGATCTGGGCACCGAACCCCGCTGGAGCCGTTTCGACGGAACGATGGGCGAGGATCCAAACTTAACTGCAGATATGGCCCGGGCCTATGTCGATGGATTCCAGACATCCACCGGCATTGCAGAAATTGCAGGTGGATGGGGTTTCAAAAGCGTCAACGCGATGGTAAAACATTGGCCCGGTGGCGGACCCGAAGAGGGTGGCAGGGATGGTCATTTTGGCTATGGCGCCTATGCAGTCTATCCTGGCAATAATCTGAAAGATCACCTGAAACCATTCACCGAAGGGGCTTTCAAACTGGAAGGCGCTACCCGGATGGCCTCAGCTGTGATGCCCTATTACACGATTTCCTACAACCAGGATACCGTGAATCGGGAGAATGTAGGCAATAGCTACAACAAATACCTGATCACCGATCTGCTTCGCGGCAAATACGGATACGATGGCGTGGTTTGCACAGACTGGATGATCACCAAGGATGTGCAGGCGGTCGACCTGTTTCAGGGGAAATGCTGGGGCGTTGAAAAGATGTCGGAAGCCGAACGACACTTCAAAGCCATCGAGGCAGGGGTCGACCAGTTTGGCGGCAACAACGAAATGGGACCCGTTATCGAAGCGAGGAAAATGGGCATCATCAAACACGGAGAACCATATATGCGCAAGCGTTTTGAGCAATCTGCCGTCCGCTTGCTGCGCAACATCTTCAGGGTTGGATTGTTTGAAAATCCTTACCTGGATGCCGCTGAAACCCAAAAAATAGTCGGCAACCCTGAATTTATGAAAGCCGGTTACAACGCGCAACTCCGCTCGGTAGTCATGCTAAAAAATCAAGGAAAGACACTGCCGCTGAAAAAGCAACTAAAAGTCTACATTCCCAAAAAATTGGTCCCTGCCGGACGAAACTGGTTTGGCGTCGAAACACCCGAAAGCTGGAAAGAGGCGATGAATCCCGCAATAGCCAAAAAATATTTCCAAGTGGTTGAAAAACCGGAGCAGGCCGATTTCGCATTGGTTTGCATCGACAGTCCGAAAAGTGGAGTGGGCTATTCGCAGGCGGACTTGAAAATGAAAGGGAATGGCTATGTGCCCATAAGTCTGCAATATGGACTGTACAAAGCCGAATTCGCCCGTGCAACAAGCCTGGCAGGAGGAAGCCCATTCGAAAGCTTTACAAACCGTTCATACAAAGGAAAAACAACCGTTGCCGTAAATATTCAGGACATGAAAACGGTGACCGAAACCAAAGCCAAAATGGCCGGTAAACCTGTTGTAGTAATCGTGAAAATTTCGAATCCAATGGCCTTTTCAGAGATTGAAAAGAACGCCAGTGCCATTCTTATTCACATGGGTGTTCAGGACCAGGCGCTCCTCGACATCCTTACAGGCGCCTCCGAACCTTCGGCTTTGCTGCCATTCCAAATGCCTGCCAACATGAAATCGGTGGAGGAACAAATGGAAGATGTACCGCGCGACATGAAATGTTACACAGATTCGGAAGGCAATACCTACGATTTTGCATTTGGAATGAACTGGAGCGGAATAATTAACGATGCCAGGATTGCGAAATATAAAAACAAATAAGGTAAATGGCTTATTATGAGAATATTTAAATTATTGCCTCTTTTACTTTTTTTCGTTGTGTCAGCTTTTGGGCAAAATGCGAAAATGGATGCTTTCGTTAGCGGACTAATGGGTAAAATGTCATTGGGAGAAATAATGGCTGACTCAATTGACGGGGTGACTATAGTGACGGGGTGAGTTTTTGAAAAATACAAATCTTTGTGCAAGCAATCTCTGCTTGAAAGGCCTATTGGTCTTGAGTAGGGATTTTATGTTACCGCTATATTTGCAGAAACATTTTGTAACTTTACCAGAGCCAATCCAACATTTATAATCCTCAAGACATCATCAATTTTGAAGAATTTTAAAATTACACCGTCATCCAGGATTATCCTTCTCCTCATTTTTCTGCTTTTCACAGTTAAATTTGTTCATTCGCAAGAGGTAAACGAGCCAAAAATCACCAAAACTTTCAACCGGACACCCATTACCGAATTTTTCAGTTACCTGGAAGAAACCTGTGGCATCACTTTTTTCTACAAGGAGGAGTGGATCAAATCTTCCGAAATTAATGGCACATTCAAAAACAGTCCGCTTAGTCAGGTTTTGAACCAGGTTTTCAAAGAGAAAGAACTAAATTTCAAATTCTTTGAAAAAGATATGATATTTGTTTATCCAAAGAGAACCGATGGAAATATTTTGGTTGGCCGAGACGAATCACAACTGCTTGTCATCGGCGATCCGCTGAATCAGACTCAAAACAAAAGGGCAAAACTTCAGGGTAAAGTTCTTGATGGCAAAACCGGGGATCCGCTGCCCGGAGCGGTTGTTTTTAATCCCGAAACAAAAACAGGAGTAGTCTCAGATGCGAAAGGACGCTATTCCATTGAACTGCCTACCGGAGAATTGAACCTCAGAATCTCCTTCATGAATTTCGAAAATAAAAATTTGAAGATTCAGCTGCTTCAGGACGGGAACGCTGATCTGGAGATTTTTGAAAAGAGCCATACCATTGAGGAAGTCACAGTGATGGGCGACAACAAAAGGGCCTCAAAAGCTCAGATGAGCATGATCAAAATGAGTGCAGTCTCCATCAGGGAGCTTCCCGTTTTAATGGGAGAGGCCGATTTGATCAAAAGCATGGTGATGATGCCTGGCGTTCAAAGTGTAGGAGAAATGTCGTCCGGGTTTAATGTGCGGGGTGGCAATACAGATCAGAATCTCGTTTTGGTAAATGGGGCTCCCCTTTTCAACACGACCCATCTTTTTGGTTTCTTTTCGATGGTCAACCAGGATGCTGTCGCGGATGTAACACTATACAAAGGCGGCATTCCTGCTTCCTTCGGGGAACGCTCCTCCTCGGTGATGGATATACAACTCAAGGATGGCACCTATAAAAACCTGAGCATCAATGGGGGCATTGGGCTTATCAACAGCCGCCTTTCGATTGAAGGCCCCTTCGCGAAGAAGAAGAAAAGTTCCTTCATGATTGGCGGAAGAAGTACTTACTCCGACTGGATGCTTCAACACACCAAAAATCCGGTCTTTATGAACAGTGTGGCACATTTCTACGACCTGAATGGCACGGCAAATATTGAATTAAATCCGAAAAATCATTTGAAATTAACCGCATATCTGAGCTCGGATGTTTTTAACCTCAATACCAGCACCCTTTACACTTATGCAAATACACTCGGTTCGCTGAACTGGAAATTGAACCTTACCGACAAAATCATCTCCCAATTATCTCTTGCTTACTCTCAATACACCCTGAGGGTTGATCAGAAAGATCCCGTTCTTCCACCGAATGATTACACCCTGAAATCGGGCATCCAATATGGAAGTCTAAAATATAATCTCCTCTTTTATCCCAACGAAAAGCAGCACATCAGTGCCGGGTTTCAGGCGATCAGCTACCGGATCAATCCTGGCCAAATCGTTCCTACGCAAACAAATACCAATGTAATAAAATCCGAAATGCAAAAGGAGCAATCGGTAGAAATGGCGCTTTTCGCTGATGACAACTTCGATATGTCGGAAAAGCTGTCTATGAGTGTTGGATTTCGGTACACCGGGTTTTTCAGTTACGGTCCGGGTAAGGTCTACCAATATGACTCCGGAGTGTCTAAAAGTACACGATCAATAACCGACTCCACTTTTTTCAAATCGGGTGAGATCATCAAATCCTACCATGCACCTGAGCCACGGATTGCCTTGAAAATCCTGCTCGGAAACGGCGGATCCCTTCGGTTAAACTATCAAAGGACCCATCAGTTTATCAGTCAGATTTCCAATTCTGCCGTCATATCGCCGGCCGATTACTGGAAATCTGCAGGTACCTGCCAAAGGGAATTTTGAGTTTTCGGCCGAAGCCTACTACAAAAAACTTCAGAATTTACCTGAATACAAAAATGGAGCCCTACTGCTGATGAATCCCCATCTGGAAACAGACTATATTCCGGCACAAGGCTATTCTTATGGATTGGAACTGATGGCCAAAAAGAGTACCGGATCCTTGAACGGCTGGATCAGTTACACCTTTTCCCGCACCTTTCAAAAAGCCAACGGTCAGTTCCGGGAGGAGAAAATTAACGATGGCGCATACTATCCCTCCATTTACGACAAACCACATGATCTCTCCGTTGTAACCAATTACAACATCAGCAGGAGATGGCGTTTCTCCGGAAATTTTGTCTTTTCATCGGGCCGGCCAATCACGCTTCCTGAACAGAAGTACCTGTACCAGGGGAATCAGGTTGTCTATTATTCAGACAGAAACAGCTACCGGATGCCTCCATACCACCGGATGGATGTGGCCATCACGCTGGATGAAAACCTGCGTAGAAAACGGACGTGGAAAGGAAGCTGGACCTTCTCTGTTTACAACCTTTACGGACGCAAAAACCCCTATTCGGTTTTTTACCGCAAGGATGCCTCCCTTCAAAGTATGGATAAAAATAAAACACAATACTCCATCTATAAATTGTCGATCATTGGCGTTCCGGTTCCTTCTCTTACCTACAATTTTAAATTCTGATGCTGAAAAAGACGATATATATCCTTGCGATCTCAGTTTTCTTCATCTCATGTGAAGAGCGCTATTTCCCTGCCATGAGGGATGCTGGAGGAGTGTTGATGGTCGATGCCTTGGTTACCAACAATCTGTCGCAAAGCTATGTCCGATTGACCAGGTCTACAAGTTTTTATGATGTGAATGCCCCTGCGGCAGTAACAGGTGCAGTGGTAAATTTGATCGAAACCCGTGGCAACAACATTCAGGGTACAGAAAACGGCTCAGGGAATTTCATCTTCACAAAAAGTCCGGTAGTCGGACAGAGCTATAAACTTCAAATTCGGCTAAACGGAGACACCTATGAATCGGACAGAGTCACCATGCTTCCGGTTCCAACCATAAGCAATTTTTATGCTGAACGCGTTGAAAGAAAAGAATATCAATCCAATAGCAGTGGCGCCCCTGTAGCTGTTACAGTGACTGGACAGGAGCTCTATGTGGATGCGCCGGTTACTACCACATTGGCCAATTACAGATTCGTTGCGAGAACGGTGCTGGAATGGGTTTATGTGGTTCCCAATACGCCCATCCCACCGACCATTTACGGATGGCAATCTTTGTATAACAGCAATACCTACAACATAGCCGGTACTAAGCAATTCAGTCTAACCAACATCATAGAGAAACAACCACTGATGTTGCTGCCTTACAATACCACGGATCTTATCCAAACCGGCGCCAGTGTAGCGGGATGGCTAATGATCCTGGATGAATATGGGACTTCACGGATCTCCTTTGATTACCACGATAAGTTAAACAGCCAGTTCTCAGCAGATGGCAGTCTGTTTGATCCGGTTCAGACCCAGATCTACGGGAACATTACCTGCACAACGGATGCCTCGAAAATTGTTTTCGGATTTTTCGATCTGGCTTCCTACCAGCAGCACAGATATTTCATCAAGTTTTCTGATATTAATTCGCCTGAAAAGGCTGATATCAGGAAAGTAAACAGTTATCCAGCTATCCCTGATAACGGGAAATCGGTTAATCTGCATCCCGATTGGTGGGAGTAAATGAAGATAAAAGTATGGTAAAAAAATTATTGACCGTATTGCTGCTCCTGGGCTCCCTTTTGTGCAAAGCACAGAACAAGGAGGGATTTGCGCTCTTTACAGACCGTGATCTGTACACGAGCGGCGAAACCCTTTTGATCAAGGTATATGCTCCGGTTGACGAACCTTCAGGGATTGTAAATGTTGACCTTTTCAACAGCAAAGGCAATCTTGTTTCGGCAGTTTATCTGGAGATGAAGAATCACCAGGCCAACGGGTTTATTCATCTGGCGGATAGCTTGAGTTCGGGAAGTTACCTGGTGCGTACCACAACCAGAACCAGCCTTACACAAACGGTGAAAGAGCTTTTTGTCTCTAACAGATTTACAGGTATGACAGAATCAACTGTATTCAAAAGGCCGGAAGTCAATGGCCCGCAGGTAGAAACGACTTTCACGGCACTTCAAATCGAAGGGACTTCAGGTGTATACAAAAACAGGGAAAAAGGTCACGCAACTGTTCATCTTCCTCTTGAATTCTTGTCTCAAATAGATGGAAATCTGCTTGTTGGAATCACTCCGGTTACTCCCGAATACCATGCAATGAACCTTGTCGCTGCTACAAAACCCAAATTTTACAGGGAAACAAGCAATGAAGGAATCATTATCTCCGGTACCATCACAGATGCGGACACAGAAAAACCTTTCGAAAATGGGCTGGTTTATTTGACCATTCCTGATTCATTACCGGAATTTAAATATTACACTACGGGCGTCAATGGGCGTTTCTATTTTCAGATTACCAACCGTTATGGAAAGATCCCTGTCGTGCTTCAATGTAGTGACAAAGAGAAGAAACGTTTGCTGAAAATTTCACTCACCCCTGCCGACAACATTTTTAGTTCATTGCCCCCAGGCGAAAGTCACGCTTTCTCGCCAGAATTTCGAAAAATCGTGGCAAAAAAAGTTGAATCGTTGAATTTTTGCAAGATCTTTGGATTAAACGAACTTGCAATGCAACCATTCCCACCTCACAAACAGGATGATCGTCTTTTTTACGGCATACCAAACAGGGTGGTCCGTCCAAAGCAGTTTATTGACCTCCCAAATTTTGAAGAGATTTCACGCGAACTTCTGCCTCAGGTGAAATTCAGAACTTACAACCGCAATCCGTCTTTACAACTATTCAACTTCCAGCGGAACAGATATTTTAACGATCAGCCGTTGGTTTTACTCAATGGAATCCCGGTTACGTACCTGAATGTGATCAAAGAGATGGGGACCACGCAAATAGACAGAATTGACATTTGTCAGAGCGAGAGGTACTTTGGAGATCTTGGCTTTTCGGGAGTGGTTGCCATTTATTCGACCAATGGAGATTACACCAGGCTGAACGAGTCTGACGAACTGATCAAACTCAGCCTTGAAGCCATACAGCCTGATGCTGAATTAACTGCCCCTCCGGAACACGCTTCAAAAATGCCGGACCTTCGTCAGGTATTGCTTTGGAAACCATCCCTAAAACCCGAGAAAACATTAGAATTAAATTTTCAGACATCGGATATCAAGGGTAACTACAGGATATTTCTGAGTGGGAAAAGTGTGAATGGTTCGATTTTTTACAAAGAACAACTCTTTGAAGTAAAGTAACATGGAAAAACGAATGCTTTTTGTTTTCATACTCCTGAATTTGCTGTTAGCCTTGGTGCTCCCGGCGCAGGAAGTGTTACCCAAAAACTGGAACGGTGAAAAAATTAAGGGGGTCAGATTTGTACCCTATGCCACTTACCAGGGAAATCCCTTTTTCAATGATTCGTTCGTTCCGGGCAAGATTGAATTGACGGATGGGACAATTATCGGAGCGCTACAGTTGAAGTACAGTAGTTATCAGGATGAGTTAATCTATTACAATTCAGATATTTCAACACAGATTGTCATTGACAAAATGAGTCTCCGGGGATTTTCATTGGCAGACGAAAACGGTGTACAACATCGTTTTAAGCTACAATACATCAGTCACTCATTGCCAGAATATCGCTTTTTCGAACTATTGAGCGATGGAGATATATCCCTTTGGGTTTATAGAAAGGTACTTCTGTTAACCAGTCCTATTTACGGAGAAGCCGGAAAAGAAAAAAATCTCTCTTACCAGGAGGCCTACAACTACTATTTGTACAACAAGGAGAAGGGATACGAACTTATCAGGATTAGCAAGGGTTCCCTCCTTTCCAAATGCGATCCATCCAACCAGAAATTGGCACGCAAAATCCTTCGTAGAAACAAGGTCAACATCCGTGATGAAAAGAGCTTTGTCAAGGCATGGTCTCTGGTGAAGGAAAATGGCGTGAATTTAAGTTTCTAAACCCAGCTTTTCAAAAACCTACCCGGTAATAAATGTATGAAGATCATTTCTAACACAGGGAAAGATCACATTTCTCAGCAAAGTGACCTCCCCCCAACAACTTTTTAGCAAACAGCGTGTTATTTCTCTATACATTTATATTTTTGCCAGATATGTGCAATCAGATTTTTTTCAAACTAACTTCCAAATTGCTCATTACACACTCAAAACGACCACAACTACTGAAACATTCACCATCTGCCAGATTGATCTGAAAACCACATTACATGAGCGATAGAGCAAAAACAAACGAAGAACTCACAAAAGAGTTGAAAAAATTACAAGAAAGCTACAATTCCTTGGCATTTTCTGTTCACATTGACAGCAAAGGCAAAACCGCGAATTTGCTTACACATGCGGTAAGGTGCATCAGCGAATGCGTGAGTATTACCGACATGGATAACAAAATTATTTTTGTCAATAAGGCTTTTTTGAAGACCTATCAATACGAAGAGAACGAGTTGCTGGGAAAGAACATCAGCATTGTACGCTCACCCAACAATAACTCTGAGTTGGTTGAAGTTATCCTTCCTTCGACCCTCGAAGGTGGTTGGCAGGGTGAATTACTGAATCGAAGGAAAGATGGTTCTGATTTTTACGTATTCGTATCTACTTCTATTATAAAGGATTACAATGGAAGACCAATGGCGCTTATTGGGGTCAGCTCTGAAAAAACCGAACAAAAGAAATTGGAACTTGAACGTCAGGTAATCTTTGAGATGACGCAGGGTGTTTCGGAGACTGCTAACCTTAATGAATTACTTAAGTCAATCCATCAATCGCTGAAGAAAGTACTATATGCCGAGAATTGTTTTGTAGCGATATATGATGAGAGTAACGGACTCTTTAGTTTTCCCTATTTTATTGACCAGTTTGATCCTAAACCTGAACCACTGGCCATGAAGAATAGTGTTACCTCTTATGTTTACCGCACCGGAAAGCCCCTGCTACTTACACCTGAGGTATTCCAAAAGCTCCTGGAGCAAAAAGAAGCTGTATTAGTAGGTTCACCATCCCCCTCATGGATTGGCGTGCCTTTGAAGACGCCCTCAAAAACAATTGGGGTTTTGGTACTTCAACACTATTCCGAGGAGAATGTTTATTCAAAACGTGATATTCAATTTCTCTATTCAGCTGCAAGTAAAATAGCAATAGCGATTGAACGCAAGCAAGCTGAAACCGTGCTTCGAGAGAGTGAGAATATCTTGCGCTCCATCACAGATTCAGCCCATGACGCCATTATCATGCTAGATGCTGAAGGTCTGATCACCTATTGGAACCCGGCTGCCGAGCGTATACTTGGATATACCAGATCCGAAGCCATGGGTATGAATTTGCACTATTTAATCGCACCATCGCGTTTCCATGAGGCGCATTTCGCCGCATTCCCTATTTTTCAGCAAACCGGACAAGGGGCTGCTGTTGGCAAAACACTGGATATGGAGGCTCTGAGAAAAGACGGAACCGAAATATCCATACAATTTTCCCTTTCTGCAATCCAAATTAATAACCATTGGCATGCAGTTGGGGTTCTTAGGGATGTCACCGATCAGAAGAAAATAGAACAGTCGCTCTTTAAAGCCAAGCATGAAGCAGAGATGGCGAACAAATTCAAAAGCATATTCCTGGCAAATATGTCGCACGAGATTCGAACTCCGCTGAATGCCATCATTGGATTTTCACAATTGATGAACCGCGACAAGATGTTGTCTGACTCGCAAAAGGAGTACACTGTCTCCATTATCCACGCAGGTGAACATCTTTTATCGCTTATCAACGACATCCTTGAATTGTCGAAAATTGAGGCAGGCCGGGTCGTTTTAAATCCGGCAGATATAGATCTTCACGCATTGTTGCATGACATTCAAATGATATTCAGTGAACGTACGCAATCCAAAAATCTACAATTTCTCTTCGAAAAAGAAGACGATCTCCCACAGTACATATTTGTAGATGAAAGCAAGTTGCGTCAGATTTTTGTCAATCTTATCGGGAATGCACTCAAATTTACTGAGGAAGGAGGCATCGCCGTTCGGGCGCGCGTCAATACAGTCGGAGACAATAAAAAGATCCTGGTTGTTGAAGTCCAGGATTCCGGACCAGGTATCCCCATGGAGGAGAGGGACAAACTTTTTAAACACTTTGAACAGACAAGTTCAGGCATCAGCAAAGGAAGTGGCACCGGACTGGGGCTTGCGTTAAGCCGCGAACTGGCCATTTTGATGGGTGGGGATATCACCGTAACCAGTGAAGTTGGAAAGGGATCGATTTTTACTTTCCAGGTTGATATAAAGGATGGAAACCCGGATGCAATTGAAAAAAGTTCATCACTAGGAGTAATCGGGATAGAAAGCAGTAATACAACCTATCGGATTTTGGTCGTTGACGACAAGGACGATAACCTGAAAGTTGCTTCCGATCTGCTCAAATTGGTTGGATTTGAAACCAACGAAGCTGTTAATGGTGTAGATGCCATCGAAAAATTCGAATCGTGGAATCCTCACCTCATACTCATGGACATGCGCATGCCTGTTATGGATGGCTACGAGGCTACCCGTCGGATCAAATCGACAGAAAAGGGGCGGCAAACGCCAATAGTTGCACTAACAGCCAGTACTTTTGAAGACGAGTTGAAGAAGATACAGGAGTTGGGAATGCAGGGATATATCCGCAAACCCTTTAGAGAAAACGATCTGTTTAATACAATCGGGAAGATACTTGGGATCAATTACATTTATGAAAATGTAACTGAAACTGAACCAACCAACTATAACCACAACATTGATACAATTGCCCTGGATATTAAAAAATTACCAAACAGTTTGTTGTTGAAAATGCAGAATGCCCTTGATGTAGCCGATTTAGATCTTTTGGTCCGACTGATTAATACCATTGAAGCTGATAGTTCTGAACTTTCAAAGATCCTCCTGAATCTGGCCACAGATTATGACTACGATCAGTTGCAGGAGATTTTACACATAAAGGAGAAAAAAGGATGAGCGAAGAAAATCTGTTGACTGAAGATATTGGCAACATTCTTATTGTAGATGATGTATCCGCCAACCTGAAAATTTTGGGATTTATCCTTAAGAAAGAGGGCTATAAAGTTCGGCCTGTCCCCAATGGAACATTGGCCTTACAGGCTGCAGAAAAGGAAAAACCGGATCTGATTCTGTTGGATGTCATGATGCCTGACATGGATGGATTCGAAGTATGTAGGCGGTTAAAAGAGGACCAGAAATTGGCTGATGTTCCGGTCATTTTTATCAGCGCTTTAAACGATACCAACGATATCGTCAATGCTCTAAAAGCTGGTGGAGTCGATTTCATCACCAAGCCTTTCAAGGCGGAAGAGGTCATTGCCAGGGTAAGAACGCATCTTAAACTTTACCAGCAAAGCAGGACTCTTCAGGAACAAAGTAAAATGCTTCAGGAACTGATCGCTACCAAAGACAAATTTTTCTCCATCATCGCCCACGACCTTCGTGGTCCATTGGGTGGTTTTATGTCATTAACCGAATTGCTGGCTGATGATTCATTTGAAATTTCACCTGAAGAGCAAAAAGAGATGAACCGTGATTTGTACAATTCATCGAGAAATATCTTTAGTCTGCTCGAAAACTTGCTTGTCTGGGCACGCATGCAGCAAGGACAAATCGTATTTAACCCTGTTCAAATAAATCTGAAGGAATTGGTCTCTGAATCCATCAGGGCATTGGAAGATGCCATCAGGAAAAAAGCGATCCTGATGACTACACAAATACCCGAACTCCAGAATGTGTATGCCGATTCCAATATGCTCCAATCAGTTGTCCGTAACCTTATTTCAAATGCCATTAAGTTTACACCAAAAGGTGGCAGTGTGACTATCTCCGCCTATTTTACGGAAAACAATACCTCAGTCGTTGTTGTAAAAGATACGGGTATTGGCATGAACAGTACCATGACAGCCAATCTTTTCCGTCTGAATGTTAACAACAGTCGTCCGGGCACGGAAGGTGAACAAAGTACCGGATTAGGTTTGCTTCTTTGTAAGGAATTCGTAGACAGACATGGTGGGGAAATATGGGTTGAAAGTGTAGAAGGAGCCGACACATCTTTCTATTTCACCATTCCGGCCAACACAGTCTCAAATGAAATTGCTCTTGCCGATCAAGTGAAAGATAAGATAGAGAATCTAAAAATATTAATCGCTGAAGACAATGCGAATTCAGAAGTATTGATGAGAATTGTCACCAATACTTTTAGTAACCGTACTTTGGTGGCTTCAACAGGTGCTGAGGCAGTTGAAATCTGCCGGACAAATCCTGACATCGATCTTGTTCTAATGGACATTAAAATGCCCGAACTTGATGGCTATGAAGCAACCCGACTAATTAGACAGTTTAACCAAAAAGTGGTGATCATCGCGCAAACAGCCTTCGGAACGGAAGGCGATAGGAAGAGGGCAATTGAGGCAGGTTGCAACGACTACATCTCAAAACCTATTGAGATTTCCGTGTTGTTTGAGTTAATTCAAAAGTATTTCAAAAAATAGTTGTATTGTACAAATTATCCATGGAGAAAATAGATTGGGGAATCATCGGTTGTGGTAATGTGACCGAGCTGAAAAGCGGTCCGGCTTTCAGCAAAATAGATCATTCCAGACTCGTAGCCGTGATGCGCAGGGATGGACAAAAAGCTGAAGATTATGCCAGGCGGCATGGTGTTGCGAAATGGTACTCCAATGCCACTCAATTGATCAATGATCCGGAGGTAAATGCGGTTTATGTTGCTACACCACCCAACACCCACGCCTCCTTTGCCATTGCAGCAATGAGAGCTGGAAAGCCTGTCTATGTTGAAAAACCCATGGCCCGAAACCATCAGGAATGCAGGGAGATGCTTCGGGTGTCTGAAGAGACGGGGATGCCACTTTTCGTAGCTTATTACCGCCGATCGCTACCTGCTTTTTTAAAAGTAAAAGAGCTGGTAGGGAATGGCCTCCTTGGAAAACCCCTGACGGTAAATATTCGTCTGCACATGGCATTCGGTGAGAAGGACCAATTCGCAGAAAAGCAGACCTGGCATATCGATCCAAACATTGCAGGCGCCGGCTACTTTTACGATCTGGCCTCCCACCAGTTCGATTTCCTTGATTTTCTATTTGGACCGGTTACCGAAGTACGGGGTATCGCCAAAAATTTAGCAGGATTTTACCCTGCCGAAGATACGGTTTCTGCCACCTTCTCATTCGAATCGGGAGTGACAGGAACCGGAAGCTGGTGTTTCATCGTCAGCCCGGAGGCCGAAGAGGATGTCATCGAAATCTCTGGCACTAATGGAAAAATATCCTTCTCCTGCTTCAAGCATGCGGATGTACAATTGCTTACCTCTGACGGTTTGAAAAACTTTAGTTTCCAAAATCCAGAAAATATATCCCATTTTCTTATTCAACAAGTCGTTCAGGAATTACGTGGCGAAGGGAAATGTGTAAGTACCGGATATTCCGCTGCACGCACCAGTTGGGTTCTGGAAGAGATCGTCAAGACCTATTATGAAACGGTAAAAACAAGATAATTAGAATGGTTCATCATTCATTTCAAGTTACTTCGATTACAAAATCCTTTGTGTAACCTTTGTGTGATCCTTCGTGTCCTTCGTGGTGTAGTTTTAAAATTTTACCACAAAGGTCACTAAGGAATACACAAAGGACACGACCAAAAAATAGGCACCATGCTGAAAGATCTTATTCTCAAAAACCGCAGCTACAGACGATTTTTCCAATCCGAACGAATCACCGAGTCTCAGTTACGGGAATGGATTGATCTGGCACGCAATTCGGCCTCTGCACGTAATGCGCAGTGCATCAAGTACATACTTAGTACAGACAAAACTTCAAATGCACAAATCTTTGATCAATTGGCCTGGGCAGGCTATCTGAAGGATTGGCCCGGACCGGAGGAGGGGGAACGCCCTTCGGCTTATGTGATCCTGCTGCTCGACACCCTGCTTGCTGACAATTTTATGTGCGATGATGGAATTGCTTCCCAAAGCATTTTGCTTGGCGCCGTGGAAGCCGGCTTTGGGGGATGCATCATCAGGTCTGTCAACCGCAAGAAGCTAAGTGAACAAGTGAACCTTTCCGATCAATATGAAATCATTCAGGTACTTGCGCTCGGAAAACCGAAAGAAGTAGTGGTACTTGACGAAATGAAAGATGGCGAAATAAAATACTGGCGCGACGAAAACCGGGTTCACCATGTGCCGAAACGAACGCTAAATGAGATCATTCTGAAAGTCCTGAAATAAAATCATTTAAGCGGAACACTTCTGCCACTCTTTGCTGATATACGGGCTGCGTCCAAAATTTTTACCACAAGCAGGTTGTTTTCGAGCGAGTAGAGACCATACTTAGGTTCAGCAATTTTCCCCCAAATGACATCCGCAAAATAGCAGAACGGATCCTCGTAAACAGCTATCTCCGAGGCAGTAACAGTCAATGCCTTTTCTGCCGCCATATCCTTGCCTCTTGTACGCATCTCCTTGTTGTTCACTGCAACAATATAGCCCTCATCACCATAGATTTCCATATCCTTCCTGCCAAACGGCCAGTTCCAGGAGGCCTGAATGATGCACTGCGATCCCGGGTACGAGACAACAATGGTCGCTTCATCATCTACCTTTGGGTAAACATCCGGTTTGAAATGGCGGGTCACAGCGGTTACAGAAACCGGCTTTTCTCCGTTGGTCAGGGCGGTCATCAGGTTGGCGCCATAACAACCAAAATCGACGATGGCCCCTCCTCCGTTTAAGATCGGGTCGGTGAGCCACTCCAGGAAAACAGGATCACACCCAATCTCCTTCGGACCCTGGTGTCCGTCGTGAATCACTACTTTTCTAAGCGTGCCGACAAATTGCTCCTCATTGACCATTTTGAAGGATTGGGCAGTTGAGGGATACCACGAAGTCTCATAATCTGTCAAAAGGTGGATTTTGTATTTTCGGGCCAGTTCAGCCATCCGGTCGGCATGTTTCATGTTCACTGCCAGCGGTTTTTCCACCATCACATGAATACCCCTGGGTGCGCAAGTCTCCACTACAGCAAGATGTTCAAAAATGGAGCCGAACGCCACAACTGCGTCAGGTTTCACTTTATCGAGCATCTCCTCCAGATTTTTGTAAGCAAGATTCTCAGGGAATTTATACCGCTTTGCCAGTTTAGCAACCAACTCCTGATTGGGTTCAAAGACTCCTACCAATTCAAAATCGCCCTTATCGGCACGGCCAAGTATAAATGAAATATGGCCGTGGGTCATTCCGGCTACGGCCAGACGGATTGGCTTTTGTGGGCTCTTTGCCAAGGTTTGAAATCCGATCGAAAGAATGATCAAACTGAACAATAACGCATTTCTAAGTTGCTTTTTCATTGTCAATTGGTTGTGATGGAGTGAATCTCAAAATTAAGAAAATTTATGAAGGCTGAATTCAATTGATAGAGTAATCAAGCCGGACGACTCTATCTGAAGATTTGTCGGGGAAAATTCGCTTTTGATCAAGGAATTGGGTAAATTTATAAATAGCCTTATTTAACCACAAATACAGAATTGAACCGGCACATTGAAAGGAAAGGACTATTCTTTAACAGGATTATCTTTTCAAACAACCAGCAAGGCCAGTATTGCAAACAGGAAGAACGGCACTCGTTAAACAAAAATCTTTAAGGTCACAAATTGTGACCTTAAAGAAAATGTTGATATTTCTTCAAACAAAACATCAAAACAATGACAACAGAAACGCAAATATTGCCCGATGAAGCTATAATCAATAAAATATACATAATGCGGGGCAAGAAAGTAATGGTCGACCGTGATCTGGCAGAGCTTTACGGGGTTGAAACAAGGGGGTTAAACCAGGCGGTAAAGCGCAACGAAAAGAGGTTCCCAGAAGATTTTATGTTCCAAATGACTTCGGAAGAAATGCAGGATTGGAAATCACAAATTGTGATATCCAATACCGAAAAGATGGGACTAAGAAAACCGCCTTTGGTTTTTACAGAACAGGGGGTTGCCATGTTGTCAAGCGTTTTGAACAGTGAACGGGCTATAATGGTAAACATTGCCATTATACGGGTATTTACAAAAATGAGAGAACTTGTAAATACCCATAAAGAAATAATACAAAAGCTAGAACTGCTTGAAATGAAAGATATCGAACAAGACGATAAAATCATGCGCATTTTTGAATACCTCAAACAGTTTGAACAAACCAAACAAAAAGAATTAGAACAAAACAATCGCCCAAAGATTGGATATAAACCATCGAAGAAATAGTAGTCTGCTCGCTCCCTCGTGGTTATTGTTGTAAGGTTTACTATCTTTATTTGAAATTTCCTGAATGATCCGTCATCCTTTTTTTTGTTACTTCCATATATCGTAGTTATCGGAATACCCATGAGAAAATTTTTGTACCAGCCGAATATGATAATAAGTTACATGAATAATTTATAGCTGGATTCATTACTCTGTATTATCCTTTAGTTCAGTACTATGCGTCAATTTTTAATTCAATGTCGTTTAGATAAAGTGATGCTCCGTTTCCCGAGTGAGCAACTCCGGAGGAGTTTTCCGTGAATAACCCCCAGTGCAACTGGGGGACGAGCGGGATAAAAATCTACATAAACCCCGTCGGGGTTACCCAAAACAAGGCAATGCAAACTTTATCTTGAAATTGTTGGGTAACTCCTCCGGAGTTTATTTTCATTTGTGCCTTTTTTCCCTCCGGTTAAAACCGGAGGTTATTCACGGGTAACTCCTGCGGAGTTCTATTAACTAAACGACATTAATTTTTAATTGTTAATTGTTAATTTCTTTAACTAGTCATGAGCGAAAAAAATGAAATTAGGCCTTCCGGTCGCCGCAACTTTTTCAGGTTATTAACCGCCGGAGGGGCAGGGTTCGTCCTTTCACCAATTGTTGCATCAGCACCTGTTGAGGCTGCCGAAAACCTGCCGCCGGTAAAACCTGCAACAAATATCCAGGACGCGCTGAAATACCCGAGGAATTCAAACTCAATGCCCGGACTCTTTCCTGGTGCCGTCATGCAAGTGAACCATAGCGGATGCATCAAGGGAAAAATTATACAGCAAAAGGCTGTCGATCAAATGCTGACGGCTGCCATGCTCAATCTTACCGGAAAGAAATCCGTCAAGAAAGCCTGGCAGAAGTTTGTCTCACCGGATGATATCGTCGGGCTCAAAGTCAATCCCGTAGCCGGGAAATTGCTAACCACCAGTCACGAACTTGTTAAGGCCGTCATAGCGCAACTCGAAATGGCCGGGGTTCCGCGAAAAAATATTGTGATTTGGGACCGTCGCGAAATGGAACTGCACGAAACCGGGTTCCTGCCGGAGAACTATCCCGGGATTACCATCTCGGGCACTGAGCAGAAAGATGCCAAGGGTAGTTTTTTTGACAGCAACGGGAAACTTTACGGAGAGGGTATGATCGACAAAGAGTGGTCCTACTGGGCCGACGTTGAGGGCTCCTACGATGAATATACAATGCCCTACATGGTGAATGGAGGCAAGCACTCCTATTATACCAAAATATGCACCAAGCAGGTAACAAAAATTATCAATCTGCCTATCCTCAAAAATGCCGGTGGTTCCATCACGCTCTGCCTGAAGAATCTGGCCTACGGAGCCATCTCAAATACAGGACGGTTGCATGAAAAACTCTGGCACGACTCCGTAGCGGAGGTTTGCGCCTTCCCTCCCTTGCGTGACAAAGTGGTGCTGAATATCGTCGACGGACTGATCGGTTGCTACAATGGCGGACCTGCAGCCAATCCCCAGTTTATCTGCCAGTACAACCTGTTGCTCGCCGGTACGGATGCAGTGGCGGTCGACAGGGTCGGACTCAACATCGTCTCCCAAAAGCGGATCGAAATGAAACTGCAAAAGGAAGAGAGCGCCGCGGCTTCCCTGTTCCTGAAACGTGCCGAAGAGCTCGGCCTGGGAATCGGCGATAACAACCGCATTAACCTGAAAACCATAGATCTTGCCTAATGCGGAACTGCCTGATTTTTATTTTGCTGATACTGTTTTCGATATGTCATCCACTGACTGCCTTTTCTCAATTGCTGACAAGTGATCTGCTACCGGGACTAAAAATCGAAAAAGAGGGCCTCTACGACGGCACCTCCCTCTACGGCTATATCGACGGGGGCTCTACCCTCTATTTCGAATATGGCTTCGACCGACTGAATGTTCAGGAGGTGGCCTTCCAAAATGAAAAATTTACTGTCGAATATTACCGGATGAAATCCGGCAAGGGTGCTTTTGGCATCTATTCAGTCAATACCTTCCAATGTCAATCTGCCGATCAGCAGGAAATGACTGATTGTGAAAATCAGTACCAGCTCCAGCTATTCACCGGACATCATTACATCTCTATCGTCAACACCACCGGAACACCCGTTGCCCAAAGCGCTTCGCTCCTGCTTGCAAGGAAGCTGAAAGAGATCCTTCCGGCTGAAGAGGGACTAACTTTGCCTGAACAGTTTGGGACATCCACCAACCAGCTTACCGGTAAACTCAAATTTATCCAAGGCGAACTGGGACTGCAAAATGGACTACCCGATTGGAGTAGCTATTTTGAAGGGCTGAAGAATTTCAATTTGTGGTTCAGGCAAACCAAAACCGACGGCAAAGATGTCCGTCAGGCACTCGTCACTTTTGACTCTCCGGGTGACCAGGATATTTTTCTGCGCAATGCCTCGCTTATACCTTCCGGTGATGGCTGGAAATCAAAAGATAACCAGACAGAGCGGTGGCTCGTCAAAAAGATTGGAGAAAAAAATATTTTTATAGAGGTAAGATAGCAGTTGGTCCCAATTGTTTTTTACCGGATTACACACATAATGAACATCCCGGTTTCACGATATTAAAGCAATTCTCTTATGTAACTCCAATATTTCACGCAAAGGACGCCAAGAAAAACCGCAAAGGAGCGCAAAGTTCGATTACGGTTTCTTTGCGTCTCTCTTTGCGCACTTTGCGTGAACCTTTTTGTTGTTCATTTACGCGATATCTTGATTAGATACTGAGTGACTACTTAACAAGTGCTGATCCAAAAGGAAGGACAGTTTTACCGGCAACATCGTTGATGATGATTGCAGCCATCATATACCAGGCCGAAAAGGCACAAACGAAAAGCTCATATCCGGCCACTTTATTCCATACCGGATCAACAAAATGTCCAAAATCCAAAAGTACAAAGCCAAGCAACAACGTCAGCAAGGTAACTGCCATTGCCTTATGTATACGTAACGAGGCGACAGACAAGATAGCCGTGTAAAGTGTCCAGGCGACCAGGTAGTACCCTATGTCTGTTGTGCTCGATTCATAAATCTTATAGAAATTTAAGATCCAGATTATTCCCAAACCAATCCAGAAACTGCCATAACCCACGAAGGCGCTGTATCCAAAGTTGTTTCCCGTTTTTTGTTCCTGAAAACCGGCAATTAATTGAGCCAATCCGCCAAAAATAAAGGCCATTGCAACAACGGGACCAAGTCCCATGAGTCCAATGTTATGAAACTGAAGTAAAATAGTCGTCAATCCAAAACCTGCCAGGCCAACAACCGCAGGATTTCCCATCTTTTTTTCCATACTGTTTAGTTTTTAGTTCAGACAAATATAAAATTAAGTAACAAGAATAAAATAAAATCATATTTATTTGTTTATATATCATAATATGTGCATAAACATCATTATAAGATATCCTGTCGT
This sequence comes from Bacteroidia bacterium, assembly GCA_026391315.1. Classification (GTDB taxonomy): domain Bacteria; phylum Bacteroidota; class Bacteroidia; order Bacteroidales; family Prolixibacteraceae; genus CAINVV01. The sequence continues at coordinate 24,234 of JAPLDT010000044.1, forward strand.
TTGGTTAAGGTTATTGATCATTTCACCCTGTTAAGTGTACAAATACCTTTTGATATTCCGTTTCGGCGTTTTCTCAAACTCGTTGTCTACCAAGATAATGGAGCTGAGTTGGGCGTATTTTGGAAGTTCCTTGTTCACCTGTTTGCAGTTCTCGGCCATGATCCCTTTCAGGTCGTTTTCACCGGGTTTTTCAGCTTCAATCCTTTCAGGATCGGGGTAGACAAAGGCCACCATTTTCCCTTCCCTTTCGGTAACCACACATTCAAGAACATAGGGATAATTGCATAGTTTGGCCTCCATCTCTTCGGGATAAATATTCTGCCCCGATGGGCCCAATAACATGTTCTTGCATCGTCCGCGGATATAGATAAAATCCTCGTTGTCAATGATTCCGAGGTCACCGGTATGCAGCCAACCATCGGCATCAATGGCATCCGCGGTAGCCTTTTCATTCTTGTAGTAGCCCATCATCACGTTGGCGCCCCTCACGAGAATTTCACCCACTTCGTGGAAGGGATCTTTGGAATCAATGCGCACCTCCATCCTGTCGACCAGTTTCCCGGACGAAGTGGACCTGAAACTATTCCATGGTTCGTACGAAATCAATGGGCCGCACTCAGTCATCCCATAACCTATCGTAAACGGGAATTTTATTTTTCGGAAGAAAGTCTCCACCTCTTTGTTCAGCGGAGCCCCACCGATCACGATCTCGTGGAAATTGCCGCCGAAAGTCTCCACCAGGCTTGCGCGCACCTTTTTATGCAAAAGCAGTTGAATGCCCGGAACCTTGAGCAGAAATTTCACCACAGGTTTTTCGAGCGCAGGCAGGATGCGTTTCCGGTATATTTTTTCGATCACCAATGGAACAGAAAGTATCAACCGCGGCTTCACTTCCTGAAATGCCCTGATAATCAACTGCGGCGTAGGAGGTTTCGTCAGGAAGGTCACATGGCAGCCCACCGAAGCTGGAAAAAGAAATTCAAACAGTAATCCGAAGACATGGGCCATAGGAAGGAAGGAGACAATGCGATCGCCGGCTTTTAGTGGCATGTGCTCTTGTGCGTAGATGATGTTTGATAGCAAACTCCTTGCCGGAATCATCACTCCCTTGCTAAAACCTGAAGTTCCGCTGGTGTAGGAAAGCACACTCAGGTCATCTCCTTCAAAATCTGTCAGTTCAAAATTGTTAGGAGCAGATTGGCCGGCATACGCAACAGAAAAGCATTTCAACCAGAGCTCTGTCTCCTGTGGCGAAGGGAACGAAAGCGCCGAGAAATCTGTCAGGCTGACCACTCCTCTGATTCCCGCCAATTTTGCACTGTCGAGTTTATCAAAGAGGTTATCAGCAGCAAACAAGAATAAGGATTCGGAGTGCTGGAGGATATGATGGACATCTTCTGGATTAAAATCCGGCAAAACAGGTACGGAGACACAGCCAAAACCGGAGATGGCCAGGAACGAGATGGCCCAGTTGGAAGAGTTCCGTCCAAGAATGGCAATCTTATCCCCTTTCTGAATGCCCGCCTCCCTGAAGTAGCAATGAATCTGTCGGATAATCTGTGCAGCTTCGCCATAGGTAGTCGTGGAACCCTGAAAATCGGAAAAAGCACTGCTAGTCCAATTCTCCCGGAAACATTTTGTGTAGATTCCAATTAGTTTTTCGTGCTTCATATGGTTGGTAATTTATTGGTTTGGAAATCTATATGATCTGCTATGTATTTTAGCCCGTCCATTGTCAGGTTTTCGTCGATGATCTCAATCCTTTCGGAGATGTTTTGCAAGACAGAAGATAAGCCCCCTGTCGCGATGACCTTCAGCTTCAGCGATAACTCTGCCTCGGTCCTGTTAATCATTGAATCTACTAATCCAGCGAATCCAAATACGAGTCCCGACTGAATGGCATGAACAGTATTATCACCCAAAACGGAGGGTGGTGCAACCAATTGTACATCCCGCAACTGAGCCGTATTTCCAGTCAGCGATTTTAAAGCCGTCTGCAATCCGGGTACGATGGCCACTCCCAGAATTCTACCAGTTTCGCTGATAGTGGTAAAGGTGATAGCGGTTCCAAAATCAACCACCATGCATGCTCCTCCGTATCTAACAAAGGACGCTGTAGCATCGGCAACAATGTCGGTACCTATCTCGTCCCTGCTCAAAATCTCAATGGGCAGTTGGTCGTAAACCGACGGTTGTACCAACAATGGTGCATGTCCCACCAAATGGAGGAGCATCTCGTTGAATGGTCTGATCAGACTGGGCACAACACTGCTCAGAACAGTCCTGGTAATTTTATCCTGACAGATTGTGCAACTGTTGAACAGGGAGCTGAAAATAACCTCATATTCATCGGCGGTTTTGGACGAATCAGTCTGGATCCGCCAAATTTTCAGCCATTCATTCCGGTCATTCAATCCAAATACGATGTTAGTATTGCCAATGTCGATGGTTAAAATCATAATTACGAAGTTTGTATTTCTTAATGCCTAAGAAACTGTATAAATTTTATTGTTCCTATTTATTAATCAGAAATCACTTGATCAGGACTGTGCCGTAGGCACTTAATGTCGGTAGAAAGAGAATTTGCCAGAAAATATCCCGTCCCGTATGGGACGGAATTTAGATCTTAATCCATATTCTACCGACATTATATCCCTAACGGGACAAAAAAACAAATTTTAAACAGTCTCTAAAATTAATCAAATTTTTCCCTTCACTCTTACAGATACAATTTAAGATTGCTCCAATTTGATGATCTTCTTTATTTTATCAACTTGTTGCCTTTGATTTTTGTATTTTTAGAGAAAGATTGACAATGAATTCTTACTTTGGAATGAGAAATGGTGCAATCATTTTATTCTTGGTGTTAAAATGCATGGTCATTCAGGCACAGCCACTGCCAGGCTTCAAGGCTACAGGAACCTTTGATGAACAGCAGATGCTGATTGAAAATTCACCTCCCGCAACACGCATCCTGATCAATGCCCCCCTGAAAGGATTTGGTAAAAACGACAAGGTGCTGCTGGTTTTTTATGCTCTCCCAAACGGAAACACCATCGAACAGACATTTGGTAAAAATCTCAAGGAAGGAGACGACTGGCATTACAACATCCAGCACATCGGGGCACAAACAAGATTTTTGAGGCATCTTCTCAAAAAGCAGACCATCATTACGGTTTACCTCGAAGCCGGACAGAAAAGCTGGCCCACCTGGGTGGCCAAAACGAATGATTCTGTACAAACTGTGAAGCGGATTGTTGACGATATCAAAGGGGTTTTTGCCCCCTGGCATCCGCTAGTGGTGCTGAACGGCCACAGCGGAGGCGGCCGATTTGTTTTCAGTTACCTCGATGCCGTCGAAACCATTCCGACCGATGTGGTCAGGATTGCATTTCTCGACAGCAACTACGGTTACGTTGATTCGCTCCATGGGACCAAAATCCTTTCATGGTTAAAATCGGGAAAGCGCAAATGCTTGTCGGTGCTGGCCTACAACGATAGTGTTGTGGTGTACAATGGGAAACAGTTGGTCTCGCCAACAGGAGGTACCTGGTACCGCAGCAAACTGATGCAAAAGTATCTGGCTCAATCGTTCATTTTCAAAACTGAAGAAGAGGACTCGCTCATATGGAAAAGTTCCCTGAAGAGAAGGGTAGAGATCATCCTGAAAACCAATCCGAACAACAAGATCTTCCACACCACCCAGGTCGAACGAAATGGCTTTATCCACAGCATGGTCAGCGGAACCCGTTATGAAAAAAGAGGATACACCTATTTCGGCGAACGGGCCTATTCGGGATACATCGGAGATTCACTTCTATTGCCAATCCGCCGGCTGGACATTCCACCCCGAAAGCCGGATGCAGAAACCGGTTCTGCTTTCATGAAACGGATGGCCACTTTACCCCTGACAGACCGGGAAGAGGAGATTTTCCATGCCATTTCATCCGGCAATGTTCCTGATTTTCTCAGAAATACAGTTACCCTAACGGGAGAGTTTGCCGATTCTGCGGGGACTCGGCATCAGGTAGTCTACGAAGCGATGCCGGATTATCTGGCAGTAGGGAGTAACCTGGATTATTGCCGCATTCCAATGAATCCATACACCGCCCAAAATCTTGCCTACCAGTTCGGAGCCTCAATGATTACGGCTAAACTGAGCGATCATATCTTTCAGCAGGCAGATATCAAACTTACTCCATTCAACTATCTCCCGGTTGGAAATGCCAACGAACTGGTATCCAAATTCGAAGAACACAATGCCCAGATTGAGAAACAATTCAGGGAGTCGGGCGGAAAACCCGGACAACTGGTTGCAGGAATCAAGAAGGATATAATATTGACCTCCCGGAATGCCGTTCAACCCGGGAAAGTTGTCCTGTATGGATGGCACAAACCCGATGGCAAACCGATTCAACCGGTTTACAGCGGGCATATCTATTGGTATGTAGATTATAGCCATGGAATCAGACTGATCAACAACCAGGTATTGATCGATGGGAAACGTTGTTTGTTTACCGATATTTTAAAAGATCCGCTACGCTACAAAATCTTCAGCGATGAAACCAAACCCATGGAGACAGTCGGCTATCGCCGGAAGTTGTGAATCTGATTTTAACTTTTTGGAATGGTAAATATGAACTTGCTCCCTTCTCCCAAAATACTTTCAACACGAATTTCGCCCCCATTCTTTTCAACAAAATCCTTGCACAAAACCAAGCCCAGACCGGAACCTTTTTCCTGGTTTGTACCTGACGAGACAATGCCAGAGTTTAAGCTAAAGAGCTTTTCTATGACCTCCTTCTTTATTCACCCCATTATCCTCGATAATAACTTCGATATGCCTGCCTTTATCACCTGCAGAAATGGTGATGGCGCCCTGTTCGGGAGTGAATTTTATGGCATTGGACAACAAATTCCGGATCACCAGGTTAATTGAATCCACATCGGCAAAAACACTCAAACGATCATCTGCATTTACCTCTACCCTGATTGCTTTTTGATTGGCCGTTGCCGAAAGCAAATCAACATTTTTATTAATTATTTCACTGATATTGATCTGACCAAGTGATAATTTAATCCCGTCTGACTGGCTTCTTGCCCAATTCAACAAATTCTCCAACAAACTAAAGGTAGTTTTTGATGCTTTCAACAAGCCATCCATTAAATCATTTCTATCGGCTTCATCCAAAACCTCCTCATTGGTCAGTAATTCTAGAATCGGCTGGAAACTTCCGATGGGCCCCCGCAAATCGTGGGCTATGATTGAAAAGAGCTTGTCTTTGGTGGTATTTGCTTCTTTCAGTTTTGCTTCACTTGCAATTAAATCATCATTGATTTTCTTTTTTTCAGTGATATCCTCCTTGATGGCCACATAATTTGTTATCCTTCCTTTCGCATCCACGATGGGAGCTATCATTGCTGATTCCCAATAGAATGACCCGTCTTTCCTCTTGTTATGGAATATCCCGGCCCATTGCTTTCCTGATCTGATCGTCTCCCAAAGCTCCTTATAATCTGTGGGAGATGTTTCACCTGATTTCAATACTCTCGGATTCTTTCCCTTAAGCTCTTCAAAAGTATAGCCTGTAATTTCAACCGTTTTTGGATTTACATATTCGATATTTCCCATCGTATCGGTGATGATGATCGTCTCCGGACTTTGCTCCACAGCGCGCGAAAGTTTCCGAAGTTCATTCTCTGCAATTTTTTTATCGGTAATATCCGTAATCTGTGTGATAAAAAACGGAGCATTGTTGTTGCTTTTTATTAAAGTCGTCACAATCGACGCCCAAACTATTTTACCGGTTTTATGGAGGAATCTTTTTTCAAAATTTGCACTGAACTCCTCTCCCGAGATGATCTTTTCCATTTCACTGATTTCCAAATTCCGATCTTCGGGATAGGTTATCTTTGAGGATTCTTCGTTTAGGATCTCCTCTGTTGTATAACCCAAAATAGTGGTAAATGCATTATTTATCCATTGAAATCTTCCGTCTAAACCGACCCTGCACATACCTACAGCTGTATACTCATGTGCAAAACGAAGCTGTTCTTCGCTCTCTTTTAACTCTTTTGTCAATTGATCCGCTATTCCCCGGGCCTTGTACCGGGTCTTTATCAATGACCTGGTCAAGAAAAATAACAAAATGCTAATGATCAAACAAGCGAAAAACACTCTCAATATCTTGTTCTGATAGAATGTTATCAGATTTTCGTCTCGTGTAAACTTCAAAATCCATTTTTCGCCACTATATTTAACGGGGAGTGTCACGATGCGGGATGGTTCTTTTTTGTGACTGATCTTATCTTTTAACTGACTGTCGTACAGCAAAGAATTAGTTGAAATACTATCATCAAATATTTGAAGATGAATTCTGTTTTCTTCGGTAAAGTCCCAACGGCCCAAAATGCCGTTCATGATATCATTCATTCCATAGGGGCTGTAAACCCATCCTTTAATGGCTGAACGGCGTTGTTCAATAGTGCTGGTTGGTAATCCGCTCCGGTAAACCGGAACAAACATCAACGAACCGATCTGTAAGGGTTGGTCGATCCCCTGTTTCAAAATCACTTTGCCGGAGAGCGTGGAAATACAAGAGTCCCGTGCACGATCCATTGCTTTTCCCGGTATCAGCTCCGTATAGATATCGTAACCGAAAGCATCTAAATTTCTGCCACTAAAGGGTTCGATGTAAATGACGGAAGTATAAACAGATCTGTCACCTGTAGGCCTAATTGAATATGCATGAAATCCTTCCTTCCGGATATTTTGAATATGTGATTTCAGTTGATTGACCGGTATGATTGCAACATAACCAACACCCTGTATACCTGGCAATTCATTACTTATTTTAGCGTTCAAGTTAAATAATTTCCAGTCAGGGCGGGTCACTGTATCCGAAGATTCGATAAAAGCTGATGTAGCACGCAGAAAAAGCTCATGGGCTTGCATCCGGGCCGAAATCTTCATCTCGATCTCATCGCAAACATCTTCAAATTCTGTTTTTGCCTGCAAATCAACTTCCCGATAGGTAACGGTGGTGGCTCTATAAGTTAAAATCAACCCAACCAATAAAATTAATAAAGCCTTCCAATCCCTTTTTATAGTCATGCCCTGAAAAATATCCTGGTAATTGGTGAAATAGTTCTTCATTCAAAAAATGAGTTTCAATCAAGATGATGTTTACAAAAATGCTTCTTACGTTTAGGTTAAAGCTGACAACATCAGCGTAGTTCCGTCTAGTATCTCATGAAGATATTTATACATATAACTGAATTTAGGCCAAAATGTTTCGAGGAAGGGAATCATTCTTACAATTAATTACCAGCCATTTCTTATTTGTCCAATGCGAAACTGGTACCCATCCTGATGCCAAAATGTTTCTGCAATTTGACCTCCTCCGGCAGGAAACCCGCTGTTTTGTATATAAGCCCGAGGTCGACAGAAATACCCTTTAATTGCTTCTTTTGACGGGTCTGAAAGAAATATTTCCCGACCCATTCTACAGCGCCTCCAAATTTGGCCTTGCTGTCGTTGAAACCCAGGTCAACCGGTTGATCCCAGAGATGAATGTTGACCGATGAAAGAAATTTATCTGTCAGTGGGTAGTCTTTGACGCCAATCCCTCCACCGGGAAACCAGTAACCCTTGTTTTGAAACTGCCGGAGATAGGTCTCTATCATCAATTTCTTCTTGTATTTTATCCACAGGTTTACATCGATAAAATCCCCGAAAGGACACATGGTATGGCCCATTCCCACATTGATGCTCAGCTTCCGTGATAACCGGATATTTGGAATCCCGATGATATTCAAGTTTATAAGGTTTAGCAAGGATCGGTATCCCATCGTTTTTAAATAATCTGTCTCCTCACCGGTCAATTCCGCGTACCGGGTGTAGCGCTGAAAAGGCATGGCGGGCCTGTGCAAATGTCTTACAATCCCGTATACATCGTTGCCGACGATGTCACGATGAAGTTCATCCTTCTCTTCAGTCCCATCCACATCATATTTGACAAAACCCATCAGGTAGTATTGCAGGATGATCGCTTTTCGCATCAGGTATTCAACTGCCAGATTCCTGAATTTTTCCTTTTCAAAGGCCAAAAGCCCCTCTTCGCGGTGGGTAAGCATGTAGTCAGATTCAAGTCCTGAGGTATACAACCGTGCGAAATCGGGGAAATCACTGTCGCGAAGTTTTATTAAGGAATTGTCGGTCACCCCTTCGATATATCCCCCTCTTTTGGACAGGAAGAAAGGCTGCGAAATGGAGCCGATATTTTTGGAGGCCAGGATAGACCGATGCCCCTCTTCATGGGTTAACGGGATAAATACCGCGAAGTTGGTGAAAGCCTGAATCCAAAATTTCAACCGCGGAGAGAAGAAATCCCCCATCATTTTGGAATACAACCGGTAACCGCTCAAATAATCCTCATCGAACTGCCTCATGGTAAAAAGCCGGGCAGGAGAGTCCTGGATGATAAATGAATAAACACTCTTCTGACTAACGGAAAAATGAGGTATTGAATCTTTTCCTTCCCCTTTCAATTTCGGAATGGTCAAAATAAGCAAACCTAACATGAACATCATCTTTCCCTTCATCTCTCTTTGTTTAATTCCAAATCGTAAGATGACAAGTTACGGAGAATTTTGACTTTCGAAGTAATTATTAATTAAATTTGTTAACCGCAAAAGGAACAAATCATTTTGATATGAACACCAAGCATAAAATTTCTGCATCATGTCTGGCGCTTGTTTTTATTACATTCAATTGTTTGTATGGACAGGATTTTAAAAAAGACAAATATTTTCCCCAGAGGAAAACGATGGTAGAACAACAGATCAAAGAGAGAGGTATTCATAACAAGAAAGTGCTGGGCGCCCTGATGGACGTTCAACGCCATAAATTTGTTCCTGATGAATACAAAAACTTCTCTTATGATGACAGGCCTTTGCCAATAGGCCATAATCAAACCATTTCGCAGCCTTATATTGTTGCCTACATGACCGAAATACTAAACCCGGATCCCACTAAAAAAGTTTTGGAAATTGGCACAGGATCCGGCTATCAGGCTGCAATTCTTTCGCTGCTTTACAAGGAGGTTTATACCATTGAAATTATAGGCCCTTTGGCTGAAAAGGCAAAAAAGGTATTTGCAGAGGAAGGTTATTCCAACATAAAAGTTAAAATAGGCGACGGTTACCAGGGGTGGAAGGAGTATGCTCCATTTGATGCCATTATCGTAACTTGTGCACCGACCAATATACCCAAATCATTGGTGCAGCAACTTGCCGAAGGAGGTAAAATGATAATCCCTGTCGGGAAGCCTTACAACCAGGTTCTCTATTTGCTGGAAAAAAGAGATGGCAAAATACGAAAAACGGCGACATTGTCCGTACAATTTGTTCCCATGGTACGGGAACAATAGCTAGAAATTTGGGTCGAAAATCCAGATGGAATTTTAGGATTTGAAAACCTTATTTTTCAAGCTTTTAACCTTAGTAGAAAGAGATAGTTGATTGAATTAACCTCTCTCTTATGTAACTAGTTTTTCAAGCTGCTTCCAGAAGTTCTAATTTTCTTTTTAGTTGACTTATTTTCATTTGTTTATGTTTTTGTTGATAATCCAATAATGCCTTTGGGTTGAAAGCCTC
>JAPLDT010000090.1 GCA_026391315.1 Bacteroidia bacterium
AAATTGCTTTAATGTTTCATAATGCTGAATGATATTTTTTATTTCATGTTTCCTCAGATGTCCACCTTCCGTTTCCTGAAAATGAAAACAGAGTGCATTGTATTCGTGATTGCCCATTAAAGCAATGGCACTTTCATTGTCAACCATCGCTTTTACAATCTCCAAAGTCTCTTTTATTTGGGGACCCCTGTCAATATAATCACCAACAAATAATGCTTTTCTGCCGGGGTGTAGGTAAACCCCATTTCTCTTTTTATAACCCAACTTGAGAAGCAATTCTTCAAGTTTGCCGGCATGTCCATGAATATCACCTATAATATCTACCATCATTCTCTAACTTGTAACTGACCTTCCAATGACCAAGCCCAAACCTTATCTTTACCAAAAAAAGCTATCGGTGAGGCTTTATAAGAAATTGGCAAATTCTCTTCATTCCAGAATTTACCCAAATCTTCACTTCTGAAAAAACGAATTTTTTGAGAAAATTTATCTTGCTCCTCAGCAAACACAGATATGCTTGATTCAAAAATGTTCGCCTTAATAACAGACAATCCTTTTGTTGGGAATTTAATTGCCAGGTAATTTTCTTTTCCTTTCAAATATATCAGCATTCCTTCATTTTCATCTTCTGTAATTAAATACAAGTTATCTCTATTATCTAAATATAAAGAAAACGGATTGATGTTACTTGGTATCTGATAGGTTGTTGTCTCTCCGGTAATTAAATTAAATCCAATATAATTACCAGTAAGTTGCGGTAAATAATAAACAATTCCATTTTTACTTAATTCGTAACTACCGGATACTTTTGCAGGCAAGTTTTTTAATTCAATCCAGGTTTTGCCCCCGTCTTTTGTTTCATAGATTGCTTCCTTGCTGTTGTAATATTGTGATTCATCTGAAGTTGCTATTCCATTATTTTTTGTCCAAAACTTGATTTCTCTTAAATTAAAATCAGTAGTACTTGATAATATCCAATTATCACCGTTGTCTATTGATGTATATATATGGGAACGAACACTATCTGAATTTTCACCATAATAACTTTGGGTTAGGGCAAATAAAGTAGAATCAATGTATTGCATGCACAAGACCTCCCCCTTGTCAAATGGAATTTGCTTTTTCCAAACAGACCCTCCGTCTGATGTTTTGAATAAAATAGCTTCTTTAATTCGTTCCGTTTTTCTCCAGTCCATGATTTTTAAAAAAACTAAATCAGAATTATCACCACCGAAAAATCCCACTTTTTCATTAATAAAATATAGTTTTTTAAGAACATCATCAATGCCTGTCGAATCAGTAGTATTGCCTGTACCATTTGTTTTTATAACTTTCCAATTCATTTTATATGAGTCTAGATTACAGCTAATCAATAGTAGAACAACTGCTATATTGGTATATTTAGTCATTTAGTGCCATGTAAAACGTTGATGTTTAATGTCATGAGCCAGCATGAATTCCCCAAATAATGAGTAAGCTTTATTCACACTAAATTCTTTTTTTATGGCTTGTAACAGACCTGACTTGTCCCCATCCTTTAAGTTAAAAATTTGATAGAATTTATATACTTCCTCTGGCTCTATTGTATAGATATATTCATAATCAGAATCCCCGAAGGTTTCTTCAACGAGTTTACCAGAATCATACCCATCGAAGTATAACTGGTACTTCTCATTAAAATAGATCTGCATAGATATTTTAATGTTAGAATTTTCAAGATAAAATAGAGTTACTTTTTCCATTTTCCATGATCATTTTATTAATTCGTCAAAGTTGAATTTATAAACCTCGCCGCTGGAAACAAAATAGAGCGATGTTTTGTCAAACGTGAAGTCATAAATCCCTGGCAAACAATATTCGCTTTTTATTCTTTTACCCTTAAATATCAGAACACTATACACGGTATTGTTGCTGCTCCTTATGTTTTTATACCACTCCTGCAATACAATTTTATAACCTTTATAGTCCTCTGAAACAGTAAATTGAGATGTCGTTGTCTCAAATAAAATGCCTTTTTTTATCGTGTTTTTTCCAACATTGTGTAAATACTTGTTTTCAGCAGTCCCAGGAACAAAACCCGGCAAAGTGCCTATTACCAGGCCATTTTCTTTGTTGATAACATAGTTCTTATCCTCATAAACATGTTGGGTGTTACCGATTCTGGAAGGATCGCTCTTGAAATAGATTTCACTAAAGATTAAGCTGTCGTTTTGCATATTGACAATGTCACACTTATCCCGTGTAACTTTCCACGCGTATTTTATCTTCAACGTGCATTCCCTGCATTTAAAACAACACGAAGACAAAATAACTGCCACAACGCAGACTAAAAAGATTATTATTATTTTCATTTTCTTCAAAGTATAAATGAGTTTTATTTCTTTAAAAAATCAATCATTGGCTGAAATGGATCGCGAAAAATAAGCGAACCATCCTTTTCGAGGGTATAAATCAGGGCTGTCATTTTTGTGTATCGCGAAGCGACCATTTGCGTAGTAGTTGCACCATTCTCAGTTGAAATAGATTGCTTACCGCTTGATAATCTGATCAATTCCTTGAATATTTCGATATCGTCGTTTGCTGGGTTTTTCGCAATAGCCAGCGCATGCGCTTCAGCATCTTCCCAAAACTCAGCCACATAATTAACACCACCGAGGTGTCGAACACGAATATCGTATTCGCTTTCTATTCCCTGCTGTTCCATATTCCCAAAACTACCCAGAATAGACAAAAAAGTCCCATAATTGAATATCTCTGTTTTCAACTGAGACTGAACAACGTAATCGGTCATGGATGTTTCGAGAATTGTCTGAAGCTGGTTTTGTTTTTCTTTGGGCCATGTTTCCATTTTGATTGCCAACAGTTTATTCTCCGGCATTTCAGGATCTGCATTTTTAATTGATAATTTCAGATCGTTTAGGACTCTGCTATGGATATTCAGAAAAATCGGATCTTTTGCATCGAGATAAACCGGTACCGGAACGTCTGGTTGTTTATTTTCGGCTTTCGTTTCTTCTACGGCTGACGTTTGTTCTGAAACAGATTGACTTTTTATTTCAAAAGAAAAAGGAAACTCCTTGCGGATGATGTCGGCCTGATATAAGTTTAGTTTCTTAGCATGCTCAACGGATAACTGATATAGACCATTATTTTCGCTAACATCATCAATATCCAACTGGTTTTGGTAATCATCATAAACAGTCCAGGCATAGATGTTTTTGTTGCCTTTATAAAAATGAAAAGAAAGATTATTGTCATTGATCTCAATCAAAGTAATTACGCCACCGGCAAAAGGTTTTTCAATGCCAATATCTTTTTTGGTTAAGGTGAGACCGATAATATTTGTAGGAAGAAGCATAACAACTTTACCGGAAACAGCTGACAATTTAATGTCACCGCCCAATGCACCAAGTGCACGGACTGTCATTTTATCCTCTGGATCGCGCAGGTTGACATACCGGCTTCCGGACCAGTATGATATTGAATCGCTAGTTTCTTCATCAAGCGTTAGTTGCGTAAAATCATCGTCTGCGTAGGTTCCATTCTCCTTTATTTCGGTATTGCCTTGGCGATCAAGATAATCATGGCCGTTGGTGCCTTTAACATAGTCGAAATAGACAAATACTTCACCTTCGCTAATATTTGGAATGTTCGGAAAAACGACTTGTACGTCCGTTTTATAAACTTTTGAGTCTTCAGGATATCTGATGCCAAGCATTATTCCACCTGCAGTTTTGGTAAGAGGCATGAATCCTTCGATGGATCCCAAAGGTTGAGAAAGCAAGAGGTCATATTCCTCTGCCGTAAGCGAAACAAAATCATCTCCGGCTTCTGCGATTCTTTTTTCAATTGTGGCGATACGTTCTGCCTGTTTGATGTCTGTTTTCATAATTTGTCCTGTTTGTTGAGATTGAGAAAAACAATATCCTCCTCCGGCAAAAATCAGAACTGCCAGGGATAATCCAATTTTATTAAGTTTCATTATTGTCAATTTTTTAAATATTTTTCAAAGATTAGAAGCTAGTGAAAGAACCAGGGCAGATTAATTTAGCCCCGTTTTAAAAGCTTGAAATTTCTTCCAAAATCCGGGATCGTCTTCGGCTAATTCATTTAGTTCTAGTTTGATACCGAGTTGTAAAATATCGTCCCAATCGACTTTTAGGAGGGGATTTGGAAGTGGTCTTGGCAGGTTGATGATCCTGGTGACCAGCTTTTCAAAAGCCAGGGAAAGATTGTCTTCCTTTAGTAACGTTTGGATTTCACTTACGTTTTCCGGTGATAAGTAAGGTGAACTTTTAGTAAGGAGGTTAGTGAGTTTTCGGATGATAACTTTTTCTCCTTCCTCTGCTTCAATGACTTCCTCTGCTTTTGATTTGACGTTTCGGTCAGATCCCAATCGCTGGCTGAAATCGATGTAGAATTTCTCAAAAGGCTTCAGCGAGTCCAGATAGGCGCGAAACTGATCGCCTTTTTTGATTTCCGCTCCGGTTCGGGGTGGTATCCAGAAAGTAAATTCTGCTTCAAGCGAAACAAAATCAGCTAATTTTGTGGTAACTATCCGGTTGTCCTTATCGATCCGGTAATGAAGAGACCTGGCTTTCTGATCTGCCTTAATTACTGTAGCTATGGCTGAAACGCCGGATGTTTTGAGTTCTTTGTGAGTTCCAGGGTCATAGGTTTCTGTGACGATATTCTTGGACCCACTTAAAACAAGAAAAAGCAATACCAACAAAGCAACCGACATGAATCCAAAAAACACGGGGGGAATCCAAAACTCAGACCACGTATTCACGACTCCCCGGTCTGGGCTGTTGGCAAGATAAATAACCTCCACTTTGTCGCCTGTTTTCAGCCGGGACAAAGGTTTGGCTGTCGATCCGTGGATGTTGTGGCCTATACCGGATGCATCCTTGAAAGTGATCATGGGAAACACACCACTTCCAGTAGTGCCATCATTACTTTTCGAGTAAACTCTTTCGAATCCAGTGACATCACCCACCGCCTTAATCCCATTAGTGAGCATGTCGATAGCTCTTTGGGAGGTCCAATAGGTCCCAATCACACACGTGGGGATCGCAAAAAAGAGTACAAAAAGAACAATGTAGCGAACCGGGTTCAGGTGTAAATGGGCAACGACAATTGGCAGGAGGTGTAACGGATCATCCAATTTTGGGTCATCCGAAATAAGGATCCCTCCCATCCACATCATGATTAAAAGAATGGCAAAGCCCAGAAGAAAGCCTGCAGGTGCGAGCGGAAACTCCCCCCACAAGAGCAATTGGGCATTTTTTGGATTTGACTTGTCGTAGGCAACTTTTATTTCATCACCTGTTTGCGATGACGGTTTTATGGAATAGGAACGGCCATGAACCTTGATATGTTCCCCTTCTGAGGTGACAAATTCAACGAGGGGAGTTAGCAAAGGTGCCTTCGTGGTATCTGTGGTTGAACGTGATGAGCTATCCATTCCCACCACAATGCCTTGCGCTCTTTTACCTGTTATCAGCAAGTTTACCGAATTTTTCATGATATATCCGGACAGGAATAGCAAAACCAGAACAATAACACTCAAAAACCAACTAACGAAACCTGTAGTCATGTCTATACTATTAATTAATAATTTTTACCCTTATTTCTTTATTATCTTTCCCAGATCAAAAAGTCCAATATGAATGTGATAAGGAATCGTATCATATCCTGACTCTCCATTGTATGTCATGATATACTTCCCATCCTTGAAATGGGTAATATCCTGGATGGAGAAAAATTGTCCGCGACTGAACAGGATTTTAAACTCTTTGTTTGAAAGGGTTTTAACAATCAGATAGTAGGTTTCTTCATCGCCCCGGAATTGTCTGTCTACAGTTTCTAAATTTGCTGCTAAATATTTCTGTTTGTCGACAGGAATATTAAATACACGATGATATTCTTTTTCCTCTTCGACAGTAAATGGCTTTAGCGTTTCTAAAATGGCACCATTGTCTGATGATAACAACAGAAATGTTGAATCCGCATTTCTACCGAAAATGATTTTCGAATCATTTATATATGCATGGCCAGGCAGGCCTTCGACTTTTATATTCCAGGTGAAGTTTTTTACACGAAACCTGTAATCTTTGTGTTTCAGAAAAGTCATATTGCACATAGTGAGTGATATTGAGATGAAGGTTAATATGATTATTCTGGTTTTCATTTTAGTATATTAATCGGATCATTATTAATATTTCTTGCTCTATTATTTTTCCCGATCGTTGGTCACTCTAAAGTTGAAATTATAGTCAGTATGGGAGTCAGAAATTGTCAAAAGATAAAGTCTTCCTGGTTCAAGGTTATAATCTTTAATGTCTATGGATATTCTATTCAGCCCGGTTACACTGTTTAATTTGATTACATCCCTTGATTTGCGTTTTATTTTCTGAGCTTCGACATCATAAATAGTTAATTTTATATTTTCAGCCGAAGCATATTTATTGAAAAACTGCACATCTAAGGTTTCATTGGATATTTTAGTTATTGTATTGGATGGCACTTTTCCGAGTTCGTAGTATTTTCTTGCATCTGGTTTTCCATCAGCTTTGTCCATGACTTTTAAGAGTTTAAAACTACTGAAAGGGGTCATGCCCACCAATTTGCCATTTTTTATCATTGACACTTGCCAACCATAACTTTTGGTGGAATCGAGATTAGGTGCGTCTGTTGGATATCGGAATACATTTTCACGAATACCTCCACGCTCAAAGAGTATTTTCCCGCTTTCAATGTCTTTGCCTTCTTCCAACTCCTTGACCACAATTGACCATAAAGGTTCATCATTAGGTTCAAATATTACATCTTTAACAGCTACAGACCCGACTTCTTGTTTTTCAATTTTCCATTCGAATGTGGGCCTATTAGATGTTGGCGGTCGATTGGACGACGGATATAGTAGTGAAGGAACAGTTTGAGACGCTTTCAGCCTCGCGGTGGGATCCGGAATCTTACGTGCCAGTTCGGGATTTACCTCGGGATCTGCCAATCGTTTGATGAGATCAGGGTTAGTTCGTGTCTCTTCCTGCTGATTACTGTTACCTCCTTTATATGAAAGGATATCGCGGACTTCCCCGGCAGTGCTTGTCATGACAATGATTCCGCTGCAAATAACCTTTTCGTCCTTATTCAGCCATTCATAGATTACGGTTATCGGGCCTGTTTTAACATGTTCGAAACAGATAATCCCCAATTTGGTCTTACCATTCGGGATATCTCCAGAATTATTTGTCCATTTTATCTGACTTGAACCCGGGGGAAATTTAGAAGGCGTTCGCGTCAATTTTCCGGCGATACTTCTATAAACCGCAATTATCAAATCATTATTTACCTTAATTCTAAAGGATTTGGGCTTGTTTGCCTGATTATCGCCTCTGTAATTATTGGTTATGGTACATTCATAGGTAATGGAATCTCCTCTATAGATTTTTCTCTTTTCCATTAAATCAGTATTCAAACTGCTTGAAATGGAATCTCCCTTATAGATTTTTCTTTTCTGCATCAAACCATTAGAAACGGAATCTCCTCTATAGATTTTCCGGTCCTCCATAAAAACAACACTAAAATCCTTGCATGCTTCACCACCCACTTTTTCTTCCGGATTGGCTACGAGCGACTTGTCCTTAGAATTAAATCCAATTACACCACTGTAAATTATGAATAGCGTAGTGTCATCCGGTTCAAGTGGCAGATCTAATATTATCGTGCCGATACCCTTCTGATCTACAATATCGCCTTTCCCATCTGAATTTTTTATTTGCTCATTATTTGCGATATTAAATACAGATGGTTTACTGGTGCCATTATTTTCCCCAATTGGTTTGCCTTCATGGTTCAGTGCCTGAACATTCCATATAAAATCACAGAAGTAAGGAGGTAAGCATGGCACGGTTGTTAAATTGTTTACAAAGGTTTGTGTAAGGTTGACAACATCCTTGGTGAAAAGAGGTTGGTTTGCTATCATTGCCTGCGTTCCGCTTTGTCCATGCTCGAGTTCCCAAATCGTTAAACGATAAGTGACAGGATCTTGTGGTCTGGGTATAACAGGTATCCATCTGAATGTAATTGGTTTTTTTGCATCAGCTTCGCTTAGTATAGTGCCTTCAGCTGGTGCAATAATTTGCGGTGACTGAAAAATTTGCTGCTCTTTCTCTCTTATTGAAAATGGTTTACATTTTTCTTCACTCAATGGAGCCATCCCCACAGGTCCGTTACCAAAAAACTGAACACAGATTTCATAATCGCCGGGAGGTAATACACAATCCTGCCCTAAAAATGAAACTGCGTTGCTGCCACTCCACACTTTAATAAGCGTATTGAAATTGGATTCAGGAGCTGAGGTGGCGTTATACGTACCGCATATTTTGGCCCCGTGTTTTTTAATAGTTACCAATAGCTTACTTTCCATCACACGAGGTGCCACTTTCCCGTTTTCCGCTTTAGTTGTGGCGGTGATCGTCAGGATGGATGTCCCGCTTCCCCAGTTGGCAGTATTGGCATCCGGGCTGGCCGGCAATGAAATGGAAATAGGGCCAATTGGATTGGTTTGCTGCTCAGTCGCCCTTATTGAAAATGCCTTTGTTTTTTCCTCGCTTAAAGGAACAACCCCGGCAGGTCCATTACCAAAAAACTGAACACATATCTCATAATCGCCGGGAGTTAGTACACAATCCTGGCCTAAAAATGCAACAGCATTTGTGCCGTTCCACACTTTAGTAAGCGTATTGAAACCCGATGAAGGTGCAGAATTACCGGTATAGATACCACAAATTTTGGCACCTCCCTTTTTAATAATTACCAACAGCTTACTTTCCATTACATGAGGTGCCACCCTTCCGTTTTCCGCTTTAGTTGTGGCTGTGATCGTCAGCATGGATGTTCCGGTTCCCCAATTGGCGGTATTGGCATCCGGATTGCCCGACAATGAAATATTAATACCTGTTACAGGGTATGTTTGAGCAACTACCTGAAATGAAATTATCAGTAAAAGTAAGGTAAGGTGTTTTTTCATAAGAAAATAATTTATTTTATCGGTTTCGGTTTCTCAACTTTCTCTCCATTCTTGTCGATGTAGTACCATTTGTTACTTATCCAAATGCTGTGTTCACCCTCCGTTTGTGTTTTGCAGTCAGTACTAACCTCTGCAACCCCATTCTCAAAAGGCCAGGCACAATCAAATTGTGGTTTTACCACAATCTTGCCAGTCAATGAGTCGGCGTAGCCAATTTTTTTGTCCGCCAATATCCTGAACAGCCCTTCCGACGGTCCGTCCGGTCCGTTGTCAAATGGAAAGACCTCATACAAAACGTTTTCCTGCCTGTCGATCGCTAAAAATAAACCAGAATTTGGTTTTACTACAAAAGCATAGATTTTAAAGGTATCGGTAAAGCATCTTGCGTATCTCCCGGCAGGAATAATGATCTCCCCGTTCTGATTTTTATAGCCCCATTGATCCTTAATGGTATCATTGAAAGAAACCAGATAGTCGTTGTGCTTCTTAATGGACAGACCACAACCTGCCAGGCTGATAAAAAGAAGCAACGGAACGATGATGTTGAGCGCTTGATCTCGCTTCATAACTTGGTCTTGTTTACCTGACTTTGGTATAAATCAGCGTTGCTGTAAAATTCCCGCTTTCCTTGGATACAATGCTAATTTCGCGGGTTCCCCTGTTGATTGGTTTTGTTGTCAAGGACTGATTTGGCATGCTTTGAGACAATTCAATGATGTAGTTTGCAGGTTTTGCTGCATATTCCTTGTCTCTTTTTCGTAAAATTTCATCAATTTGGTTAAATGATAATTCTAGTTGATACGCCCCTTTCTCAAGCTTACAGGAGATTCTACCATCCCTGCCGGTAATTCCTGTAAAAACAATACCTCCAGGATTTTTGCCCAACTTAACATCAACCCCCTCAATGGGTTCACCTGCAAAAACTGATTTTGGCGAGAATGCTGTTACTACCAGTAAGAACATTAAAAAAATGAATGATTTTTTCATGATACTTTTTTTAAAAGTTATTGTATTACTTTCATCACAACGCGTCTGTTTTTGGTTCTTCCTTCGGCGGTTGCATTGTCTGCCACCGGCAAAGATGGTCCGTAACCCTTGGCGATAAGCTGGTTCCTGTCAATCCCTTTTTTCGTTAGGTAGTCTACCACACTGTTTGCCCTTGCCTGGCTAAGCCTGTTGTTGACCTCCAAACCACCGATGTTGTCGGTATGTCCCTGTATCTCAAGTCTTGATGCCGGATTGTCTTTCAAAAATTGAATCAGTCTGTCCAAATCAGATGAGACACCTGTGTTCAGGTTTGCTTTTCCGGTTTCAAAATAGATGTTGCTCAGCTGAATGCTTTGTCCGGCTTTAGCCTCTTCAATGCCCAACTCCAGTTTGACATACAGTGTGGCACTTCTGTTCAACCCTTTGGTGCTGATTTTTTCGATGTTGGAGATATAACTTGCTTTTTTTCCAACTACCGTGAAATCGCTTCCGGCTTCCAACTGAACCCGGAAAATTCCATCCCCGGCATGACTTTGTTGTGTAACGATGCTGCTTCTTGTATCGTTGGAAACATTGATTTCAGCTCCTCCTTCCGGTATATTTTTGGTCTTGTTGACGACAATACCCGAAAGTGTAAACCGCGGATCGTTGTGGGTTAAGGTAAGGTTGAGTTGCTTGTCATTGGTTTCAAAACTATCTTTTTTGATAGGCAGAACAGAGGTATTGACATTGTTAAGTAAACCACTAACGGTGTAATCACCAGGTGTTAATGCATTGAAAGTAACCCTTCCATCCGCATCGGTTTTACCGCTTACCCTTTTGCCTTCAGGTCCGCTCACAACGACCTCCACGTAGGGTAACGGCTGTCCTGTAACTTCATCCTTTACGGCAATGACAAAGTCTTTTGTAAGGTCTATAATTTCTTTCTTAACTGGTACTGGTACTATTACCGGCTCTTCGGCTTTGCCAGGTTTTGCTTTCTTTTTACCCAGGCTGGCGCCAACGCCAATGCTGTATTGAAAATGATTGTTCACAGCTGATGTTAAAGCATTTCTGTATTGTACATTGGTCAACACAAAGGCCTCATTGAACAGATTGAACTGGATTCCTGCGCCCAACGGTAGATAGAAACCGGATTTGCCATTGTACAAGGAAGCTCCAAGCCCGGCTGATAAATAGGGAACAACTTTATGCCGGTCGGTCAGCAATTTGAGGTTCACCCCTGCATTGGCATCCAGTAAAAGCGCACTACTGCCATGGGTCGTCCCATCTTTGTACAGGTAATCGGTAGAACTGCCATCTAAGGTAGCCACCGCATCAATTTTAGTTGTGATTCCTTTCAGGTAGTTGAAACCAAAACCCATTTGCATTTGGCCAAACTTGCTCCATAGATGATTGTCAAGCACATTTTTGAGTGAACTGGTCCGGATTTGCTGTGCAGTCTTAAAATCATTGTAGAAAAAATGGAAAACCAGGGTGGCCGCCTTTTTCTCCTCGTTCTCCTGGGCTGACAATTGCAGAGCAAGACAACTAAGTAAACACAGGTAAATTATTTGTCTCATTGTCAGTGATTTATTAGATCTTCATTCTTGCTGTTCGTTTTCAGGTTACCCATTTGGTTCACAATTTCGAACATGGCGGGTTCGCTTCTTCCCTGACTGGTCATATCCAAGGTTGGGATGGGCATTCCGTTCACATCGAGTGATTGTACAGTCCAGATAAACCGGTGGTTGGCAGTTGAATCGATCATCGGCAGATTTGATCTCCAAAGATATTGGGTGATGCCTCTTGACACCGGTTCATCCAACAGCGGACGATTGCCCCGGAAAGCCTGCATCGGTTGCTGTCCCGGCAGAATTTCGTATACCTGTATCCGGTAAAAGGTAAGCTCCGCTGAAGCTGGAATGATGCTTGTCCACCGGAAGGTGATCATATTTTGTGCGATGCGGGCATCCAGCTTAGCTTCATTGGCAGGTTGCATGAGAACAGGCAGCTGGTAGGATACCATTGAAAACAGGCGGGTTTGCCTGGCCAGAACGATATCTCCGGCAGAATTCACTACTTCAACCTTCAACTGATACTGACCTGCAGCCAGGCGACCTGTGCGCTGAAGAAGGATCTGCACATTTCCGGGCAGTAACAAATTTTGAAGTTGCAACGCATCGGCCATGGTGAACTGGTTCACTCCTGGTCTTAGGGTATAAATCCGCGCCGCATTAACATTTGAAGTTCCTATGATACTTCCGCTTTGGTCGAGCAGGGTGGTTCTCAATTTGACATTTGGATCGTGAGCTACAGTCCCTTCCTGGTAGGAGATAATCATCTGTCCGTTGATCGGATAGATCCAATCTGACAGATAGGGTTGCGGCCTGCTGTTTAGCGCCAGGTTAAGGGTGATTTGAGCCTGGGTTGCCTGAACAATCAGGAGCATTCCAAGAGATATATTTAGTATGATTTTTTTCATTTCTGATGAATATTATTTAGCTCTAAAATTTGTATTGCAGTCCTGTTCTCAAAGTACTCTCCAAATATCCAGGAACTCCCGGATAAGGAGGGGTTAAAGAATTCCCCGGTAATTCGGATCCGAAATGGTAAAGGTTTGCCGTCACAGCCAATTGCCAGGTTAATTTTTTTAATATATTCCAGTCAAAACTGCCGGTAGCCAGCAAATTTTTATTGGCGGTGAAAGGGGTCATCGTGCTGAGGCAATATTGTAATTGTCCTTTTACTTTGAATTTTTTGCTCACTTTCCAACTCATTCCGCTAGTGGCAGTGAGCAGGGTGAGGTTTATCAAAAGCGTTGCATTTTTGAACCACATGAGGCTGAAATCCGGACTGATTTTCTTGTTGAAAAATGTAGGGACATAAAGGATCAGAGCGGTTTGGGTATTGTTATTCGTTGTCACATTTAAAATGGTTTCATTGTATTTGCTCCAGGTATAGGTGCCACTCAGCAGGTTGCTCATGGTGGAGTTGCTCCAGGTATAAGCTGGGTTGATACTGAGTTCGTTGCTTACACTTTTATACCCTGACAGTCCCGGCGAGTTGAAGCCAAAATTGTTAAAGCTGGCATTCATGCTGAACCGATCGTTGAACTGCGTAAATACATTTACATTGGCGATGATCTGTTTGGTCAGGTCGGGACCTGAAACCCGGCTCAGGTTGCCAAAACGTTCACCGATGCTGGCTACAATGTTCATCTTCTTTTGCCAGGCGTTGAAGCGCGTATTTAGAAGGTATTCCATCCTGTCGTTGTTCATAAAGGGGTAGCCTGCTGTATAATACCCGGCGCCATAGTAGTTGAATTTGGTGCCAATTTCCCAATCTTTGCCTTTTTTGAGAATTCCCAATGTTACTGCATTGTCCTTACCGGTGGAGGTATGGGTGCTGATAAAAGGCTTAAAATCTTCTACCGGAGAAGCAGATAGTGGCATATTCAGGTCCCGGGTATAAAAACTCTGTCCCAACTCTACAAAGTACTTCCAACCCTTATCGGTGGTGACATTCGCCAAAAAGCTGACGACCATGTTTTCCTGAGGAACAATGGGAAATATGGGAGGAGAGGTAACAGAACCCGTTTTATCAACAGATTTTACCACATTGAAACCCGCAAAGTATTTTCCCTCTTTCTCGAGACCAAATTGCGCCATCCACTGGTTTCGCTGGTAAGCGCCAACGATTCCGTCGGACGGAGGGATGAGCGTGGGCGCCAGGTAATTGACAGGACTTTGCGAAACCCCGCGAAACAACTTGATCCGGAATTTACCGGGAGATAAGTTAACGCCATAACCAAATATTCCCAAATCTCCTGTACTCAGATCGCTGTATTTGAGATATTGGGTACCCAACATAAACTCGGTGGAACCAATTTTTGGACGCAGTCCAAAATTATTCGCCGGATTGGTCAGAAACTGCCAGATACTTAATTTCGGAGCTCCGGGTACAATAAAGTTGTTCAGGTTTGAATTGAAACCTCCAAACCCCGGACTGAATCCGCTCAATCCCGGACTTAGACTAAAATTGAAGTTGACCGGAATCTCCCATTTCCCGATGTTGAAGATGGGGTTAAAGGTGTACCGGAACAGGCTCCACGGACGGCGGGCCTTGTAGAAATCGGGTACCGGTGAGCCAGGGGTCTTGTCGAGCCCGTAGCCTTCGTACCAGATCCCCATATCGCCGCTAAGGGTGAAGAGCTTCTTCTTTTCCTTTTCCTGGGCACTTGCCTGGAAGGCCAGGAACAATGTGAGGAGTACTGCTATTTTAGTGAGATTATTCATTATATTAAATTCAATTCTGTTGATAATGAGCTTGTAATATTATTTTTTTACCACTTCTACCTTTTCCAATAAAGTTTTTATAAATTCTGCTATTTTAAAACCAAACTCCGTTGTTTTATCAATAGCTTCATGCTTATTTCCATAAATCTCAGCCGTTTCGTGACTATCTTGACCATATGGTTTGGTTAGTTTATATAGAATTCTTGTTATTGAACTATATCTGCCTTTATCTTCTTTATTATATATTATTTTTTTCTTATTTAATTCTTCTGGTTTCACATATGTAATTTTGGATACACCTTCATTTAAATCAAGGACATCTGACTTGATTCTTTCTTCACCACCCATTGCTCCACCACTTACAAACTCAGTTTCTTCAATATTTACTATCTCAGCTTTTTTATATCCTATGTTATTCATAAACATCTCTGGATTATCAATAAAAACCATTTTTCTTGACAATAAATTTTTAGACACTTTGTCTCCAAACATATTATTTGATCCTAATCTGTCATAATCATTTGGGTTACCACCCATCTTAAACTTATCAAAAACTTGTTGTGTTACCGCAGAAGCATCTTTTACATATATAACATATCCAGTTTTACTATTAACAAACCAGTCACTTCCATCAATATCAATAAACAATATTGGATTATCAGCGCAATAGTTGTAAGGAGTATGCATAGGATATTTCATCTCTAATGGGTCACTTTTCATCCATCTACCAATACGAGGGTCAAAAATACGTTCACCAAAATCATAACTATTCCCAACTCCTTTCACTTCATTGTCATTCTCCTTCCCGTTGAACCCATATCTGTATTTTCCCCCGCTAAAACTCCTTCCAGGCATCTGCATTCCAAATGCATAATAATCCTGCCCGCTTAGAATTTCCGGCTGATAAGTGATCGCCCCGCTGGATGTTGATGGTATTTTTCGGTCGGTGATGGTAGCCAGTACATTGCCAAGGTGGTTGGTGAGTTCGTACTGCTTGAAGCCACGGCTGATGGTCAGGTATGCGTTATCTGTCACATTAACCGGAACTGAGGTGATCAAAGTATCGGGCGCGTACAACCCTATCCGGCTGCTGCCATAGATATCTGCCTCGCTCCAGAAAAGCTTTGGCGTTGTTCCCCCTGTTGCTGGGATCTTGTATGCGTAAGTAGCCAATGCATTGCCTTTTGCATCCCTCACGTAAAATGTTTGGCCATTTTGTAAAGCTGTGCCGTTGGCTACATGCTTCATGACCCGGTTGCCCAGACCATCATACTGGAAGCGAAGATTGGGTCCGCTGCTCCTGGATATTTGGGTGATCTTGTTCTGCAGGCTCCAGTCAATCTGCGTAATATTTTCGGCGGCATCGCTGATTAAATTACCAATCTGGTTGTAGGCATAATTGTTCGGATTTTGTGTGTCAATATCCGTGTTGTAATTGCCTGCCGGTACCTGGTCTTTTACCTGTGCCAGTCTGTTGGTTGCATTGGCCGGTATACTTGTGGCCGGATTGTATGTGCCATTCGTGGCATCAAAATAAAAGTAATCAAGGTTGTCCATGGCAGGGGTCGCAGCCGTACCATTTTGTACTTTATTGAGGATATTTCCATCCGCATCATAACTAAACGTACCACCGTATGCATCGTTCTGAAGCATGGACATACTGGTGCCACTGATTTTCCATGCATGCTGCGAGGTGATCCGGTTGAGCTGGTCGTAGGTATAGTTGTAACCATTGTTGCCGAGGGTCTTTATTTGGGTGTACATGCGGCTGATGTTCCCGTTGTAAAGGGGTTTGACTGTTCCGGCTGATGGCTGTAACCCGTCAAGGCAGGTATTAACTTGTATGGCAGTATAGTCGGATGGGTAATAGTCAAGAACATATCCAAAGGCATCGCGTGCCACGGGGTTGTTGATGGCACCATAGCCAGGACCATTAAAGCCATTTCCAATCAGCATTCCGATAGTGTACATATACATGGGTATTCCACCAACGGTAAATATTTGCGGTGAGGTTGGTGCAGTGCCCGGGGTTATTGGGGCGATGATGCCATCCTGTCCCATGTCGGTTTTGGTGGTGTCGGTAGTACCGTTCACCCCTTTGATCCATCCCTGCAACGTGTACATATAATCAAGTCCCTGGACCTTATCGGTACCCAATTCCAACCGGGCAAGCGGACCGTGGCGGTAGTATTTGTATTCGGCATCGGTTTCCCATACCACGCCGTTCGTGCTTGTCTTAACCTGTATTAAACGGTTGGCAGCATCGTAACTGTACTTGTGGATAAACTGATCCATAAAGCCCCGTTGGTAGGTTATCTGGTTCACCTTTCCGCTTTGCAGGTCATAATCGTATTCCAGGGATTTGTCGCCAATGATGCCATTGGGGTAATCCTGAATAAGTTTGTTTGAATTACCGGCAATGTCGTACGAATAATGAGTGGCATGGAAGTATTCCTTGTTGGTGAGCTTTGCCGCTGTTTCAAAACTTAAAACAGATGCGATGCGTTTGCGCAAATTTCGTTGTCCTGCAGCTCCAAATTTCTGGGAGATGGCTGGCAGGTACGGTTCATCGTATTGCGAAAGGATTATTTCGGTGCGGGTAGACAAACTGTTAATGAAACTGATCCAGCCATTGAAATTCCTCGTAAAAGTGGAATTGATTGCCCCGGACTTCAGCTTGCCTGATTCGACCATACGTCCCAATAAATCATATCTGGAATAGCTGAAGAAATCGCCTTCCAGTTTTTGCTGTGCATTTTGTGAAGCGACAATCCTGCCCAAACCATCGTAAAAGAAACGGCTCTCTCCTGCATCCGGTGTTTTTTGCCAGACTGCCTCGTTCAGCGTATTGAAACGATACATGGTAGTTTTAATGTGAGCAGGCAAATTTGAAGAAGTGTAGCCTGCCTGCCGGGATAATTGTACCTGCAGGGCCTGGTTATGATCCAGCAATTTTACGCCTGCCGGGGGTACGGTTTTTACAAGGTTCCCCGC
Organism: Bacteroidia bacterium; assembly: GCA_026391315.1. Classification (GTDB taxonomy): domain Bacteria; phylum Bacteroidota; class Bacteroidia; order Bacteroidales; family Prolixibacteraceae; genus CAINVV01. The sequence continues at coordinate 17,296 of JAPLDT010000090.1, forward strand.
CTGATCGTAGTAATACAAGGTGTAGTGGTATTGTTTATCCTCATATTTCATGTTAAATACTTCCAGCGCCTTCAGACATTTGGCATAATAACGTTGCAAAAGGTCTGTTTTCATGCTGTCCACCCAGGAGTTGTAACGATTACTGGCGTTACTATTGGCCGTTGCCAACAGATCCCTCACACAATTGTTGACATAAGGGTAAGGAGGCATCACAGGTATGCTGTCGCACAACGTTCTCACAGGTGGGCATTGGTTCATTGCCCAGCAATCAACATGACCTTTAACTATGACTATTGCCAGATTGCTGAGAGTTGTACCACTAAGTACTTTTAGAATGAAATCGCGGGTAACACCATTTTGAACCAGAGACAGATCAGGTGCAATGCTGATGATATTTTTAACATTGTTCCAGTTGTCGATTCCCGGACTATTTAACAACCTTATCGTACAATTTTTATCGCGACCACTTGGATCAAAAAAGGCCAGATTAATCGTGAAATCAGCTGCACTGTTCATTGTTGCAGTATGTAACTGTTTGGGAACGGTGTCTTGGAAAACAGAAGGCATCAGGGTTGCAAGCTGGCCTGGAGTGGGATTGACATGGTAAGTTGTGATAAAATTGAAGATACCATTCAGATAATCTTTTACTGCAGCCATATAAGGGGAGGGTTGTGAGCAAACAGGTTTTGTTGTACGCTTGCATCCTGCAAAAAGATTGCATTTTGTAACCACATGAATCGTTGGAGGAAAATCAATGGGATAGTTAACTTTCATGTCAAAACTGCGCGGTCCGGAGTTGACCCCTGTACAGGATATATTGCTGATGCAGCATACTGATAATGGAGCTATAGTTCCATGAAGAAACGGAATTTCAATCTCCATGCAAGGATCAAGGTCAATCCTGATCCATCTATTTCTGGCATCCCCTCCCTGGTATCCGCGAACACTGGTTATCCCCATGGAACTGATGGATGAGGGTATTTGCCCTGATGTTAGAGTGACGGAAGCGCTGCTTTGCAGAGAACTTATGATAGAATTGAAGAGTTGGTTCAGGTTGCCTGCAATGGCCTTTTGACAAGTAGAATCTGAAACTAGGACGCCATCAGACGTGCCGCCGCAAAGGGTATTTGCTGCCTGCTGATTGATATTTCCTGACTGATTTTCAATAGCTTGTGCATATTGGCATGGATCATCATAGTTCGTGACACTGCTTACGTCCATGGAAATACCTGCATCAGCCATTACATTGAGAATATTGTCCAGGCTGGTGCCAAACCGGTTTTGTTTATCCTTGTATAGCAGCCAAACAAATGGGTTTAAGAAGGATTGGCAGGGTGGATAATTGTGCAGGGATCCAAAATTTGGTGGATTCGAGGAGAATTGTGCCCAGCCATTGTAGTCTTTTGCGCCAATACATCGTGAATTGCAGTTATTGGCATCTGCGTATGAATTTTGGCTGGACTGTATGGCCTCATTTTTAGCTGATAAATAGAGCGAGCGGAGGAAGGTCCATTCGAGGTCTGCTACATTCGGATCAGTTCCAAAACCGTGTGTACCTAAATAAGTTGTTGGCAGGATGCAAGGAGGTGCGCCAGGATTCATCACCGGAGTTGAGCCTTGTTGGTTTGAAGGAGGATTGTTGTGGGCACACCAGGCCATCTGCATGGCAAATTCATCAGCGGGTATGGTCGTAGAACAACCGTAATTCTTAAGTTTAATTAAGAGGGCAGTTTTAATAGCAGAATTAGCGTTGTTCAAAAACCACGGGTCCTTGTCCAGCAATTGCTCGTACGGTTTAATATTGGTATTGGGAAGCGGACTGCCCTGGGTAAAATAACCTTTGGTAACAGCATCTCCAAAAAACTGCGTTGAAAGTAGCTGGGAATCAAAATCGAGGGTCGCATCAATATGATCGGAACTGCACCAACCCAGCAGGCAATGTTCGGGGTGCATAGGGAGTAGCTTTTCTGCATACTCAGGCAGCCAATTGTTAACCAGGTCGCTGTAATTGGCAAAACTGGACGGTGACAAGGCGAGGTTGATTTGTGCAAGCGTAGGTAGAGTGGGTAAAATGTTGCCAGGATTAAATATTGACAACGGATAGGTACTGGCATCGATGGTGCCATTGACATTTCTTGCAAATTGTGCATACTGGCCTCCTGGCGAAATATCGGCCAGCATCATGGACCGGATATTGTCGCATCGATTGGGATTGGGTTTGCAGTAGGTTGTATCGCATGTTACAGTTTTGACTGGTGGCTGAGCACAATTGGCACAACTCCTGTAGCAATTCATGGTATCAACGCGTGAAAGCTCATCATGCAATATGGCATTCCACTGAGATTTACAGGTATCTTTCAGTACTTCGGCTATGTATGCCAGGGCAGCTTGCCGATTGACCCTAATTTTTTTTGTAATGTTATAAGTACCTATCCCAAGTGTCTTAACGATGTGATGCGGATAGGATCCGGTACTGCTGCTGTTGTTACAGTTCAAATCAGTTTTTCCGTTACTGTTCAGCAAATCACCAATGGTTCCGGAATAGGAAACCAACGGAGTGCCAGTACAACTTTCTGTATTATTGAGGGTAATGTCAATGTCATAAATACAATCAAGACAAACCGGAAATCCGGTACATAACTCTGCATTGAGTGTTTCCGGATTGATCGCATAGTCGAATGTATAATCAGTATTGTCGCTTGTTACCACGAACTGGTGTTCAATAACAAGCGTTTTATCGACGGGATTCATCACATTTTTACTCATCAGGGAGATGTCAATGGTATTCGTCGTTTGATTGGCAAGAGGATCAAGATTATCGGGCGCTTTCCCGGCCAGAGCTGTTGCTATGGTTTTGCCTTCAGGATTGATATAGGCAACGGAAACCTGCCCATTTGGATCCATCACAGCGTTTTTCTTGTATCTCAATGCATCACCAACCTCTGTACCAAACATGCGGTCCAGTTCTTCCTGGTTTGGAGCGGCATAATAGAACCTGGTTTCGTGATTGTTAACAAATTGAAAAGTAGTGCCTACTCCGCTTTGAGCCGTTACTCTTCCTGTATTATCCTGCATATAACTTTGTTGTGTAAACGGAAAACCATCTGCATCAGGAATAAATGCGTTAAAACCAAGTTTATTCGGATTGTTGTTTGAATAATAGGCAGCTGCACCCATGATACCGGTTGCGGCATCAGGCTGTGGAAATAACTTATTGGTGTTGGGACATGTGAAGTTTGGTTTATCAAAGTCCTGCCAGTTATATGGTTTTCTTGTCGTATTCGGAGAATTTACATTGTTGCTGATATTCAAAAGCGGTAAATATTCGAGTTTTTTAGAATTGGTGGGAACAGGCAGAATATTTACGGCAGGCCTGCCCTGGTAATCGTATATGGTCTCACCGGCTATTACTTCCCGCTCTTTCGCACTTCCCGGTTGAAAACAATCGGAACTTTCAAACAGTAGTTGGTTATTTGGCAATTGTGGTTCCAGATTTATCCCTGTTACAGTCTGTCTTGAACGGAAGGTCCCATCCATATAACCAACTATATCACTGCGCTTTCCATCCTCGGCAAAAGTGGAAGCTGCCTGCCAGTTCAATTTGTCGGCCGAATGCGCGTTGCCATGGTAGAACTTATTGACAAAGGTGGAGACCTTTCCATTCTCAGCCCCGCTCCATCTACAATAGACCGGACTTTCAAGATTATTTCCGCCCCGTCCAATGGCCCTCACCCTGTAGAGCAAATAGCCTCTTTCAAAAACCAATGGGAAACGATAGTAAGTTTCATTTAGTGAGACTCTTGTGCTGTTGTCTTTAAAATTGAAAGGAATGTTTAATGGATTTACCGGCACCGAATAATTATCAGTGTAATCATCGGCAAAAGTGTATTCCAATTCATACTTTTCAGCATCAGGCACACTATTCCAGTTAATTACCAGTTCGTCAGTTGTCTGATCCTCACAGGCAGTAAGTCCCGTTGGAAAAATATTGTAATTAATCCGGGTAAGTCGTTCCTCCTGAAACCCGATATTTAATTCGATAAAATCGGCCAATTTGGTTTTCAATTGGGTTAAATCGGTTCCTTTATCAGATGTGACGACTACATTTGTGATCGTTAATTCGGCTTTATAAGCGTTCCTGAATGCGTAGATGCTGGAAATAATGCTTTTGGTTAGCGTGTCGGTTCTGTTGTTAATCTCCAGTGTGATGTTTTTGGAAACAGGCGGCGATGAAACATTAATTGGGTAATAACTTAGCCTTGCCGATACGGTTACTTTGGCATTGGTATGAAAGGCCGATTGATTTTTGAGAAGCAGTTCTACCGTATTTTGAAAGGATGTAACCCTATCTGAATTATTCAACCGGTCGGGATTGATGTTTGGCAGGGTGGCGGGAAAATTGATGGATCCCTCTTTGTATGCCATCAAGGCATTTCCTGGTAAGAGGAAATCAATTTTGGGATACTGCTTTGCAAATACATTAATAGCAAAGAAAGGCAGTAATAATATCAGTATGAATTTATGCATTGCCATAGTTATTAATGTTTTACAAGGGATGAATTGACCTCCTTGATGGTTACAATACCCTTCTCTGTCTCCTTCTTAATGCGTCTCAGTTCCCCTTGATTGTTGTACTCATTCTTGGTGAAGTAATTGTTTTCATCCAGGCTGTAGGTAAGTCTCAGGTTGACATCATCATAAACGTAGGAAACCATGTTGCCATCTGCCGGAAATATCCTCAGGTCGTCAAAAAAAGTTGCAGCGTTGCCTTGCTTTAAATTGATGGTGACGCTATTGTTGGAAGCTGTAGTGAATGCCCCCACCACCCTTTGCCAGCCCTCTATCACCGGGCCCTCGGATTTTAAACTGACAGACGCTGAACCACTGCATGCAATGTCAACCGTGGCATCACTGCAGGAGATAATGGGCTGCGGATTGTTCACTTTTACCCAACAGGAAAAGATGTATTTCTTGTTCGCATCCGGGGCAAAGCCACCAATACATTCAATACATCCCGAATCATTCACCGGATTACCGTTTGGGCCAGTTGGCGTATTCCCATGGTTACCCCTATCCCCTTTGCAGGCAACCGGAGGGGAGATGGTAAATGATAAAGAACCCAGGACCTCTAATGAGTATTTGCCTGTATGTGACTCATTATCTGAAATAACCGGATTACCTTTTACCACATTAACTCTTTTCAATTCCAAATGCTGGTGCGTTGAACCATTTCCGGTTGATGTAGTGGAAGAAGCTCCAATCTGCCTCATCTGAGATGCAGGAATAGGATGGCCCCTGTCGAATTCAGTGGTAATTGGACAATAGGCACAGTAATAATCTTCAAAACCATCAAAATAGGTCTCACCATAAGCTGCATTGGTAGCCTGTGCTGTGATCAAAGTATTTTTATAACCTAATAAACTGGCTGTTTTTCTACCTATTCTATCTTCTGATTCAATGGTTTGTCCGTCAACATTTGTCAAATTGACCTTTTCCTTCCACTCCCAGTTCGCGTAACCGGGTGTCCAGTTTAAGGATGGATTTGAAGGTAGTCCCCAAAAGTCAGTGTATATTCTGAACAGCCCTTGTTCCCTGATATTTGTAATTCCGTTAACCAGGTTAACCGGGGACCTTTCTTCCAAAAAGAACCAGGTTCGTTTGGGTTTATAATTTCCCCTCTTTCCTGCTAAGAAATCATTTTTCCCCTTCCTGTTTTTGATGGTTGCACAAGAGTCACAGTACATAACGGCATCATCATAATACTCAATAGCAGAGCTGTTCAGGATCTTGTTCTGGCCAAATTCCAGTTTAATTCCGTTGGCGAGTGGATTCTGATTCCAGGTAATCACCTGGCCTGCAGAAGCCGACAAAAGATTTTTAGCCCCTGAATTATACTCCTGGTATTCGTTCCCTGAGATAGATGTTTGTGAACTAAAATCATTCACAAAAATTGGAACGGATGAATTCAGGTCTTTCACCCATAGCCGGGGACCCGTACCTGTAGACCTTAGCTCATCACCCACTTTTAAAAAGGGTTTAAAAACGGACTGATTTGTGCTGTTGATGTTTAATTTCGCATTTGTATAGGATGGCCCCATCCCGTTGTACATCCACCATGCAGGATATTTGAAGGAAAATATCGTGTCGTTGAATTCGTTGGCCAGTTTCGTTAAAAGGACTTCTCCTGTTATTTCATCAAAAGCCAAATTTTCTGTGGTGACCGATGAGCTTTGTTCGAAGATTGTTTTACTTTTTAAAAGGCCATTCCGATGAATTACTTTGTTGACAACGATCGATTGAAATTGCTTCTCTTCGGTCATCTGGGAATACAAAGGCATGATGATCGGGATGGGAACTATTCCGAAAACGGCCATATTCAAATTGGCATTGTAAGAAGTTGAGACAGATTGATCATAGCTTTTTTTACCGTCAATGGTATATTCGGCTGATAATCCCATTTTGTTATCGCGGGAGATCCTGCCACTGTGGTCAATTGTAGTGAAGTGGTCATTGTTCGGAAAGTATTCGGAGACCTCCCCTGAAACACGGTCTCCATTTTGGTTATATACCCAAGTCGCTTTTGGTAACCCACTCATATTGTTCAACTCAATCGAATAACCCTGGGAAACAGAGGCAAAATCATGCTGCTGATCAATGGCTACAAATGGAAGCTGAATAGGATTGAACTGGGTTTTATCCCGCTTTTCATCAATCGTGGTCCGGTTCACTTTTACAGGATAGTCCCTGGCTGTAAAAAATTCATTGACAATTTTTCCGGTTTTGGCTACGTTGAGATTTGTTTCATTGGTAATTTGAGTAACCTTTCCGTAGGTAATCTGAGGAGCAGGAAAAAGTGATTCATTTACCGGTTCTTCAACGAAATAATCGTTGTCCGGGGCCAATTTCTTTTTATCGGAATAAAAGATGGGTTGTTTCAGGGAAATCTCATCACCACCCACCATTGGTTCATAATCAGCAACTCCTGAACTTATTGTCACTTTGCTGTTGTTTAGCGGATTCGCCTCTTCTGTCGTATAATTATAGGAAGTGGTGTACGATTTATTCTGATGCGTATTGCCGGTCATCGCATTCCAATTATCATCAATACTAATTTGTTTTACACGGCTGCCACCGGCAATTTTCTTTTTTACAGGATTGTAGAGACGGATAAAACTCTTACTTAAATCAATATTCCTGCAATAAAATTGCTGGAATTGACAGTATTTATTCACTCCCATCGCGGAGGCGGTTATTTGACTGCCCAATTGACTGTATATACTTGGCAAAGATTGAATGAATGATGCAAAATTGCCCGGCGCTCCAATGGAAGTATTTTGAAAGACTAAGTTATTCCTATTGATACGCATATATTGGAAAGCCGTTTTGAGTATGGGATTACACAGGTCTGTATTTTTATCATCATCAAGTGCAACAGGCACCAATTCAACCCAGGCATAATTATTATTGCTTGCAACTCCAAAATTTGATATTTTGGCATATCCGGTTATGTAATCAAAATAGCCAGTTGGAAGTAATTTCACATAAAATTTATAATACAGAAACCCGTCTTTTATATCCTTGATATAGTTTTCTTCCAGTTCATTTTTATCCAGACTGGCATTTCCGTTGTTAATAGGGCTTGACAGCTTAAAATAGATTCTGTAGTTATTGACTATCTGATTATTTGACGAATAATAAAAAGCGGATGAAGAATTTTCATCTAAACCGGTTACCTTAAACATTTGACCTGCAGTTTTATTCTGGATATAGCCATAATCATTGGCTTCATAATTCACTTTCAATTTGCCTCCACCCGGGATGGTGATATCTGTCAGATTCCATGCGTAAGCATTTTTATTCATTTCAAGTGTATCTTGCAGGGCATAAGGGAAATCAATATTGGATAGTGGGGAATTATCATTACAATCACTGAAATTATTGCCATTTTCCTGGTAATAACCCCACCGGTTGACATTTCTGATGTTGTAATCTGGGTTAAAATTGTCATTATTCGGTTTATTGCCATAGCCAAAAACATACGGAGTAAGTTTTCCCTCTTTTGAATGCTCATAGGTGAAATCGACCTTGTTTAAAGCAAGCTTGCCGGTAGTGGCAACAGCTCCATTGTTAATATTCTTGCACAACAAATTGTTGTAGTCAAAATGAATGGTTTTGATTGGCGTAGCATTGTTGCCATTCCTTGTTCGATCGGGTAGCGAGTAGACCTCTATGTAGTCAAGTTTTCTTAAAAACTGACCTGTATTCTTCCCCCCATTTTCATCGATCACTCCATATCCATCCTGCCTTTGACTGTAGTGGAATTCAGCAATCTCTGTTTTGGATTCTATGGAACGAACATACCAGAGTTCTTTGCTGCCAAAGACATAGGTACCTTTGTCATCCTGATCATCACTTCTTAATCCCTTGTTGTAGGTTGCGAAATCTTTGTCAAACGGAGTTCTCCAGTTGTAACTGAAGTTTTCTTTAAAATAGCTGAATTTGACATAGTTGCCCAGATCGTCTTCGGTAATTCCATCGTTTGTCAGGTCTCTGTAATCGGGGCTTAAAACGGCCGTGATCAGGAATTGAGTCACATAAGCCGGGGTTGTCGTAGATTCAAAAAAGTTGTCAATCCCCTTGTTGTTGCCCGATGTATTATCCAGGTTTTCTGTATAATTAACCAGGTTTTTTACAGGATCCGTGGCATTGCCTGTGACGTTGAAACTGACCTCTTTTTGGGTGATGTTGTATACTGGTATGCCAAAAACATATTTCATGCCGTCGGGCTGTGTAACATCAATTTCTGAAAGGTGATGCCCTTTCCTATAGTCAGATGTTCTGTTCAGCGGAGGCGCCGGCGTATTGTTGAAATTGTAATACTTTATTTGTTTGTCAAACCCAATTTTATCCGCCTCATTGGCTGTCAGGTAATTGATTGTTGATTGCCGAACGGGTTGTACCGTGTTCAGAACATTGGATGTAACATGGCTCCCATTGCTTAAATATTGGGTAAGGAGGGTCTCATTCAGAAGATTGAATTGAACAGGATTATAATCTCCCAAAAAGGAGAATGCAGAACAATTAAATTTGTTGATTTCCCCATGATTCTTGAGACAAAACTGCTGGTACAAGCTGTTTCCAATCACATCCTGTTCCGGTTTGAAGCTGACATTGGTCGCATTCCATTTCCCGGTTTTTTGAAATGAAACGGAGGTCCCAAAGTTGGCGCCGGCCTTGAAAAGTGCGCCTAAATTAACCTCGGCACCTGCCTGATTGCCGTTCGAATTGATGATCGCATCTGCGTCTCCCACAAGGCCAATATCATTTTTATTGACCGAAAAGGTCATGGATAATCCCTGTCCGTTCAGGTTAAAAACATCCGGGGTTTTGAATGGGATGGGTAAGATTTTTGATTCTCCAATAAAATAGGGAAGCCTTTTCTCACGGTTAAAATCCATGAGCGAATTTCCTCCGATCGAATTGCTCTCGTACATGGATCCATATGCTGCAAAAGTCTGGCTGGTTGTGGCCAATGTTTGTTTTGAAAAATATCCGGTTACCCTGATGTTCGGATCGACATAATAGGCGTCCCAACCCATGGCGCCTGAATAGGTTCCTGAGCTGTTCAGAAAAGGATAATCTATATCAGGTTGGAAGGAATTATTCAGGTAGGAACAACTGGTCATGCCAAGAAGCGCCGTGGAAGATTGGTCTCCTGGTGGCTGATTTGGACCTTTTCGTTGTATGGGTGTCTTTTCTTTACCCTTTGTTAGTGATTCCCTTACATAACTCAGGTTCATATTGGTGCTGACTTTCAACCCTTCGTTGGAATTCACTGACCATGTTTTACCCAGCGAAATGCCCAATCTGTCATTGCCTTGCCCCAGTTTAAGTCCAATGCTCGGACTCAAATATTTATCTACACCCGATTGCGAATTGACTGAAACACCCATTCCCAGAGAGGCGCTTCCTCCCACACCCGCATTGGATTGAGCGCTAAGACTGGCCGAACCGCTTAAGGAGGGTTCCAATCCCCATCCTTTGTAATTATTGTAGAAAACGCCTAACCCTGCACCTACAGAAATACCGAGAGACGGAGGCAATCCGGCTATTTCCAGATCTACCCCCAGTTTGCCGCCAAAAGTTTCGTTGGGTTTGACAGAATATTCCTTGGTGATGATATCCCCATCAAAGTCATCCGGCAATCCTCTTAAGGTTCTGACGATACTTCCGGCATTCAAATTCCAGCCCAATCCAACCATGGAAGCGACATCTTCCATCTGAATTCCGGATTGATAGGTTAAATTCATAGGATAGCCACCAATGGTGAACAAGGGAATCTGATAAGAGAATGAACCCGACGAAGGGTTGACCAAATTCGAGGTGCCTGCTTGCTGGAATTGCATAAATTCCGGCTGCCCTGGCCCTCCGGTCTGGGCTTTCACTCCGTAAGCCAGCAACATCATTGCGAATAAAACGAGGATATTATTTTTCACGATCGTTGGTAACTTTAAAGTTGAAATGATAAGTGTTATGGAAATCGGAAATGGTCAGTAGATAGAACCTGCCTGGTTCAAGATTGTAATCTTTGATATCGATGGATATCCTGTTTAGCCCTGTTACACTATTTAATTTGATCACATCCTTCGATTTGCGCTTTATTTTCTTTGCTTCGACATCGTAAATCGTCACTTTTATATTTTCAACCGATGCATAATGGTTTAAATACTGGACCCTCAAAACATTGTTGGAAATATCAGTAATCGTATAGGAAGGCTCCCTGGAAAGTTCGTAGTAGAATCTGGTATCAATCAGTGCGATTGAATCTTTGCATAGAGTTTCCCCCTCTTTATTGAGCCATTCGTAGATGACGTAAAACGGGTTGACAGATGGAACAGCAAAATAGAGGGTACCGAGTTTTGTTTCTCCCTGAGGGATATCCCCTGAATTATTGGTCCATTTTATCTGACTCGAACCCGGAGGAAACTTCGAAGGGATTCTGCTCCATTCCTTGGTTGCATTGTTATCAGTGGCAATAACTGAATCATTTCTGATTTTTATCCGAATACTTTTGGGGCTGTATTTAGGTTCGGATCCGGTGTACTTATTGGTGATTTTACATTCATACGCAATGGAATCTCCTCTGTAGATTTTTCTCAACTCAAAAGCATAATTTTCACATTTTTGATCAGGGAGGGATATGGGTCCATCAGGAGGTGGGAGGGTATCGACTACCGTGATAATAATCCTGCATGGTGCACATTTTTTTCCACCACATATTGGAGTGATCATCACTGTGTGTGCTCCGGTCTGGTTAAAATTGAAACGGAAGATTTGTCCTGTTCCATTGCCTGAAGCCAAGCCTTGTACCGACCATTCGTAGGAAACAGTACAAGAACTATCTTTGGGATTGCAAACAAAATCCGGAAAATGGAATTGATAAATTCCTTTTGAAAGAGAGGCAGTTCCGCTACATTTCAATCTTGAAGTTGTTGCATCTTTTGCCTGAATTTCAATCACAGCATTGCTCCATTCGCCACAGTCACATGTTTTGCATCCTTCAACTACAACAGAATAAATACAGGGTTGGCAGGCCTTTCCATTGCATGTGGCATTCAAAGTTAGGGTGTAGATCCCATTGGTTGCAGGGGTGAAAAAACCGTTGGTGCCACTTCCTGCTTTTGTACTGCCATCAGCCATTCTAATTTCCCAACCTGTCTTTGCCTGACATTTTTCATTGTTCGGACGGCACTGATAGTTTGTTGTAAAGCTGAAAGGTTGATTGCATTTCCAATTTATTTTACTATTGCATTCATATCTTGATACAACTGCCGTGTTTTGTACAATTAGCGGATTCCATGTTCCACATTCACAGCGGATTGCGGAAAATACAAATGGTTTGCTGGTACCATTATTTTCCCCGATTGGCTTCCCTTCATGATTCAGTGCCTGAACATTCCATATAAAGTCGCACAAGTAAGGAGGTAAGCAGCGCACGGTTATTAAATGATTTACAACAGCCTGCGTCATATTATCAACATCTTTAGTGATAAGAGGTTGGTTTACTTTCATCGCCTGCGTACCAGTCTGTCCCTGCATCAGCTGCCAAACCGTTAACCGATAAGTAACCGGTTCCTGTGGCTTGGGAATTGTGGGGATCCACCGAAATACAAAGGGATTTTGAAGTTCTGCCTCAGTAAATTCGGAACCATCTGCCGGTGCAATAGGCTGTGGTGGCTGATAGGCTAATTGCTCAATCTCTCTGATTATAAATGGTTTACATTTTTCTTCGCTGTAAGGAACGGATCCTGCTGCACCGTAACCAAAAAACTGGGCACAGATTTCATAATCACCAGGAGTTAATACACAGTCTTTCCCTAAAAATGAAACTGCATTATTCCCACTCCAAACTTTGATAAGGGTATTGAAATTGGCAGTCGGTGCCGAACTGCCGGTAAAGGCGCCACACACTTTAACTCCCCCCTTTTTAATCGTTATCAACAGCTTACTCTCTTCAACCATGGGGTCTACCCGACCAGCGACCGCTTTGGCCGTGGCTGTGATGGTTAACATTGTTTTTCCGGTACCCCAGTTGGCTGTATTGGCATCAGGACTAGCTGGCAATGAAATATTGATGCCGGTAATAGGGTAGTTTTGAGAATAACCCTGAACAACAATTGTTATCAATATAAATAAGAGAATTTTGTTCATAGTTTGGTGCTCTATGGTGCATAGAAATAAATCACTGAATTACTATTTTATAAACACATGGCTTACAGGCTATCCCATTACAACTCGCGTTTAAGGTCAGCGAGTAGATGCCATTTGACGGGAGATTGAAACCATCGCTAAGGTTATTGGTGCCGGTTCCTGATTTGATAATTGCACCTACAGCCGACTTCACTTCCCAGGTTGTTTTGGCCTGACACCCGGCGTTATTCGGGCTACACTGGTAAGTACTGGTAAATGAAAGTGGTTGATTTACTTTCCAATTGATTTGACTGTAACAATCATACCTGGCTGAGCCTGCTGGTACCCGTACGAGCAACTGGCCCCATGTTCCACATTCACAGGCAGACGAACAATTGGCTATAATTGTATAAACACATGGTTTGCAGATAATTCCGTTGCAATTTGCATTTAAGGTAAGTGTATAGTTGCCACTTGAAGGGAGGTTGAACCCACCGCTAAGGTTGCTGGTCCCGGTACCTGTTTTGATAACTGCGCCTGCAGCCGTCTTCACTTCCCAGGTTGTCTTTGCCTGACATGCGGCGTTATTAGGAGTGCACTGATAAGTATTTGTAAAAGATAAAGGCTGATTGCAGTTCCATTCTATAGTGCTGCCACAGTTATACCTTGCTGAACCCGCCGGAATCCGTACGAGCAACTGACCCCAATTCCCGCAATCGCAGGCAAATGAGAAACTGGCAATAAAGGAAATCAATAAAAGAAACAGTGTTTTTTTCATGATTTTGTATTTTTTTTTGTGAAGGTTTGAATCATTAAATATTTATACAAGCGTTTGTTTTGCAAGCTGATAGTTCAAATAATTAGGCATTTACAATAATATCTCCCCATTCCTGATCCTGATTGAAGTTTTGTTCTTTAGCTGTTTCAGTGATGACTTTAGGTTTTCTATTTTATCAGATGGGACATTCGGATCGTTTTCCAGATCTGCAATTGCCTCTTCAATGGTTTGGTATTCTTTTACATTCACCTCTTTGGTGTCCTGCTTTATTATCAGAAGAGGTGCTGTAGTTGTGCGTTTCCCAGAAAATATCTTCATTAACCAGTTTGTCAGGTACATCTTGCAGACTTAAATTTTTCATTTAATCTACGCACGGGTATTCCCTGCCACAATAGCTAACAAACAATCGGTAGGTGTTGGTAAACGAACGGGAGACAAATTAATTTATCGGTCAGTAAAGCAGGAGGATTTTACTATGAACCGATAATCTTATAAAGAGGGGAAGGGAGGGAAATGATTACTTCTGTTCCATGGGAGAAACTGTTTCTGCTACTTAAATCTTCCAGCATAATTGGTTTTGGCAAATGCATTTTTGTACTCAAAAGCCTGAGACGTTCTTCAACTATTTCTATTCCTTTCGAAATATGATCTTCCTTCTTGTGCTTTTTTGCTTCAACTATACCAATTCCGTTGTCAGTAACTTTTATGATCAAAGATCGGCTAATGCTCGAATCAATATCAACCTCCTCAAAGGAAAATGAAATGGTTACCAGCCCTTTGCCTTGTGCATTAATGATGCCATGCCACAATGTGTTTTCCACAAAAGGCTGAATGATCATGTTCGGAATCAAAAGTGTGCTGGCATCAACTTCAGTCCCTGTAACAATCTCATAAGAGAAGTTTTCCTGAAATCTAAGCCTCTCAAGGCTTAGATAAAGTTTTAGTCGTACAATTTCGTCAGAAAGCAGAATAAATCCATGGCCTGCTGTTTCAAGATTCTTTCTTACAAGCTTTGCCATCATGGCGATGTAATCATTCGCCTCTTCATTCCTCTTGCAATTGATCAGGTACTGTACCGAGTTAAGGGCGTTAAAGATAAAATGGGGGTTCATCATGGCCGACAAGGCCTGATGCTTAAGTTCATTGATCCTTTCGGATAATTCAAATTCTTCACGGCTCTTTTTACTGTTGTATTTTAATAGCCAAATCATAAACATGACAGAGCAGAAGCCTAGCGATAATATTATCAATATGGTAAACCAGATGGTATCCACAAAGCGTGGCAGGACACGAAAGGAGAGTAACAGGGATTTGCTCCAATCTGTATTCTGCGATTTAGCCATGATCTGGAGTCTATAATTACCGTCCTTCAGCGAAACAAAATCCAGAAAATCATGATCTGTTTCTATCCACTTGTCATTTATATTGTATTTATATTTTACAGAACCCGGTGATGAAAAGCTTAAAGCCTTTAAATCAATATAAACATGATTTTGTTCAGGCTTGAAAACCAAATGGTCATAGTTAACATAGAGTGAATCACCGGCTTTAATACTTGTAATTTTTACCTCAAGAGCGCGCGGAACATAACTGTCGAACAGATTGATATCAAGAATGGAAATCCCGTTACTCGTCCCAACATATAAATAATTTTTTTCGGTATCGTGGAAAAGGGAGTAAATTTCATCTGATGGAAGGCCGGTTTGCCGGTTGAGCTGTTTAATTGTATGTCCGTCAAATAAATAGAGCCCTTTCATATTTCCGATCCAGAGCCTGCTTTTGTTATCGAAAACAATCGACGTTGAAGATGACAGATCAAGCCCCATCATCTCTTTGTAACTGGTCATCGAATCATTTTTGAGATTATAACAGGCAATGCCTTTTTCACCGGCAAACCAAACATTGTTTTCATGATCCTGGGTGATGGAATTTATCCGGGAATTTAGAACTAGATTTTCAGGGAAGAATGTTTTTGTCCATCCTTTCCGATTGAATGACATGTGTGCTATTTTGCATAAACCCAGACCGGTTCCTATCCAAACATTTTTTTCTGAATCTTCATAGATTTCATTGATGCGGTTGGCTATAGTAGTGTCTCCAAAAATATAGAGCACAAAGGAATTGTTCACCTTATGTTTAAGCTCTTTCTGGACTCTTATCGTATTTCCCCTTGTTCCTAGCAGAAATAGACCATTGCTTAATTTACTGAAAGATAGTCCATTTAGCAAATGCAAATTTAATCCTTTATAAGTAATACTTCTGATATAATTCCTCTCTGAAGCACTACTGATAAAAAACTCATCGTTATGATTTTTAATCGAATAGATATAATCAGTTAGCATTGAATCCGAATTGTTTTTTATCCAATCAATTGTACCGTTTTCTAAAATATTAATGCCTGTAAATGTGCCAATTAACAATTTTCCGGAACTACCTTTTGAAATGGAATAAACATTGTTACTGTTTAATCCGTCTTTTTCATTGTAGCTTTTAATATATAGATTATTGATGCAAAAGACCCCTTTGCCGAATGTACTTAACCAGATATTCCCTTCACGATCTTCAAAGAATTTGTTAACAAGGGTTTTCTGAAGACCCATTTTACTTCCGATATCAACTATTTTACCGGAACTGTTAGGCATGAGATAAAAGCCCATATTCATAATTGAAAACCAGATATTGCTATTGCTATCCTTTAAAATGGTAACAACCTCATTATTACCTGTTACATTGATTTTGTATTGATCAATCACACAATTGTTTTTTATCCTGTAGATCATCCCTTTCGTACCGACGAAATAACTGCCGTCATTGTTGTTGAAAAGGCAATAAGTATCGGCATCGGGCAACCCTTTGATTGGAAGTTTGGAAAGAACACCATTTTTTAGGCTGTACAATCCAGTTGTGGTCAAAGCGATCATTTCATCGTTAGCTAGAACTCCCATTTTATAGATATAGACGCGAGTAGTATTAATTCCTTTGGCTATCAATCCATCAGATTTTTTTTCACTGATTAAATAGATCTTCCCCATTCGGCTATAGGCAAAAATATTTTGTTCATTTGTCTGTGCTGGACCAAGTATTAAATAAGAGAGCACAAACCCTTTCCCTTCAATCTCACTGCAGTAGTTTTCAATGTGACCATTTCTGAAAACGTTAATCCCTTTTTCAAAATTGCCAATATATAATTCCCCGTTTTTCCCCTCTAGGAGTGAAATTATCGAGTTTGAATTAAGACCGTCAGTGGATCGGAAGGTAGTAAAGCGTTTCCCGTCAAACTTGCTCATGCCATTTGTAGTAGCAAACCATATAAATCCCTCTTTATCCTGGATAATATCATAGACAGTTGAAGATGCCAATCCATCAGATGAAGTATAATGATAATAGGATGGCGTCTGCGAATAAAGTTGGGCAAACTGAAGAACGCTAATGAAAGCGACTGTTAATAATTTGTAAAGCATAATCAGAGGACATTGAGAATTGCCTTTACCCGTTGAATAAATTCCGGCGCTTTCCTGCGCGATATTTCTACTTTACTTCCATCACTCATTGTAACATGGTTCCCGCTGAAGTTTGAATAGTCTTTGATATACTTCAAATTGATCAGATGTGATTTGTGAACCCTGAAGAAAAGCTCTTTCGGAAGCGCATCTTCAAATTCTTTTAAAGTGCGGCAGATAATTTTATTCTTCTCTCCCCTGATGATAATTTTCGTATAACATCCATCAGCTTCAAGCCGTATCAAGTCGTCA
>JAPLDT010000073.1 GCA_026391315.1 Bacteroidia bacterium
GATCCTTAATCAGGAGGCTTTCAACCCAAAGGCATTATTGGATTATCAACAAAAACATAAACAAATGAAAATAAGTCAACTAAAAAGAAAATTAGAACTTCTGGAAGCAGCTTGAAAAACTAGTTACATAAGAGAGAGGTTTGATCCTATCAACTATCATTTTTTTCTCTACTAAGGTTTAGGAGGAAAAATAAGGTTGTATAAATCAGCAGTTTAGCTCCCTTCCACAATCTTTATCTCCTCATCGGTTAAACCGTAAAGCTGGTAAACGAGACGGTCGATTTCGGATTCAAGGGCGGTGGTGTCTTTGGTAGAGCTCTCTTTTTTAATTGAAATAATTTGTGTTACAATTGAACTGATTTTTTCTTTCTTGTCACTTTCAGCATATGCAATTGGAAAATCCTTGAAATATATATAGCTGGGTTCATAAAAATCACCTCTTAGTTTTGGTAGAACATTTTTGAATAAATAAAAAATTAGATTACTGTTAAGAAGTCCAAGTAAAAATAAATCTGAACTTGAAATTATGAAGCATTTTTGATTTGTATAGACATTGCTCTTATCAAAAATGAACTCAGGTTGTTTACATATGTTTGGATAAATGATTTTTGGTTTTTCAAATTCCCCATAATAATCGCATGCCCGCAATTCCCACCAGAAATCACCTTGGTCTGTTCGTTTTTCCGCTTTACTCTTAAACTTTATCAGATGACCGGCTATTGCAGTATAGTTTTTGCTAAACCACTCCCATGCAATATTTTCGGGCATTGATCCATATCTTGGCATTGGCTCGTCAAGGTGATAGGGGCTATTTTTCGGAAGGTTTCTTTTAATAGTAAAACCTTTTGGTATCATGATTAACCAATCCCTATTCGTTGGTTGAAGATATCGCTTAATATCTTTTCCTGCCAGAAATGGCTTGATTAGCTCAATACTTTTGGGGTCTTCAGCAATAAGTTTATTTTTTGCCTTTTCATCAATTACGAAAGCTTCATTTAAGCCAGTTAAAACGCCTCGGAATATTTTTCCTTCGATATATTCACTGAGTGGTTTACCAACGGATTTGATCTTTTGAAAGAGAATTTGAACAGATTCATTTGCTAACATCCAACCGTTTTCTTGTAATTGATTCTGATTTACTTCAAACTTTTTCACTTCAATATAGTTGTCTAAACCTCTGGGATATGAAAGTGTGTCAATAAAAGCGGCTTCTAACGTAATTGAATTTGACTTTGCTTTTTTAATTGAGCATAAACAGGGATATGTAGTCGCTTCTTCAAAAACCGGCAAATCGCCAAAATCAACGATTGAATTAATTGAAAATTGTTTTATCCAACTCCTTAACTTACTGCCATAACCAGCACGCATCCATTTGTTGGGTAAAATATAGATAAATGCCCCATTATTGTGAAGAATGCTCAATCCTCTTTCAACAAAATAAACGTACAAGTCTGCTGCACTGTCAAATGTATCATAATTGGTCTGAAGGTAAGATTTAATATTACCTAGTTCTTCTTGTCTGATATACGGCGGATTCCCTATCACCACATCAAACCCCACAAAATCCCCCTCCTCGTTCAGCACCTCCGGAAACTCGAAGCGCCATTCAAAGGCGTTTTCATAGATTTTGTTGCTGCGGATCCCTTCCAGCTCGGTTTCGAGGCTGAAAATGGTATCGGTGAGGGTCTTAACCTGCTTGTCCCAAATGGCCTTTTCGGGCTTGGTGCGGTCGAACAGGGTGGTTTGAGTGGTGAGGGCAAACAGTTCGCCTTTGGCCTTGTTGAGCTTCAAAACCCTTTTGTCGTTGGCGGCCACATCGCTTTCGAAATCGTCTTTGATTTTGGCAATGAGCTGTTCCATGGCCCGCTTCTCCTCTTTGCTTTGGGCATTCCGGTAGGTCATTACGGCCAAACGGTAGCTGTCGATCGACCATTTGCTGTTTTTGAGCGCCTTTTTGATGTCGGCATCGAGGGCGTAGCGGCTGATGAGGGAGTTGCCGCATTTGATGTTGATGTCGATGTTGGGGAGCGTCTCCAGATTCGGATTTGGATTCGTCGGATTGATCGGATTATTGGATTGGGGATTTTGTGTGTAGTAGGCGTTTTTCAGTAGTTCGATCCAGAGGCGGAGGCGGCAAATTTTGACGGAATTGGGGTTGATGTCTACGCCAAACAGGCAGTTTTCGATGATGGTTTGCTTTTCGTGGAAGAGGGTTTCCTGGATACGCTGGCTCTCGCGGCTTTTGGGATTGTATTCGAACAGTCCGCCATCGTCGTCGGTAACGATCAATTCGTCGTTTTCGACCGTCACATGGTAATCACGAAGGGTTTTCCCTTCCCTGTCGCGCAATATTTTGAGTTCGCTTTTGATGGCAATAATTTCGTTGAGCGCCGATACCAGGAAGTGGCCTGAACCCACGGCAGGGTCGCAAATCTTCAGGCTGTTGATGATTTGGTTCGCCTGTTCTTTGGTAAAATCCTGTCCAATGGCATTGTAAATATCATCTAAATCCTTGTACCGCTGATTTTCATGATTTATCTGATTTTCCTGATTTTTTGGAATCCTGACATTCTGTGAATCCTGCAAATTCTGTAAATCCTGATTCAGACAATTGAATTTTTGCACCACGGCGCGCCGGATGGTTTCGCGGCACATGTACATGGTGATAAATCCTGGGGTGAAGAACGAACCGTCTTTGTACCCGTTAATTTTTTCGAAGATAAGTCCCAGAACGGAGGCATTGATGAGGCGTTTGTTCTCTTCCTGGATCTCTTCGCTGCCTTCGCTGGCAAAATCGTACGCGTTGAGAAATTCGAAAATATATTCAATGGCGAGCAGTTCACCAGTCCGCTTTTGTCCGCTGTTGTTTTTGATAACGGTCGAAGAAAGAAGGGGCAGCTTCATGTCTTTCAACTGACTAATAAACAAACAAGCATGTTCAATCCCGGTAGGCTCGAACAACGAACTGTTGAGATAGGGAACGTTGGCAAACTGTTTCTTTACCTCTTCATTACGGTCGATCTCTTTACGGGCCAGCACGGAGAAGAAAAGGTTGTTCAAATCATCAAAATTTTGGACCTTTTCGCTGTTGAGAAAAGCAAACGACTGGTCGCCTTTGTGGTATTTTATCAGCTGTGCTTCGAGAAGTTTGAGAAAAAGGATCCGGTTAATCCAGGTAATTGACAACTCCAAAGCTACGTTAAACAGTCGCTCGGCGTTGGTATCGCCAAACTGCGAAGGTTTGTCGAGGCGCGAGATCTTGTCGAGGTTATCCAGTTGAAATATAGCGCTTTCTATGATAGAAGCGGAATTTCGCTCGCCCTCCCTTTTGCGTTGAATGAGCTTTTTGCTTCCCTCTTTGGTTTCGGTTAGACCGATAATGTGCAAAAGCTCGGTGTAAAAAGTTTTGTCGAGGCTGTTACTGTCGTTGACAAACGGAAGCTTTAAAAGATGCTCTGGCGACAGGAGTTTGTAAAGGGCAATTAAAATGTTGTCGTCCTTTTTATCAGCGTTGCGCAATGGTTTATCGTAATCACGAATGTCGAAATGGGTAAAGGTTATCTCGTGTTTGATGGCTTCGATGGCTGGTTCGGCAATCTGTTTGTAAAAGAAATCGGTTGTTTTGCCCGAAAGACGGCCTTCTTCGAAATCGGTGAATTGTTTGACAAGATTTTTGTTTTGT
This sequence comes from Bacteroidia bacterium, assembly GCA_026391315.1. Classification (GTDB taxonomy): domain Bacteria; phylum Bacteroidota; class Bacteroidia; order Bacteroidales; family Prolixibacteraceae; genus CAINVV01. Next base: position 3,683 of record JAPLDT010000073.1, read on the forward strand.
GCGAACTCCTTTTCAAAAAGGTTGGCATCGAAAATAAACCATTCGTAAATATTGGTGGCAACAAGGTATTTTATTTCGAGGTTTTTAGCGGTAATTCGTTCCCGCAAATAATATAAAACAAGTTCCTGAAAAGCTTTGGTATTGATGCTGTCGGTTCTAAGCATCTCAGCCTTGTTGGTGGGTTTCTTCGCTTCTACAACAACACCAACGGTACTCCCGGCATTGAGCGCGTTGTGTATGACAAGATCGTTGCGGCCTTTGGTATTGATAAAATGGGTTGCGCCGTACCAGGTGTTTTTAAGAAAATCAGAAACGAGGTTCTTGTGAAATTCTTCCGATTCGGTTTCATCAATTTGATCCAGCAAACCAATCAAATTGGCTTTGAACAGTTCTATCTCGTTTCTGTTGGTTTTCACTTTCAGAAACGCTTTGTTTAAAGCTTTACGGGGCTTTAGAATGTTTAAATCCATTTTTTTTGCAGCCGTGGGTTTGGGTTCGCTAAATGTACAAAGAAAGTTGGAATGAAAATTACGACGTCCGGCCGGACGGCTCTATTACCCATCAGAACTTGTAATTAAATCCCACCGTAAAAAGCTCCTTGAACTGCCACTTAGCTTGTTGCGCGACCTCTGCGCCACTTGCGTCTTTGATTGGAAATTTGACGTTGTAGTCATAGATCAACTGGGTATTGATCCTTGTACTGATGCGTCGGGTAACTTGCAATACAAGGGTCTGCTCCCAGTCAACATTGAATTTTTGGAAGGGGTATCTGTAGTTGTTGAAAATTTCGGCCCGTACATCGTAAACGATATTATCAATGATGGCATAGTGCCAGTTCATCTTCACGATGGCGCCGGGTTCCCACAAACGTCTCTTGCCCGGATCCAATCCGTAATGCGTTGGATTAATCAACGCTGTATCATTCACGAAGGTTATTTTTGAAGTGAAAGGGGAAAGAAACAACGAGAAATTCTTGTTGGGTTTGTAATCCATACCCAACGATGTGGTTAGGTATGCCGGCGCCATAAACGTTGAAATTGGATGGTCCTTGTCAGGATATTTGTACCCCTTTGCAATTTGAGTTCTGAAGTTGGTCTCACCGGAATAATACCAATTTTTGGATGCAGCGTAGCCAACTCTTGACTGAAATTCAAGCTTATCGTCATTTTTCTCCAACCCGCGCGTTTGGGATTTAAAGATTCCAAGCCTGAACTCTGCCATACTCTCCCACTTGAGTTTTTTCTTGCTGTAATTGGCGACATACTTTTCGATCAACAGCATCGAGAGGGAGCTTTCACCGCCCTTGGCCCAGTTGGAGAGCGCAGTCTGGGTGAAACCAACAGTACCGTTTCCCAAAAGCTTCCAGGGAAGCGGATCGACCTGTTTGAGGTTAATCTTTTGTAATTTTGAATCCGGCTTTTTGGGTTTGAAGGTGATCTCTCTTTTCTGCGTCTCCGTGAAACGCATGAATTTTACCCCATCGTCGATCACCATCCTTACGCCACCTTTCCCATTGTTGAAAAGTGCCACACTGACCGAATCGTTCTGCTCATTTTTCAAAAAGATCCGTATCGGACTCATGGGCTGATTGGCAGTCCAGATTTTGGCTTGCAAGCCGTTCAGGTTGGTAATCGTCACCAAAGATGAGTCGCCGGCAGCACGATCCGTCAGAAAACGTAAGGCTATCCGGATACTGTCATTCACTTTTGATACTTCCGCTTCGTTGAAAGCGTTCAGCAACTCCCTGTTTTTTGCCAGAAGAACCCCCCTCCTCCTGGATGCTGCATCACCCGCATTCTGATTGATGATATTTTCGCGGTAGCTGTGTATCAGGGAATCCCTTTGGTAAAAAAGGATAGAATCATTGTACGATTGACGCGTCCAGATGAAAAGCTTCATTCTCATCGTATCTATCTCTGCCGCAGTTGCATTGGCAGGAAGTTTCGCCTTCTCCCAACTCCTGTTGAACTTGCTGTTAAAGCCGACAGGCAAGGTTTTCTCCATGCCAGAGATCATTTGCAGCGGGTTTCCATCCGGAATAACCAGAGCCCTGGAGAGACCCTCTGTCAGATAACTTTCAGGAACAGGGATCAAACTCCTGCGCAGACTGTCTGCAACCGTTTTTCGTCTGCTCTCTGCCAACCGATCGAGTTCCTCTGAAAAAAGGTACCCGGGAACGACCCGTTTGTTAGGAATATTCTCGGCTTTACGGTTAAATATAAGTGGAATGGAATCTGTCCTCAAGAACTTGTTCATTTTCACGATCACCGTGTCGATCGGATCATTTTCAGCGTAATTTACCACTCCTTTGATGCTTTTTTGAAACGATGGGTTGGTCATGTACCACTCACCCGATCCATTGAAAACCTTCTTCACCAAAGAGAGGCTCCACGAAAGTGAATCCTGAATTGCACCGGGATTTCTGGATTTCCGCTTACCGGATGTTGTAAAATCCGTGGCGCTGAGCGAGTAATGTCCAATACAAATAAGGCTGATTATCAGCAGATAAATATACTTTTTGAATACCATAACACTGTTAATAGTTGATAGAATCCGAGGCCGTAAATATAGAAAAAATCAATACTGCCTCCATCTTAAAAACTCAATATTAAACAGTTTTCCGGTAGCGCCAGACAGCCAGCGAAAACATGGTCAAACCATAGAGTGAGAGGTACAACAACTCCCTGGTCATGTCGAATAGTCCTGAGCCCTTCAGCACAACATTCCGGATGATCCTGATCAGGTAGTAAACCGGATTGATCATATCGAGGTTCTGGGCCCATAGCGGCATACTCTCGACAGGAGTGAAGAGACCGCTCATGATGATGAAGACAATCATAAAGAAGAAGCTCACAAACAAGACTTGCTGCTGGGTATCAGAGATGGCCGAGACAAAAAGTCCCAGGCTCATGACCAGGAAGAGATAAAGCGAGGTGAAGACGTAAAGTGTTAGGATGTTCCCCCGGAAAGGTAATCCAAAGACCAGTTTCGCTACTAGCAAACCGAAAGTAAGATCCAGCAATGCTATGATGAGGAAAGGCATCATCTTTCCGATAATAAAATGGTATTTTTTGATGGGAGTAACGTTGAGCTGTTCGATCGTACCCATCTCCTTTTCCCTGACAAGGTTGAGCGAAGAGAGAAACAGCCCGATAATGGTCACCAGGATAACCAATACGCCGGGAGCCATGTAAAATTTAAAATTCAGCTCAGGATTATACCAATAGGATGGGATCACTGAAACCTGCTGCGGCGGGGTGAATTTTGGAACACCCATCATCTCGGCCCTGATCTTCATGTTATAACTTCCGATGACCGTCTGCAGGTAAGCATTGGAGAGCTCGGCAGCTGATCCGTTGATTGCATCTACCAATATCTGTATGGATGCCTGATCATTTCGCTTAAGGTCCTGCTCAAATCCACTTGGAAAGGTGACGACCACATCGGCAGTCCCTTTCATCAATAGTTGATCCGTTTCGGCAGGTGACAGTTGCGCCCTGGTTAGGTGGAAGAAGCTGCTGGCTTCAAATTTAGAGGTGAGGCGGGTGGAGGTTTCGCTCAAATCCAGGTCGACTACCGTGATGTCTACCTTTTTAAGTTCCATTGTGGCGGCGAAAACCAATACCAGCATCTGTACCAGCGGCATGATGAATATGATTGGCAACATCGCTTTGTTGCGGAAAACCTGGATAAACTCCTTTTGAAGCAGGTATAAGATCGTTCTCATAAGGCTGTTATTCTAATCTTAATCTAAATTTTTTCACGCTCAACCCCAGAAAAAATAGGGTCATCGCACTTAATATCAGCACGTTTGGCCAAATATATGCAAACCCGTTCCCCTTGAGCATCACCTGTTTGAGGGCATCGATAAACCACCTGGGAGGCATGAAATTACTCAGGACCTGTAGCGCCACCGGCATATTCTCAATTGGAAAGATGAAACCCGACAACAGAATGGTGGGCAGCATCAGCGCAAATCCGGAAATGAATAGTGCCACTTGCTGACTATTGGCTACTGTTGAGATCAGAATGCCCAGCGATAAGGCCATGGTAATGTAGAGGATGACCAAAAATGCCAGGACAAAGAGGCTTCCCCGGATGGGTACCCCGAACACTACATTCCCCAGGAAGACAACTACGAAAGCGTCGATGAGGGAAAGCAACAGGTAGGGCGCCACTTTCCCGAGGATGATATGGGTAGCTTTTAATGGTGAGACGAGCAGAATTTCCATGGTACCCATCTCCTTCTCCCTTGCAATGGTGATGGAGGTCATCATCGCTGAGATCAGCATCAGGATCAGCGCCATGGTACCGGGAACATACATGAAGGCGCCAACCATGTTTTCGTTGTAGAGCATCCGCACTTCGCTTTTTATCTGAACCGGGATGGTAAACCCGGCAAACTTCTTTTTGGTGTAATCCTGTATGATTCCATTGGTGTAGTTGAAAAGCATCTGCGCCGTATTGGGATCGGAGGCATCGGCAATAACCTGGATATTTGCCTTCCCTTCCCGTTCAAGGCTTTCTGCAAAGCCTTTTTCAAAAACGATCACCTCTTTGACATCACCCTTCTTAAAAATTGGATCGATCTCATTCTCCTGTATGAGATTGGCCTCCAGACGAAAATATCCCGACGATAGGATCTTGTTCTTGATCTCTCTCGTCACATTGTCGTTCGAATGATCGAGGATGGCAATCCTGGCATCCTTGATCTCTGTCGTGATGACATACCCAAACAACATCAGCTGAATGATGGGTATCCCAAACAGGATGACCATGGTGCGTGGGTCCCTGAATATATGGGTGAATTCCTTTTTGACAAATCCTAGTAACTGATCCATGCTGCAATATTTATAATTCCTTCGTTGTTCATTAGGTGACTAAAGTGACTAAAGTACTTCGCCACTTTTATCATCTGTTCGGGGTCCCCAACTTTATTAACTTTAGTCACTTTAGTTCACTTTAGTCACTCCTTATTTCTGGCAATCTTCAAAAACACCCCATCCATGCTATCGGTCTTGTATTGCTCTTTTAGTGCTATAGGTGTGTCCAAAGCAACAATTTTTCCTTCCGACATGATTGCGACCCTGTTGCAATATTCCGCCTCATCCATGTAGTGGGTGGTAACAAATATGGTAATACCCTGATGGGCAACTTCATAAATCAGGTCCCAGAAGGTACGGCGCGTCAACGGGTCCACTCCTCCGGATGGTTCATCCAGAAAAACCACAGCAGGTTGGTGAAACAATGCCAATGAAAAGGCCAGTTTCTGTTTCCATCCCAATGGCAATCCGGCAACAAGCTTGTTACGGCTCTCCTCCAGGTTTAATTTCTTTAAAAGTTCATCTGTTTTCCGGATTCTTTCCTGCCGGGGAATGCCATAAATGCCGGCATAGAGCCTGAAGTTTTCATACACGGTCAGATCCTCGTACAGCGAGAATTTCTGCGACATGTAGCCGATGTTTCTTTTGATGGCCTCACGCTGGTGGTATCCATCAAAACCGGCAACCTGGAGGGCCCCTGAAGTTGGCTCAAGCAGTCCGCACAACATCCTGATGGCAGTGGTTTTCCCTGCACCGTTTGCCCCAAGAAAACCGAAGATCTCTCCCTTGTTGACCTCAAAAGAAATATGATCGACGGCGGTGAAGGAGCCGAATTTCTTGACCAAATCTTTTACCCGAATGATTGGACCTGTATATTCGCTAGTTTGCTTCATTTTGCATCAATTCCATGAATACATCTTCAATACTTGCTTCAATTTTTTCGACCAAAATTCCCTGGTGTCCTTTGTTGTTCAGGTATTCCTTCACGTTAACTTCATTGATATCTTTCTGATTACTGGTGATATGAATGGATTCTCCAAACGAAAAAACCGAATCAATTCCATCTAGTTCTTTCAGCAAACCAACGCATTCAAATCTTTGCGCAGTCGTCTCCACTTTCACCCCAAACAACTTTTTGGCAAAGCTTTTGGTGATGTTTTTGGGTGAATCGATGGAGAGGATGGTCCCATTTTGTATCAGGGCAACCCTGTCGCACAAGTTGGCTTCATCCATGTAAGGGGTCGATACCAGGATGGTGATTCCCTGGTGGCGCAGTTTGTTGAGCATCTCCCAGAACTCCTTGCGTGAAACAGCATCTACTCCGGTAGTAGGTTCGTCCAGAATCAGCACTTTGGGCGCGTGGATCAGGGCGCAGGAGAGCGCCAGTTTTTGTTTCATCCCACCGGAGAGTTTTCCGGCAGGCCTGTTCTTGAAGGGTTCAATCTGAATGTAAATATCTTTGATCAGGTGGTAATTGGCCGCAATGGTTCCACCGAATACCGTCGCGAAAAACTGCAGGTTCTCTTCCACTGTTAAATCGGGATAGAGGGAGAACCTACCGGGCATGTAACCGACCATTTTCCTGATTTTGCGAAAATCATCCACCACATTCAGTCCATCCATTGTCGCGGAGCCACTATCCGGCAACAACAAAGTAACCAGGATGCGCATCAGGGTCGTTTTGCCCGCGCCATCCGGACCGATCAGGCCGAAGAGCTCTCCCTTTTCAACCTCCAGGGAGATCCCTTTCAGGGCTTTCACCTCGCCGTAGCTCTTTTCTAAATTTGAAACTTTTATCATGGAATAATCAGTCAAGAAACTTGATTTCGCCCGGCATTCCGATTTTCAGGGCGCCGTCGTTGGCTACCTTGATCTTTACGGCATAAACCAGTTTGACCCGTTCTACTTTGGTCTGGATGATCTTGGGGGTAAATTCGGCTTCGGAAGAGATCCAGGAAACAGTGCCCTCAAGTGTTTTGTTTTTGGTAGCCGTGTCATCGATCAGCACTTTCACTTTTTGTCCGATTTTGAGATGTGGCAGCTGGTCGCCGCTCACGAAAACCCGGAGATTCAGGCTCGACACATCCGCGATACGGCAAAGAGATTGCCCAAGTCCTACCAGCTCGCCGGCCTTTTTGTAACGTTCAAGCACCAATCCATTGATGGGTGAAACAATGCGGCATCTGTTCAATTTGTCCTGCAACTGCGCTAATTGTGTATCCAACACCTCAGATTCTCCTGTAAGAACCGTCTCCTGCGAACGGGTGCTCTCCTTTTGTTTGTCGAGCAGCTCCAGGTTACCTGTTACGTCATCCTTCTGTTTCCTGGTGGCAGCGCCGTCTTTCAACATGTTGTCGACGCGGGCTCTGTCCACTTCAAGGTTTTTCTTTTGCTGCTCAACAACTGCCAGCTGCGATTTTACGCTCTGTTTCCTTGCCAGAATGGTTAGCTGCTGCGATTTCAACTGCGAGATCTGCAGTAGTATTGGGACGGTGTCAACCACCGCGATCTCAGCCCCTTTCGACAATGTCATTCCCTCTTCAAAATTGCAGCTAAGCAGTTTTCCGGCGATTTCGGAGGAGATGAGCTGATCGTCCGCCTCAAAATTTCCGAAGGCATCGGAGCCATTTTTCTGGTTGTTGCAGGAGAAAATGGCCAGACCAATGATCAGGCCTATCAGAATTTGTAATTTTTTGGTTCTCATTGTTTCTTGTTTAAACTATGTATTTCCTATTTCAATTTATTCTTTTATACGCAATTAGCCATTGGCTTATCTTTTCATCATTTGCACTTTCCGTCCGAAACGATCCAATCTAATCTTTGAAAATGCTACCGCGGACGGTGGTCCATATTCATCTCTTCACCCGGGGTTACGCTCCTTCGTCGCTCACCCCGGGTTATTCATATTTAACCCCTTCGGGGTAGGACTTGAGAAGAATCCAGATGGTGGTCAAGAAATTTAGGATTGTGCAACTGCCAATTTTCACATTTTCATATTTCCCAATTTTCACATTATTTTTATCCTTCTCCCCTTCGTCCCTTCGGTTCCACACAGGAAGCGGTTCTTCGTCTCATCTTCTCCTCGTCTCCAAGTCCCCAAGTCTTCTTCCGTCATCCCTGTCATCCCAGTCATCCCCGTCCTTCCCCTCACGGCTTTCCCGCTAGGGTATTGTAATTCGCCACTGCCTGAAAGAGCTGAACTTTATGGCTTTTTTTGTTGATATTGGCCTGTGTCACAGCATTCAGGTCAACGATGTAATCGGCTGAGGTGATGGTGCCGTTCTCCAGCTGAGAGGCTGAATGTTTGGCGATATTTTCACGCAACACAACCAGTTCTTCGTCAATCTTCAGCAACTGTTCCGCTTTTTTTATCGCTTCATTGGCCCTGAACAATGCGATGGAGAGATTCTGGTCAAAAATCGCACGCTGACTCCCTATCATCTGTTTCTGAACCTCCAGTATTTCGCGGCTCCGCCCGGTCTGTTTCCAGTCGAGGATGTTCCATGAGACACCTAGGCCAACAAGATAGTAAGGGTCAAAAGTGTTTTTGAGCATGTTTAGTCCGGGCCGGCCATAACCGGCCTGACCGAATCCAAATATTTTGGGATTTCTTGTTTTCTGAAGCAGTTGGGAATTCTGATCAATCTTGTTTCCCAGCAGATCAAAGTATTTCAGTTCAGGACGGGTAATCAAATCACTTTTCTTGTTGACAATGGGTTCAGCCAGGGTTGTATTTTCGTTCAATACCTGATTGGTTAGTATGCCCAACGCCCCCAGTCCTGATATCCTTTCCGACTGAATCTCACCAATTTGTTGGTCTGTCAGCAGCCTTTCGGCTTTCAACAGCTCCAAGTCCCTGGAGGTAACGGTTCCGTTTTTATATCCAGATTCCAGTACCTTGATCCGCTCGTCCAGCACCGATTGTTTCAGCTTCATCACAAATTCGTTCTCCGTCATCAGTAAAACGGCAAAATAGAGCTGATTGACCTTTTCGTTCAGGGCATACAGCTCCACCTCCAGATTCTGCCGGTCGGATACCAGACCGGATTTTTCGACCAGACTGTTTGCATTGGTGGCTCCTCCATCGTAAATGGTCTGCTTCAGGTCGAGGTAGACTTTGTACTGATCTTTGGATGGCGAAGGGATATTCACACCCGGAATAGGAACACTTACCTTGGTCACCTCACTCTGGTACGTGGCCTGACCATTCAAATTAAGTTGAGGATTCCAGAGTGTTCCGAAATTTTTCAGTTTGAGATCGGAGATCTGCTGTTGCCGAAGGGTATCCGACAATTTGGGGTAATTCTTCCTGGCTAGCCGGTAGCACATTTCCAGATTAATGGAACTCACCTGGCCATATCCGATGGCAGCGGAGAATAACAATAGAAAAATCAATGTTCTCTTCATTTCTAGTCTAAATATTGAGTAATTTTTTAACTCGTATTTCTTTTTTATCTGGTTGTCTATTTTTCACTTTCCACTCTCAACTGTTCACTCTTCAACGCTTGTTTTACAAACGAAGTGATAACCGTCTTTCGCTCCTGCAGAAACATATCATATTTTACGGGATCATTTCTGAACAGTTTCCTTTGAAACAAAGGCCTGCCGACGTACGGCATCACGATCATGCCAATCACATTGGCAAAAAGATGCGGAAAAGTAATCGGACGGATGTTACCCATGGCTATCTCTTTTTCAACCAACCCCTCAACCAGACTGAAGTCCAGCCCCTGATCGGACATGAATCCGGAAAGCTGCTCCGGATCCCGGTTGATCTCCCTGATCACAAACTGTGGCAAAAAGGGATTTTTCGACATATAGGTATCATATTCCGTGACGATGGCTTCAATTTTGTCCAGAAATGGCTCACTCCCTTTAAAGATGACGATCAAACCGGGTATCAGCTGGCTCAGAATCCCGTAAAAGACCTCCTTAAAAAGCTGCTCTTTGGAATGAAAATAGTAATGGAGCAAGGCTTTGTTGATCCCTGCTTCATCGGCAATCTCCTGCATTCTCGCGCCATCCATTCCTTTACGAATGAAAACCTGCTGAGCAGCCTGAACGATCTTCTCCTTGATACTGTCTGAACCCATATTCAGAATATTTTTTCGCAAATTTAACCATTTAGTTTAACCAAATGGTTAAATTCAGAAAAATATTTTCCACTCAGCTACATTTTTTCAAAATTTTCGATTGTACTGTTATATAATGTTGTATCAATATCGTATTTCACGATTCAACTTGTCAGAATTTTCATAATAAACTTGAGATTGCTTCACGCTTCGTCCCTCGCGTTCGCAATGACGATATGTTGTTGATATTGAGAGGTGAGCGGAGAGAAGGATGGCGGGAAGCGCTCTACTTATTTCAGAAACTGATGTTCCCGCCATCCTTCTCTCCGCTCACCTCAACACCCTGATTTTGATTCGTCATTGCGAACGAAGTGAAGCAATCTATTCCCACTTGTAGCAACCTAACCTTAACTAAACGACACCAACTGTCAATTTTAAATTACTTGCTGTATCTTTGGTTCATAATCAAAAACGGGATGGAACCTAAGAAACAACTTACCGGACTAACCGATTCTCAGATTGCTGAAAGCCGGAGAATTCATGGAGCAAACCTGCTGACGCCCCCAAAAAGGGATTCGGTCTGGAAGTTGTTTATCGAGAAATTTGAAGACCCCATCATCCGAATATTATTGATTGCCGCATTCTTATCACTGGGTATTTCCTTTGTTCACAGGGAATTTGCGGAGACAATCGGTATCTTTTTCGCCATTTTACTGGCAACCGGAGTGGCATTTTGGTTCGAACTGGATGCCAACAAGAAGTTTGACCTGCTCAACAAAATCAACGACGAGACGCTCGTGAAGGTGATCCGGAACGGCAATATCTGTGAAGTACCCAAATCGTCCATTGTAGTGGGAGATATCGTGCTCCTCACTGCCGGTGATGAAGTACCTGCAGATGGCCGGCTATTGGAGGCCGTTTCCCTTCAAATCAATGAGTCATCCCTAACGGGGGAACCTGTGATCAATAAAACCACCCACGAAGCTGATTTTGACGAAGAGGCGACCTATCCATCCTTTATGGTCTACCGTGGCACCACCGTAGTAGATGGTCATGCCACCGTCGGGATTAGCGAAGTTGGCGACCAAACCGAATATGGGAAAGTTGCCCGCGAGTCGACCAAAATGAGTGGAGAAGAGACGCCATTGAACAAACAACTCGACGGACTTGCAAAATTGATTGGAGTAATCGGGTTTTTGCTGGCTATAATGACCTTCCTGGCCTTGTTCATCAAAGGAATTCATACCGGAGATACCCATTTTACGACCATTCAGAAATTTTCTACCACACTGGTGATTCTCTCCATGATGGTTGCTTTGGTCAAAGTTTGGATTCCAATCGTCTACGATGGCATCGCCTTGTTCAAAATAAACCCCAAAATCCCCGAGTCGATCGAAGAAGGTGGTTGGATCAGATGGATCCTGACTGGATTTGCCACCTTTCTGTTATTGGCGGGAATCGCCTATCCATTTGGCATCAACCTCACCTCGCCAGAGACCTGGGTCAGTCTGGTTACTGCCGGCAAAATCCTCTCCTATTTCATGGTCTCTGTCACCCTGATTGTTGTGGCAGTACCCGAAGGATTGCCCATGAGCGTGACCCTTAGTCTGGCGTTGAGCATGCGGCGCATGCTGCAGTCGAACAACCTGGTCCGGAAGATGCATGCCTGCGAAACCATGGGAGCAGCAACAGTTATCTGCACCGATAAAACCGGCACACTTACGCAGAACAAGATGAAGGTTTTTCGAACGAACTTCTTTGCTCTCGAAGATCAAACCTTATCCAATAACGAAATAAGCGACCAAATACGGATTGCCATTGCAGTTAATTCTACTGCCTATCTTGATTTTACCGATCCGAAAAATGTCAGTTCAATAGGTAACCCGACAGAAGCAGCCCTACTTTTCTGGCTGCACGACCAGGGCATCAATTACCTTGAAGTCAGAAATGAGGCAACTGTGGTTGAGCAACTCACCTTTTCGACCGAACGGAAATACATGGGTACCATCATCGAATCCCCGGAAGGGAAAAAGATTCTGTTCGTCAAAGGTGCGCCCGAAATTGTGTTGAACCACTGTCAGTCTGTCCGGTTACAAGACAGAAATGTACCGGTTGCTGACTACCAAAATGAGATCGAAAGCCTGCTGACCGGCTATCAGAGTCAGGCCATGCGAACGCTTGGGTTTGCTTATGAGGTCATTGAAGATGACCGCGAACGAATTATTAACGGGAAAGTGGAAGTCTCCAACCTGCAATTCATAGGCATTGCAGCCATCTCCGATCCTGTCAGGGAGGATGTTCCCGGTGCAGTAGCCGAATGTCTCAATGCCGGCATCGATGTCAAGATAGTAACCGGAGATACACCGGGCACAGCCAGGGAGATTGGCCGGCAGATAGGGATATGGAAAGAGGAGATTGGCGAGGAACAGCTGATCACAGGAGTAGAATTTGCAGCTCTTTCGGATGAAGCGGCTGCCCTGCGTATCCGGAAGTTAACGATCATGTGCCGTGCCCGCCCCACCGACAAACAGCGGCTTGTACAGCTGTTGCAGCGGGCCGGATCGGTTGTGGCGGTAACCGGCGACGGCACCAACGATGCCCCGGCCCTGAACTTCGCCCATGTCGGATTATCCATGGGCTCCGGAACGTCGGTGGCCAAAGAGGCCAGCGACATTACCCTGCTTGATGACTCCTTCAAAAGCATTGCCACTGCCGTGATGTGGGGAAGATCATTGTACCAGAACATTCAACGGTTTATCCTCTTTCAGCTCACCATCAATGTCACAGCGCTGGTGATTGTCTTTCTGGGATCCATCTTTGGCCGCGAAATGCCACTGACTGTCACCCAAATGCTTTGGGTGAACCTTATCATGGATACCTTTGCCGCAGCCGCCCTGGCCTCCCTGCCGCCCAACAAAAAGGTGATGCAACACAAACCACGCAGAAATGAAGATTTCATCATCACCAGGCAGATGAGACATTTTATCCTCTCCGTAGCCGCCATTTTTGTGGTCTTCCTGCTCTGGTTACTCTACTATTTGACGGATCCTGCCGGAGAGATCTCCCGCGAAAATCTCTCCAAATTCTTCTCCATCTTTGTTATGCTGCAATTTTGGAATCTATTCAATGCCAAGGCATTCGCTTCGGGCCATTCAGCCTTTCACCAACTGCACAAAAGCATCGGGTTCATCATCACGGTAGTGCTTATTTTAACCGGTCAGATATTGATCGTCACCTTTGGTGGTGATGTTTTCCGGACTGTTCCTTTACCATTAAAAGATTGGATGCTCATTGTAGGAGCCACATCCGTCGTCCTTTGGATCGGAGAGGCAGGAAGGCTATTTGCCAAACTTTCCGGAAAGAGGAGATGATGGAAGAATGGTTCTTCCCACGCATGTGAATTATGTAAGACATATCCTTAATTGTGTAATATTCTTCGGATACCGGGGGACTATTTTTACATCGAAGAAATAACAATAAAATATTACACAATGCAAAGAATATATGCAGGCAGAAAGGCAATTCTATATTTCCTTCTGTTTTTTACGCTATTAACTGTAGTTGGTTGCAGAAAAGAGATCGTTGTCGTTTCGACAACCGGAGACCTGGTGGTCAATGCAAGAGATGGCGCCGGATCCTCCCTGGTGGGTCATACCGTTTACCTGTACAACAATCAGGCGGACTTTAACAACAATCTTTATTCTCAAACCAGAACTACGGACAACAGTGGACAAGTCGTATTTCTAAACTTATATCCTGGTGTTTATTACGCTGATTGTGATTTCACTGGCATGCTGGGACAAACAATCATTATCTCCGGAAGTGGATCTGTCTCTGCCGGATATGAAACGACAATTACCATAAGGCCTTAAAATCATTACCGAAAAATATCCGAAGTTATAGTGCATGGGATTCCTGCAACCTGTTTTGCGGCAATTGTGGTGGAGAAATATTCAGAAACCTGCCTTCATGAATTTTAAAAACTGCCTGAAATAGGGCTGGAATTAAAAACGGGTTACCCTTCAATCGATGCTTAACTTACGCTACACATTTGTTGTAATTGGGTACGTGCCTGCGGTTTATCCAGAAATTGCTGGGACACAAGAGTTCGAAAACAACTGAGAATTACACCCTTGTATGCGAGAAAAGTTTGCTAAAAAACTCAAGTCCGTTTGACAATTTGTAAAAGATAAATTCTTACCTTGGCAAACAGAAAAATCAATAAAAACTGTATGTACTTACCTAATTTAGAATACATTATGCAGTTTTTTGGAAGAAAAAGAATGTAGCCGCTAATAAATGAGTAATTAATAATATTTAAAACAAATTAGCTTGAAAAAGAAGAACAGAGTCTGGGTTTACCTATTGATGACAACTGGTGCGTTTTTATTGACTGTAAACAGTTGCAAGAAAGACAATAACAATTCCAATAAAGTAACCGACATTGACGGTAATGTATACAACACCGTAACCATAGGCACCCAGATATGGATGGTTGAAAACCTGAAAACAACCAAATACAATGATGGCAACACCATACCCAATGTACCCGATGCCACTGCATGGTCTTCTTTATCAACACCCGGTATTTGTACCTATGACAATACGACCAATAGCAATACAATAAACACATATGGCAGGTTATACAATTGGTACGCAGTAAACACAGGCAAGCTAAGCCCTACCGGCTGGCACGTGCCTACCGATGCCGAGTGGACAACTCTGGAAAATTATCTCATTGCCAACGGGTACAATTATGATGGTTCAACAACCAACAATAAAGAAGCCAAAGCCTTAGCATCTAATACGGGTTGGGCTTCATCTGCAACAGCAGGTGCGGTTGGTAATAGTGATTATGCTGCCATAAGAAATGTAACCGGCTTTACAGCTCTTCCTGGTGGAGTCCGTGACGCCAATCAAAAAATATTCGGCAGCATTGGTAACTATGGTATCTGGTGGAGTTCGTCAGAGTCCAATACGCTCAGTGCCTGGGACCGGGGCGTGGACTATAGTCTCAGCAGTGTAGGCCGTGTCAACGTCCTTAAGGGTTACGGCTTTTCAGTTCGCTGTTTGAAGGATTAATTTATTTGACACATTTGGCATTATGAAACCAGGGTCAGGTAACTTCTTAAACATTTCCAACCCGAAACATATCAAACCCACCCTTCGACTTCGCTCAGGGACCGGATCCAGAATCCAAAATCCAAAATTCGTTGATCGTAGTGAAATGTCTATATTTGCCGCATGAATTTTATGCTAAAATCTTTTTTCGTTTCGCTGCTGTTGCTTGGATGGCTGATAGCAAACGGCCAACAGATGGGTGGTATGAACCGGGGTTCGGGTGGACAGCGATCAACTTCGGGTGGACAGAAGTTGCAAAAGGGCGCTAAAGGGGGCAAAGGAGCCAAAGATTCCATCGTTTTTAAGATGCATGAATACCTTCTGATTGAAGATCTTACCCGGATCAAAGAGGTCAAAGTAGATACTTCCCTCATCGATGCACACATTTACAACCCCGTTTACAAAAATTCATTGTCGGTCCAGAGCCTTGGAAACACAGGTGCCTCCTACCAATCCGGTGATTTTTTCCAGAGAAGAACTCCCGGGAATGAGTTTCTTTTCCAGCGCAACTATTTCGATTACGGCTCGTGGCCTGGCGGCATCAAATTCTACAACGTCACAAAACCCTATACGCTGCTAACTTATGGTCAGTGGTTCGCCAACAAACCCAAAGGGGAGACGATCCTGAAGGTGTTGCACACCCAAAACATCAACAAAAACATCAATTTCGGATTCTACTACAACTCCATCGGTTCGCAGGGCAAATACCTGAACCAGGAGGCAAAAGACCGCAGCGTTGGATTCTTCTCAAGCGGTAATTTTGACCGGTACGATTATTGGTTTTCCCTTGGAAAGAACAGATTTGAAAATCAGGAAAATGGCGGTCTGCCGAATCCAAAAGACATCGAAAATCCGGACATCAAACCCGAAAATATCACTGTTTGGCTCACCGATGTAAAGTCGATCAACAACAATGTTTTTGGAACTTTCACCCACCAGTTCAAAATGGGTACCTGGAAAGAGATGAAAGATGAGAAGAAAAAGGAGATCTACAACGTATTCATCCCCAGGGTTGCCCTGACTCACGTGCTGGATATTGAAAAATCCACACGCCTCTACACTGAGGCGGAACCCAATCCATCTTACACCTATACCACAGATCAGGGCACCGTCTATTTCTATGGTATAGACAATGTGCCTTATATCAACAAAGTGACCGGAACGGCTACTGCTCCCGGCACGATTGACAGAGCCGGTCAAACGATTGTTTCAAACCGCTTTGTGCTCAAATTCATGGAGGCGCCCGATCGCAAATATACTTTTGGCAAACAGTTTTTTATCTCCAACGACCTGGTTAACCTTTATCTACCCCAACAGGATCTTGTCGCTGACAGTGTTGGGGTGATGCATCCCCCATTGGGACTAACCCAGTCCCGCAACTACTCAAACACTTACATCGGCGGATCTGCTTACCGTACCGATGGCCGGTTCTGGAGTTGGACCGTAGCCGGAAAGTCTTACATACAGGGTCGCAACGCCTTGGATTATGAGCTTTCGGGTTCCATCGAAAAACCGCTCAGGGCAAAAAAGGATACCTCATTTATCCGGATTTTTGCCAACATGTCCAACCGGACACCCAACTATTTTTTGGAACACTATTACTCCAACCATTACAAATGGGAGAATTCTTTTGACAAAACCTATTCCCTGAGGGTTGGGGCTAATTTCGACAAACCGGGATGGCGGCTTAAGGCTGCTGTTAATTACAGCATCATCAACAAATACGTCTTCTTCAACGAAAAAGCCTTGCCTGAGCAGGCAAAATCTGAATTCTCCGTGGCCTCTGCCATGGTAAACAAAGATTTTAAATTTGGAGGATTGAATATCCGTAACTGGGTGGTCCTCCAGCAGACCACAACGGATTTGTACCTTGCCTTACCTAAGGTCAGCCTTCGAAATTCGACCTATTACGAAGGCATGTACGCGAAAGTCCTGCTCTTTCAATTTGGATTGGACACACGATATGAGACCTCCTATTATGCTGATCAATACGCTCCGGCAACAGGTATGTTTTACCGCCAAACCAAGGATAAAATCGGTGATTATGCCTGGATTGATGTATTTATTAATCTAAAGATCAAGAGGACAGCCTTCTACCTGAAATATACCAATCTTGCCACTCAGTCTGTCAAAGGAGGCTATTACACTTCGCCAGGCTACCCTGCCCCTGTATCCACTATGTTGTTCGGACTCTCCTGGTCATTTTACAACTGAGCATCATCAAAGAAAATATCAACCAATTCGGTTAGCATCATGGCCGTTGCACCCCAGATAAAACAGCCATTTATTTCATATCCGGGCACTTTAATTCGTCCGGTTCGGGTATCCATCTCCTTCTCGCACCTGTTCACTGAATCCGCCAGATCCCCGAGAGGAATAAAAATTACCTCATCCACTTCAGAGGAGTCGATTACCACTTCGGGGAATTCATTCAACCAGCCCACCACCGGCGTGATCATGAAATCACTGATCTGAACGTAGACTGTACTCAGCTGACCAAGTATTTCAACAGAATGGGCTGCAATACCAATCTCTTCCTGAGCTTCCCGTAAGGCAGTCTGAACCAGGTCGCCATCCTCCTTTTCCCGCCTCCCTCCCGGGAAAGCAATCTGTCCGGCATGATTTTTCATTGTGGAAGGTCTTCTGATCAGGCACAGGTGGATCTTACCCTTTAACGGGAAGAGAAGAATCAGAACCGCGCTATCATGGTAATTGATCTGTTCGGAAGGCAACATCAGGGCTCTTCCGGGAGGAAGCATTTTCACATGCGAGATACTTCCTGGCAACAGAATCTCCAACTGCTTCTTAAATTTTTCGATCTGGATGTCGGACGACAGGCTCAAGGTTTTAAGAGAATTTATTGTACTTAATTTTGTGCTGCAAGCATGTAAATGTCAATTTTTCAATAATCCATTCGGGAACGGATATCTCTCACATTTAATTGAAGATAAGTCTTTTCGCGGTATTGGTTTTCGGTTACAGAATAGCAAATATCGAAAGGAAGGGACTGTTTGATCATGTCGAAATGGGTGGACAATGAAAATCCGATTCCGGAAAATCGCGACGAGGAACGATTGGCCTCCATCAGGTCCAATTTTACATGGTCGCTATTTTTCCCCACCAGCTTACTTGTTCCATAATCCATCACATCTTCGGTAAGAAAAACCGGTGTCATGTTATGCGGCCCAAAAGGTTCAAACTGTTTCAAAAGTCTGATAAATTTGGGGGTAAGATCTGACAGCGAAATCTTTGCATCCAGATCAATGGTCTGCTGCATCTGATCAAAAGAGATCGAATCCCTGACTACCTGTTCAAATCTTCTGGAGAACTCGGCTACGTTTTCAAGTTTCATCGAAAGTCCGGCTGCATACATGTGACCACCATAAGACTCAAGTAAATCAGCGCACTGGCCAATGGCTTCATACAAATCGAACTCCCCTACCGACCGGGCCGAACCGGTGGCAATGCCATTGGATTCGGTTAATACAACAGTTGGCCTGTAGTAGTGCTCTGTCAGTCTGGATGCTACAATACCAACCACTCCCTTGTGCCAGTCGCGGTTGTAAATGACGGTCGATTTACGTCCCTCATAAAACTGGCTTTGTGAGATCATCTCAAGGGCCTCCTGGGTGATGTCACGATCGAGGGTTTTGCGTATTTCATTGTAGGCATTAATCTCTATACCAAGCTCTTCCAGCTCAGTCTTGTCTTCAGCCAATAAAATCTTGACAGATTTTTTGCCATGTTCGATTCTGCCTGAAGCGTTTAAACGCGGACCAATTTTGAATACAATATCCTGAACCTTTATCTCACCGACAATACCGGAATAGGTGATCAAAGTCTTAAGTCCGGTAGATGGATTGGAGTTCAGTTTCAGAAGCCCAAAATAGGCGAGTACCCGGTTCTCCCCGGTCAACGGAACGATATCAGAAGCAATGCTGACAACCACCAGGTCGAGCAGGTCGTAAGCAATATCCTGTGGAAGGTCGTGCTTCATGCAGTAGGCCTGAATGAGCTTAAATCCCACACCGCATCCCGACAACTCCTTGTAGGGATAGTTACAGCCGGGCTGCTTGGGATCCAGAACTGCAACAGCGTCCGGTACTTTATCATCCGGATTGTGGTGGTCACAAATGATGAAGTCGATACCAAGCTCTTTGGCGTAATCGATTTTCTCGACCGCCTTGATACCGCAGTCGAGCACAACAATCAATGAGATATTTTTGGATGCGGCATAATCTATCCCGATAAAAGATATCCCATATCCCTCCATATAGCGATCGGGTACATAATATTCGATATCAGTGATCCGCTGTGACAAAAAGGTGTACATCAAAGCCACCGAAGTAGTGCCGTCTACATCATAATCGCCGTAAACCATTACTTTTTCTTTGTTGTTGATGGCCTTCTCAAGCCTGTCAACAGCTTTATCCATATCCTTCATCAAAAACGGATCGTGAAGGTCGCTAAGCTTGGGACGAAAAAATGTTTTGGCCGCCGCAAAAGTCTTGATTCCACGCTGAACCAGCAGATTGGCAATTGCCATATCTACGTTCAACGCAGCCGAAAGCTGCTTGATGTCGTTAATATCAGCTTGTTCCTTCAGTTTCCAGATTTTTTGCATCTCGCGCTTTTCTTCCGGCAGGTTTAATGAATAATTTCCCAAATATACCTTTTTGGCGCTTAGCGACCAAGATAAAAAAAAGGATATCTTTTCTTATCTTTGCACCTGATTTTTTCATAAAAAATAGGATCATTTATCAAAGATGAGCAATTTAGATTTAAGTGAGCAGGAGATAATCCGACGAAATTCCTTGCAGAAACTTCGCGAATTAGGGATAAACCCCTACCCTGCAAACGAGTTCAAGATCAATACTTCCACCAAACAAATATTAGAACAATACGACCCTGAAACCAATAATTTTCAGGATGTCACCATCGCCGGCAGGCTGATGAACCAGCGAATCATGGGGAAAGCCTCTTTTGCCGAACTTCAGGATGAAAGCGGTAAAATTCAACTTTATGTCAATAGAGATGAGATCTGTCCAGGTGAGGACAAAAGCCTCTACAACGATGTTTTCAAAAAACTGCTGGATATTGGTGATATTATTGGTGTTTCAGGATATGTATTTATTACCCAGATGGGTGAAACTTCCGTGCACGTAAAGACCCTTACGTTACTGAGTAAATCGCTCCGTCCATTACCCGTTGTTAAGGAGAAGGATGGAACCTTGTTCGATGCCTTCACGGATCCCGAGCAACGGTACCGTCAGCGATACCTCGACCTGATCGTTAATCCGCAGGTACGGGAAGTTTTTGTCAAACGTACCCGGATCATCAACAACATGCGGGAGTTTTTCAACCAGAAAGGATACCTGGAAGTCGAAACCCCTATTTTGCAACCCATTCCGGGTGGTGCCGCCGCACGTCCGTTCATCACACACCACAATGCCCTGAACATACCGCTCTACCTGAGAGTTGCCAACGAATTGTACCTGAAACGCCTGATTGTTGGTGGTTTTGAAGGGGTTTATGAGTTTTCAAAAGACTTCAGAAACGAAGGGATGGACCGCACCCATAATCCTGAATTTACCGTCATGGAGATCTATGTGGCCTACAAGGACTACAACTGGATGATGGAAATGACCGAAGAGATGATCGAACGTATCGCCCTGGTACTTCACGGAACCACAGAAGTGACTGTCGGCGACAAGATCATTGACTTCAAACGTCCTTTCAAAAGAATTACCATGACCGATTCCATCAAAGAATTTACAGGAATTGATATTCTTGGGATGGACGAAACCGCGCTGAGAGCTGCCTGCAAAGGAATTGGCGTCGAAGTGGACGAAACCATGGGCAAAGGAAAAATAATTGACGAAATATTTGGTGAAAAGTGCGAAGGTCACTACATTCAGCCCACCTTTATTCTGGATTATCCGGTAGAAATGTCACCTTTGTGTAAAAAGCACCGTGACAATCCGGATCTGAGCGAACGATTTGAACTAATGGTCAATGGGAAAGAGCTATGCAACGCCTATTCGGAGTTGAACGATCCGATTGACCAATTAGGCAGATTTCAGGATCAGTTGAAATTATCAGAGAAAGGCGACAATGAAGCGATGTTTATTGACATGGATTTTGTCAGGTCGCTGGAATACGGAATGCCTCCCACTTCCGGTATGGGAATTGGGATCGACAGATTGGCGATGCTGATGACCAATTCATCCTCTATTCAGGATGTATTGTTGTTTCCTCAGATGAAACCTGAGAAAAGAGCTGAGGAAGACAGTGCAGAAATGTTCGAAGCCTTGGGAATACCTTCAGTCTGGGTAGAGGTACTTCGGAAAATGAATTTCAAGAAGATTGCGCAATTGAAAGAGGTGAAACCTTCAAAATTGTTCAACGATCTTTGCGGTTTCAACAAGAAAAACCAGCTCGGTCTCCCTAACCCGGGCATGGATGAGGTGACGAAGTGGTTAAACTAATATTTCACACCAATGACGGAAATCAGTGAAAAGAGCCGTGTCGCAATTATAGGCAGTGGAAGTTGGGCTACTGCACTTGCAAAATTGCTGATGTACAATGTAAATGAAATAAATTGGTACATCCGCAACAAGGAGAGCATCGAACTTTTCAAAAAATTCCGGCACAATCCCAACTACCTCCGATCGGTAGAGTTTGATGTTTCCAAAATCAACTTCTACAATGATATCAACCAGATTGTTGAAGATTCAGAT
>JAPLDT010000052.1 GCA_026391315.1 Bacteroidia bacterium
GATTCGCATGAAGCTAAAATTAAGATAAATAGATTGGTGCGGGAAATTGATAAATGTATTTCACTTTTAAATAAGTAATCCGCCTGCTATGGATGATAAACTTTCGATCAACATCAATATAGCCGATAGACTGTATCCGCTTCGGATCGAAAGAAAAGAGGAGGAAAACATCCGGAAGGCAGCGAAGATTATCAACGATAAAGTTGTTCAGTACAAACAAAGATATCCTTCAAAAGACATACAGGATTGTCTGGCGATGGCTACTTTACAGTTTGTAATTCAAAAATTTGACAGCGAGAAACAGGTCGAGTATTCGCCCATCGTTGAGGAGTTCGAACGTTTGAACGACTTTTTGGCAGAGTTTTTAGAGAAGGAAAAGACAATATAATTTAGTCAAATATTTTTACCGCATCTTGTTCTCTTTCATAGGTTTATAACCTATAGAAGAGATTGAGGTTGCGGTTTTTTTAATTTAATAATTTTTCAATATGGTTACTACAATTATAGTAGGCCTGGTGGCTGTTCTGGCTGGAGGGGCAGGATCCTATTTTTTATGGGATATTGTACTTCAAACTAAAAGCCGGAATTTGCTGAAAGAGGCTGAAGTTCAATCTGAGATTATCAAAGAAAAGAAGGCCATTCAGGCCAAGGAAAAATTCATTCAACTCAAGGCAGATCATGATTTGTACATCAATGACCGTAACCAACGGATTATTGGTGCAGAAAATAAGCTGAAACAAAGGGAGGCCATTCATCTGCAGCGAAAAGAAGAACTTCAGCGTAAAATCAAGGAATCTGAAGTTGCCAAACAGGAATCAGATACATTACGCGACAGTCTTACCGTTCAATTGGACCTTATCGAGCAAAAGAATGAGGAACTTGAACGTCTACACAAAAAACAGATTGACCAATTGGAAGCGATGTCCGGAATTTCAGCCGATGAAGCTAAAACCCAACTGATTGATTCTTTGAAAAATGAGGCCAAAACTGAGGCAATGTCATACATCCAGGAGATCATGGATGAGGCCAAAATGAATGCAAACAAAGAGGCTAAGAAGATCATCGTTAAATCCATTCAGCGTGTTGCCTCTGAAACAGCCATCGAGAATGCTGTTACTGTTTTTCACATTGAAAGCGACGACGATACACCTGAAGCCATTGTTCTCTCCGGTTTTGATCCGGTACGGCGCGAAATAGCCCGTCTTGCCCTTCACCAGTTGGTCACGGACGGTCGAATTCACCCTGCCAGAATTGAAGAGGTTGTCAACAAAGTAAAGAAACAGGTCGAAGAAGAGATTATTGAAACTGGAAAACGCACCACAATCGATTTGGGTATACATGGAATGCATCCTGAATTGATCCGTTTGATCGGAAAAATGAAATACCGTTCCTCTTACGGACAGAACTTGTTGCAGCACTCCAGGGAGACAGCGAACCTCTGTGCAATTATGGCTGCAGAACTCGGATTGAATCCGAAAAAAGCCAAGAGGGCAGGTCTTTTGCACGACATTGGAAAAGTTCCGGATGATGAACCGGAATTACCACATGCAATTTTGGGTATGAAACTTGCCGAGAAGTACAAAGAGAAACCGGACATTTGCAATGCCATTGGTTCTCACCATGAGGAAGTGGAAATGGAAACGCTGTTGGCTCCACTGGTTCAGGCTTGTGATGCCATTTCAGGAGCCCGTCCCGGGGCTCGGAGAGAGGCAGTTGAATCTTACATCAAAAGGTTGAACGACCTCGAAAACATGGCTTTATCATATCCCGGAGTGACAAAAACCTATGCTATTCAGGCTGGTCGCGAATTGCGGGTAATCGTCGGAAGCGATAAGATGACTGATGCCGAAGCCGAGAGTTTGTCGTACGACATAGCCAAAAAGATTCAGGATGAAATGACTTACCCCGGTCAGGTTAAGATAACAGTCATACGTGAGACCAGAGCGGTGAATTATGCAAAATAGGAGAACAGCATTGCTCCATCTTCAAAATAATTTGAAAGGCCATCCGGAAGGGTGGCCTTTTGGTTTAATAGCCTTCGAGCAATGCCAATAAGTCTTCCGTCAACAAAAGTTTCTCTTGATCACCTTCATTGGTATAAATCAGATACATCAGGTTTAAAAGCTTTTTGATCAGACTCAGATCTGTTTCAATCCTGGTTACAACTTTACCATACTTTTGAGACTTATCATACAAAAATTGCACCTCTTTGGGGCTTATAACAGAGCCTCTGTGCGCAACGTTGATGTAAAAGAGGTACTTATCTGTTGAAGTGCCGAATGCCAGCGAAGCCGCCAGATTGTCCTCATAAACCAACAACAATTTGTTGGCTAGCATGATAGGTATCAAATCGAGATGGAGATTACGGGCTATGATCAGGTAAAGAACTGTCAGGGAATAGACATTGCCAATTTTGGAAAAGAGAAGTTTGTCCAGGATAATGCTATCCACATTGGGATTATCACTGTTCGAAATATCAAACCCGTTGATTTTAAAAAGAATATGGTTGATAACAGCCACTTTTTCAAGGGATGTCATCGATTCGGTAACCTCCAGCCATACCTCCCGATAAATTTTTTGGATGCTGTTCTCTATTTTTTCTTTTGAAATAGTTGGATGATGAATAGAGGAAACCAAAAGCCAACCATCGATCAGCGTTCTGTTTTCAGAGCTGATCCAATCCTTCATCCGATCAAGAAGAATCTCTTTTTTGAGATGTGAAATAATCTCCTCCAGTTTTTTTACATGTTCAATGGAATTGGCCGTTGAAAGGGATTCTTCCAGTTTTGGAAGCACAACGGATCCCAGTGAAAACAATTTTTCCTTAACTGAAACGAAGACAAGTTCATCCTGATCGTCCAGAAGAGAGATCAACGCATCCAATGTGGGTCCTGATACTGTCATCTTATATTCGGTCAAGTACTTTTTGAACCAATTTTACCATCACCGGTTTGTAATCTTCATTCGCGCGCTTCGAGACCCTGTTGGCAATGATTATACAGACGGTCAGTGCTTTGTGTCCCAGCAATTTGCTGAGTCCATAAATGGCTGAGCACTCCATCTCATAATTGGTAATTCGCTGATTCCCGAACCTGAAGGCTTCGATTTTATCGTTGATGCGCGGATCCACGATTTTGAGTCTCAACTCGCGACCCTGAGGTCCGTAAAAACCTGGAGCGGATATGGTTACCCCAGGAGTAAATTCGCTGTCCACAATCTTATTAAATAGATCCTCATCGGCTTCAACAACGTAGGGTGAGGGAAGGAGCTTATTCCACTGAACAAATGATTTAAAGGATTCTTCAAAAGCGATATCAGAAACTTCCTCACGTCGCTCATAGAAATTCAAAAGTCCGTCAAATCCGATCGCTTTTTTGGAAGCAAGAAAGGCATTCACGGGAATATCTCTCTGCAATCCGCCGGATGTTCCAATTCGAATAATACTCAGTGATTTACGCTCTATTTTTATCTGTCTGGTGTGCAAATCAATGTTTACCAAAGCATCCAATTCATTGAGGACAATGTCGATATTATCAGTTCCAATGCCCGTTGAAAGTACGGTGATTCTTTTGGAGCCATACATTCCGGTAGTGGAGACAAATTCGCGGTTCTCAGTTTCAGATTCAATTTGATCAAAAAATCCTGCAATCATCTTGACTCTGCCGGGATCTCCAACCAAAATAACATGATCGGCCAATTGTTCCGGTTTCATGTGAAGATGAAAAATCGTACCATCGGGATTGATGATCAGCTCAGAAGGTTCAATTACGCTCATGGTAATTATTTTGATGTAGTTCAAAGGTAAAAAAAAGTAGGATGATCCTGAATATTTTTAATTTTGCTGCGAATAAATATCAAATTATGATTCAAAGAATTCAAACCCTATACCTGATTGTTGCTGATTTGTTGGTAGTATCCTTACTTTTTCTCCCTTTGGCGGTATTAACAGACAAATCAGGGATTTTTTATCATTTGAATGCCACGGGTATTTTCAAGGATGGGGTAGCGGGGGCAGCCATTCAAAATTCATGGCCAATTATGGGGTTGATCAGTTTAATTTTGGTGGCAATAATTTTCACCATCTTTCAGTTCCGAAATAGATCCGGACAAATAAAGCTTGCCTACATGAATATATTGTTGCTCATTTGCTTAATGGTGGTGATCTGCTTCTTTGCCTGGAATGGCAGCAACGCCTTGGGTGGAAGTTACTATTTTAAATTGCAAACCTCTTTTCCACTTGTAGCTGCTATTTTTACCTATCTGGCCATCCGTGGTATCGCAAAAGATGAAAATCTTGTCAAATCCATTGACCGTATCCGCTAAAAAAGTTCAGAAAGTTTTTCTGCAATGGCCGAAAGAAATTGTTCGTCCTTCGTTGTGAATGGTGCATAGGCATGTGAGTCGATGTCAATTTCAGCCACAAACTGACCATTTTTAAGAATTGGAACTACAATTTCGCTCTGTACATCTATGCTGCAGGCAAGATAGTTATCCTGTTCAGCAACATCCTGCACAACCATTGTTTTCCTACTTGCAGCCACCTGCCCGCATATTCCCTTTCCTACCGGGATGTGGGTATGATCGGTAGCAGCACCCGTGTACGGACCCAGAACCAATTGATCATTTTGTGAATCGAGCAAATAGAAACCAACCCAGTCATAATGCGAGATCCCTGATTTTAACAGCTGTGATGTACTTAACATCAAGCTATCAAGATCTAAACCCTTGTCTTTAAGGTCACAGAATTCATTGTATACTCCGGAAAATTGCAGTTCCATCTTTCTGGTCTATTTGATCTTTATTTCGTTCTCATAGGTGATTTTCTCACAGTAATAACACTTCATTTCAATAGGTTTTTCATTGATAATCTGAAATTTAGTGCTCACATTCTCAGCATTTGTGATACATTTTGGATTGAAGCAGCGTACAATTCCATTTACCTGTTCAGGAATTTGAACCACTCGTTTTTCAACCACCTCATAATTTCGGATGGTGTTAAGTTTCGCATTGGGAGCTACCAGTGCAATTTTGTTAACCTCCTCATCTTCAAAGTATCGATTGGCAATCTTGATAATTGCTTTGGTTCCCATTGCCTTGCTGTCGAGATTGTTACCAAAAGTGACCATGTTGTTAAATTCATCCAATTTTAGAATTTGAACTACTTTAAACAGCGCTTTTGTGGGAATGTGATCAATCACCGTTCCGTCTTTTATGGCACTTACATTAAGCTGCTTTTCCATTTGATTTGAATTATCGAAGATTTAACAAGTGAGATATGATCGCCATGCGAGTGAATACGCCATTTCTGGCTTGTGTAAAATAGTATGCTTTAGGATTGCTGTCCACATTGGTGTGAATCTCATTGATTCTTGGCAGTGGGTGCAATATTTTTACGGTAGGTTTTGTATTGGCTAACATCTCATTTTTAAGTATATAGACATTTTTAACTTTCTCGTATTCAACGGGATCGATAAATCGTTCCTTTTGAACGCGTGTCATGTAGATGATATCCGCCTGGTTGATAATATCGTTGAACTCAAGGTGTTCAAAATAGCGTATTCCCTTGTTGGAAAGATAGAGCTTGTATTCATCCGGCATGGCTAATTCGGGTGGGGCAACAAAATTAAAGATAGGATTCTTAAATTGAGACATGGCCATCAGCAAGCTATGAACGGTTCTTCCATATTTCAGATCACCGACCATGAAGAGATTAATGTCATCCAACCGGCCCTGAGTTTTCATGATGGAATACATGTCGAGTAAGGTTTGACTTGGATGCTGGTTGGCGCCGTCTCCTGCGTTGATAACAGGTACATCAGAAACCTCAGCAGCATATCGTGCACTTCCCTCCAATGGGTGCCGCATGATGATCAGATCCGCATAATTACTCACCATTTTGATGGTGTCGTGAAGCGTTTCTCCCTTAGAAACACTGGATGAATTGGAATCGGAGAATCCAATAATTTTTCCGCCCAAACGATTAATTGCAGTTTCAAAACTTAGTCTGGTTCGCGTAGAAGGCTCAAAAAACAGTGTGGCAATCACTTTCCCTTTCAACAAAGACTGACTGGGATTCTCTTCAAACTGACTGGAAAGTTCCATAATCTTCAGATACTCCTCCTTGGAAAAATCTGTGATTGAGATTAAATTCTTTTTGCTCATGTTTGGTTAATATTGATTATTTGTTTTATTCCTGAACTATTTTTAAGCCTTGATAACCCTCGATTTTGGCAATTTTCGATTCAACATCTTCCAACCTGGTTGATCGTACTTTTATCTGAATGGTACATTGAAGATCAAAATGTGTGGTGACTATTTCCAGTTGTTCCTCTTTGATCAATTGCATCAGGTTGTTCATTGCCGCATAATCAAACTTAATTTCCAGGATATGTTCAACTGTTCTTGTAATGATCATTGTATTGGAAATAGCATCGCTGGCTGCCTGTTTGTAGGCCTGAATAAGTCCGCTAACCCCTAGCAATGTTCCGCCAAAATATCTGACCACTACAAGTAGTATGTTTGTTAGTTGGTGTGACTGAATCTGACCAAATATGGGTCTGCCGGCTGTTCCTGATGGTTCGCCGTCATCATTGACACGATATCTTTCCTGACCAATCCCTAAACTCCATGCATAACAGCAGTGACGGGCCGAAAAATGTTCCTTTCTGATACCAGCAAGTATATCCTTGATCGTCTCTTCATTTTGAACGGGAAATGCAAAGGAGATAAACTTGCTGCCCTTTTCCTTGTACAAGCCTTCGGATGGATGATCAATGGATTGATAGGTATCAGGAGCCATCTATGCTACGATTAAAATACTGATATTAAATATTTTAAAATAAAAAAAGCAAACTTTTCAGTCTGCTTATGCGAAAATTACATTTTCAATTTATTTTCTATTTCATCGATACTCAGCCTAAAATTTTTATCAATCTCTTTCAAGTTGGTGACTGTTCTGCAAGCATGAAGTACTGTGGCATGGTCTTTACCCCCAATTTGTGAACCAATGGAAGCAAGCGAAGATTGAGTTAAATTTTTGGAGAAGTACATCGCAATTTGTCTGGCCTGAACAATTTCCCTTTTACGTGTTTTAACAGAAAGGGAATCTACAGGTATACAGAAATAGTCAGATACAACTTTTGAAATATAATCGATGGTTAACTCTCTTTTTGTGTTGTTAACCAGCTTATTAATCATCTTAATGGCCAGATCAAGGGTAATTTCCTTTTTGTTCAGTGTAGCCTGGGCCAGTAGGGAGATCAAAGCACCTTCCAGTTCTCTTACATTGCTGTTAATATGGGATGCGATGTATTCCAATACCTCTTCAGAGATGATAATACCATCCTTATAAATCTTTTTCCGAAGGATATTCATCCTGGTCTCAAAATCCGGCACCTGTAGGTCTGCTGTGAGTCCCCATTTGAAACGCGACAGCAAACGCTGCTCCATACCTTTGAGTTCGATGGGAGATTTATCAGATGTCAGGATTAACTGCTTGCCGGATTGATGCAAATGATTAAAAATATGGAAGAATGTCTCCTGTGTTTTCTCTTTCCCGGCAAATTCCTGAACATCATCAATAATCAGAACATCTATCATTTGGTAGAAATGCAAAAAATCATTTCTTGAATTGTTTCGGGTTGCCTCAGAGAATTGAATGAAGAATTTATTGGCATTAACATAGAGAACAATTTTTTCAGGAAACCGCTCTTTTACCTCTATTCCAATGGCTTGTGCCAAATGGGTTTTTCCCAGTCCTGAATTTCCATATAACATCAGTGGGTTGAAAGCAGTTCCACCTGGCTTTTGAGCTACTGCATAACCAGCACTCCGTGCCAAACGGTTGCATTCACCTTCAATAAAATTGTCGAATGTATTATCTGATTTTAGTTGGGAGTCGATTTGAATTTTCTGGATACCGGGAATTACAAATGGATTACGAATGCCACTCTCGTCAGAAGGGACGATAGCAGATACTGGCTTATTTTTTAAATTATTGTTCTGGTTGGTAGGCAATTTTATCGTGTACGGTTTATTGTTGACACTATTGTTATTGTCTACAACAACATTGTATTCAAGCTTTGCTCCTGTACCAAGCTCTTTTCTAAGGGTCTTTCTTAGGATATCAATGTATTGCTCTTCCAGGTACTCGTAAAAAAAAGGACTTGGAACCTGAATCGTCAAAATATTATTCTCCAGCTTTAAGGGAACAATAGGTTCGAACCAGGTTCTGTAACTTATGTTGGGAACATTGTCTTTGATAATTCTTAAACAACTTTCCCATATTGATACGTGATCTTTCTCCATCTAGGTTGCGGTAATAAAAGTAAAACTAAAAAAAGGTAGTCAAATTGAAGGCAAACAAGACAGACCACAATCAATACATATGTGCTATACAGTTTATCATCTAATTTTTTATTAATCAGTCAAATATGTTAATAATAGAGTTAATTATCTGATAATCAGATTGATAGAAGATAATAAGGGTCAAAATACTGATAGTATGATACTTCAATATTTTTAAAATCCTTAAAATTTTTGATGTTTAGTATTTTGACGGATGACAAAATATTTAAAAAATCAATCTTTTTTCGTTGGGTTAAATTAGTTAAAAAAGATTAACTCAAAATTACTTTGAACAAATTTTTAATGCTTTTTTTAAAGAAATTTCTTCATTGTTCTGATAAGCTTTTAAAGTAGCCTGAGGAAAAGAGAGTTGCACCTTATTTAGAACTATTCTAACTTTATCATATGATTTATCTTCACCGGCGAAGTAAAGAAATTTAGATCCCTCCTTCAATTCCTTAACATTTTTAATTCCTTGAAATATAGATGATTCAAGAGGGATTTTAACAGTAGAACTGAATAAAAAAACTTTAAAGTCGATATTTTCAATTGTTTTGTACATAGATCCGGGAGCCAAATAAACCTCTTTCCCGAAGTTGACAGCAGAGATTTTCAGGTATCGGTGAGGATTTGTTTTCAGGTCGAGCAGCAATCGGTTCAGATTTTCGCTCGATTCAGCCAATTGAGAATACAATGTTGAATCTTTTACCAACAACCCTAAGGTTCCGTTTGAGTTGTTGATATTCGACAGGATTGTTTCCAAACCGGCAGCAGATCTGTTTAAATGAGTTATGGTAGATTTAAGTTCAGCAGGATTTATGGAATCACTGATAGCTGAAAAATTGTTTAGTATTTTACCCAACGCTTTGGAATCCTTATTCAAATTCTCTGTGAGCTCTTTCAAATTAACTATGCTGGCGGATAGATTAGTCTTTTGGGTACCCACTACCACACTTAAATCACTCGAAATCTGTTCCAGATTTTCCATGGTAAGGCTAATCTGCTTTATACTCTTTTCGATATTTCTTCTCGATTCACTGTTAAGTAATAAAGAAACCCCTGAAACGATAGAATCCAATGATACAATTAGTCGTTCAGCCTTGGCCTTTATTGGTGCAATTTGTTCAGTTACCTGACTCATCAGATCTGATTCAATTTTGGTTTTAATGGTATCATTGTGCTGGTAAAATTGTGATGATTTTCCCAGGCTCAACTTTACAACCTTTGAACCCAACAGATCACTGTTGGCTATTTCAGCTGTAGTGCCAACAGGCAAAGGAAATTTATTAAATACAGCTATTTTAACGATAAGATCTCCTGACAGGTCATCAGCGAAATAGATTTCCCTTACATAGCCGATCTTTAATCCATTGAGTTGCACAACAGTAGATGCT
Source organism: Bacteroidia bacterium (assembly GCA_026391315.1). Taxonomy (GTDB): domain Bacteria; phylum Bacteroidota; class Bacteroidia; order Bacteroidales; family Prolixibacteraceae; genus CAINVV01. The sequence goes on from JAPLDT010000052.1 coordinate 9,741, forward strand.
TCGAGGCCACCAACATTCTTGTATCTTGCAATGTATACCTTTTCAGTCCTAAAGATATCACGCCCTTTCAGAAAATTTATCCCCCAAACCAATACCATTAAGCTGATAGCCAAAACAATACCAATTTTAGACGTCTTTGAAATTTTCACGGGTAAAAATTTATATAATATATATCAAATCCCTCATCATACAGGAAGTATTGATTCATATACTTCGCAAAGGTAAAGAGTATTTAGATCAAATAAAAGAAGCGAATTCGTTACCGATTATTTTTTCGAGTCATTCTTCCACACCATCTTGGTCTTGTTGTTCCGAATGGAGACGATAAAAGCATCTGGAAATCTCTTCGATACCTCATTGAAATTTGACTTTGTTGTTTGAAATGAATCAGATTCAAAACAGAAATATTTGTAATTGCCGTCTAGGATCAACTCTTTAACGGGTGATATTCCTTTGAAGGCCTTGGAATCAAGACTTATTTTCCTGGAGAAAACCCCTATCTGTATGGCATAGGTGGTACCACTCTCAGCAACCTTTTTTTCTGGCTGCTTTGTTTCAACCGCAGTTACAATTTTTTCTTTTTGTAACTCTTTGGAGAGTGTATTTAACACTTTTGAATTTTTTCCAATGGTGGAAGGTTCAATTACGGGCTGATTTTTCACCGTTGGGTTGGTGATCTTTTGCTTTTGTATTTGAACACTTTCTGATTTGACTTCCTTGGATGATCCTACTGGAAGGTTATCTTTAACATCCAGCTTGTTCAGATAGTTTAACAAAGAACCATAGATGGAATGGGCAATTTCCGCTCTGCCGGCATCCGTCAGAAGGAAACTGTTCTCTTTCTTATTACTCAAATAGCCGGTTTCAATAAGAACGCTTGGCATGGCCGTTTCCCGGAGTACTAAAAAGCCGGCTTGTCTGACATCCCTGTCATATCTTTGAGCCACTTCTTTGAAATTCGACTGAAGGATGGATGCAAAGTGAAGACTTTGATCCAGATATGCGTTCTGAATCAATTCAAACATGATATATGATTCCGAAAGATTCGGGTTGAAGCCCTCATATCGTGTAGAGTGGTCTTCTTCTTGTAAGATCACGCTGTTCTCTCTTTTAGCTACATTCAGGTTGTCTTCTGTCCTGTGCAAACCGAGAACATAGGTTTCCGTACCATAGATTTCAGGACTGCCACAATAGTTGGCATGGATGGAAATGAACAAATCAGCATTGGCCTTATTGGCAATTTGAGCTCTGTCCATCAAGGGTACAAAATAATCACCATCCCTGATGTAAACGATTTTAATGTTCTTTTGATTTTGCTTGATCAGATTTCCCAATTTAAGGGCGATGTCCAAAACAATGTTTTTTTCTCTGGCCATCCCGACGATGGTTCCCGGATCCTTACCACCATGCCCGGCGTCAATGACGATAGTTTTAATTGAGCCATTTTTCTGCTGACCTTCAGCTCCAAAAAATGCCAATGATGAGATGATGAAAAGGCAAATCCATTTTATGCCTGAAAATCTCATTTTATTGGTCATCATTCTCATTAAATTAAGCTTCATTTTATAATGTTAAACATATACAAAAATAGAAGATTAAATTATTTATCAGTGTACCCTTTTTGTCCGGTAGGATTTTTTACTTTTGCCACACAGGCCGGCAGACTGAAATAGGAATTTTAAATTGATCTAATTCTATAGATTTGAGCACTATACGATTTATAAAATATACTTTTTTACTGATTCTTATTTGGCAATCTCTAATTTTTGCTCAGGAACCGGTTTCGACCAGGAGGATTACAAAAAGGCAATCAAATCCTTCTTTACTTTCTTCTAAAGGAGATAAGAAAAGTGTAAGAGATTCACTAACAGTACTGAAGAAGGATTCAGTAGCATTAGATTCTCTCAATCTTAAGAAAAACAGCGATGATTTTGACGCCCAGGTAGATTATACTGCTGATGGAAAGATCCTTTTTTATAATAGTGCCAACAAGATTTTTATGTACAAAAATGCAAAGGTTAAATACAAGGATATTGAACTGACTGCAGATTATATTGAGTTAAATAAGGATAGTAATCTTGTTCATGCAACAGGTAAACCGGATTCAACAGGAACGATTGTTGGAAAACCCGTGTTTAAACAGGGTGAACAGGAGTTTGAAGCCGATGAAATTAAATACAATTTTCTTACCAAGAAGGGAATTGTATATGGCGTGGTGACGGAGCAGGAGGGAGGATTCATTCACAGTGGTAAGACGAAGCTGATGAATGATTCCACATACAATCTGAAAGACGGGAAATATACTACTTGTGATGCCGAGCATCCCCATTTTTATCTTCAAATGACCAAAGCAAAAGTGCTTTCAAACAAAAAAATAGTAACAGGACCCGCTTACCTTGTAGTGGAGGACGTCCCGATTTACTTTTTATTCATTCCATTTGGTTTTTTCCCTAACTCTCCAAAATATTCATCCGGATTCTTAATGCCTACCTATGGAGATGAAATTAATCGTGGTTTCTTTTTGAGGGATATGGGCTATTATTGGGCCGCCAACGATTATTTCGATGTTGCCCTGAGAGGGGATATTTTCTCAAAAGGGTCGAGGGGTATTAAAATGCATACCAATTATAAACTTCGGTATAAATTTAGCGGTGGACTGGATATTAATTTTTACAAGAATGTCTTTGGCGACAAAGGGTTACCGGATTATAAAATTCAGAATGATTTTGCCATTACCTGGAACCACTCTATGGATTCGAAGGCCAGCCCTAATCAGTCTTTTAGCGCAAGCGTCAACTTTTCTACGAGTCAGTACGATCAAAATAACTCTTACTCAACTCAGAATTACCTCACGAATACAAAACAATCGAGTGTATCCTACACCAAGCGGTGGGAAAATAGCCCTTTCTCTATGTCTGCCAACCTGCGACATTCGCAGAATAGCCGTGATACCACCATTAACCTGACATTGCCGCAAATGACATTTAATGTCAATCGTCTCTATCCGTTTAAGTCTAAAAATTCCTCCGGCCCGGAGAAATGGTATCAAAAGATTGGTATGAGCTACAGTTTTGACATGCAGAATTCAATCAATACCAAAGAGTACAAGCTGATGCATACAAATTTAGCCAGGGATTGGCAGAGCGGGGTAAAGCAAAGTATTCCGATTAGTACCTCTTTTAAAGCGTTGAAATTTATAACCATCAGTCCTTCAATAAATTACAACGAAAGGTGGTATATGAGTCAGATCAGGAAGGCTTATGACCCTGTAAAAAAGATGGTTTACGTATCTGACACCATTTATGGTTTTACCCGTGATTTTGATTATTCGGTCAGCGTTGGCGCTTCTACCAAAATTTATGGAAACTTCCAGCCATTAAACCCAAAGTCAAACATCAAGGGGATCAGGCACACAATGACCCCGACCATTAGCTTTAGCATGCAGCCCGATTTTAGTAATCCCAGCTACGGAATGTATGGAAACATCGAATACTTCGATGACAAGGGAAACCCTGTCTCCTTGAGATACTCACGCCACGAAGGTGGTATTTATGGTACTGCGGGAGCAGGAAGATCGGGTTCTATCGGTTTTAACCTTGGCAATATCCTGGAAATGAAAAGGCTGAACTCGAATGATACGACTTCGAAGGAGAAATATAAGATAGTAAAGCTGATCGACCAGTTGTCATTGTCTACCTCCTACAATTTAGCTGCGGATTCACTAAACCTCTCCAATATTAATCTTGCTGCACGAACAAAGGTTGCAGGTATAGATGTTAACATGGGTGCCATCATGGATCCTTATGCCTTTGAAAATGGACACTTGGTGAATGTATTTGAATTTGCTCGAACCAAAAAGTTGGCGCGTTTAACCAGTGCCAATCTGTCGTTTGGTTACTCTTTCAAATCCAAATCCAAGGAGGATGATAAGAAATTACAACCCGGAACGGGGAAAGATGGAAAGCCTCTGGAAAAATCGGAAGATCAAAAAGTGATAGATAATGCCAGAAAAAACTATCCGGATATTCCTGAATATGTAGATTTCCGTATTCCGTGGGATATTACATTCAATTATAGTTTACGCTACAGTAAACCCAATCCTGAAGCGGCTTCCTCTGTCAATCAGACTGTTGAATTCAACGGAAATGTTGACCTGACAAAAGGATGGAAGATCGGTTTCTCATCGGGTCTGGATATTCAGAAAATGGAGGTTTCTTTTACCCAGTTTAATATCTTCAGGGACATGCATTGCTTTCAGATGTCCCTTAACCTTGTTCCTTTCGGATACCGTCAGAGTTACAGCTTTACCATCAGGGCTACAGCCGCCATGCTTCAGGACTTAAAATTGAGCAAACGGGAGAGTTTCTACGACAGACAACAGTATTAGGCAGCCACTTAGTTATTTGAATATTAACAATTGATAAGAACGTAAGTTTGAGTCCACTCAGAAAAGAAAAAAATTAAGAAGGCTACCAAGTCACAAAATCACTAAGATATCACAAAGATTTAAATATCAGCACTATGATTCTTTGCGAACCTTTGTGTCTTTGTGGCAGAAAAAGACTTGACGGAATGGACTCACGTTCGAATCTTTTTACAGAAACAGTTCACACCATTCTTCGAAACGCTTGCTGTTTGATTTCCCAAACTTGGCTATAGCTTTCCGAACATCTGTCAGTGATTTTTCTTTAAGATTTGGGGCACTCTTGGAGTAGAACTTATCGGCAAAGGCAATAATCTGTTCTTCGACCGATTCAGGAATCAGATCTCTTACCGGGAGGGGAAGCTTCTTTTGGACAATCTCCTCCTTTGAAATGCCTATACCGGTGTGTCTTTCACAAACCAATCCATGATCCGGAAATCCAAGAGTGGTTAGAAGTTCACATCCAAGGTAGCCATGCGCCAGATACGGAAAGTCACCAAAGCAGTATAGATCAGGGGCATTGGTCATAAATATCCCAATGTCATGTGTCATGGCAGCCTCTTCAATAAATTGGAGATCAGGATTCAGTTCGCTGTGTTTCAAAGCAATTTTCATGGCTTTCTCAGTCACAGCCTGACTGTGATTAAGCAGAATCAGAAAGGCTTTTGACTTCGGTTTGTAATACTTTGAGATCAACGTAAATGAATCCATTGCCTTCATGGTAATAGGAAAATAAAAAAATATACAAATGAATTCCAGGGATAAAATAAATCAAAAATTTCCACATAAGTTGTTTTTAAGGCCTCCAAATTGCTTAGATTGACTGTTATTCGCTATTTTTAAGCAATATTTAGAAAGGCTTGGTGACCATATCAGGTAGTAATCACCGGCGCCAGTATGTTCAAAGTACTATTGATTTTGAACAGAAAAGTTTAACATGCTAATCATCAGTTATATAAAATAATATTTTACGGGTGAACAAAGAAATTTTTAAAAAATATCCACGAAATTTCAGAAGTGGGTTTGAACTTCTTGAAAAAGGTAAAACGGAAAAGGGAATCAAGCGCATTGAGAAAAGTGTTGATTCGGGTTTTAAAGCAGGAATAGTTTTTCTTGATCTCTTCGGGCACTCCACAAATGCATCTGAAGCCATTGATCTGTTTCAGACAGAATATGAGCAGGATTTTGTAAAAGCGACACTTGAACTTGGTATAAAATACTATGACGGGACTGACCGTAAACAATCGTATTCGGACTCTGTCAGATTTTTTCTTGAGTCGGCACGCGCCGGAGGTGTTGAAGCCTGCAATTACATTGGTAGCATGCGTGAAAAGGGTGAGGGACTTCCTTTGGATACAACCAAAGCATTTGAATGGTACGAAAGAGGCGCTGAGCGCGGAGATAAGGTTGCCAAATACAATTACGGGCGTCTTCTCTATTCCGGGGAAGGGGGGTACAAGGATACTGATGAAGCAGTTGACTATTGGTATGCTTCTGCAAAGGACGGGTATTTACCTGCCGTCAGTAAGGTAGGAGAGATTTTTGAGTTAGGGCTGACGGTACCCGTAAAACTTGAAAAAGCCTATCAGTGGTACCTGAAAGCTGCCACGGAAGGTTATGAACCTGCTTATCAGAAGGTTGGGCTTTTTCTTTACGAAGGTAAAGGCATTGAGGCCAACATCGAACAGAGTATGGAATGGTTTGGTAAGATTGAGGGAGATGTGACTTCGGAAGTTGCCCTTAAAATGGGAAAGCTTTATCTTTTGGGATTGGGAATTGAAAAGAATCTTGACAAGGCTAAAAAATACCTCGAACAGGCTGTCCATGCCGATTACTCCGAAGCAATCTTCCTGATGGGTAAACTCCATGAAGAGACTAACGAGGATGATTTTATGGAATTGTATCAGAAGGCTGCTGATCGCGGATTTGCAGAGGCACAGGAGGCACTGGCCAATTACTACCTGAAGCAAGCCGATTACCATGGAGTTGAAATGCTTAAAAAGGCAGCGTTAAACGGAAGCGCCGATGCCATGGTGTTGATGGCAAAACGTTATGAGATTGGAGAAGGTGTTGAGAAAAATATAAAGACAGCCGTCGATTATTACCGGAAAGCAGCGGAAAAGGGAAATCTGGAAGCCCAATACCAATATGCCAGTATTTGTCTGGCGGGCGAGTGGATTGAACGGGACAAATATTCAGCAGGTGACTATTTTAAAAAATCAGCGGAAGCAGGCCATCCGAGAGCATGCTACATTTTGGGACTTTTGCACGAAAAAGGTGAAACCTACTGGTCGGACAAAGACAAGGCCTATGAATGGTATTTGAAAGCTGCAGAGAAGGGGGTACCTGGCGCTATGTTTAAAACTGCAGTCTACCTCGAGAATGGAGTGAAAGTTGAAAAAAATCTCAGTGAGGCATTGAGATGGTACAGACAGGCATCTTCTGCCGGTTATGCTAAAGCTGCCTTCAATCTGGCAGTCATGTTTGAAACAGGATTAGGTTGTGAAGCAGATCCGGGAAAATCTATTGAACAATATGAAGTAGCTGCAAGTGGCGGGATTGCAGAGGCCATGAACAACCTTGGTAATTTATATCACCAGGGCAAAGGAATAAAAGCAGATCCACAGGAGGCTTTCAAATGGTATACACGTGCCGATGATGCAGGTTACATGTTGGGTGCCTACAACTTAGGGGTCATGTGGTACTTTGGTGAATTGGGTGAAAAGAATCTTCAAAAAGCCTATTTCTACTTTAAAAAAGCTGCCGATAAAAATTATCCACAGGCCCAGTACAATTTGGCAGGAATGATGTTTTATGGCGAAGGGGTAGAAGAAAACAAAAAAGCAGCCATGGAACTATTCCGCAAATCTGCCGAAAATGGCTTTGCTGCCTCCTGGATTAGTTTGGCTGAATTTTACACTGCGGGTGAAGTGGTGGAGAAAGATGTTGAAAAAGCAATTGAATATTTTAACCTGGCATCCGATCACGGGTTAGGGGAGGCGGATTATCTCCTTTCCAAAATTTATGAAACTGAAGAGGGTTACCTTGATCCGGTTAAACAAAGTCAATGTCTTGCCCGATCTGTGAGCAGAGGGTTTCAGCCTGAAGAAGGATAAAGGATAAAGTCAAAAGGATAAAGTAAGAACGCCGCGATCAAAATCGTGGCGTTCTTGCTAATAATTTAAACTATAGTTGAGCTAATTCTATATTCAGTACGAATTCCACTTTATCCTTTTGACTTTATCCTTTATCCTTTTTCTCAATCCATCTCCTAGCATTCACAAAAGCTTCAATCCAGGGTGTCACCTGATCTGCTTTTCGTTCAGCAGGGTAGTATCCCCATTGCCATGGATAGATTGACCTTTCGAGATGCGGCATCATCGCGAGGTGCCTGCCATCCAAAGAGCAAATAGCCGCGGTATTGTAATCTGACCCGTTTGGATTACCCGGATAATTGGCGAAGGAGTATTTCATTGGGATTTTGTATTGATCTTCGCTTTCCGGGATAGAAAGCCTTCCTTCGCCGTGTGCCACCCAAATACCAAGTTTCTTACCTGCAAGTGACTTCAGCATAACAGATTCGTTATCAAGTATATCAACATTCAAGAATGCTGATTCGAATTTGTGCGATTCGTTGTGCAACATCTTCATCTTCTCTTTTTTCTCCGGATAGATGAGATCCAGGGCAACCATTAGCTGACAACCGTTGCAGACACCTAAACTCAGGGTGTCTTTTCTTTTGTAAAAATTATTAAGGCCTGCTTTTGCCTTTTCGTTGTACTTAAAAGCACCGGCCCAGCCAATTGCTGAACCAAGAACATCCGAATTTGAGAATCCTCCAACAAAAACGATGAGACAGATGTCTTCAAGTGTTTCTCTACCGGTGATCAGGTCGGTCATGTGGACATCTTTTACATCAAATCCGGCCAGATAAAGACTCCAGGCCATCTCTCTGTCACCATTTACGCCCTTCTCCCTGATAATTGCAGCTTTTATGCCCGTTTGTGTTCGCCGCCTGGGATATATGCCAAATGAGGAAAAATTTCCGGCAAAATCCCCAAAATTGAAAGTGAGCACATTTTGTTTGTAGTTATTGAGACGATTCAATGCCAATTTTTCTCCACATTGCTTTTTGTCGAGCAGGTAAGAGGGTCTATACCAGTTTTCCCTAAGCTTGTCTATTTCGAAAATATATTTTTCAGACGAATTGGTAATTCTGACGACTCTTTCCGCCACAGGTCTCCCGATAGGAATGCACTTCACATTGGCTTGTTGATACAGTTTTTCAAATTTAGTAGGATCATTAGCCTGAACAATAACTCCCGGATTCTCGCTAAACAACGCTTTTACACTGTCTGATTCGTTGAGTAACGAGATATCTGCCTCAATTCCTCCGAAATTTTGTGCGAAGCAACTCTCTAACAGCGTAACTATCAGTCCTCCAGATGATATGTCGTGTCCGGAAGCTACAAGATCCAAATTGATTGCCTCCTGGAGGATTTGAAATGCCTTTGCGAAGTAGGCAGGATCTGCTACTGTTGGGGACTCTTCTCCTAAAGCAGCCAGGATTTGTCCAAGTGAACTACCTCCCAAAACCCTGGCAGATTTGGAGAAATCGATGTAGTAAATTGTTTTTGAGGGATCATTGACCAGAACAGGCTCAATGATATTTCCAAGGTTGGAAATTTCGCCGGAAGCCGAGATGATCACTGTACCCGGAGCATAAACAACCTCATCCTTGTATTTCTGTGTCATGGATAAGGAATCTTTTCCGGTAGGAATATTGATTCCCAAAGCACAGGCAAAATCTGAAGCAGCTTCAACTGCCTGGTACAATCGCGCGTTTTCACCCGGATTTTTGGCCGGCCACATCCAATTGGCAGAAAGTGAAACTCCCTTGAGTCCATGGGTGAGGGGAGCCCAAACAATGTTGGTAAGGGCCTCTGCAATGGAAAGTATGGAACCATTGGCAGGATTAATTAACCCAGCGGCAGGTGCATGTCCGAGCGAAGTGGCAATCCCTTTGATGCCCTGGTAATCAATGGCAACTGCCCCCAGGTTATTCAAAGGAAGCTGCAATTCACCTGCACATTGCTGTTTGGCGATTCTTCCTGTTACGGAACGGTCAACTTTGTTGGTGAGCCAGTCTTTACAACCAACTGATTCAAGTTGTACAATTTGCTCTAAATAGCTGTATATTAATTCTTTGTAATATTTAATTTCTGAAAAATTTTGATCCGGGGTCTTGTCTTCAAGCAAGGTGCGGGGCGGTTTGCCAAAGAGGGTAGCCAACTCCATGTCGATGGGGCGTTCCCCGTTTTTACGGTTGACAAATGTAAATCTATGGTCCCCGGTTGTCTCTCCTATTACATAAAATGGTGATCTTTCACGCTCTGCAATGCGTTGAATCCACTCTAAATTTTCTTTCCCGGTTACAAAGCCCATTCGTTCCTGCGATTCATTCCCAACGATCTCCTTGGCAGAAAGGGTAGGGTCGCCTACCGGAAGTTGGTCTATAAATATCTCTCCTCCGGTTTCTTCGACAAGTTCTGAAAGACAGTTCAGGTGACCACCAGCGCCATGATCGTGGATAGAGACGATTGGGTTTTTGCCTGATTCGGCTAGTGATCGAATCGTATTGTAGGCTCTTTTTTGCATCTCAGGATTGGCACGCTGAACGGCATTCAATTCGATATGACTTTCGAAAGCGCCTGTATCTACTGAGGATACAGCACCACCGCCCATGCCAATACGGTAATTGTCACCTCCAAGAAGGACAACGCTTTCTCCTGTTTGAGGTACACCTTTCAGACTATCCTCTTTTCTGGCATATCCGATACCTCCTGCCTGCATGATGACCTTGTCGTAACCATATTTTTTTTGGTTTTCAGCATGTTCAAATGTCAGAACGGAGCCATTTATAAGCGGCTGTCCGAACTTATTTCCAAAATCAGAAGCTCCATTAGACGCTTTAATCAAAAGTTCTTCCGGATTGTGATACAGCCACTTGCGTGGCTCGAAACGTTGTTCCCAGGTTCGGTTATTTTCATCATTTCTGGAATAAGAGGTCATGTAAACTGCTGTTCCGGCAATAGGATAACTTCCTTTACCTCCAGCCATGCGATCGCGGATTTCGCCTCCGGTTCCGGTAGCAGCTCCGTTGAAAGGTTCTACTGTGGTAGGAAAATTATGCGTTTCAGCTTTCAATGAGAGAACAGTTTCGATGTCGGTAACCTGAAAATAATCCGGCTGATCTGCCGAAGCAGGAGCAAATTGCTCTGCGGCAGGACCTTCGCTGAAGGAGCAGTTGTCTTTGTATGCCGAAACTACTGTATTTGGATTGGTTTTGGTTGTTTTTTTGATCATTTCGAAAAGCGTCTGCTGCTTTTCAATGCCATCAATGACAAAAGTTCCATTGAAAATTTTGTGCCGGCAGTGCTCAGAATTTACTTGAGAAAATCCAAACACCTCACTATCAGTTAGTTTTCTATTTATTTTGACAACTACTTCTTCAAGGTATTGAATTTCATCCGGGCTCAATGCCAAGCCCTCTTGCTTGTTGTATGCAGAGATATTATCAATATAAAGAACTGGTTCCGGTTGATGGTTGATGGTGAAAAGCGTTTGGGTCAATCCGTTGTAGAAGGCCTGAAGCATGGGATCGAAGCTGCTTTGAACATTGCCATCGATGAATTCTTCGATGCGAATAATCCCCCCAATTCCCATATTTTGGGTAATCTCAACCGCATTGGTGCTCCATGGAGTAATCATCTCCTTGCGTGGACCTATAAATTGACCTTCCAATTGATCGGCCCGGATCATTTTAGCATCTCCGAAGAGCCAACACAATTTATCTATATCTGATTGATTCAATGAAATTTGAGTTCCTACAGCAATGGTTTTGCTGCTCTCTTTGAAGAAGAGGATCATGTAGCCGGATTTAATGGTTAAAACGTCAGCGAAGATAGGCAGAAGACATTGAAAAATTACAAATTAAAGATTACAAATTAAAAATTTGTGATGAGTTGGATCGTGATGGCTAATCCATCCAAAGGCATTTCAAAGCATAAATACCTGATTCCCTAATTTTTAATTTTTAATTTTTAATTGATTAAGGTTTCCATTCAGTAACCCTGATCAAATTTGGAAAAGCCTGTGGTTTGAAGATGGATTGGTTGTGGAATATCCGCAGACACTCCTGTATGCCTTCGGTAACGCTTGGATGCGGGTGAATACTTTGCAGTACTTCTGTCAAGCGGATATCTGAATTGATCAGATAGGCGATAGAGACGATGAAGGCAGAGGCCTGTGGTCCGGCGGCGCGCATCCCCAAAATTCTGTCGGATCCATCGTTGCTGACCATGATTTTAACAAAGCCGTTGGTATTTCTCATGGCGATTGTTCTGCTGACCAATTCATTAGAATAATAAACCGCTTTATATGGAATACCTTTGCTTTGAAGCATCTTTTCATTTGCTCCCACAGCGGCAAGTTCCGGTTTAAAAAACATGAGGGTGGGCATATGAGAATAGTCGAGCAAATAAGTAGTATTACCGAAAATCGCCTCTACAATGAAACGGCCCTGCTCTTCGGCAACTCCATATAGCGCTTTTTGACCCGTAACATCACCGGCAGCGAAAATATTACAGTCGCCAAAATTGGAAAGGGCACACTCTTCGTTGATTTTAAGATAGCCTTTGCTAGCGGTTTCAATACCGGCATTTTCGAGGCAAAGACCTGCTGTATTGGGATCACGACCTATGGAAATGAGAATAATATCTACTTCAACCACACTGCTGTGTCCATCTTCGTAATCCAGGACAACCTCCAGGTAATTGCTCTTCTTTCTTACTGTGCGAAGGGTAGCGGTACGGTGGATGATCACCCCATTCTTCTCGAGATTTCTCGAAACAAAGTCGCTAACATCATCATCTTCAAAGGGAATGACTCTGTGGGTGCGGTCAAGCAAATGCACCTCTGTTTGTTTGAAGTTGGAGAAGATGGTGGCAAATTCACAGCCAATAATACCTGAGCCAATGATCATCAATCGTTCAGGAAAGCTTTCAAGATTCAGAATTCCATCTGAATCAAGTATCTGCTTCTGGTCTATCACCAGGTCCGGGTGGGGGCGGGGTACGGACCCTGTAGCTATAATAATATATTCGGCATTGATGACCTCTGTGCCTTCCTGATTCTTAATTTCCAGGGTATGACGGTCAAGAAACCTTGCAAATCCTTGTTTGTAGGTGATGTTTCCCGGTTGTTTATCCCGGTTTGAGAAGGTCTCAATTTGTGAAAGAATCTGATTTTGTTTGGTTTTTGCTGCTTGCAAGACTGTTTTTTTAACCAAGTTGTAGTCGACCTGGAGACCTGAAGCGCGGTAACCGCGGTCAACAGCTGCCGCAACTGCATAATCGGCAGAAAGTTCCCACATGGTCTTCGAAGTGAGCGGACCATTCATAATACCATTGCCGCCTAAATGCCCTGCTTCGATGATACAAACGCTTTTTCCAAAGTCCAGGGCACGCATGGTAGCCGCAAAACCCCCTGGTCCACTGCCAATTACCGCAAGATCAAACTGCTCCATTCTGATTATTTGATAGTTGTGTCATTCAAAGTTCAAAGTACGGAAAAAAAATTGAGATGATCGCCTTTTTTAAGATGGTAGATCTTTTTGCGAATATATAAGTCAATGTTGTTTAGAAAAAATTCTGCAAAGCTCAACAGATTGCTTCACTGCGTTCGCAATGACGGATCATTTTTTTGGAGGTGAGGGTGGAGAGAAGGAGGCGGGTCTTCAGTTTTCGGTAATAGCAGAATCGCCGCCCGCCTCCTTCTCTCCACCCTCACAAAAGCAACAGCATACCGTCATTGCGAGTCACCACCCAAATTTTTTGGGCACAATGTGAAGATGACAGAAAATATTTGTGCATAATGAAGCTGTTAAATACATTTTTGCACCTATTTGATATTCAGTATATTACAAAATCTGTCATTATAAAATTATGTCACTGGTAGGAGGCACGGCCTGTCCCGATTTCACATCGGGAACGAAGCAATCTGCAGATGATTAAAATGGGAACAATAAAATTTAAACAGTTTCTAATTTCAAAGGATTTCATTAGGCTGTCATTAACTTAAATGAATTTGTATATTGAAACCCACAAAATTTTACTTATTTTGTAGTGACTAAACTGATAGACTTTTTCTTTTGAAAAATTGCCCATGATTTCGGAAACCGATTTGATACTTGCCTTAAACAATGGTGATCTTTGTGCTTTTAACGAGCTCTTTGATCGGTATGCAAAACGATTGTACCATTTTTCCATGGGATATTTGAAATCGGCAGCAGACGCGGAGGAAATTGTCCAGGATGTTTTTTTGAAAATCTGGGACAACAGGACAGAATTGTCAACCCAAAAATCGTTTGAGTCCTATTTGTTTACCATTGCCAGAAATGGCATCTTAAATACAATTCGCAAATCAAAATCAGAGCAAGCTTATCTGAACTACGTGAAAATTAATCCCGAAAAAAATGTTTTGCTCGACGAGGAACTGAATTTCAATGAGCTTGAAAATGCATACCACGAAGCTATAGAACAATTGAGTCCGCGAAGAAAAGAAATTTATTTGTTGAGCAAAGAGCAGTCCCTTTCCAATGCAGAGATTGCATCAAAGATGAATATTTCCGTCAAAACAGTCGAAAATCAGATGACTTCTTCCCTGACCAAAATTCGTAATACCCTTCGTTCCCTTGGTTTTTCCGGGATTATCTTTTTCGAATTGTTTTTTTAGGTTAAAAAAGATTAAAACTTAATAGGGGTTTTGTGCCCCATAAGTGTATACCTGTTTGAATAACCAAAAGTCAAAATGGGTACAAATCACAAAATAGATTATAAATACTTGCGCGACCGGATGCTTTCCGGTGAGCTTTCCAGCGCTGAAAAGGATGATCTTATAAGCTATATCCAGGCCTCCTTTCAGGATCATCAATTGGATTTATTGATGCGGGAACACTGGTTGGGCATGGAGAATCAGGAGATGGTCGCTGATGAAATGCAAATCCAGCTTATAAAGAACCAGATCCTTTGCAAAATAAATCAAAAAATAAATTCATCAAAAAAGGAGCGCCAACTTTTTCCCTCCAGTTGGAAAAATTATCTGCTGCGTATTGCAGCTGTGTTGTTTATCCCTCTTTTACTGGGTTCAGTATTTGTTATTTACCGGATGGACAAACAGTTGGATCAAATGATTGCTTCGACTGCCAACCAGCGAGTGACCGCGAACCCTGGTTCCAGGGTTCATTTTACCTTGCCCGATCAAACGGAAGTATGGCTGAACTCGGGCAGTGTGCTTGAGTTTCCGCTTGCGCTAAATCTCCTGGACAATCGTAAAGTTAAATTGTCGGGGCAAGGATATTTTAAGGTCGCTCATGATTCGGAGCATCCATTTTTTGTCGAAACCGATGAATTAAGGATAAAAGCATTGGGGACATCGTTTGATGTATCCAGTTATGATAATGACAAGCAAATCAGTTCAACATTGGAAGAGGGTTCGATCGCCCTTATCGGGTTGGACGGCAATGAAGTAACCCGCATTCATCCCGGACAACAAGCTATTCTCGATAAAGCAACCCATAAAATGGTGGTCAGGGATGTAGAGACTTCGCTCACCACTTCATGGAAAGATGGCAAACTAATTTTCAGGAATACATCATTGACAGATGTAACGGTACAACTCGAAAGATGGTTCAATTGTAAGATACACCTGGATCCACGGTTATTGGACTCCGGTTTGATGTACACTGCAACAATTCAGGACGAAACATTGGGAGAAGTGCTGAAAATGATAGAAATATCCACAAGAATAAAAACTTTAATAAAAGAAAGGGAGGTGTATATAAACAGTAAAAATTAAACCAAACGAATAAGGGCAGTGTTTGCGGCACCACCCTTAATGAATCAATCATTTATTAATAATCAATTCTAGAAAAAACAAAAGTATGAAAAAAAGATGGTTCTTAACGAATCACAGGCATTTATTTGCTTGTGGTGGAAAATTCCTAAAAATCATGAAAATTACTATTTTCATTGTGGTTTTTGCCAGTATGCAAACATTCGCGTTAGACAATTACGCCCAAACCAAAAGAATGGATGTAAAGATTGAAGAGGCAGGTATTGTCGCGGCACTGGAGAAAATTGAGGCACAATCTGAGTTCTTCTTCTTTTACAACAACAAGGTTGTCAAACTCGACAAAATAGTTTCAGTTGATCTAAAAAATAAAACGATCAACGAAATATTAGATGCGGTATTCAAAGATACAGACATAGAATACACCATAAACAACCGGCAAATTATCCTTTCGGGGAAAGAAATAGGGAGTTCACTTAGCCAACAACAAAAATCAGTCTCTGGGAAAGTTACTGACTCTTCCGGCGGCGCATTGCCAGGTGTTACAGTTGTGGTTAGAGGCACAACTAACGGCACGATCACCAATGCCAATGGAAATTATTCACTGTCCAATATTCAGGGAAATACAACTTTGATCTTCTCATTTATTGGAATGAAAACGCAGGAAGTTTCTGTTGGGAACAAAAACGCAATTAATGTGACGCTTGCTGAAGAAACTGTTGGTATTGAAGAGGTAGTTGCAGTTGGTTACGGCACACAGAAAAAAGCCAGTTTAACCGGTTCCGTGGTAGAAGTAAAAAATGAGAATATTATCAATACTCCGGTAGCAAATATCACAAATACCTTGTCCGGTAGACTGCCCGGTATATTTGCAGTACAACGGAGTGGTGAACCAGGTCAGGATGCAGCTGATATCAGTATTCGTGGTTTCGGTAATGCATTAATTATTGTTGATGGAATAGAGCGTAGTTCTATTCAATTTAATCAAATTGAGCCAAATGCAATTGAAAGTATCTCTGTCCTGAAAGATGCATCGGCTTCAATTTATGGGGCGCGTGCCGGTAATGGGGTCATACTCGTAACTACCAAAAGAGGAAAAACGGGCAAACCTGTAATCAATTTTAATGTAAGTAATGCATACCAATCAACCACGAGATTGCCTGACTTTATTAATTCCGGAGAATTCGCCGTGTCATTTAATGATGCATTACGCGCTGTAGGGGCTCCTGCCTACTTTTCAGACTATCAGGTAAAGGCATACAGAGCTATAGTAGGAGAAAGTGTTGACTTTACTGCTGCAGAAAGGTCACAGTATGAGGCTGAGAAACCATACCTCGCAAATACTGACTGGATTGGCACTGTATTCAAGCCGGTTGCACCAATGCAACAATATAATTTAAACTCAACCGGAGGGAATGACAAGATTAAGTATTTCCTTTCACTGGGGTATCTTGACCAGAAAAGTGTACTTCGGAGTGGCGACGATAACTTTAAGAAGTATACCATCCAATCTAATATAGATGCTCAAATTTCAAAAGATTTATCCGTAGGTTTTGATTTATCAGCACGTCTTTCGAAAACTGAATATCCCGGATATCCTATAAGTTGGATATGGAACTCTACAATAAATGATATACCTACAACACCACTTAATAAGGATCCCAGATACCCTACCGGGTTGGGACAAGCAACGGCCGAAGCGGATGCGAGCGGATATAGAAAAAATGACACCAAAGAGTTAAGTGGTTCGTTTTCCATGAATTATTCTGTGCCATTTGTTAAGGGATTGTCTGCAAAAGCCAGGGTTGATTATTCTACAACGACAGGTTTTGACAAGAGTTTCTTAAAAGCATATCAAGTCTACACTTATGACACCAAAAATGATATTTATACGCCACGTGGGGGGGAAAGTGGTGGTACAACCAGATTAAGCCAAAATTACTCAGAATCTCGTAATCTGTTATCAAAAATAATGTTGGAATACGAAAATGTATTCGGTAGACATGCAGTAAAGGCATTGGCTGTCGGTGAATATACTGATTTTAGTAATATTTTTTTCAGTGCGTTTCGGACGAATTATTTGTCGAACGCTATTGATCAGTTATTTGCCGGTTCATCTAACGGTATGTTAAATAATGGAGGTGAAACTGCTGATGGGCGAATCAGCTACGCCAGTCGTATAAATTATGCCTATTCAAATAAATATTTATTGGAAACGACTTTAAGGTACGACGCTTCACCCCGGTTTGCCCCGGACCAAAGATGGGGGCTTTTCCCCAGTGTATTGGTAGGTTGGCGTTTGTCTGAAGAAAGTTTTATGAAAAACAAATTGAAATTCATAAATAATTTAAAGCTCCGGTTGTCTTACGGACAGTCAGGCGTTGATAATATTGCAAGCTATAACTATCTCTCCGGGTTCTCTTATGCAGGAGGCTTTGTTGACAACGCGGCGTTCCAGCTGGGACTTCAAACAAAGGGACTGGCCAATCTTATAGCTACCTGGGAAAAGCATACTACCTATAATGCAGGTATTGATTTTGATCTATGGAACAGTAAAATATATGGTGGGTTTGATGTTTTTTATAAAGAGCGTTCCGGCATACTTGCCAAAAGATTAACATCATTACCAAGTACCTTCGGGGCGACTTTACCATCTGAAAACCTGAATAGTATGAATTATCGGGGATTTGAACTTCAACTTGGGCACACAGGTAAAATCGGTGAATTAAAATATAGAATTGATGGGAATATTGCATGGAACAGGGCGAAAAATGTTCATATTGAAGAGCCCGACTTTTCAACAGCCGATAAATATACAAGATTAAGGTATCAGCAATCCGGTCAATGGACAAACCAGTACTATGGATTGGATGCCGTTGGCTTGTTCCAGTCGCAGGCCGAAATTGACGCATGGCCTGTAATACAGGATAATAATCTTAATAAAACTCTTAGGCCGGGAGATATCAAATACCTGGATTTTGATGGGGATAAAAAGATCACGCAAACTGATTATCATGTTATTGGCAGAGGGAATACCCCTGAATTGAATTACGGTCTAAATATCAACGGAAACTTTAAGGGATTTGATTTGAGTATGTTGTGGTATGGCGCTTCGAATTACAGCACTCTTATGCCTTATATGTCTCCATATGGGCCTATCCCAAGTACGATATTTAAAGCTCAGTTGGATTACTGGACACCTCAAAATACCGGGGCCTCACTTCCACGAATTGGAAATGGAGGATTTACCAACGACAAGTTTCCTTCCACCTTTTGGCTGGTAAATATTTATTATGTTCGTTTGAAGAATGTTCAATTAGGCTATTCCCTTCCTCCGCGATTATTTAAAAATATAGGCGTGTCGAATTGCCGGGTTTATTTATCTGCGGTTAATTGGTTGACCATTACCAACTTTAAGGATTTTGATCCGGAAACTGTTTCTTCTGGTACTTATGGCTTTTTCCCTCAACAAAAAACGCTTGGGTTCGGGGCTAATATAACATTATAAATGTAACTTTAATTTGAAAAAAATGAAAACCTTAAAATATTTATTTATTTCAGCTCTGATCTGTTTTTCAGGTCAGTCCTGTAAAAATATCCTTGAGAAAGCGCCTTTGGATATAATTTCAGACGTAGCGGTATGGAATGACAAAGCCATGACAAATTCATACGTTGCCAATTTATATGGGAAAATGAAGCTTCCATCAACGTTTCTGCCATCGCTGTTTCCGCTTGATGAACTACCTGGTGACGACATATTTATTGCTGATGACGGAAGTACACCACATACCTGGCATCCTGAATTTAATGGAAATTATATTTTCGGTAGTTTGAATTCATCTGGTGGTTTTAAAGAATATTGGAACTACGAACTAATCCGAGCATGTAATGTTTTTATTGAAAAAATGGCTACTTCTACACTTTCTGAAAGTATAAAAACAACACTTTTAGCCGAAGTAAGGGTGATCAGGGCCTACACCTATTTTGAAATGGTGAAGCGTTATGGCGGCGTTCCATTGATCACAAAAGCACAGGGCATTAATGATCCTGAATCAGAATTATTTGCAAAAAGGAATAAAGAAGCGGAAATTTATGATTTTATCGGTTCGGAAATTGATGCCGTACTGAATGCTCTTCCTGTTGGTGACATAAACAGGTTTACCAAATATGGCGCCCTGGCCTTAAAATCAAGGGCCATGTTGTACGCCGGTTCAATAGCAAAATATGGTAAGGTTCAGTTGGACGGGGTGGCAGGGATTCCTTCAGGTCGGGCAAACAGCTATTATCAGGCCTCATACGATGCCTCAAAACTGATCGATGGTTCAGGTGTATTTTCTCTGTACAAAGCGGATATAATACCAGGGGACCTCAAATCGTATGCCAATAACTATTATAAGTTATTTATAACTAATAAGACCCCTGAGTCGATTTTTGAGGTATCTTTTATTCCAGGAGTTCGTGGTAATGTTGCAGCTTCTTTTTCGTATAACCTCATTGGAAATATGGAGTTCCCTGGCCTTGATTTTGCTAATGCATTTGAAATGGTTGATGGTAGTTCCGGTGTGATTGATTATGCAAATATTGCTACAACGGATGTACCAGGCCTCCATAAAAATAAAGATCCTCGTTTTAATGCAACATTTTTAGGGGAAGGAGATATATGGAATTCTGTTGTGGTTCATACTCATTTTTATATAATTAAAGATAATGGTAACATATTGGGGGATAGGGGTGTTTTTTACACCGGTCTAAATGGAGTTACCCTGCCAGGAAGGGGGGAAAGTGATACATGGACTGGATGGTGTACAAAAAAAATGGTAAAAGAGTATTTAAAGGGACCTTTAATATTAGACGGTTATATGGGGACAGATGATATGCCCTGTCTCCTTTTTCGTTTAGGTGAAATCTATCTGAACCTCGCAGAGGCAGCCCAGGAATTGGGCAAGTCAGCTGAAGCGCTTAAGTATACTAATTTAATACGGAGCAGGGCTGGTATTTCCCAACTCAGTTCAATCAGTATGAAACAAATTAAGCAAGAACGCCGGGTAGAATTATCCATGGGAGAGGGACACCGGTGGTGGGATTTGCGACGTTGGAGAGATGCAGCCAAATCGCCGGCAGAAGGTGGCCTTAATGGTTTACGCATTACCAAAGCTCTTCCATACTATGACTTTCGCGATTCGAAATTTCATTTTGAAACAGGGAATCTTGAAAGTAATCCCCGTGTTTTTAAGGAAGCTTACTACTATTTGCCCATAACTGTTGCGCGGATTAATAATAATAAAAACTTAGTTGAGAATCCGGGGTATTAAATTCTAATTTTTATTGAATATAAGAGATTATCGTCATGGATTTGATGATGATAATCTCTTATTATATTAGTTGCGAATGATTTATTTAAGTTTAATTTATTAATCTACAATGAAAAAGCTATTTTGGTTATTATTTATTATCCCTACCTGTTTTAAGGGTTTTGCTCTGGAGGTAAATAAATTATCCGAACTGCCTGGCATTACACGTGCACCGGTTTATTATAATATTGGCAAAATCAAAACAGTGCTTATTTTAGGCAACAGCATTGTCCAGATTCCCATTGAAGCTATTCTCTCAGGACCTGCAGATTCCGGCTGGTACGGAGACTGGGGAATGGCTGCCTCGATAAGAGACAGTGATTTTGTCCACCTGCTTATTCGCGACATTCATCAAATAGATCCATCAGTTGTGGTTAAATTCAAAAATATTGCAGATTTCGAAAGAGGTTATGTTTCCTATCCAGTGTCAAATCTTGATTCTTTAAAAAACCCGGATATGTTGATCCTGAAAATATCCGAGAATATAAATGGCAAGAAAGTCGTGGAAGATAATTTTATTTCTTATTACGACAAGCTTGTAAAATATATTACCACTAACAATCAGTCTATTAAAGTAATCGTTGATGGTTTTTTTGCTAACGCGAATGTTGACAGGTTAATAGAAGAGTATGCCCTCCAAAATAATTACCTCTTTGTAACAACATCCAGTTTGTCAAAAGATACAACAAACACTGCAAAGGGAAAATTTAAACGAGCGGATATTTCCGCCCATCCTTCAGACAAAGGCATGCGGATGATCGAACAAAGGATTTGGGATAAAATAAAGGACTATTTTAAAAAATAATAAGTCAATTATGTATTCCAGAAATAAAAATAAGAACAGCATAGTACTTGAAAATGATAGCATTCGTGCTGAATTCATACCTGATCCCTGTGGTAAAATGGTATCACTTATATGCAAAGAAACAGGTTGCGAAATCCTCCCTTCAGGAGGAGTGTGTAGGGAAGGACAGGGAAATATTCAATTCTTTGAGATCGCGAAGTGGGTATTGGTTATTTTAGTAATCTTTTTGTTGGAAAGTCGGGCGAACAGCCAGCCCAGGCATGGGACATCTAAATATGATGTTGATGTGCATACGTGGATCGAACTGCACTTCGCTAAAGGTAAGGTACCTCCGTTCTCTTTTGTATATGGAGGGAAGGAGTCGAAAACATTTATTACCCGATGGAAATATCAGGCTGAGAGACTAAGCAGTGATGAATCGGGCGTAGAAAAATATTTATATACCTATCGTGATCCTCAAACTGGCCTGGTAGTAAGATGTTATGTTACCGGGTTTAAAGATTTTCAGGCCGTAGAGTGGGTACTGAAATTTTCAAATACTTCAGTTTCAAATACCCCGGTTATCGAAAACGCAGAGGTTATCGACCAGTCATTTACATACAATCGTGAAGGAACATTTGTCCTTCATCATGCTAAAGGAAGCGATGCACAATTAAGCGATTTTATGCCTCTTGACGATTCAATGCAAATAGGGAAGAATATAAAAATGATGCCGACCGGAGCCAGGGGTTCCTCCGATAATACGGCATTCCCCTTCTTCAATATCGAAAGTCCGGTCGGGCAAGGGATCATGGTTGCTGTAGGTTGGACCGGACAATGGTATGCAGATGTTCAGCAAATGGATGAAAAATCGGTTTTACTGAAGTCCGGAATGGCGCGGATGAAACTAATTTTATATTCTGATGAAGAAATCCGTACCCCAAAAATTTGCCTGCTTTTTTGGAAGGGACAAGATCGGATGGTCGGGCATAATCAATTCCGGCGATTTATTCTGGCACACCACACCCGCAAAATTGACGGACGTTTTGTTGATCCGCCGCTTTCTTCTGGTCTTAGTATGGGTAAATTTACGGACGGCCCTTCGCCATACAATTTTTATTTATATCTGACGGAAAATTATGCAATGGCCACTGTCGAACGTTTTAAACAATTCGGAATTGTTCCTGAAGTTTGCTGGATTGATGCCGGATGGTACGAGGGGGGTGACCAATGGTGGCAGGGTGTCGGTAATTGGGTTGTTGATAAAAAAAGGTTCCCCAATGGGTTAAAACCCGTTTCGGATGTCGTTCATGCTGCCGGGGCGAAATTGCTTTTGTGGTTAGAACCGGAACGGGTTCGCAAAGGAACACGGTTTTATAAAGAACATCGGGAATGGTTGCTTGAATCTCCGGAGACACCTCTGAAAAAGGATGATCTGTATACTAGTGATAATTACCTGTTTGATCTGGGAAACGAAAAGGCTCGTTTGTGGCTGACCGATTATATTTCTGATTTTCTCAGAAAAGAAGGCGTTGATTACTATCGTCAGGATTTCAATGTTGTGGATGCAGAAGGTAGCTGGAAAATGAAAGACAAACCAGGTCGTGTCGGGATGGCCGAAATCAGGCATATCGAAGGGCTGTATACTTTTTGGGACAGCCTTTTGGTGAGGTTTCCCAATCTTATTATTGATAATTGTGCAAGTGGAGGACGTCGAATCGACCTTGAAACAGTATCGCGCAGTTCGCCCCTTTGGCGAACAGATTATCAGTTTGGTGAACCAGATGGCTATCAGAACCATACATACGGCCTGAATTTCTATCTACCCCTTCATGGAATCGGCCTGTTTAACATTTCAACGTATGATTTCCGCTCGAGCATGAGCAGTGCAATGGCCCTGTTTTTGGATATCAACAGTTCCGGTAATTCTATTCCTCAAATGCAAAAACGTATTCAGGATTTTAAACGGTTACGCCCTTATTATTACGGCGATTACTATCCGTTAACGGGAACAAAAAATATGCTGCAGGATAATTCATGGTTAGCCTATCAACTTAACAGACCAGTGGAGAGAGATGGTATTGTCATGGCTTTTCGACGTAAGGATTGTTCTGATGGAGCGATTCAGGTAAAACTGCGGGGATTGGATGGAAAAGCGAACTATGAACTATATGATGAAGATTCAGGTATAAAAATAACGAAGACAGGAGAGGAACTTATAACGGGGTTTACGCTTACCTTAAATGAAAAGCCCGGGTCTCTTTTGATTTCGTATAAAAAACACGATGATTAATTTAAACACTAAACAAATAATTATAAGCGGAAAATATGATTATACATTCCAGATATAAAAATAAAACCAGCATAGTACTTGAAAATGATCGGATCCGTGCTGAATTTATCCCTGATCCCGGTGGTAAAATGGTATCACTGATCAATAAAAAAACAGCGTATGAATTTTTAGTTCAACGCAAGGGTGAATTATATCGTGACCAACCTTTTGATGGCTCATATGTAGATGGAGAATGTAGCGGTTTTGACGATATGTTCCCAACAATAGATGTCTGTAATTATGAAAACGAACCATGGAAAGGGGTTAAAATGGCCGACCATGGAGAAGTGTGGTCTCTGCCCTGGGAATATAAAATGAATGATGATTCATTGCATATGTCTGTGAAAGGTAAACACTTCCCTTATGGGTTGGAAAAAAATGTTCATTTCATCAACGATTATACAATACGTTTAGACTATACTTTAACGAATGATAGTCCTTTCGATTTTGAATTCCTATGGGCAGGTCATTTTATGCTTAACATAGAAGAAGGAACAAGAGTAATAGTACCGGATGATTGCAAACAGTCTATAACAGTTCTAACAAATAGTAACAGGAATTTTGGCGATGTTCATAACTGGCCTTATTTAAAAGACAAAAATGGAAATGGATACCGTGCGGACATCAGCAGATCAAAAGAGGCAAAGGGATTTGAAAAATACTATTTTAACAACAAACTTACAGATGGATGGTGCGAACTTCAATATCCTGATAATAAAAATAAATTAAAAGTGTCTTTCCCGGTTGATACCGTGCCTTACCTTGGAATATTAATGAACGAAAACGGATGGGATAACCTGTATAATATTTTTATCGAACCATGTACGATCTGCTACGATAGACCGGATGTAGCAAAAAAATATGGACAGGTAAGTAAAGTGGAAGCTTTTGGCAAATATGGTTGGTATATCGATTTGACAATTTAAATTAACAACCTATGTTAAGAAAAATGGAGGGTAAAAAAGTTTTGGTTACCGGTTCAGGAACAGGACTAGGTCGTGAGATTGCCTTGGAATTTGCTCGACAAGGCGCTGCAGTTGTGCTGCATTATTCTCATAGTTCAGATGGGGCAGAATCGGCTGTAAAGGAAATTCAATCTGCAGGAGGTAGGGCAAAAGCAATAAAAGCGGATTTTAGTGAAGTTGATCAGGCAATACAACTAACAGTGGATGCCATTGATTTTTTGGGCGGTTTAGATGTGTTGGTTAATAATGCCGGTATCACCATGACACTGGAATTTGAAGAGGTAACCCCCGAACAGTTTGATACACTATACAATGTAAATGTCCGGGCACAGTACTTTATAACACAAAAAGCATTGCCAGCCATGATCAAACAAGGCGGAGGTGTAATAATTAATCTCTCTTCTGTACATGGCCTAAGTGCTAATAAAGGACATTCAGTGTATGCCGGAACTAAAGGCGCTATCATCTCATATACCCGTGAACTTGCAATTGAGTTAGCTCCCAGGGGAATAAGGGTTAATGCCATTGCGCCAGGATTTGTTCCCGTTGAAAATCATTTTAAAGCTGACGGGAATATTGATTTTAGACGATTGGGAGAACTCATTCCGTGTGGTTTCGCGGGAACGCCTCTTGATATTGCTAAAGCAACGATATTTCTTGCTTCTGAGGATGCAAGATACATTATCGGCCAGACAATTGTTATAGATGGGGGTACTACTTCATGGATGTCTTTCAGTGAAGGATACCGGGATATAGGCCTGCGCCTGGGGAAAGGATACGTTCCTGGTTTATAGGAGATAATGATAAAGATTCAAGTTAGTTATTTATGAGACAATAAAAAAATGTACAAAGATTTTCAAAACAAGGTAGCTATTGTAACAGGATCAGGATCAGGATTAGGATTTGCTATTGCAAAAAAATTATCTCAATTAAAAGTGAGGCTGGTACTCTTCGATAAAAATGAAGAATTTCTTTTAAAATTAAAGTCTCAGCTTAAGACGGAAAGCATAATATATTCTGTTGATATAACTTCGGAAGAACAGGTTAGAAAAGCCGTTAACGAAACTGGAAGCAGGTTCGGATCCATTGATATTCTGATAAACAGTGCAGGGATTACGGGAAATACGAATATTAAAAGTCATGAGGTTGAATATTCTAATTTGAAAGCTGTATTTGATGTGAATTTTATCGGTAGTTTCTACACATCTAAATATGTGCTTCCCTGGATGCTGAAAAATAATTATGGCCGCATTCTTCATATCGCTTCGATAGCAGGAAAAGAAGGTAACGTCGGTATGCTGGCTTATTCAGCCTCAAAAGCCGCCGTAATCGCTATGGCTAAGGTGCAGGGGAAGGAATACGCAGAGACCAATATTACAGTTAATGCACTTGCCCCTGCAGCAATCAGAACTGCAATGGTAGATGCGTTGCCAAAGGAACTGGCAAAATATTTAGCGGATAAAATACCCATGAAACGTTGCGGAACACTGGAAGAAGCTGCAAGTATGGCTATCTTTATTGTATCACGGGAAAACAGCTTCAGCACCGGGTTTACTTTTGATTTGTCCGGGGGGAGAGCCACCTATTAATAACAAAACAAATGGAAATAATAATGGGACTTGTTCTTGTTACGCTTGCTGGATTAGGTACCGGAACAGTAGCCTGGCCGATGAAAAAAATTAAGGATTTGCATTTCGAGCAATACCTGTTCGTTTTTATGTTCTCCGCTGTTTTACTTGTTCCCTGGATAGTTACGTTAATAAATGTACCTGACCTGGGCGGAATAGTTATGAGTGTTGGATTTAAACCATTACTTATCTCTAATCTGCTATCCTTAGGCTGGGGTATAGCCAATGTATTGTACCTGGTTTGTATTTTAAAAATAGGCGCAGCACTTTCAGGTGCAATATTGTCGGCGCTTGGAATGTCCGTGGGGATTATTGCACCCATGGTTTTAAAAGGCAGTGGGTTATTCCGCAATGCGCCTAGTCTGATGTCAAATGCGGGAATTTTTATTATGCTGGGATTGGCGGTTGTAATTATCGGTGTGATACTGGTAATTATTGCAGGATTTGGAAGGGAGAAAATATTGAATAACAATAGTAATAGTGGAAAAGAATCCTCAGGAGGTTTTTTGAAAGGGCTAATACTGATCATTGTGGCAGGCATACTTTCCAGTGGATTATCACTGGCATTTGTTTATAGTCAGGGGCCTATAATAGAAGCTGTAAAGCTTCAGGGCGCAGGCGAAATAACAGCAAACTTCACTGTATGGGCGCTTGGGATTGTTGGAGGTGCTTTAATAAATATTTTATACCCTGCTTACCTGATGTTCCGCAAAAAGACATGGCATTTACTCTTTGCAAGGAAAGATGAAGTTTTATATGGTATCATAGTCGGGGTACAGTTTATTCTTTCGATCGTGTTTATGGGTAGGGGAATGGTTCAGTTGGGAATTTTAGGTGCATCTATCGGATTCGGCATTCAGCAGTCAATGCAGGTTGTAGGTAATCAACTGGTGGGATTCCTCAGTGGTGAATGGAAAGGTGTAACCGGCAAGCCAAGAAAAATAATGTACGCCGCAATTGCTATAATACTCGGTGCAGTAGTTATTCTGGCATTTAGTAATACAATGACTTAGATAGAGTCGAGAATCAGGATTCCTGAGTGTTTTTGAATCTCTATTTTAAGGGATAGGTGATCATTTTGTTTTCGATTGCTTAATTCTACAGGGAATGATTTTACTAACGGATTTATTACATCCTCATCTTGTTACAGTCCAAAAGTAAACTGAGTTTTTCAATAGACCCCAAATGACCTGTATAGTATTTGAATACAGGCTATTATAAAGATATATAAATGATATTATTAATTAAAACTAACAAGGGACACGAATGAACATATTTGATATAGAAAAACTGCCTTATTCCGAATTTGGCAGTATAATAAAAAGAAAGGTCAGACTAGTAATTTCTCCTGAGACAACAGGTGAAGAGAAGGTGGCTATTGTGCATGTAAATATTCCTCCGGGAGGTATCTCTGACGGACATTTACACCGTGAAAGTGATGAATATATTCTTTTTGATAATGATGGTGCCGTAATCCTGGACGGGAAGAGACATTAATCTTACCTGTGTGTTTGTACCTCCTTTTGAACCATACGGTTCTTATCCTGAACTTATTAAAAGAACAAAGAATTTTCTGAAGTATACCAGCACAAATGGATAAGCTTCCGGTAATAATCCAATAAACCAGATAAACATGAACAAAATAATCGCTGTAGTTTCAATTTTTATTTTGTTTTGTTGCACCCAGGTGGCCGATAAACCAAGTGGCTCTACTAAGTCGATTAGTTCATCGAATACAAAAATTGAAAAGTCCTTTATTTCTTTTCGGATTGGCTCCTCCCAATCACTTCCTGAAAAACGTTTTAACGAGCTTCTTGATTTGTTTGATAAGTATAAAGGAGTTACGGATGAAATTACTTTTTTTACACACACGACACATGCCCCGCTTCCTCTGGATAGTTTCAGGCAACGGATCGTAATTTTGAAGGAGAGGATGGTACAGACTAGAAAACGGGGATACAAAACCGGGATCAACATTCTGACCACTATTGGCCACCACAATGAAAACCTCGACAACTCTCTGAAAGGTGATTATACTTACATGACCAATATTGATGGGGAAGTTTGTCATGGTTCTTTTTGTCCGAATGATGAAAATATGAGAGGATATGTCCGGAATATTTATCAGATGACTGCTCAGGCCAATCCTGATTATATCTGGATCGATGATGATGTACGGTTTGGGCATAATCCCGTAGGACGTGGCTGTTTTTGTGATAATTGTCTGAAAATATTTGAGAAAGAAAGCGGCCTCAGCTACACACGCGAAAGTTTAAAAATGAAGATGAACGAAGGTCCGGTGGAAGAAAAATTGAAGTTACGGAAAGCCTGGCTACAGCACAATCGGAATACCATTTCCCGACTGTTAGGCCTGATCGAAAAAACAGTTCATGAAATCAATCCAGCTATGCCGATCGGCTATATGACTTGTGACAACTTTTTCGAAGGTAATGATTTTGGTAAATGGGCAAAAATACTTTCGGGACCCAATCATGCCCCGGTGATGTGGAGGCCGGGATGGGGTTATTACAACGACGCCAATACCAGTGAATTGGTCGGGAAGTCGCACGATATCGGCAGGCAGGTTTCCGCGTTGCCTGTAGAGGTGGTTTCCATCCAGTCTGAAATTGAAAATTTCCCATACCAACGGTTGAAAAAAGCAGCAAACATCGTCGTGCTTGAAGCGTGTTCGCATATCGCCGCAGGCTGTACTGGTGCCGCTTTCAATGTACTTTCCATGTACGATGAACCGTTGGATGAATATGAACCGCTAGTCGCCCGGTTACAGGAAGCGCGACCATTTTTTGATCTACTGGCCAAATCGTTGGGGCGTTCTGCCATCGCAGGCGTCCATACATTCTGGAATAAAAACAGTTTTATTATCGGTAATCTGGATGATGGAAACTGGGTTAGTACGGGGAATCTGCTGGTCAGCCACGAACTTTACGATATTGGCCTTCCAGCCTGTTATTCAATTATAAATGCGCAGGTAACTATCCTTGGCAAAGATAATGTTTTCGCCCTTTCAAAAGACGAGATCACAAAAGCACTTTCCGGTGGTGTTTATATGGATGCCGGAACCCTGCAACAGTTGAACGATATGGGATTTGGTGACCTGACAGGTTTTGAATTGGTGAGGTCGGAAAATAAAGACCGGATCGAAAAATTCACTAACCATACGCTGAATGGGGAATTTGCTGGAAGGGAACGTGATAACCGGCAATCGTTTTGGAACTTGGCGGCCTACACACTCCGGAAAACCAACGAAAAAGCACAGGCACTTACGAGCCTGATCGACTACACAGGGAAAGAGGTTTCAGCCTGCACAACAGGAATATTTGAAAATAGACTCGGCGGGCGTATTTGTGTGGCTGGATACTATCCCTGGACTTTCATGGAAAACCTCTCCAAAAGTTCGCAGATGAAAGCCGTTTTTCGCTGGCTTTCCAAAGATAAGCTTCCCGGATACATTGCGTCATTTCAAAAAATTAACCTTTGGATTCGCGAACCTCAAAACGGAAAGATCGCACTGGCGTTTACCAACTCTTCTTTCGACCCGGCCAAAAATGTTATCCTGATGTTACGAACAGAAAATAAGACAATTAAATTATTTAACATGAAATGCAAGGAAATGGTCATCAGGTCATCTGGGCAAGATGGGCCTTATCAAAAATTTATCATTCCGGAGGTTGAGCCGTGGCAGATGAGGCTGATGGTAAACGAATAAGCATGGTATTGTGAGTTTGTATAGAAATCAAAAACTATGAAAAGAAATGTTTATTGTTAATTACCTGTAGAGTTAAACAAATTTAAAACAAATCAATTCTTTAAGAAATTATGAAAACAAATAATAAAACTACATCCGAATCCTCCCTACTTGAACAGCGTATTGCGGAGAGGATTTCCGACAAAATTCATTCTTTTCAACGTCGTAATTTTCTGAAAACAGTTAGCATTTTAGGTGGATCAACATTATTAAGTCAATTCGCTTGGGCATCATCAAAAAAAGTACAGAAGGTGTTAGCAATTAAGCCTCTTCGTGCCGAATCTGGGCAGAAGGTGATAACTAAGGATGTATTTAAACCACTGGATTTAGGGCAAGTCAATGTTGGGGGAGAAATCGGGCGCCGCATTGATATTACGGTTAACAACAACCTGCTCGTTCTGGATGTCGACAAGGATTTTCTTCTGCCTTTCCAGCAGAAAAACCACGAAGGCAAGGGGTATAGTGACTATGTCGGGCTTGGCAAGTTTATCGATGCGGCTGTCCGGTTTGCAGCTTACACAAAGAGTGAGAAGGTTATGACTCTGAAGAAACATATAGTAGACGAGATAATCAAGACTCAGGAACCCGACGGGTACATTGGCATCATGGTTAAAGAATCCCGTATGTGGAGATTGTGGGATATTCACGAGATGGGCTACATCATTATGGGGCTCACGAGTGATTACCATTACTTCGGGGAAAAACGTTCGTTGATAGCGGCACAAAAACTGGCCGATTACATTATTGAACGATGGCCAACGATGCCGGACAGCTGGGAGAAGTGGGGAAACATCGGCTTGGAAAGCAACTTGCTGACTCTTTATCGTGAAACAGAAGATAAGCGATACCTGGACTTCTGCGTCCGACAGTTAGCATTGCCCGAATGGAATTTGGTTTTGGACATCAACACCTTGATTAAAGGACACATGTACACGGATATTGACCTATGTCTGGCCCAACTTGATTTATTCCATTTCCAGCCTAATGAGCGGCTGCTGCGATCTAGCCGGTGTGCGATCGAATTCTTGACCTTTCATGACTGCATGACGATTACAGGTGCAGCAGGCCTATGGGAGTCGTGGACTGATGATCAGGGCGGTCGCGAGTACTTGGGAGAGACATGCGCCACGGCATACCAGATTCGCTTGTTTGATAGATTCTTGCGCATGGAAGGCAATTCCCGTTATGGCGACATTCTCGAACGCATTATTTACAACGCTTTGTTCGGCGTCCAATCCCCCGATGGCCGGTACCTTCGTTATTTCATGCCCCTTGAAGGTGACCGCATTTATTTCCCCTCAGATACCTATTGTTGCCCCAATAATTTTCGCCGGATTGTTTCCGAATTACCGACGATTGTTTTCTATCGATCGGCGAGGGGGGTGGCAGTTAATCTCTATACACGCTCAGAAGCAACAATCTCCCTGGATGAAAGCGTGTTGCTGAAAATTCGGCAGCAGACGGATTACCCAAGTTCAGGCAATGTTATGATTAGTCTCGATCCTTCCAAACCGGCCAGGTTCCCGCTCCAATTGCGCATCCCAAGCTGGTGCGGTAAGGCTACGGTGAGCGTCAACGGTAAGACTTGGGAGGGGCCAATCGCCTCTGGTGAATTCCTCTCGCTGGAGCGGCAGTGGAGCGCCGGCGATCAAGTGTCACTCGACATGCCGATGCCGTTTCGATTCGTGTTAGGACGCAGGCGACAATTTGGGCATGTCGCCGTGATGCGCGGTCCGCGGATCTTTTGTCTAAATCCTGCCCAAAACATAGCGTTACAAAAGAAGGATGCTGCCGACCTGACCAATTTCATTATTGATCCCAGCTCGCTCAAACTGTTGCCCGACGATTCGACAGTGCATCCCGGTGGTGTGGCTTGTTCTGTGATGGTAGCCAATAGGTCAATTACCCTTGGGCCCCTTATGCCGCTTAAGTTTACCGAGTTCCCCGATCCGGAGGGTAAGGTAGTTTATTTTCGCATACCAGACTTTAGTGTCGCAGTTCATGATGAGATATTATCAGGAAATAGCCATGAGCAATAAAACTTGTACCGGGAGTATCTGTTGTCAATGGCTTTGGAACTTTGCAATAATTCTGATTTCCTCAGTAGTATAGTGAGATGTGCCTCACAATAATGTGACAGGAAGATGAGAAATCGAATTGATCCATTTTTTGAAATAGGATTTAGAAAATAACAAATTGTCTTAATAAATTGAATTAGAAATTAGAAATTAAGTATTATGAAATTGAAAATTTTTTTAACCGGATGCATCCTCTTAATATTTTTTTCAAATATTCTTGCGCAGGTTATAAAATTGAGCGGAAAGAAAAATAAAGAATATGAAGTAGCGGTTTATTATTTCCCTAATTATCATCCCGATAGTATTAATACAAGATGGCATGGTAAAGGCTGGACTGAATGGGATGTGGTTAAAGCTGCAAAACCAAGGTTTCCCGGACATGAGCAACCGAAAGTTCCTTCATGGGGATACTTTAATGAAGCAGACCCTAAATGGGCTGCTAAAGAAATTGATCTGGCTGCAGATAATGGAATTGATTGTTTTATTTATGATTGGTACTGGTACTCTAACACTGGACAGTATCTGCAGGAAGGATTAGAAAAGGGATTTTTAAAAGCACCTAATAGAAATCGTTTAAAATTCGCGTTAATGTGGGCTAATCATGACTGGTATAATATCCAACCTGCCACTTTTGATAATGGCCGCGTAAAACTTACTGAAGGAGAAGTTTCTAAAGAATTATGGAATACCATCTCTACTTACATCGTTGAAAAATATTTTACACAACCCAATTACTGGAAAATAGATGGCAAACCTTATTTTTCCATTTATGAAATTACAACGTTTATTAATGGTTTGGGAGGAATAGACGAAGCAAAAAAAGCTATTCAATTACTGGATGAGAAAACGCGGAAAGCAGGTTTCCCCGGAGTACATTTAAATATTATGAGTAGGATGGTTAATAATGATTTAGTGAAAACAATCAAAGGAACGAATGCACCAGCCAATGCAAAAGAGATGGTTAAAACACTTGCCTGCAAAAGTGTATCTACTTATTGCTATTTCCACCACTATGATAATGTAAATAAAGATGGATTTCCGACTGTACCTGTTGAGAAAGCCTTTGCTTCAGCAAAAGACTATTGGAAAAAATTCACAACAGAATATCCTGATATTTTATACACCCCAAATGTGTCTATGGGATGGGATGCAAGCCCGCGCTGTATGCAAAGTGATAAATTTGAATTAAAAAATTATCCGTGGACGCCTGTAATTGTTGGTAATACGCCTGCCTCATTTAAGAAGCAACTAACAGAAGCTAAAACCTTTCTTGATAATTATAATCCTAAACATAAAATCCTTGTTATTAATTCATGGAATGAATGGACCGAAGGAAGTTACTTGTTACCTGAGAAAAAATACGGAGATGCTTATTTGAAAGCGATAAAATCGGTTTTTAGTGAAGTTGATTAGACAATTGTTGTAGATGGAGGCACTACATCCTGGATGTCTTTCAGCGAAGGATTTCGGGATATGGGTCTTCGGCAGGGCAAAGGATATGTTCCCGGTTTTAATTGAATAAAGAATAAAATCCATGAAATAGCCATGATTGCTTAATCACCAACTGAAATGAACATAATTTCAGCAATCATGCTATTCCATTTGGCCTTTGAAAAACAAATTATATACAAATGAAATTCCCATGAGCTAAAAATTTTAACACACCAACCGAAAATGAATATCGATCTTTGCCGAAAATTACCTCATTATGGAAAAGATAATATTCGACCAGGTTGTACAAGTTGGCTGCGGAATAGATGTTCATAAA
>JAPLDT010000046.1 GCA_026391315.1 Bacteroidia bacterium
AGTTAAAAAAAATTATTGGTAATTAAAGTAAAGTTTATTAAAAATGGCACATCCTAAGCACAAACACTCCAGTACGAGAAGAGATAAGCGCAGGACTCACGACAAAGCCGTACCCGCACAAATTTCATCCTGTTCCAATTGTGGTGCAGCGGTAAAATATCATACCGTATGCGCTGAATGTGGTTACTACAGGGGTAAATTAGCGATCGAGAAGAGCGCAGCAGTCTAATTGTCCAATTTGAAAAAGTGATTCAATTTTGGGCAAAAACGTCTAAAAAATCCCGAAAGGGATTTT
Organism: Bacteroidia bacterium; assembly: GCA_026391315.1. Classification (GTDB taxonomy): domain Bacteria; phylum Bacteroidota; class Bacteroidia; order Bacteroidales; family Prolixibacteraceae; genus CAINVV01. The sequence goes on from JAPLDT010000046.1 coordinate 296, forward strand.
TTTGTTACTGACATTTGCTGAAAACCAGCATGAATTCGTATCTTCATCGGCGCTTTTAACTGAACAATAAATAATACCATGTCAAAACCAGTCATTAACGAAGTAAAAGCCCTGAACACCATCGCCCAGGATACCAAAATCAAAGGGAATATCGAATCAGACGGAGACATTCGCATTGATGGTATTTTGGTCGGCGACCTGGATTGCAAAGGAAGGGTGGTTGTTGGTCCGGATTCCAGAATAGACGGTATAATTCGCTGCACAAGTGCAGAAATAATGGGATACGTGAAAGGTGAAATATCTGTAAAGGATCTTCTTTCTCTCAAAGGAACTGCCTCCATTACCGGGAATCTGACCATGGGTAAACTTTCGGTGGAGCCGGGAGCGCGTTTTGTAGGCCATTGCAAAATGATCAATGAGGAGAAGCAGGTTCCTGAAGCCGATCTGGATGTGAAGTAAGATAAATTTCTTTCAGCAGTTTGAAACCATCGACTAATGATAAGCTTTCAACTTCTCCTGGATTCGTTCGAAAAAAAATTTCAGGTTGAGATTCAAAACATACAGACCACATCCCCTGTAAAATTGTATGAACCTATCGCCTATTCCTTAGAGGTTGGTGGGAAAAGAATCCGACCAGTTTTACTGCTCCACGCCGCTTCCCTATTCACCAAATATCCCGAAACATTCTTCCCGGCTGCTGTAGCCATTGAGCTGTTTCACAATTTTACCCTGCTGCACGACGATATCATGGATCATGCGGATATCCGCAGAGGAGTTTCTGCAGTACATCTCAAATACGGCGAAAACAGTGCAATCCTGAGTGGCGATGCCATGTCTATCATGTCATTTCGCTTGTTGTCACAATGCGAGCCAATCAAACTTCACTCCATTCTAACCCTTTTTTCTACTACTGCCATCGAAGTTTGCGAAGGCCAGCAATATGATATGGAATTTGAAGAAAAAGATCAGGTGACAATTGCTGAATACATAGAGATGATTAGGTTGAAAACGGCTGTCCTTATTGCCTGCAGTCTTAAAACAGGTGCTTTACTCGCCGGTGCAGATGAGGAGAATTGCCGTCTGCTTTACGAGTTTGGTCTCTTGATTGGCATAGCTTTCCAGTTACAGGATGATTGGCTGGATGTTTATGGTGACAAATGTACATTTGGAAAAAAGATTGGCGGTGACATCTGCGAAAATAAAAAGACCTGTCTTCTGATCAGCGCCATGGAAATGGGCAATGAGAAAGCCCGATCAAGTATACTCGAATGGACAAGAAAGAGTGATTTTGACGAGAAGGAAAAAATAGAAGCAGTCAGAGCAATCTTTACCGAATCGGGCGCTTCAACAGCAACCAAAGCCCTTATGAAAAATTACCATGATCAGGCAATCGATAAATTGAACCAACTAACCATCGCAGATTCAGATAAAACCGAGCTCAGAAAATTTGCTTCCCAACTCCTTTCAAGGGTAAAATAAATCCGTGCTTATCCTTCCAAAACGTTCTCCATTCGCGTAAGCGCCTCCTCCAGTACCTGACGCGGGCATGCGAAATTCACTCTAAAAAAACCGTCTCCCTCCTTTCCATAGATGGATCCTTTGTTCAAGACAATCTCTGCTTTATCAATTAGCAACCTGTTCATCTCAGATTCTCCTAAACCATAATCTTTGACATCGATCCAGGCAAGGTATGTCGCTTCCGTATAAGTCATTTTAATCTTAGGCATCTTATTTTTAAAGAAAGCCAGCATAAAATCACGATTGGCTTCCAGGTACTCATTTTGCTGATTCACCCAGTCCATTCCAAATTGATAAGCAGCCTGGAGTGCCACATTTCCAAAGAGATTGCCGTTTGACAGATGCAAAGTATGGAGAAAATGTTCGAACTTCTGTCTGATTTTTTTATCGGGAATGATGACGAACGAAGTGGAGAGTCCGGCAATATTGAATGTTTTGCTCGGTGCCATGCAAACAATGCATTTGGCAGCGAGCTGCTCCGAAATCTTGGGCAGCGGAAGGTGTTTGTATCCAGAAAATACTAGGTCAGAATGGATTTCATCAGATATAATCAAAACATTGTTTTCTAAACAGATATCCCCCAATCTTGAAAGTTCTTCTTTCGTCCATACCCTTCCAACAGGATTGTGGGGATTACACAAAATAAGCAGTCGGGTTTGCTTGTCAATTTTACCAATGAGATCTTCAAAGTCAAAAGTATAGGAATCATTCACTGCTTTCAGTGGATTTTCGACCACTGTCCGTCCGCAATTTTTCACACATGTAAAAAATGGAGTGTATACGGGCGGCTGAATAATTACCTTATCCCCCACCTCAGTAAAAGCCATGATGATAGAGGCAAGCGTAGACACGACTCCCTGGGTCGGAAGTATCATGTCGCGTTCGATGTGCCAGTCGTGCCTGTTTTGCTGCCATTTAATGATAGAGTTATAGTATCCGTCTGGTCTGAAGGAGTAGGCATATATTTCATGATCGGCCCGATAACGGATGGCAGCAGTGATAAAATCCGGAACCCTGAAATCCCCGTCGGCCACCCACAACGGGATGGCATTGCCGTTCCCAAAATGGCTCTGGAGATGATCGTACTTTTCACAATCTGTTCCCTTGCGGGAAATTATTTCATCGAAATCGTATTTTTTCATTTCTAGTTCACTTTAGTCACTTTAAGTACTTTCCTTCCCAACTCTTCTGTAAGTTTTAATACGAAATCAAACCGGTCAAGATCCAGACAAAGATCAAAGTCTGAGGCAGGCGACCATGTATGGTTATTCGGATCCAGAAGCCGGGCTCCGTCCCCTTTGCGCAGGATCTTTTTCATCCGGTCAAAATCGGTTGCCTGGTCCAATAGTTTGTCCCGAATGTATTCTGCCAGAAAAGTGTCTTCCTGAGTTGGCCATTTCCCTTCGTAACCCATGCAAACCAAGCTGACTGTCGAAGGATTCTTGCTTCTCAGGTAGCGAACAATGGCTCCGGCATTGACGAAACTGCCACTCAGGATCTCATCCGCTCCAGTCGCATTCATCAATCCCTTAGTTCCGGAACTGGTAGTCATGACAATGGTTTTATCCCTAAAATCAAGGGCTTCAATATGGGTTGGAGAGTTTCCAAAATCGAATCCTTCCACCTTTTTCTCGTTTCTTTCCCCCAACAATAGCGCATCAGGAATTAGCTCTTTCAAATCCAAAGCCTCTTCGACATGTTCAACCGGAATGATTCTTGAAGCGCCGGCAGCCATGAGGTAGCAGGCGGTAGAAAAAGCCCTGAAGACATCTATAACGACTGTCGTTCCTTTTGCCCTCTTTGCACCTTCTGTCAATTGAAGAATATCAATTTGCATCTCTTTTCTTTATTATTTAACCGCTAACCTGGACCGCAATGTTGGTTTCCTTTTCCACTCTTCTACCGATTTCTTCCAGCTTTTGTAAATTGATGCCAATCAAATTTTCTGCCGGAGTATCCCTGGCAACGGAGTAAATCATAACGGATTTTGGTTGAATCTGCTTCAGGAGGAGGATCCAGCTTTCGATTTCCCGTTCTGTGGAGTTATCAAAAGGAACGCCATCAAAGCTGCCTTTCAAGAACATCGTTTGAATGATTAGCGCTCCATCGAATTTTTTCAAGTGGTTCGTCAGTTTCAATAAATCAAACTTGCCAACTGGCTTATTCAGCAACAAAATAGTCTCCAAAATACCAGAGTCGAGTTTGAGGATATTGTCATCAACCTTTTTAAGCGCCTCAACAACAGATGCTTTGTGCAACATGGTAGCATTTGACAAGACGGCTACTTTTGATTTTGGAGAGAGTTCATTCCGCAATTGGATGGTATCATCGACAATGCCGGCAAAATCCGGATGCATCGTTGGCTCCCCGTTTCCTGCAAATGTAATGACATCAGGAAGTTGGGATTCAGCAGACATTTCAATTAGCTTATGTTTTAGCTGCGATTGGACATCGGTGCGCTTTGGCAAAACCACCTTTTGCAATTTTCGGTCGGGATTCCAGCCACACTCGCAGTAGATGCAATCGAAAGAGCACAATTTTGTATCATTGGGAAGTAGGTTGATCCCCAGGGAGACTCCCAGCCTCCTACTTATCAGGGGTCCGAAGATGGTCTGATCAAAAAGAAAGGTCGCCATGAATTTGCATATGATTATTTAAAAACATTTAGCATATTTTTTTTACCCTGGTCCCGGGAAATAATTTTCTTTCGGAGAGATCAACATTGGTTAAAAGATTGATTCCCGGACGCTTACCAACCTCAATGGATCCTGCCCAATCGTTTATTTCCAAAGCTTTGGCCCCATGAATGGTCGCCCAGCCGAGCAACTCATCCAATGTAATCGAAGGACAGGCATGCTGAATAATCTTCATCTCTTCCAGGATAGAAAGCTGGTGATTCGATGCCAGGCTATCTGTCCCCAGACAAATTTGCAGTCGGTTTCTTCTGAACAGATCAATGTCCGGCAACTGATTCTGAATGTACAGATTAGAGCCCGGACACAGGACAAACCAGGTGTCGCTCAGTTCGCGAACCGATGCAATATAATCCAGATCACTCTGAGTTGTATAAACATTGTGAACAAGTAACAAATTGTTTTTCGTTGGCAACAATTTGAGCGTACTCCGGAGAGCACTTTCACTGGTAGGGTTAAAGAAGGAAGGATCAATCCCTAGGTTATCACGCAGATGAATAACCATTTCTCCTGACCCTGTTCTATAAAGATCATCCTCATCCAAACTTTCCTGACTGTGAATAGAAAGGGGTAAACCTGACCGCATGGCTTCAGATGCTACTGCATTGAAAAGCTGAATGGAAACTGAGTACGGAGCATGAGGAACGATGGAACCTTTCAAACCCATCGATTCAGCTTGTTTTAAGCAATTTTCGGCCCAATCGAATGCTTTTCCGGAGCGTTCAGGATTAAATCCAAGCGTTTCAAGAAAGGTGAAATAATGAATACATGAGTTTTTCTTTGCTTCAAATGCCGTTGGTCCATTGGCAATATCACCTACCGCAACTATGCCATTTTTATACATCAGGATATCGGCCTTTTCGGCGGCTACCGCAATGCATTCGGGTTCGCTCGCCCTGGTTTCAACAACCTTTTTCAGGAAAGGCACGAATCCGGCAGCCTCAGGGAAAGTATGGTACATATGCGACAGTTCGAGGTGGCAATGGGCATTGACAAAACCCGGTATCAGCATGCCACTAAAGAACTCTACTTCTGCCGATTCACGCAAAACACCACCTGTATCCTCGATGCTGAGGATAGTCCCATCCGAATCGAGCGTAACAATCCCTTTTGAGTAACAATTGCCAAGGCCATCCAGAATCAGGTGTGCAGAGATTTTACGCATAAGTCTGTTTTGTCTGTAAATCCTCAATTCTTTTGGGGAGCATTCTTTAATTCAGTAGGCGAGGATTTCTTTGTTTTAGAGGTGTCAAGATCAAATCCGCCGACACGAACCGGTCTTAGTGTATCATTTTTTGCCTTCACCTCCATCGCGCTCAAAACATCCAGTACTTCGTCGTAAATCGGGATATAATCTTCGGTATGTTTCCCATAATAGAGGAGCGATTTTTCAATGACCGACCTTTCGAGCTTGTATTTTTTACATACAGAGAGATACAACTCTTCGGGCAGACTGTCTTTGATCATCGAAATGTTAAACTTTTGGTTGTTGATGGCCTCGGAAAGATGCATGTCAACAAGAATGGGGATCATTTTTTTTGCCGGCAAAATGCCATCAGGCAGATTACGGCCTTTGCAGGCAACGATGGCCAACAGAACAAATACTAAAAGATAATGGTGAAGTCTCATTCGTCATCCTCCCTTTGTTTCAAATCACGAATTCTTTTTGACAAGGGTGATGCAAAGACAAATTCGTTGAGTTTCTTATTTCTGGTAAAAAGTACCTGCGTGCTATTTCCTACCCACCCTTTTTCGCCTTCGGGATTCAATGCAATGGCCCTGGCGATGGCAACCCTTTTGCGCATCCCGCCTGAAATTTCGGATGGATACAGGTGATGTGCGCCTTTGATATTAACCCGGTCGAGGCAAAAGTCTACATGTTTACTTTTCTCAGCCGTAGTCATGGTCGTAAACATATCCATCGGGAACTGCACATTCTCTTCAACGTTGAGTGAATCGAACAAGGCTCCACCCTGAAACACCATGCCCATCTCTTGCCTGAGTAACTTGATATCCTTGAAATTCATTTTCCGGATATCCCTTCCATCAAAAAGAATCTCGCCTTCATCTACTTCAATCAGCCGTACGATAGATTTAAGGAGTACCGTCTTTCCTGATCCACTCTGCCCGATGATAAGGTTGGTCTTCCCCTTTTCAAAAAGGGTGGATATGTCCTTTAGAATAGGACGCTCTTCAAAAGATTTCTTTATGTTTCTAATTTCAATCATTTAAATAGCAATTGAGTCAGGATCAAGTCAGCGAGAAGGATAAGAATGCTGGTATTGACAACAGATCGTGTGCTGGCACGGCCTACCTCCAATGCTCCTCCTTGTACATTGTATCCTTGGTAAGCCGGCACTGTCGCAATCAGAAAACCGAAAACCAGGGTCTTAATAATCGAGAAGGTAACGAAAAAAGGGACAAACATTGTCCGGATACCCCCCATGTAAGTCGCAACCGTTACAATCCCGGAAAGTGGACCGGCAATTAAACCACCGATAATACCGCAAAATACGCTAAGAATAAAAAGTATCGGACTGATAAAAACGACGGCAATAATTTTTGGTAGAATCAGGAATGAAGCCGAATTTACGCCCATTAATTCCAATGAATCTATTTGTTCGGTCACACGCATACTGCCGATCTCCGAAGCAATATTAGATCCTACTTTCCCGGCCAGCATAAGGCTCAGAACGGTGCAGGAGAATTCAAGGATGAGTGTATCGCGGTTCCCGAGTCCGACAAGATAGGTTGGCATCAGTGGATTGGACATGTTATAAGTCAATTGCAAGGTGATAATTCCACCCATGAAAACAGAGATAATCGCAACAATACCAAGAGAATGAATTCCCAACTTTTCTATTTCGAGTAACAATTGACGCCAATATATACGACTCTTTTCAGGCCGGCTGAAGACCCTGTACATCAACAAAAAATAACTGCCGATTTCACTGAAAACCTTCATGAAATTTTTTTATAAAAGTACAAATTATTTAAATATTGGGGGGATTCGTTTTGCTTCTCTCTTTTAAACAGAATATGAGTTGATTTTGAAAAAATAAGCTAATTTTGGTAAAAATCGCCAAAACATGGAAAATTGTAAAAATTTTTGCGTCATCATGGCCGGTGGAATTGGAAGCCGTTTCTGGCCTTTAAGTACCGCCGATTGCCCAAAGCAATTTATTGATATTCTGGGCATTGGAAAAACTTTGTTGCAACTTACCTTTGAACGTTTTAACAGAATTTTACCCGTTGAGAATGTTTTTATTGTTACCAGCGAGAAATACAAAGAACTGGTGATGGAGCAGTTACCCCAACTCAAGGAATCTCAGGTATTGCTCGAACCGCTCAGAAGAAATACCGCCCCTTGTATCGCTTATGCTACCTATAGAATATTGAGTATTTGTCCCACCGCAAGGATAGTAGTTTCACCTTCAGATCATTTAATTTTGAAGGAGGATCTGTTCCTCAACGAGATTGAGAAAGGTTTAACCTTCGCAGGCGAAAATGACGTTTTGGTAACACTGGGCATCCAACCTTCCCGGCCGGAGACTGGTTATGGTTATATCCAGGTGAACGAACGACTTGAATTCAACGGATATGGGAATCTATACAAAGTGAAGACTTTTACCGAAAAGCCCGACCGGGCAATGGCCCAGGTTTTTGTTGATACCGGAGAATTTTTCTGGAATTCAGGCATTTTTGTCTGGTCGGCACTGTCTATTCAGAAAGCCTTTGAAAAATATCTCCCTGATGTAAATGCCTTGTTTGAAAAGGGCAGGAAACTGATCAATACACCAGATGAAGTTTTCTTTATCAACAAGAGCTACTCCGAATGTCCAAATATTTCCATTGATTATGGTGTCATGGAAAAGGCAGATAATGTTTTTGTACTGACGGCAGATTTTGGCTGGTCCGACTTGGGAACGTGGGGTTCCCTTTACGAAAATCATCCGCATGACAATAACGGCAATGCCGTTTCAGGGACCAAGGTTTTTCTTTATGATACAGAGGGTTGTATCGTAAATCTGCCGCAGGAAAAGATCGCTGTCATTCAGGGGTTAAAAGATTACATCATTGTTGAATCGCAGAAGACTTTGCTTATTTGCAGGAAAGACGATGAACAGCAGATCAGGCAATTTGTGGCTGATGTAACTTTAGCAGAGGAGAAAAAAAAGTGATAGCTAAATCAACGATTTCTTTTTTGGCCTACTGATTTTGATCCTTTCAACTCTTTTAACAATTTGTCTCTCACCGATATGAAGTTAGCCTTATTGGCCGGCGTTACCGGATTGGCCGGAGGCGATTTCAATTTGAGCGGATCGACAGGAAATCCATTCATGAAGACCCGAAAATCTAGATGAGGTCCTGAAGCAAGGCCAGTTGCTCCAACGTATCCGATTAAGTCACCCTGCTTGACCCGTGACCCAGCCTGAACCCCGGCACCAAATTTCGAGAGGTGCATGTAGGTGGTCGTGTACACCGAATTGTGCCTGATCTTGAGAAAATTACCCCCACCGCCTGCCTGATAGGCTTTTGTCAGAACTACTCCGTCACCGATCGAATAGACCGGAGTTCCGGTTGGAGCAGCATAATCTACACCAAAGTGTGGTCGCACGATCCGTAAAATAGGGTGCATTCTTGCAGTTGAAAAACGCGAACTTATTCTGAAAATCTTCAACGGAGCCTTCAAAAATTCTTTGCGAATACTTCGACCCTGCTCGTCGAAATAGCTTTGCCCATCCTCCTGTTCAAAGTGAATGGCCGTGAAGTCCTGTCCTGATGAGTTAAAAATGGCGGCATGGATCGTACCTATTCCCAACTTTTCACCTTTTACATAGTCCTGATCATACAAAACGGTAAAATGATCCCCCTTTTGAATGGCAAAGAAGTCGATGGACCAAGCAAACAGGTCGGAAAGCTGAATCGCCAGCATGGGATCCAGGTTGTTCTCTTTCATGGCATTCCACAGAGAGGAGTTGATCGTACCGGATGCCACTTTTCGTTCGGTCGTCAACTCGTTTTTCCCGGGAATAACTTTGCAAGAATCAAGTGTTAAATTGTAGGTGTAGTAATTGACCATGTTCTCAGAATAAACAAAAAAGAGCGGTTTACGCAGAGAATCCCGCGAATAGAAGAGGGCATAATCGTTTCCGACTTTCATTTTCCGGAGATCAAAAATCGTTTTTGGAAGGTGTGCGATCTTGTCGATTACCAGAGAGGATACTCCTCTGTCAGTTAGAATATCAGAGAGGCTCTCGTTCGACCTAACATTATTCTCTTCAACATGGAAGGAGTCGACAGGCAATCCATACATCAATTTTGGCTCAACCAGCAAGATGTCCTCTTTTTGATCGACAGTCGGGATCATGTAGTTGTACCACATAATACGGGAAAAGGTGAAAAACAGCAGCAAAAAAATAGAAATTCCCAGAAACCATTCTGGAAAATTTTTCTTTCGCGTAGACCGCTCTCCCGCTTTTCGAAGCTTTCGGAGAATTCTTGATTTAATGTCTGATTTCATCAAACCCCTTTCCATAAACGCCCATCACAGAGCCTTGTGAGATAAATGCCTCCGGGTCAATCTCTTTTATTTTTCGAAAAATCATAGGTGATTCCCTTTTTTTTACAACGGTCATGATCATCTTCACCTGCTTTTTGGTGTACCATCCTGTACCTTCAATGATGGTCAAACCACGACGGGATTCAGTGTTGATAAAGTCTGCAATCTGCTCATATTTTTCAGAAAAAATAAAAAGTTGGACAGATTGCTGCGCACCAGTAAGGAATGCATCAACCGAATAGGCCACAATCCACATGGTCACATAACCGTAAACAAGTTTTTCGATAGATGAAATGACAAAGAAGGAGGAGGTAATGATGATCACGTCACAATAGAGAATAATCTTACCAGGACTAATGTTCCTATACTTGTTGATGATCATTGCAATAATATCTGTACCACCGGTACTGCCTCCCTGGTTGAAAGTAATGCCCAAACCAACGCCACCAAGGATTCCGCCCAGAACAGAAGAGAGAAAAATATCCTTCACAAGAGGTTCTTTAATGAAAACCTGCATTATATTGAGAAGTATAGAGATGACAACCATACTAAAAAGTGTCTTTAGGCCAAAACTAGTCCCCAGAATTCGAATTGCAAGAATGACCAGGAAGCTGTTTATGATCAGATACGGGTATCCTGTTGGAATACCAGTCGCATAAAAAATCAGCATTGAAATTCCTGTCACTCCCCCTGCTGTAATCTTAAGCGGGATAAGGAAAGCGGTCACCCCAAAAACATACATCGCCAGACCGATGATTATAAACGTGTACATTCGAATGATCGAAAATATTTTCTTGCTCATGGGGAATAATTAGGAGTGCTAAATTAAATCTTTTTTAAAAATTTAATTTAATTTCACGACGATTTAGCAAACTAAACTTTTCCAGTAAAAAAATCGAATCGACTAAAAATCAAATTTTTCAACAGTAAACTTATTTTAATCAAATTATATAGATATGAAGATTCACGAATATCAAGCAAAGGAGATTTTTTCGCGCTACCGAATCCCTGTAACCAACGAAGTGGTTTGTTACACCGTAGATGAAGCGGTTGCAGCTGCAGAGAAGCTTGGCCTTCCTGTAGTAATCAAGGCACAAGTACTGGCAGGAGGAAGAGGGAAAGCCGGTGGAGTGAAACTGGCACGGACAAAGGCTGATGTTCCGGAGCTTGCCGGGAAGATCCTTGGCATGGATATCAAAGGGTACACAGTCGAAAAAGTATTGGTGGCACAGGGAGTAAAATTTTCGTCTGAGTTTTATGTTGGACTTACGATCGATCGCAACTCCAAATCTGTTATTTTCATGGCCAGCAGTGAAGGTGGCGTTGAAATTGAGGAGGTTGCCAAGGATAATCCGGATGCAATCCACAAATTTGTTATTGACCCTGATTTGGGTTTGACTCCATTTCTTGCCAGGAAGATTGCCTTCGCCCTCTTCACTGATTTCAATCTTGTGAAACAGGGGGCAGATCTTTTCCAAAAGCTTTACCGTATTTTTATGGATACCGATTCTTCCCTGGTTGAGATCAATCCTTTGGTCATCACGGAGGAGGGCAAACTGTTGGCGCTGGATGGTAAAATGAATTTTGACGACAATGCGCTCTTCCGTCAAAGCGCCATCGAAGCGCTGAATGAACCGACAGAAGATGAACTGAAAGAGCTTGATGCCAAGGAGAAAGGATTGACCTATATTCGTCTGGATGGATCAATCGGTTGCATGGTAAATGGGGCAGGATTGGCAATGGCCACACTCGATCTGATCAAATATTTTGGCGGAGAGCCGGCCAACTTTTTGGACATTGGAGGAAGCTCCAATCCCCAGAAGGTAATCGATGCCATGAACCTCATCCTTTCCGACAAGAATGTGAAGGTTGTAATGATCAATATTTTTGGCGGTATCACTCGTTGTGACGATGTTGCACGAGGTTTGATCAGTGCGCTTGAAAAGATCAAAGTTGACGTTCCAATTGTGGTACGACTTTCCGGAACCAACTCAAAAGAGGGACTTGAAATTTTAAAGCAGGCCAATCTTCCAATCGTTGAGACCATGAGTCAGGCTGCTCAGAAAGCCATTGAATTGTGTGGAAAAAATTAAGAACCAACTTATTAATTACGCTATGAGCATTTTAGTCAATCAAAATACAAAATTATTGGTACAGGGGATCACCGGCAGGGATGGAAGTTTCCATGCAGGTAAAATGAAAGCTTACGGAACTAATGTTGTCGCAGGTGTTTCGCCCGGTAAGGGTGGTTCTGCTGTCGATGGCATTCCGGTATTCAATACTGTGGAGCAGGCAGTAAAAGCTACAGGAGCAAATACTTCCATCATTTTTGTGCCTGCCCCCCTTGCTGCCGATGCCATTCTGGAAGCTTCGGAAGCCGGAATTGAACTGGTCATTGCCATTTCAGAAGGGGTTCCAACCCTGGATATGGTGAAGGTAATGCCTTATCTTGCAAAAAAAGGGACCAAATTGATCGGTCCAAACTGTCCGGGCCTGATCTCTCCGGATGAAGCGCTGATCGGTATCCTGCCAGGAAACATTTTTCTGAAAGGGAACGTCGGACTGATGAGCCGAAGCGGCACACTCACCTATGAAATGGTTTATCAGTTAACCAGCAACGGCATTGGACAGAGTACCTGCGTTGGTTTGGGCGGCGATCCGGTTGCCGGACTTTATTTCCTCGAGATCCTGCAGATGTTTCAGGATGATCCTGCCACCGAAGCCATTGTACTGATCGGTGAGATCGGCGGGGATGCTGAGGAGCGTGCCGCACAATTTATCAAGGAACATGTTACCAAACCTGTCGTTGCGTTTATTGCCGGTCAGTCTGCGCCTCCGGGAAAAAGGATGGGACATGCCGGCGCTATAATCTCGAGCGGAAGCGGAACTGCAGAAGAGAAGATCAAAGCCTTCGAGCAGGTAGGAGTCAAAGTTGCCAAGATTCCAAGCGAAATACCTGATCTGCTCAAACAGGTGATGAAGAAATGAGAAATAAAAAAAGGGAGAATCGATTCTCCCTTTTTTTATTTCTCATTTCTTGCGGCTTTCAGCACTTCGTTGACTGAGCCGTGGAGCAGTAACAGTCTCTTGGCCTTGTCTTCGCTGTAGCCCAATTCACTGACAATCATTCGGGTTCCCCTGTGCACCAGTTTCTGGTTGGTGAGTTGCATGTTGACCATTTTATTCCCTTTGACACGTCCCAATTTGATCATGACGGAGGTAGTAATCATGTTCAGAATCATTTTTTGGGAAGTTCCTGATTTCATTCTTGTACTTCCAGTGACAAATTCGGGTCCCACGATGGCCTCGATGGCAATATCTACATTCTTTGCCAGGATACTGCCGGGGTTGTTCACAATGCAGGCAGTCAGGATTTTATGTTCACGGGCCTTCTTTACTGCGCCTACAACATAGGGGGTTCGGCCTGAAGCTGCAATTCCAACTACCGTATCCAATTCGTTGATTTCCAATCTTTCCAACTCCTTCCAACCCATCGCTTCGTCATCTTCGGCAGCTTCGACAGCTTTACGTATGGCCCTGTCTCCACCGGCGATCAATCCAATCACAAGACCATATCCCACGCCAAAGGTGGGCGGTATTTCAGAGGCATCCAAAATACCTAATCTACCGCTTGTTCCCGCTCCCATGTAGAAAAGTCGCCCGCCTTTTTTCATTCTGAGAAATACCTGTTCTACCAGTTTCTCAATCTGAGGCATCACAGCACTTATGGCAGGCAAAACCTTCTTATCCTCCTCGTGCATGTTCTGAAGCAACTCTTTTACAGTCATCATCTCTAAATCGTGGTACAAAGAATCCTTTTCTGTAATGCTTTCGTTGTTCATATAGCTCCGCTTAATCGTTATTGACCATGTGATATTTTATAAGTCCCTCCATTGGTTCTTGCCGGATAGAGACGCAATCCATTTGATACTTCGCACAAACTTCAAGTACAAGTGCACTAAAATGAAAAGCTATGGATCCGACAAAGCCAATTGGATAGGAATTATAACCGGCAATTTTGGTGATATTTCGTTCAAAGAATTCAATCAGGCTCGTTCTGACCAAATTTTGAGCATATTTATTATCAATTTCGTCAGAAAGAAAGGGGGCAAAAGAGGCCAGAAAATGATTTGGCTTTTCCATTTTATAGACTCTTTGCAAGGCCTCTTCCATTGTAAGCTGGTATTTTAAGGCAAACTTTTCTCTTAATGCTGCAGGCATTACCTCTTTAAAAAAATCGCCCAGCAATTTTTTACCTAAAACGGCACCACTGCTCTCATCGCCCAAGATAAAACCAAGAGGTGATATCCCGGCAACGACCTTCTCCCCGTCATAAAGACAAGCATTGGATCCGGTACCCACTATGCAGGCAATACCCTTTGAGGTCCCAAAAATTGAACGGGCAGCCGCTACTACATCACTGAAAAGTTCAATCCGGGCAGCGGGAAACAATTTATCCAGCGCAAGCCTGATGATTGAGGCCTTTTCATCACTGATAATTCCTGACCCATAAAAAAAAATATTTTCAACCCCAGCATTTAAAAAAGGATGCAGTTTGAGAAGTAACTCATCATAAATTGATGTGGTTGTACGAAAAAACGGATTAATACCAGAAGTATAAATTGCACTTATATCCCCTTTTTCTGAAATCAGTCTCCAGGAACATTTGGAGGAACCACTGTCTGCAATAAGTATCACGATTAAAAATTTATATTGTTCATTGATCTATTACCGGTAGGAAACCATAATTCACGAAAATTTCGCTTAACTTTCATGGATGAAAGCTCATCACAAATTCGATAAAAGCCTCCTTCTCAGGAAACAGGCGAATTTTATGAAGAAATATACCGGTTAATCTGTTTCCAAATAAACCGTATAATTCGATTCCAATTGTAAAGATAAAAAAATTAACAACACAAACAGGTATTATATAACATGTATGACCAATATTGCATTTTTCATTATTTAGGCTATTTTTGATCTAAAATTAGCCGTTCTCTATCTGTTAATATTCCGCTCAATGGTTAAATTCTGTAGTACATGGATGTTGATGATATGTTTCCTTCTTCATGCTGGAGGAAAGGATATTATCCGGATCAATCAAATGGGCTACCTTCCTGATGGTAAAAAAATTGCCGTTTTCATTAGCGACAAGGGCGTTATGCTGAAAAAATTCAAACTGATCGATAATCTATCAGGTAATGAGCTCTTCGAAGGAGTTCCGCTTCCTGCTGAAGGTGCCATGTGGGGTCAAAAAAATGCCTATAGGCTCGATTTTTCTTCTGTCATACAACCAGGTGGGTACCATCTGGAAGCAGCCGAAGCGATTTCTCCAAATTTTGCTGTCTCAACAGATGTATACAAAGGCTCCGCGGACTATATCCTGACCTATCTCAGACAGCAGCGATGCGGCTTCAACCCGTTTCTAAAAGATTCCTGTCATACCTCTGATGGCATTGTAGTTGACCATCCCGACAAATCGGGCAAATGGATAGATGTCACAGGAGGTTGGCATGACGCATCCGATTATCTGCAATATGTGCTTACCTCAGCAAATGCAGTTTACCAAATGCTATTCGCCTACCGCGAAAATCCATCTGTTTACCAGGATAATTTTAAGGCCAATGGATTACCCGGATCGAACGGCATTCCTGATATCCTTGATGAGGCTCGCTGGGGATTGGACTGGCTTTTGAAAATGAATCCCGGCAAAGGGGAAATGTATTACCAAATCGCTGACGACAGAGACCACAGAGGTTACAGACTCCCTACCCTGGATACTGTCTCCTACGGTTTAGGGAAAAAATTCAGGCCTGTCTATTTCGCTACCGGAAAGCCTCAGGGGAGCGGAAAACATCAAAACAGAACCACCGGAGTTGCCTCGGTTGCAGCAAAATTCAGTTCATCGTTTGCCCTGGGAAGTGAAATTTTCAACAGTTTTGATCCTGTTCTTGCTTCCAAATTAAAGATGAAGGCAAGAGAGGCCTGGGAGTTTGCCAACTCCGATCCGGGGGTTTGCCAAACAGCTTGCGTGGTATCTCCCTATTTTTATGAAGAGGAAAACTACACAGACGATATGGAACTTGCGGCGATTTCATTGTCTCAAATTTCTCATTCAGCAGAAGATCGTAATGCAGCCGCGAAGTGGGGAGAGATCGAACAGGTAACTCCCTGGATGGAACTTCACCGTGCCCGCCATTATCAATTCTATCCATTCGTCAATCTTGGCCACTCTTTTTTGGCCCAATCTTCTGACAGTCTAATATCTAAGAAATTTGCGGGGTACATGAAGCAGGGGCTGGTGTCCTTACAAAACTTCTCCGCTGGAGATCCTTTCCCGATAGGCATACCTTTTATCTGGTGTTCCAACAACCTGGTGGTTGCTGCTGCCACGCAAGCCAGACTCTATCGAAAAATTACAGGAGATCATCAGTTTGAGGAGCTTGAAGCCGCTTTAACTGACTGGCTCTTTGGGTGCAACCCCTGGGGAACATCGATGATTTGCGGTCTGCCGTTAACTGGTGATTACCCTGAAGACCCACATTCTGCCATTACCTACTGGATGAAACAACCTACCTGGGGAGGACTTGTTGATGGACCGGTTTACAAACAAATTTTCAATTCGCTGCTTGGAATAACCCTGCACAGAAGTGACAGCTATGCCGCATTTCAGGGAGGGAAAGCCGTTTATCATGACGATAACGGCGATTACTCTACCAATGAACCGACCATGGATGGCACAGCCAGTCTCAGTTACCTGCTCTCCTCACTGGAAGTTACCAAGCCGGAGAACACAGCAAATGGCAGAACTGTGGATAAACAGGGAGCCATTGTCAGGTTGAATCAGGCAGAAAAGAAAATTTACCTGATTTTCTCGGCACATGAATTTGGTGAGGGAGGTCCAGCTATTGAAAAGTCCCTGAAGAAGTTTGGTTCCAAAGGCTCTTTCTTTTTTACGGGTGATTTTTACAGAAACGGGCAAAATTCAGGATTGATCAGACAACTGCTAGCAGATGGCCACTATCTGGGCGCCCATTCTGACCGCCATTTGTTGTATGCTGGTTGGAACAAAAGAGATTCGACACTGGTAAAACGAGAAAGTTTCGAGAAGGATTTACTGTCCAATTACAAAGAGATCATTGGTTTTGGAATACAAACCGGAAAAGCCAGATTTTTTCTTCCTCCATATGAATGGTACAACCAGGAAGTGGTATCCTGGGCAAAACAATTGGGGCTGACCACCATCAACTTCACACCGGACATCAGAACCAATGCGGATTATACTACTCCTGATATGCCCAATTACCGGAGTTCAGAGCAACTGATGAATGATCTGAAACAGTTTGAATCCAAAGACCCGAACGGATTGGATGGCGCATTCATCCTCATTCATTTGGGTACTTCACCTCTGCGAATGGATAAATTCTACCTCCAGCTGGATAATCTTCAGAAATATTTAACTGCAAAGGGATACCAATTCTGCAGCTTATCGGGTGTCAACCCATGATAACTACACGGAATTCAAACAAAATTTGATTAATTTTAGCATATGACCAGCATCTTAAGAAATATTGTTTTTATAATCTTCGTGCTTGCAATAGTAACAGGATGCTCTAGTCAGCATGAATCAAAAAGCATCGCTGAAGCTGGAAAATTATTGGCAAATGGTCAGTTGACACAGGCAACTGTTATGGCAAAAGAGCTTTTAAAATCGCAACAACTTTCTGGAAAGGAGAAAAGAGAACTTGATTCAATTCTTGAGATGTGTGTTCGGATCCGAAGGGATTTTATGCTGTCGGAACAAGATGTTCTTCAAAAACTGTCAAAGTATAATCCGCAGATAGACAGTACTGAGCTAAAGCGACTGGAAAAAGAAGGCAAAATGGATCTGCTCACCATTGACGGTAAAAGAACTTATTTCTCATCCAGCGTAAGAAATCTGTTTTTGCTCGATACCACCTATGCAAGGTTACGAGCCCAAAAGGAAGGATCATCAATCGATTCATTCACCATTTTCAAATTGAAACATACATCATCTGTACTGGCCAATTCGAATCATTCAGGTGAACCGGTCAATCCGGTAAAGATGAAACTTTCTTATACCATTCGGGTCACTGCAAACGCTATTCCTTCCGGCGAAACACTCCGCTGCTGGATGCCTTTCCCGAGAGAGAATCATCAGCGGCAACAAGCTGTTCACCTGATTCAGACAGATCCCCGGGAAAACCAGATTTCACCTGTCACGGATTTACAACGCACCATATATCTTGAAAAAATAGCGGTTGCCAACCAGCCTACTATTTTCCATACCGAAATGGAAATCACCTCCTCCGCGCAGTCCTATCAATTGTCGCCTGAAATGATTGTTCCTTATCAAAAAGAGAGCCCCTTGTACAAAGAATATACGGCCGAAAGAGCTCCCCAAATCATTTTCAATGCCAATATCAAATCATTAGCTAAAAATATCTTACATGGCGAAACCAATCCATTACTTCAGGTAAAAAAAATATATACCTGGATCAATGATTCTGTCACCTGGGCCAGCGCCCTTGAGTACTCCATCATGCCGGATATCCCCGCATTTGTGATGGAAAAGCGTCACGGAGATTGCGGTATGCAGACCCTGCTATTTATGACGCTTGCAAGATCAGTGGGCATACCAGTCAAATGGCAAAGTGGATGGATGCTTCATCCCGGAGAAGTGAACCTGCACGATTGGTGCGAAGTTTATTACGAGGGAGTTGGCTGGGTACCGCTCGATCAATCATTTGGACTCCAGAATAGTAAGGACGATAAGGTCCGCTATTTTTACATGACCGGTATTGACTCCTACCGGATGATTGTCAACGATGATTTCAGCGCTCCTTTGACGCCTTCAAAAAAATATTACCGCAGCGAACCATACGATTTCCAGCGGGGTGAGATTGAGTGGAAGGGAGGGAATCTCTATTTTGACAAATGGTCATGGCACATGGAGGTGACGTATGAATGACGGAAGTGGAAAAGACGGAGGGACTTAGGGACTGGGAGACTAGGAGACGGAGAAAGACAGAGGGAAGACGATAGATAGAACTCCCTGAGCCTGTCGAAGGGGTAGGTCAAAAACAATGTAACTAAACGGTCCCTGAGCTTGTCGAAGGGGTCGAAGGGGTGGCAAGAATTTGAAAATTGGAAAATATGAAAATGTGAAAATTGGCAGTTGCACAATCCTAAATTTCCTGACCACAATGTTGATCCTTCTCGAATCCTACCGCGTAGCGGTTATAGTATTGTAGCCCGTGGTAAAGCGACGAAGGAGCGGCACCCCGGGTTGGGAATGATGAATGATCAGCCGTCCGCGCACGATCATTCAAAAATGGTACATGATCGTATCGGACGGAAGGATCGGATGTTTTGAATGTGAAAATTGGAAAATTACATCGGTCCTTAAGACTTGTCGAAGATGATGAAATGACGGAGAGACCGGAAGACGAAAGATAGAACTCCCTGAACCTGTCGAAGGAAATAAGTCAAAACAAGGAAGACTGACGGTCCCTGAGCCTGTCGAAGGGCAAATAGACAGATAGGACTATCAATGAAATAGAAAAATAATAATGAATTAAAAATAATAAATATCAAACAACTAAAACATTTTACCTCGTGAATAAGATGAAGTACTTTTTTGGATTCATTCTTTTGTTTGGCTTCTCACTTTCAATGACGGCAAAAGAGTATCCCAAGCGGGAAATGAGGGCGGTTTGGATAGCCACTGTTGAAAATATTGACTGGCCATCTAAAACCCAGCTCACCACTGAGCAGCAAAAGGCGGAAATGATCGCTATACTCGATGCTGCCAAAGAATACAACATGAATGCGGTTGTTTTTCAGATCAGGCCTGATGCCGATGCGCTCTACGCTTCCGAATTTGAACCCTGGTCGGAATGGCTTAGCGGAAAACAGGGTGTGGCGCCAAATCCATATTATGATCCGCTTCAGTTCACCATTGATGAGTGTCGCAAGCGTGGGCTGGATATTCATGTCTGGCTCAATCCCTACCGCGCCATCCAGAATATCGACAAAACAATCCCGGCCCCTAACCATGTCGCCAATACACATCCCGAGTGGATGCTTACCTATGGGAAGAAGAAATATTTCGATCCGGGAATACCTGCTGTCCGAAATCACGTTTCCCGTGTCGTAAGTGACCTCGTTAAAAGGTATGACATTGATGCCATCCATTTTGACGACTATTTTTATCCTTACAAAATCACAGGTATTGAATTTCCGGATGAGAATTCTTTCAGAAAATTTGGCGAAGGTTTTGGTCCCCAACAAAAGGAGGATTGGCGCCGCAACAACGTGGACCTGATTATCCGTCAACTTCACGATAGTATCAAATCCATCAAACCTTGGGTGGAATTTGGTATTTCCCCTTTTGGTGTCTGGCGCAACAAGAAAAATGATCCAAACGGATCTGATACCAGGGCAGGGGTTTCCAATTACGACGACCTGTATGCCGATATTCTCAAATGGCAACAGGAAAAATGGATCGATTATGTCACTCCTCAACTGTACTGGTACATCGGGAAAGAGGTGGCTGATTACGCCATCCTGGCAAAATGGTGGGCAGAACACAGTTACGGATGCAACATCTATATTGGGCAGGCACTTTACCTGATTGATCCCTCTTCCAGAGATCAATCGTGGAGGAGTTCTGACGAAATAACCAAACAACTCTCCCTAAACCGCACCATTCCAGGGGTGAATGGAAGTATCTATTTCAGTGCTAAATTCCTGAACAAGAACCCCCTATCAGTGAAGGAGAAACTTTTGAAAGAACATTACCGCTTTCCTGCACTTACACCAACCAATCCAATGGTTGTTCCTGTAATTCCAGGTAAGCCGATTGGTGCTGTCGTTCAGAAGCAAGGAAAAAACATCGTACTGTCCTGGCAAAAACAAGAAAACAATACCCTCTTTGTCATCTATCGCTTCAAGTTCCTGCAACGGAAAAAAGTTGAGAATCCTGACAAAATCATTTTTACCACCTCTTACGAAAAAATTCTCCTGACCGCAGCAAAAGGGTATAGACCTGCCCGATATAGGTATGTAGTTACAGCCTTAAGCCATACTCATACTGAAAGTGACCCGGTGAAATTTAAAAGAAATTGACAAAATGACCGACCAAACGAAGCGTAACCAAAGGTATCTTGCCCTTGACGTTCTTCGGGGGATGACTGTCGCCCTGATGATACTTGTCAACAACCCGGGGAGTTGGGCCCATATTTATGCCCCATTGGAGCACGCTGCCTGGCAGGGATGCACCCCAACAGATCTGGTTTTCCCATTTTTTCTTTTTGTCGTGGGAGCTTCCATGTTCTTCTCTTTCTCAAAATATGGAAATCAACTCAACACGGAATCTCTACTAAAAATAGGTAAACGCACCCTTTTGATATTTGCCATCGGACTCTTTCTCAACTCATTTCCACAATGGAATTTCGATTTTTCGAAGCTCAGGATCATGGGAGTTTTACAGCGGATAGCACTGGCTTATGGCTTTGCAGCCTTGATCGTATTGTCCGTAAATAAAAAATATCTGCCCTACATTGGAGGTGCTATTCTGCTTGTCTATTGGGGTTTGGTCGTTTTTGCAGGGGGAGCAGATCCATATTCACTTGCGGGAAACCCGGCAAGTGGATTTGACACCGCTCTTTTTGGCGTAAACCATCTTTACAAGGGATTCGGTATTCCGTTCGATCCTGAAGGGGTGTTCAGCACATTGCCCGCCATTGTCACTGTGGTGATCGGGTATCTTGCGGGTTCAGTCATCAAAGAGGTACCCAAAGTGAAAGTTCCATCACTTCTTGCGTTGGCAGGAATAACTGCCATTGTGATTGGATGGATCTGGGGACTCTGGTTTCCTCTTTGCAAACCGATCTGGTCTAGTTCTTATGTCATTTATTCTGCCGGCTGGGCAGCCCTGGTGCTGGGTCTGCTTATCTGGTTGATTGATGTGAAAGGCTATACCAAATGGACTTCGTTCTTTGTTGTCTTTGGCGTCAATCCCCTCTTCATTTTTGCTTTCTCCGGCTTGTGGGCAAGAATTCTGGGACGAATGGTTCATGTAACCATGGCCGATAACAAGGTTGTGAATGGCTCTACCTGGCTTTACAATGAACTGTTTCTTCCGATGGCCGGGGAGCTGAACGGATCGTTTCTGTATGCAATAACTCATGTGATTCTTTTTTGGATGCTGGGGTATATTCTCTGGAAAAGGAAAATTTTCATTAAAGTGTGATGTAGGATTTGGATTTGTGGATTTTGGGATTGTTGGATTAAAAATATTGTGAGATGGGATTAAGATATAGTTTTTGGGTACTGGCATTTCTAATGGTGGGACAGGTTTCGGGGGCTAACAGGGCAAAAAAACTTTACAACAAAGCCAAAGTTGCATCCGTTCAGTTTGCGAAAAACGCTTCAGCCGGAAAGGTCTATAAATTCAAGGTGGATACCCTGAAAATGGATCCAAAAGGAGAGAGAATTGACCTCCAAATGACAGCCACTTTTGCGGAGATTCCCTTCAGACCGGAAGATATTCAAAGATATTACACTGACTACAAGCATCTTCTTGGTAGGAAATTCAGAAAAAGCAACCTCTCCATCTCTTCCATGGGCAAAGAGATCAGTCAACTGGTGCCCAATTATTACCGAACAAATTCTTTAGGAGTTGACCAGTCGCGGTTTTCAGTTCCGGCGAAAAGACCTTCCCAAATTGTTATCAACCAGACCAGAAATGTGCGATTTACCAAGGGGCTCGACAGCCGCAACATCGCGCTGTGGCAAAGTCATGGCTGGTATTATGAAAACACGCTGGATCGGTGGGAATGGCAGCGGGCAAGGGACTTTCTGACAGTCGAAGATATCTGGACCCTTAGCTTTGTCGTTCCTTATCTCACTCCCATGCTCGAAAATGCGGGTGCCACGGTTTGGCTTCCCCGGGAAAGGGATTTTGGATCGAAGGAGGTAATTGTGGATGCCGAAAAATCTTCAGCAAATTCTGAATATCTGGAAACTGGCAACTGGCAAACCACTGAAAAACCCGGTTATGGGGTGAAGTATCCTTTTTTGTTTGATGGGGAGAACCCATTTCAGTTTGGACATGCCAAAACCATTGTTGCAAAAAGTCAGGCTGATGCCACTGTCAAGTATTTGCCAAATATTCCTGAAACAGCGAATTATGCCGTCTATGTCTCCTATTCTATTGATGATAACAATGTTACAGATGCCCATTATTCGGTACACCATGCCGGTGGCACGACAAATTTCACTGTCAACCAATCCATTGGTGGCGGCACCTGGATCTATCTCGGTAGTTTCAAATTTGAGAAGGGCAAACATCCTGAAAAAGGAATGGTAGAACTCAGCAACGCCTCCTCAGTGCCCGGCAAGAAGGTTTCTGCAGATGCCGTCCGCTTTGGCGGAGGAATGGGCAACATTGTCAGGGGCAAGGAGGAACAGTTAAAGCAATTGTTTGATATCAGGGAAAAAGATGGATTTGCCATGGATTCAGCTATCTGGATGCCGTTTGCCAGTCAGCGGCCAAGGTACCAGGAGGCGGCAAGGTACTACCTTCAATATGCCGGATTCCCCGATTCGCTTGTTTACAGCCTGAACCGAACTAAAGTGGATTATTCCAACCGTGGTGCCGATGCTGCTTTGTATGCAAGCCGCGAAAGTGGCAAAGAGGATTACAAGGACGACTATATGTGCCGCGGCGAATGGGTGAATTACCTGATGGGAGCTCCAAATGGTCCGACGAAATCGCCAAACAGCAAAGGATTGGGTATTCCCATGGATATGTCGATGGGGTTTCATACAGATGCCGGGACAACGAAGGATAGTTCAATCATTGGCACACTGCTGATTTATGACACCACTTTCGACAAGGACCAATTTCCCAACGGTCAGTCCAAATGGGCCAGCAGGGACCTTGCAGATCTTGTTCAGACGCAGGTAGTGAATGATTTACGGATATTGCACAAACCCGACTGGACCCGGCGGGGTATGTGGAACAAGAGATATTTTGAGGCTGCCCGGCCAAAAGTACCTGCCATTTTATCGGAGCTACTCTCCCACCAGAATTTTGCAGACATGTACCTGGCTCAGGATCCACGGTTCAAATTTGATGTCTGCCGGGCCTACTACAAAGGAATTCTAAAATTTCTCTCTTATGAGAATGGCCAGCCCTTTGTCGTACAGCCACTTCCGGTAGACCATTTCGGAATGACTTTGGAAGGTAATGCGTTGAAGCTTTCATGGGCCCCAGTAAATGATCCCCTTGAACCAACGGCCTTACCCACTAGCTACAGAATTTACAAAAGGGTGGAAGATGGAGGTTTTGACGAAGGATTCGTAGTTAAAGAACCTACTGTCATTCTCACCGATCTCAAACCGGGGACAATTTATAGTTTCAAAGTTGCCGCCCTCAACGATGGTGGAGAGAGCTTTCCTTCCGAGATCCTTGCATGCGCGTTGCCTGTTAACAATACAAAGCCAGTACTGGTGGTCAACGGTTTTGACCGGTTATGTGCGCCTGATGCCTTTGACAATGGCAAAGAGGCCGGCTTCAGGATGTCGGAAGATGAGGGGGTTGCCTGGCACGAAAACATGACCTACATTGGAGAACAATATGATTTTGACAGAAAATCACAATGGCTGGATGATGATGCCTCAGGATTCGGTTCCAGTTTCGCGGATCAGGAGACCAGGATCGTACCCGGAAACAGCTTCGATTATCCCTATGTTCATGGAAAATCGATTCGGAACAACGGATTTGGCTTTATATCCACCAGCGACGAATGTTTCGAAAAGGGAGACTATCCTGCATCCTCTTTCTCACTGTTCGACCTGATCTTCGGTGAGGAAAAGACGACAAAAAGGTTCATTGGCATTCCTGGTAAGGACTTTACGATTTTTACGACCGCCATGAGAGACGCCATTTCCAAAATAGCAGAGAGTGATGGGACAAAAATATTGGTATCGGGGGCATATCTTGGTTCAGATCTTGGTCTGTGCGGGGACACGCTTGCCAGAAAATTTGCCGCCGATGTACTTCATTACAAACACAGGACAGCGCATGGCAGCAAATCCGGATTGATTTATACTGTAAATAGTCTGAAGAAAAGTCTTTCGGAGCAATATCATTATGTAAATAACTGGAATCCTTTCATTTACAAAGTTGAAGCGCCCGATGCAATTGAACCGGCAGGGAAAAATGCCACTGTGCTGTTTCGGTTTTTCGGCGACAACAAGAGCGCCGGAGTTTGGTACAAAGATAAATACCAAGCCATTACGCTTACTGTTCCGCTTGAAACAATTGCGACCGATGGCGAAAGGGATGCCATCATGAAGCAATTAATGATGCAATTGGAAGTAAAATAGTTATAAATAGAGTATAAATTTAACCACAAAGTCGCACGAAGGGAATCACAAAGGAAGACACAAAGGATGAAATCAAGTTTAGTGTTCCTTCGTGTTTCCCTTGGTGTCCTTCGTGGTAAAACAAAAAATATGAAAATCACCTGTTTTATCCCGTTTGGGAGTGAGAAAGAGACGAAAGCAACCGTGAATGAACTCAGAAGTTCGGAACTGGTTGCCAAAATATTTGTAACAGGCTCCGAAAAAGCGCTTTTCGAACTGGAAGGCGCAGAATGGCTCAATACCGGAAGCCTGACGACCGGAGCTGCCATCAAAACCATTTCGGTTCAGAGCCGAACCGAATTTGTTTTGATTTATACCCGGCACAGTCCGCTTAAATTGAGTCAATATGCCCTGGAGCGTTTTATTCGTGTTGCAGAGGATACCGATAGCGGTATGGTGTATGCCAATTATTTTGCTGTCAAGGCCGGCATTCCTGAGCCTCATCCGGTGATCGATTACCAGGAAGGAAGTTTGAGGGACGATTTCAATTTCGGTTCGCTGCTTTTCTTCAGGAAAGAGAAGTTGAAAGAGGCAGCAGGCTCAGTTGACGACTCTTTGAAACATGCCGGATTGTATGACCTGCGGCTTAATCTTTCGCTTATAGCACCTCTCTTTCGCATTCCCGAATATCTCTACACCGAAGAAGAGTCAGATTTACGGCTTTCGGGGGAGAAAATATTCGATTATGTGGATCCCAAAAACAGGGGTGTACAAATTGAAATGGAACAGGTTTGTACCCGGTTTCTGAAGAATTCAGGGGCTTACCTTCGACCCGATTTTAGGCCAGTTGACTTTGGCGAAGAGAAATTTCCGGTCGAAGCAACTGTCATAATTCCGGTCAGAAACAGGGTGCGGACCATCGAAGACGCGATCAGGTCGGTCTTATCGCAGAAGACTAATTTTGCTTATAACCTGATCATTGCCGACAACTATTCGACGGATGGTACAACCGAAATCATTGAAAAATATGCGGAAAAAGACGCAAGATTGATCCATTTGATTCCCGACCGCAAGGATCTCGGTATCGGTGGCTGCTGGAATGCGGCCGCGGCCCATGCGACTTGTGGAAAATTTGCCGTTCAACTGGACAGTGACGACCTCTATCTGGATGAAACAACGCTTCAGCAGGTGGTAGATACTTTTTACAAAGAGAAATGCGCCATGGTTGTTGGTTCCTATCGAATGGTCAACTTTGATCTGCAGGAGATCCCACCTGGTGTGATCGACCACAAGGAATGGACCCCTGACAATGGCAGAAATAATGCATTACGAATTAATGGATTAGGTGCACCCAGGGCTTTTTACACACCGGTTCTTCGTTGCATCAAAGTACCCAATGTCAACTACGGCGAAGATTATGCTCTCGGACTGGCCATCTCAAGATACTACCAAATTGGCAGAATCTACAATCCAATCTACCTATGCCGCAGGTGGGATGATAACTCGGATGCCTCCCTCAGCGTGGAGGTGATGAATGGCCACAACCAATACAAAGACCGGATCAGGACGATTGAATTCCTGGCAAGGAAGAGGATGAACAAGAAGTAGAGGGGGAGATTGGGGGACTAGGAGAAGGGGCGAGTGGCTAAATCGAATAGGGGTTATACCCTGGAAGGGTTAAATATCAATAGCCCCGGGTTAAGCGACGAAGGAGCGATACCCGGGGTCTAGAAATGTAGGAGATCACCGTCCGCGATAGAATGTTGAAAATAGTAATTACCTCATCTCGGACGGAAAGAACAAAATGAATAAAAAAGGTTGATGTAGATAAAGAAGATGGATAAAAATATACATAGATTTAATGATTTTCTGCTTGAACAAAACCATACCTGGAAGCTGTCGGCAGACAACTACCGTGGATTGGATTATGTGGAAGAGAAACTCTTTCGCTTCGATGGCTTTGTTATCAAAGTACAGTTCAATCCCGAACGAATGCGATCCTCCACAGCCAAGGTGGATCAAAGCTCAATTGCCGCCCGAAAATGCTTCCTCTGTTCCGAAAATCGGCCTGAAGTTCAAAACAGCCTGAACCTGCCCCATGATTTTCTCCTTCTGGTCAACCCATTCCCCATTTTCAAGACCCATTTCACCATTCCTTACATCCACCATGTGCCGCAGCGACTATCCGGAAATTTGGAAGCCATGTTCACCATAGCCCGGCAGATGGAGGGTTTTCAGCTGTTTTACAATGGACCGGAGTGCGGCGCTTCAGCGCCTGACCACCTTCATTTTCAGGCAGGTGAAACCGGATTTTTGCCTGTTGAGTCAGAATTTTTGTCACTAAAACAAAACCCAAATACCCTCGCCTTCAGCTCAGAATCGACAAATATATGGGCGATGGATCACTATCTTCGAAGGATGATCTCCATCGAAACCAAATCCCGGGAGCAGGGGATTCAAATGATTGAGAAAATTCTTTCCCGTTTTGGGGAAATTCAGCCGGAAAAAGTAGAACCAATGGTAAACCTGCTTTGTACTTTTGCTGATGGGAAATGGATACTGCATCTGTTTCCGAGAAAGTTGCACCGTCCGTCCCAATATTTTGCTGATGGGAAAGATCAGCTATTGATCAGTCCGGCATCCGTCGATTTTGGCGGCGTATTTATCACCCCGCGCCGTGAGGATTTTGAAAAAATAACTGCGGCAGATATTGCTGACATTTTTGATCAGGTTACGCTGAATGAAAATGAATTTCGAAAGTTGAAGGATACAATTAAAAATTATAGATCAATATAGTTTAACAAAAAGAATATTTCTACAAGTGGCAACAGATTGCTTCACTTCGTTCGCAATGACGGATCATTTTTTTGGAGGTGAGGGTGGAGAGAAGGAGGCGGGTCATCAGTTTTCGGTAATAGCAGAATCGTCGCCCGCCTCCTTCTCTCTACCCTCACAAAATCAACAGCATACCGTCATTGCGACCACGAGGAACGAAGTGGGAAGCAATCTCAAGGGGACGAAAGATATTATCAAAGGGAAATAAACGATAGTAATATAAATCGAATTGCAGAATGGAACAACCAAAGTTGAAGATTGGGATCATGTCGGAACTTGAAATAGCATTCTGCTTTAAAGGAGAGTATCTATCATCTGCGAAAGGCATCTCCCATATTGGAAATCAGGCCATTCGCATAGAAAAGGATCAAATTCTGCTGAATGACCTTCCGGTGAAAACCGAAGATCTCCTCTTTGAACCAGTGGACAAGAAAAATGGCTCCTTTGAATTGAAAGATGTGACCATAGGGGTACAATTCCACTGGGAGCGAAAAGAAGATCAACTATTTAAGGGGGCACTTCAATTTCTGACTGAAAACAATCTGTTGGTTGCTATCAACATTTTGCCATTGGAGGATTACCTGACCAGCGTCATCTCCTCCGAAATGAGCGCAACAAGCAGCATGGAGCTGCTGAAAGCGCATGCCATCACTTCACGTTCGTGGTTGATAGCCCAGGTGGTGAAGGGGAAAGCGTTGAGACAAGCCCGCGAAAAATACCAGACCATCTTTGAATCCGACGAGGAGTACATTCGTTGGTGGGACCGGGAAGATCACGCGCTTTTTGATGTTTGTGCCGACGACCATTGCCAGCGATACCAGGGGATTACCCGGCAAACCAGTCCTTTGGTGGAAAAAGCGGTAGAGGAAACGGCTGGATTGGTATTGATGTCGGGTGGACAAGTTTGCGATGCGCGCTTTTCCAAAAGTTGTGGCGGAGTCACCGAGACCTTCGAAATGGTCTGGGAACCCGTTGTGCATCCCTATCTTCCAACCTTGTACGATTTCAACGAAAAGGTAAGCGAAACAGGATTGAAACTGACGGAAAAGTCCTCTGCTGAAGCGTGGATTCGTTCTTCTCCGGCCGCCTTCTGCAACACAACAGATCACAAGGTACTCTCCCAGGTCCTGAACGATTATGACCAGGAGACGGTCGATTTTTACAGGTGGAAAGTTTCTTATACCCAGGCCGAAATTGCCGAACTGATAAAAAGAAAAACTGGAGTCGATTTCGGGAATATTGTTGCGCTTAATCCCATCCAGAGAGGACATTCCGGCAGGATTATCAAACTGGAAATTATTGGCACCCTAAAGAAGATGATCTATGGGAAAGAGCTGCAGATCAGAAAGATTCTTTCCAATTCACATCTTTACAGTTCCGCATTTGTAGTGGATCGTTACAATATTTCAGATGGAATACCCGCCCAGTTTGTCTTGACCGGGGCCGGCTGGGGGCATGGTGTCGGACTCTGTCAGATCGGCGCGGCCATGATGGGAGAGAAAGGATATTCGCATGAGGAAATATTGAAACATTATTTTGTGGGAGCGGTACTCGTGAAAAATTATTAGGATTAAAGGATCAATGGATTAATGGATTAAACTTCGCTTTTAGTGTCCTTCGTGTCATCCTTTGAGCCCTTCGTGGTGAAAAAAGATTAACCACGAAGGACACCAGGGAAAGCACAAAGGATACACAAAGGAATATACCAAACTAAAGATTATGAAACAAACTACCCGCAATCCATGGGCCTGGATCCCAACTCTTTATTTCGCTGAGGGGATTCCGTATGTGGTGGCTATGACGGTTGCTGTGATCATGTTCAAACGATTTGGAATCTCCAACACAGATATCGCACTCTATACCAGCTGGTTGTATCTCCCATGGGTCATCAAGCCCTTGTGGAGTCCGGTGGTTGACCTGTTCAAAACGAAGCGCTGGTGGATCGTCATCATGCAACTCATCATCGGGGCAGCTTTGGGTGGTGTTGCATTGGCTATTCCCCTGCCGGGATATTTTCAAATCACCCTGATCTTTCTCTGGCTGCTTGCCTTCAGCTCAGCTACCCACGACATATCGGCGGATGGATTCTACATGCTTGGACTGAATGAGCACCAGCAAGCCTATTTTGTCGGAATTAGAAGTACTTTCTACCGCATTGCCATGATCACCGGACAAGGATTGCTCATCATTCTGGCCGGATATTTTGAGACAGCCACCGGTTTACCACCGGTAGAAATAACTGTGCAGGCCAGTCCGGGAAATGCCAAAACAATTGAACTTCCAATGCTAAACCAGGATGCGACGTCACAATCGGGCAACGACACGTTTTCTGTATTCCCGGGTACGGTGAACCTTTCTACACAAAACATTCCATCGCGACAGATGGATTCCATCCGCAAAATCGTTTCAACCCACAACCTTTCACTGGGCTTTGTTGGCAATGGTAAGCAGCAGGCCTCTTCAAACAAAACCGCCGAATCCTCTATTTGGTCGGACTATATTTCCACTCCGCTAAAGCATTTCCTGCAAAAACATTTCCAAAAACCGGAAGGAGTTCAATCGGGAGAGGTTCTGGCAGGGAATGTCAAGGTAGTCGCCATCAAACTGAACGGGAAACCGGAAGCAGGGAAAGAGATGATTCTGAATTTCAAATTAAAGGATGGCGACAACAGCCTGAAACTATTGGAAGGTGAACGACTCGCTTTCAACCTGGAAAACTGGGAACAACCCGCCTATCTGCTCTTTCAGGCGGATGCCAAACTCAATTCACCGACTGAGGCCAGCTTCAAAGGAACCTCCGGTAATATACACCTGGCATGGAGTATTACCTTTATCATCCTGGCCATCCTATTTATAATTTTCTCTTTTTACCATCGTTTCATTTTACCATACCCGGTTACCGACGGAAAAGTATTAAAGGGAGAAGAGAGCATTTTAGGCGCTTTCTTCAAAACATTTGCCTCCTTCTTCAGGCGGAAAGAGATTTGGGTCATCCTCTCATTTTTGATGTTCTACCGTCTGGGAGAGGCACAATTGATCAAAATGGCCTCCCCGTTCATGCTAGATTCCAGGCAACTGGGTGGTCTTGGACTGACAACCGGAGAGGTGGGCCTCATCTATGGCACCTTCGGGATTCTAGCCCTGACTGCCGGAGGAATTCTTGGCGGACTGGCCGCATCCCGCAAGGGCTTCAGGTACTGGTTGTGGTGGATGGTACTCGCCATCAACATTCCGCACCTGGCTTACGTTTTCATGGCCTATGCGCAACCATCCAACTATTTTGTTATAAGTTTATGTGCAGCCATCGAACAGTTCAGTTACGGTTTTGGTTTTACTGCCTACATGTTGTACATGATCTATATTTCTGAAGGAGAGAACAAAACAGCTCATTTCGCCATTGCCACCGGCTTCATGGCCCTTGGAATGATGCTGCCGGGGATGTTCTCCGGATGGTTACAGGATATTATCGGATACAAATATTTCTTTGTTTGGGTGATGTTGTGCATGATCCCGGGCATGATTCCTGTTCTTTTTCTGAATGTTAAACCGGAGTTCGGAAAAAAGGCGAAGGAAATTGGAAAATGAGAAAATGTGAAAATGTGAAAATGCACTGGTCCCTGAGCGCAGCCGAAGGGTCGAAAGTGAACTAAAGGAACTCTGGGGTTTGGTAGTCCCGTCAGGGACGACCAGTTTTGTAGCCCGGGGTAAAGCGACGAAGGAGCGACACCCCGGGTTAGGGAATGACGATCAATCACCGTCCGCGGTAGAATGTTGAAAAGAGAGATTGGTTCGTGTCGGACGGAATATGGGAATAATAGCAAATGTGTAAATTGGGAAATGTGAAAATATGAAAATGAAAAAAGTATTGGTATTCCTGGTGATATTGTTTTTGAGGCAAATTTCCTATGCCCAGGTGGACCTGGAAAAATTACTGCATCATCCCTGGGTCGATTCGGTATTCAATTCACTGACATCTGAGCAACGGGTCGGTCAGTTAATTTGGATCGATGTAACCGCAAAAAACAATCTTTCGAAACAATTCAAAGATGCCGAACTAATTAAAAAGCATGGCTTTGGCGGGATCATCTTTTTCGAAGGTGAACCGGTAACGCAGGCCAATCTCACGAACTTCTATCAATCCATTTCAACTACTCCGCTCGTAGCCGTGATGGATGCAGAGTGGGGAATCGGAATGCGGTTGCCCGGGATCATGGCCCTTCCTTACAACATGGCCCTGGGTGCCACAGGCGATATCGCCTTGGTTCGGGAGGCAGCCGTGGAGATGGCCCGGCAGATGAAAAGAATCGGTATCAATATTACACTGGGACCCTCCTGCGACATCAACACAGAACCGATGAATCCGATTATCGGCATGCGTTCCTTTGGCGAATCCCGCAAAATGGTAACCGATTTCAGCCTTGCGGCCACGCAGGCCTTGCAGGAAAATGGGATCATGGCCACAGCCAAACATTATCCCGGCCATGGCGATACCCAAACCGACTCCCATTTAATGCTCCCGCTACTCCCCTATTCAAAGGAACGGCTTGACTCGCTCGAATTATATCCCTTCCAGCAGCTATCGAAAGCCGGAATAGGCTGTATTATGACCGCCCATCTGCATGTTCCTGCCATTGATAGTTCCAGAGAGATACCTTCCAGCTTGTCGCCGAAGATGATCGATCAGATTCTGCACAAAGAGTGGCAATTCAAGGGACTGGTGATCACCGATGCCATGAACATGAGGGGTGTAAAAGGATATGAAAATCCCGGCAGGCTTGAAGTGCTTGCCTTGAAAGCAGGGAACGATGTTGTCGAATATCCCGCTGATCCGGAGCTGGCGGTGAAAGCCATTTTAGCCGCTTTGAAAACCAAAGAGCTGTCGCTGGAGGATCTCAACCTGAAATGCCGTAAAGTATTGGCGGCCAAGTTGTGGTGCGGCTTGAACCACAGGGAGAAAATAGAGACGACCAATCTGATTCGCGACCTCAACACACCAATGGCAGAGTTGACCAAACGAAAGATTATTGAGTCCTCGCTAACCCTGCTGACCAACAAAAACAAAATCATTCCCATTGGTCATCTGGAGGATTCCAAAATAGCGGCACTCTCAATTGGAAGCGAAACAGCGACGCCCTTCCAGAGAATGTTGGCAAAATATACCAAAGTGGATTTTTTTCAGTTGAAACAGAATTTTTCGGATGCCGAAAGAGTTGAAATACAAAAGAAACTGAGTGGGTATGATCTGGTTGTAGCCGGCATTCACTCCATGTACGAAAGCAAACTCCGCCAGTCGCTTCAGGTTGGCATCCTGCAAAAAGAGAAACAGGTGAGACCCTATGGTGTTACCGATCAACTCGATTCGCTCTTTACTTTTCTCGCATCAAAACAGAAAACCATTGCGGTTCTCTTTGCCAGTCCATACGGATTGGGTGAAATACATGCAACTTTGCCGGTCGATGGACTGTTGGTAGCCTATCAGAACGATTCGCTTGTACAGGAGCTATCGGCCCAACTGATATTTGGCGGAATCGCAGCCAAAGGGAAACTTCCTGTCACCGTAGCCGGGAAGTTCAGGGTTGGAGATGGGCTGGAAATTAAGAAATCCATCCGATTGAAATACACCATTCCTGAGGAAGTCGGTATTCAATCAGCACTAATCAATTACCAGATCGACTCCATCGTATCTCAGGCCCTTGAGCGAAAAGCCTTTCCGGGGTGCAATGTACTGGTAGCAAAAGATGGTAAGATCATCTTCCGAAAGGCTTACGGATTCCACACCTACGATAAGATGATATCCGAAAAGGAAGATGATTTGTACGATCTTGCCTCCGTAACCAAGATAACAGGCGGTCTTCCAGTATGGTTGAAACTCTATGATGACGGAAAGGTCAATCCAGACGAATATGTATCCACTTATTATCCCGAATGGAAAAACCGGATTTTCCACCGCTCCAATAAATCGGACATCACCGTTAGGGAACTGTTGTCGCATCAATCCGGCCTGACACCATTTTTCCCATTTTGGAAAAAAAGCCTGAAAGGAAGCAAACTCTCACCAAATTGGTATGCCTTCGAACCCGACCAGGCGCATGGATTACAGGTTGCCAGAGGGATGTATCTCGACAACTGTTTCCCGGAAACAGTTTACAAAACGATCAGGAAATCTGCATTAAAAAACAGAGGCAAATACGTGTACAGCGACCTTCCGTTCGTGCTGACGCCAAAAATCACCTCCGGGATATCAGGTAAGTCCTTTGTCGAGAAGCTGGACAACAATTTTTACAAGCCGTTGGGAGCCTACCGGATCACCTACAATCCGATGCTAAAATTCAAGGACGATGAGATTATTCCGACCGAAAATGACAATTACTACCGCAAACAACAGCTGCTCGGAACGGTTCACGACGAGTCTGCGGCCGTTTTGGGCGGGATTTCAGGCAATGCCGGGCTATTTGCCACTGCCAACGACCTTGCCAAACTTTATCAGATGTACCTGCAAATGGGAAGTTACGGTGGGAAACAATACCTGAAGGAGAGTACCATGAAGGAATTTTCAAGGGTCCAATTCCCGCAAAACAAGAACCGACGGGGGCTGGGATTTGATAAACCTTCGCTGAATAATGCTCAACTTAGTGAGAAAGAGGCCTATCCTATTAAAGCCGCTTCGCCCGAAAGCTTTGGACACTCTGGTTATACAGGCACATTTGTCTGGATCGACCCCAAATATGGTCTGGTCTATATTTTCCTTTCGAACAGGGTCTTCCCAACAAGGGATAACAACAAGATTAGTGAAATGAATGTACGCACAGAAATTCAGCGGATCATATACAAGCAACTGACAAAAAAATAATTGGTATTATATCTTACAAAAAACTTAATTAATGTAAAAATTTGTTACATTAGTACCCATTAAACCAGTCAAGGTATTTCAATTCTGGGAAAACAATTTTTTATAAATTTGAGTATATCGATCAGCTTTTTAGCTTCATGCTTTCTCTCTCGTTGTTTAATTCTTTTTGAAACCCTTGATTCTTTTAATCTGTATTACCAAAACAAGTCTTATGTTTCGTCTTGCCATTTGTCTGGTCAGTGCTTCACTGTTGATCGCTTGTCATTCTGATAGCTCCAAGTTGAAAGAAGCTGAGCAGATTTCACGAAGTGTGTCCGACCAATTTATTCCGGATACCCGGGAAGATTTGTACCAAATTCATTTCAGTACCAGCGGGAAATCTTTGGTGGCTCTCGGGGAGACAACCAATGCAGAAGCTAAAAACGCACTTTCTTCCCATTTGAAAAATTTAGCAAGCCCAATTCTGGATAGTATCAAATTATTGCCTGACATTACCTTGGGCGCAAATACATGGGGACT
Organism: Bacteroidia bacterium; assembly: GCA_026391315.1. Taxonomy (GTDB): domain Bacteria; phylum Bacteroidota; class Bacteroidia; order Bacteroidales; family Prolixibacteraceae; genus CAINVV01. The sequence goes on from JAPLDT010000046.1 coordinate 35,673, forward strand.
GGTTACCATCAGTGTTTGCAACATCCGCTCAAACCCCGGTCACAGTGCAGAAATGTCGTCACAGGCAATACTGGGAACTCCTGTCAGGATATTGAAAAAAACAGGCTCATGGCTTTACATTCAAACCCCCGACCGTTATCTTGGTTGGGTAGATGACGATGCCGTGCAGTTGACCGATTCGGCCGGTATGTCGGCATGGAAAAAAGGGATGCGATTCATCTATCTTCCGCTGGTTGGTACGGGAACTGATCCGGTAACGAAGGAGGCAGTCACCGATCTCGTCGCAGGAAGTATCCTGAAACTGGACACCATTTCCAAAACCGAGGCGCTGCTCGAAATGCCGGATGGTCGCAAACTGTCCGTCCCTGCCAGTGATGGAATGGATTTTGACCTCTGGAAAAAGCAGACCGAAGCCAATCTGTTTACCTTAAGCAGCACTGCCAGGTCCCTAACCGGTCGTCCCTATTTGTGGGGCGGGACTTCAAGCAAAGGGGTCGATTGCAGCGGATTTGTAAAGACCGTCTTTTTTCTGAACGGTATCATATTGGCACGCGATGCTTCGTTGCAGTTCAGACATGGAAAGTTTACCGACCCTCAAAACGGCTACAACGCCCTAAAACCGGGCGACCTGGTTTTCTTCGGCAGGAAAGCAAACGGGGACAAGCCGGCAAGGGCCACCCATGTGGGGATGTATCTTGGAAACGGGGATTACATCAATTCATCCGGGTACGTAAAGATCAACAATTTTTCGCCCAACCAAAAAACATATGCCAAGTACCGGGAAGGAATGTGGCTGGGAGGCCGGACCATTCTGGGATCCGAAGGCGAGAAGGGGATTGTGAAGGTGAAAGAGCATCCGTGGTATTAAAAGGATAAAGGATAAAGGATAAAGTAAAAAGGATAAAGTAGGGTTGGTCCTATGTGACCAACCTTTAACTACCCAACAAAATATTGAAAGCGAAAAAATACAACGCAAAAGAATTTTAGAACTCCGGAGGAGTGAAATATTTGTAGAATTGAAGGCCAAAAGTGAAACCCGTCCGCGCAGAAATTTAGAAAAGGGGGAAACTCTCAATTCGGACGGAATGAAAAAAATAACTAAAGAAGAACTACTGCAAAGAATAGAGAATAATGGGAATGAAAACCAATCGCAGAACATTTTTAGGCGCAACAACCATGGCAGCAGGTGCAGGTATCTTGTCATCTTTTTCGAAGGACGGGAAATCCCTACCGCGTTACAAACCAACCGGTAACGGGTTGAAATTTACCTTCAGGCCCTTCGAGCTTCAGCTCAGGCATGTATTTACCATTGCCTCCAACTCCAGGACCACCACCGCCGTGATGTTGACGGAGCTTGAGTGGGAAGGGGTAACCGGCTATGGTGAAGCATCCATGCCACCCTATTTGGGTGAGTCGCACCAGACGGCTACAAAATTTCTCTCCTCGCTGAATTTGTCCCAGTTCAAGGATCCATTCAAAATGGAAGAGATACTCGAATATGTTGATGCGACCCTACCGGGAAACTGTGCCGCAAAAGCGGCTGTCGACATTGCACTTCATGATTTGGTCGGGAAGCTGCTGAACCAACCCTGGCACCGGATTTGGGGATACTCTGCAGAAAATACACCCTTGACAACTTTTACCATTGGGATCGACAAAAGTGAAGAGGTGATTGCAAAAACCAAAGAGGCTTCGGCCTTCAAAATATTAAAGATCAAGATTGGCGGCGGAAACGATGAGGAGATGATTAAAAGCGTTCGTTCCGTGACCAAAGTACCGCTTTGCGTGGATGTCAACCAGGGCTGGAAAGACCGTCAGGAGGCATTGGATAAAATCTTCTGGCTAAAAGAACAGGGAGTCGTATTCATAGAACAACCCATGGACAAACACAACTTTGACGACACTGCCTGGCTTACCCAGCATAGTCCGTTGCCCATCCTGGCAGATGAAGCGCTGCAAAGAGTTGGAGATGTGGAACGGCTTCATGGAGTCTACTCCGGGGTGAACTGCAAACTGATGAAATGCACAGGCATGCGCGAAGCCCACAAAATCATCGAGATGGCGCGAAGCCTGAAAATGAAAACCCTGATGGGATGCATGACAGAGACCTCCTGCGGAATAAGCGCTGCAGCCCAGCTTTCACCCATCGTCGACTGGGCCGATCTGGATGGAAACCTGTTGATCTCCAACGATCAATTCGAGGGGATGAAGGTTGTAGACGGAAAGGTAACCTTAAGTGATTTACCAGGTATTGGCGCCAGGAAAATAATTTAAATAACTCATAATTAACTATCTATTCTATTCAAAATGAACTAAACAGAAGAAGATCAAACAATCAATGCCATCTTTTTAAAATTTGAAAAGCCAAATGAACTGCATTAAACCAAAATCAAAAATGAAATGAAAACAATCCTAATCTTGTGTTTGATGGGAATTGGGGTCATGTTTACCCAGGCCTCTTATGCACAGGCACTTGCTGTAAAAGGGCAGGTTGTCGATGCAAAAACTAACGAAACCATGCCGGGAGTTACCGTTGTCCTCAAGGGTGCCAATCAGGGTACCATCACTGACGGCGCCGGGAACTTCAACATCAAGGCTGCTCCCGGACAGGTCCTTGTATTCTCCTTTGTAGGTTATAAGCCCCAGGAGATCACGGTAGGGAAATCTTCCGTTATCAATGTAAAACTGGAATTGACAAGTATCTTCCTCGAAGAAGCAGTCATAGTTGGTGAGTTTGGTATCAAGAGGACTGCCCGTGCAGTTGGTGCCGCAACCCAGACTCTCAAGGGATTGGATATTGCTGAATCGGGCCGTGAAAACTTTGTCAATTCGTTACAGGGACGTGTGGCCGGGGTTCAGATTACCAACTCTGGTGGTACACCCGGATCATCCAGCTCGATTTTGATTCGCGGAGCCACCTCCATTTCAGGAAATAACCAGCCACTCTTTGTTATCGATGGTATTCCGGTGAGTAACACTACCTTTAACCCCATTGGTAGTCTTGCTTCCAAACAAGGTGCCGACCCGGTTGTGGGATCTGCTCAACTCGACTTTACCAACCGTGCTTCTGACTTTAACTCTGAAGACATTGAAAGCATGACAGTCCTGAAAGGGGCCGCTGCCGCAGCGCTTTATGGAAGTGATGCTTCAAACGGAGCCATCCTGATCGTTACAAAAAAAGGGAAAGCAGGCAAGGGCATTGTGAAATACAATAATTCAATCAGTTTTGATGAACCTTACCGTTATCCTGAGATCCAGACAAAATATGATAACGGTATGTATGGCAACACCAACTACTACACCTCCAGACATTATGGAGCTCTTTATCCTGCAGGTACGGTCTTGTATGATAACCTTAAAAATCTGTTCCAGACCGGTGTTACCCAAAAGCACAACCTCTCTTTCGAAGCAGGAAATGACGCGATGACTTTTCGTGCTTCAGCCAGTACTACCAGACAAACCGGGGTTGTTGCAACTTCCAACTATAACCGAGATAATATCTCCGTAGCCGGAACAGCTAAACTCTCCAAATGGATGAATATCGAGGCTTCCCTGACCTATGCGAACGTATCGAATACAAAGGTTGACCGCGGAACCGGCGGTGTATTGTACAGGGCAATGAACTGGCCTCTGACCGATGATATGAGAACCTATTTAACTCCTGCCGGAGGTATCCGTTACCCCAATAAATATGTTGATGTCGACATTTTGAATCCCTATTTTGATTTGTACAAAAACAAAAACTACGACGAAACCCAACGTTTCATCTCCAATATGGTGGTGAACCTGACTCCGATAAAAGATTTATTGATTCGTGCTCAGATTGGTTACGATGTAAGTTCGACCACCATCAACATCATTCGCCATCCGCTCTGGTCTTCAACGGCTACAGGAACAGGATCATACGACCAATCCAAAGTCAATGAGTCAAATCCAACCATCAACGCGATAGCCACCTATAAAAAGGAGTTTGGAAAGTTTAACGCCTCTGGTCAGATTGGTTATCACCAATTGGAACAAGGTTCTCAGACGCTGTCGGTTCACGGCGAAAAATTTATGGTGCAGGATTTTCAGTCCATCAACAACTGCGACCCTTTGACGCTTATCAATACCACAAGAACTGTTACAAGACGTCTTCAGGCCGTTTCAGCTTCATTTGAACTTTCCTACGATAACATTGCCTTTCTTACCCTTCGTGGTCGCAATGACTGGTCTTCAACCCTGCCTCCTGAAAACAACAGGTACTTCTACCCAGCCATTGATGCAAGTATCATTCTTTCGGATCTTAAAATTTTTAAACCAATTTCTGAAACTTTGAGTTATCTGAAGATCAGGGCCTCTGCCACTCAGGTAGGCAAAGATGCTCCACCTCTCTCAATTTATCCGGCACTTGAAGCAGCGCCTACCTCCTTTGGGGGTTATCGTTACGGATATACCGGTCCTAATCCAAACCTTCGTCCTGAAATGAATACTGCCTGGGAAGTTGGTATGGAAGCCCGCCTGTTCAGAAACAGGCTTAATCTAGACATGGCTTACTACAACACCTTCTCGAGAGATCAGATCATTACCGGATTCCGGATGAGTTATGCCACCGGATTCGTCTTGAATAACATGAACGTAGGTTCATTTAAAACAAGCGGTGTGGAGATGAGGATTGATGGTGATATTTTAAAGAACCGCGATTGGGTGATCAATGCAGGACTCAATTTAACCAAAAACTGGAGCAATGTTGAATCACTTCCTCAAAACGTAACTGAATATTACAATGCCTATACCTGGGTTTCCGGTAATATCAGAAACGGAATAAAAGTTGGTAATCCAATTACCTCCTTAACCGGACTTGACTACCAAAGGAATACAAATGGTCAGCCTTTGATAGATCCCTCTTCGGGTTTACCATTGGCATCAGGTACCTGGGGCTATTTGGGAGATCGTGAACCTAAATTATTGTATGGATTAAGTCTTTCAGTTAGATACAAGAACATCTCAATGGCCGCTCTTTTGGATGGCAGGTTCGGTGCAACAGTCGTAAATGGCACAAAAAGATACATGATGACCTATGGCTATAGCCAGGAATCAGTAACGATGAGAGAAGCTGCTCCTGTTGTATTCGACGGAGTTCTAAAAGACACCTATGAAAATTCTGCCACGCCTACAACCAATACCATTGGCGTAAAATTGGGCGATCTGCAATATGGCTATGCAGGACTGGATCCAGACTGGATTGAAAAAAATATCAATTATATGAGATTGGCAGATTTGAGGTTTCAATATTCCATCGACAAAGATTGGTTAACCCGAATTTCGAGGAAAACGATTTCTGCCGGTACACTATTTGTTTCCGGATCTGACCTGTTTGTCTGGACCAACTACTCAGGTATTGACGTAGTGGGAAACTCAAACAATGCGTCACTAGGTGGTACAGGAGGAGCTGGTTTTGATATGATGGCCATCGCTGCCCCCAGGAGAATATCATTTGGTTTAAGTGTAACCTTTTAATTAATCAAGCGATGAGAAAAATTACAATATCCTTAATTTTACTTCTGGTAATAGGTTTAAGCTCTTGCACAAAAACCTGGCTGGATGTTAATAAAAATGTCGACGCTCCCGACTGGGTTAACCCGGTACTTCGTTTGGGACCTGTACTTGCCTCTTACGAGGGAATCGCCTATGACCTCAGGGCTGTAGCACCATTGGTTGAATATTTTGGCGGAACCTCGTCGTTTGTCACAACTTATGGCGTTTCTCAAAGTTACTTTGCAGGTAGTGATAATGGCGGAGAGAGTTGGAGAATGACCTATTGGCTTCAGGGCATGAATGTCGAAAACATCATCAACGATGGTAGAAGCATGGGGCAGTATAAACTTGCTGGTATAGGATTAACCGTCAAAGCCTATTCGTGGCACATAATTGCATCCCTAAACGCGGATATTCCTGTTAAAGATGCCTTCGTTCCCGGTCTTCTTTCGCACAATTATGACACAGAAGACTATGCCTACTCAATGGTTCGTTCATGGGCCAGGCAAGCTATTGCTGAATTTGATAAGGCAGACCAAACTATCTATCCGGCAACTTTAGCTACTGCAGATCTGATCTACAAAGGGGATGCCGCAAAATGGAAAAAATTCGCCTATGCTGTTTTAGCCAGAAACTACATTGCCATGGCCAAGAAAAATACCGCATATCTGGATTCAGCCATCGTCTGCGCGGATCAATCCTTCTCTAGCGCCTCTGATGATCCAAACCTGACTTTTCAGGCTACTGGCGTATCTACAACCTCTAACTTTTTTGGAGTTCTGAGGGGTAACCTCACCAATGTTCTGACCCAGTCTGATTACATTACGCAGGTTATGACAGGGACTATCCCAAATTACAATAGCGCTGGCGCAGTTGAAGGATTAAGCAGTTACCAGATGGTTACCGATACTGCAACACTGGATCCAAGATCAATCCTCTTGTTAGGGACTCTTGATCCAATGCCGGCTGATCCGAATACAATCAAGAAGGGAACCTATAAATTTGTCGGAACAAAGCTGGGCTATGCTGCCGCCTGTTCACTCTGGGGGTCAACTACAGTTCCAACTGTTGCGGCCAATGGTCTGGGAAGATGGCTTTACAGGGACGATGCGCCATGGCCACTCTCAAGTTATGCTGAAATACAATTCGTCAAAGCGGAGGCACTGTACCTCAAGGGACAGAAATCGGCCGCATTGGATGCCTTTAAGTTAGCTGTTGCAGGTCACATGGACTTTGTGAAAAGGTTAATTGTAAGCACGGATAAAATAACATCCGCAAGATTTACGACTCTGGCAAGCGCCTATTTGAACAGTAAATTTGTCAACAATATGCAGCTTAGCGACTTCACGCTATCTCACATCATGATGCAGAAGTATGTAGCCTTGTTCCCATGGAGCCTGGATACCTGGAATGATTTACGTCGGTATCATTATGATCTTGTGCTTGGCACAGGCGGAGTGCCTGTTACCGGGACTTCCTGGACCAACGATGTGGTTTATCACAAAGCGGATTCAGACCCCGCAAGAATCTACAAAGGTTTCTATCTGGGGGCTGCTAATGTGGAAAACAGAAGGTCAAAGTTTGCTACAGACAACCAGGGATCACCATGCTATCGTCTCCGTCCGCGATACAATTCGGAATACATGTGGAATCTTCCATCTTTGAAGAAACTTCTGCCAATCGCAGGCGATGCCCCCAATTACCAATGCTCCATGCCTTGGTTTACGATACCCGGAAATTAATCTCAACAAAATAAAAAACAACTAAAATGAAAACAATACTAGCATTGGTCTCCATCCTGATGGTATTCATGCTTGTCTCCTGTCAAAAGAATGTCATCACATTCGGAAACACAGACATTGATTTGAGCAAAAAAGCTGAAGTGAGGCTTGTTTATGTCCCACCACTTCTGACTTCTACCACACTTAATATCACCAGGCTGAAGTACAACGATCAATTGGTTTCAGAGGTTTCAACAGCCTTGGGTAACTCCTTTCCAAACAGCGCAGCCAAATACCATGTGGTCAATCAGGGCGCCGTTAAAGTGGATGCCTATATCGGTACAACCAAAGATGTGCTGCAATACAGCAATACCTTCACGGTAGGTACCGGCAAATTCACTGCCTTTATTCATAGTTTGACGGATGTGCCCTTTGTAATTAAGGATGCAGATGTTTTCCCAACAAGCGATGCATGGGCCGATACCCTTACGAATATCCAGTTCGTTAATCTGCTATACAAAGCTGATGGTGTGACCCCTTATGGCAAACTCACCCTGAAAGGCAGAAGGGGAGCAGGTACAATAGCCAGTCCTTATGTTTACATTCCAATCGCCACTTGCGGTTTTAAAGAAGCCTCTACTTTGATCCCTTATAAACTGCTGAAAGGTACTGCAACTCTTTGGTCGGGAACAGAAACCGGGTTGGCCTTTGTCTATGCTGATGATACGGGTGCACTCGTGAAGGTTTTTTCATCAAGCGGAGCTGTGGGAGATGCGGTCACAACCGGCATTTCTCTGGGGAAGGGAAGAAATTATATCTTTAATATTAACGGGAAGGTTGGCACCAAATATGCCGATCAAGTTGTCCGGTTAAGTATTATTACGCTGAATTAATCAAAGCTGAAATCGCTAAGATTTAACTATCACTTATTTGAGGTAGTTAAATCTTAGCTTATAAATTACAAATCAAAAACAAACTTCAGGTATGAAGAGAACATTTTTACTTTTTGGATACCTGGCAATCCTTTCGACTTTTTCCTTTGCTCAAAATATAAAGGAGGACAAAGAGGCTGCGGCAAAGGCTCGGTTTGAAAAAGCGGTAGCTGCCTTGAATGAGAAAGATTTTGTCATTATTGTGGATTCCTACGAAGCAAGCAACAGGACTTCGAAAGCCAATCCGGATTTATCAAACTTCAAATCCTATGAGGCGAAGGAATCAAGTGATGGGACAAGCAAAACAAATACTGATGGGTCAGACTCCAAATCCGGGGATTCCAATGAATCAGGCGACAGAACCATCAAAACAAATACTGATGTGGCTAACTTTCTGTCATATGAGAAGGAGTTCGTTATCCTTCAGGGTATTCCTGCCGGGAACCAGTATACCAACAAGGTTAATGTGTCTGATTTCAAGCAGGATACTGACAAAAAGGGCAATGTCAGGATTAAAATGCAGGTCAAAGGATTTTACATAACTGCAAAAATTGAGATCTCTCTTAAAAAAGGTGGCAATTATGCTGATGTAATCGTCTCTCCAACCAAAGGAGATACCAAACGGTTCTCCGGCGAAATTATTCCCAAATCTGAATCAAAGTATTTCAAAAGACCCGGAGAAGTATAGTTCAATCTTCAGGCAACAAAAAGGGAGAGGCTGTTTCGCGAACGAAACAGCCTCTCCCTACTTTATCCTTTTTACTTTATCCTTTATCCTTGGAAACTCCTTTATCCTTATTTTGGCTACTTTAGTAAAAAAATTCACCAATGCATTTTGCCAAAATCCGGGCCTTTATCTTCGACATGGACGGGGTGCTGATCGACAGCGAGAACCTCTACAAAGTGATTGAGCAAAATCTTTTTGCCAAAGTAGGTGTTGCAATTGATCACGACGAACATATATCCTATCAGGGAAGTTCCAATCCGGTGATGTGGAGCAAAATCATAGAGAAGCATCACTTGCATACCCCGCTTGACGAACTGGTTAGGATCACCGAAGAAACAGTCATCAGCTATTTCAGTTCCCTGCCGGAAATTCACCCGATGCCAGGTGTTGTAAAACTTCTTGACAAACTGAAAGAAAGAGAGATAAGAATGGCTTTGGCCTCCTCCTCTACGATCGAAGTAATCAGCATCGTTCTGTCCAAAACCGGTCTTGCCTCCTATTTCGATACAGTGGTCGATTGCACCGAAGCCGGTGCCGGGAAACCGGATCCGGCCATCTTTCTGCTGGCCCAAAAGAAACTTGGAGTTCCCAAAGAAAATTGTGTGATCTTAGAAGACTCTGCCAACGGAATAAAGGCTGCCGCTGCTGCCGGTATGTATTGTATCGCCTTCAACGGACCCGGTTCCGAACACCAGGATCAGTCTGCTGCAAATTGGCGTATCTCCCGTTTTTCTGAGATCACAGAAAAATTTGAACATGAAAATTTAATCCTTAGACTATGAAAAATTTAATCGCTGTTTGTCTGTTGTTTTCTGCTCTTAATCTCTTTTCACAAGCAAAACCTGAATCAAAACTATCCTGCAGCTACGATGAACTTACTGCTCCCGATTTCGTGAAGGCCGTCGAAAGATCTTCGGGAGTATGCTTGCTTCCTATGGGAATTCTCGAGAAACATGGTCCGCATCTGCCGCTGGGAACCGATATTTTTGAGTGCAGGAAGGTGGCCCTTACAGCTGCTGAGCAGGAGTATTGCGTCGTTTTTCCGACCTATTTTGCCGGTCAAATCAACGAAGCACGTCATCAGCCTGGTACGATCGCCTATAGTCCTGAACTCATCTGGAAAATACTACAGGAGACATGTGAAGAACTCTCCCGCAACGGTCTGAAAAAGATTATCATCGTCAATGGTCACGGAGGAAACAACGATTTCCTGAGATATTTCTGCATGTCGCAGCTGCACAGTCAAAAGGATTATGTTTTGGTTTTCTTTCAACCCAATGACACTCCTGAAGTTGCAAAGAAAATTGAGTCCCTTAGGCAAACCAAAACCGGTGGGCACGCCGACGAAAAGGAGACCTCCATGATGCGCTTTATCAGGTCTGATCTTGTCAAGACTGAGCTTGCAGGAACGCAATCGGGTCAAAATCAGAAGAGACTGGCCGAAGTTCCCTTTCAGTACACAGGCATCTGGTGGTACGCTCAATACCCCAACCATTATGCAGGAGATGCCACCAAAAGCAGTGTAGAGCTGGGAAAAGTAGTGGTTGAATCACAGGCAGAGCAACTTGCCCAACTGATTAAAACACTCAAAAACAACAATAAAATAGAATCATTGCAGAATCAGTTTTACAAGGATTCAGCGAATCCGTTAAATACAAAACAATAATTTAACCATTCTAGCATTGGAAAAACGATATACAGCGAATGAAGAGCGATGGAATGTACTGACCCATGGGTTTGGGCTGGTGATGTCATTAATAGGTATGGTTGTCTTGTTGAATAAGGCCATTCAACTCCATTCAGCTAAAATTTTTGTTGCTTTTCTAATCTATGGAATTGGTGTGACCACTATGTTTCTGGCCTCAACACTCTACCATTCTTCAACTGATCCAAAGATTAGGAAAAGGCTGAATGTCTTTGACCACAGCGCCATCTATCTGACCATCGCCGGGAGCTATACGCCTATTACAATGCTGACGATGCCGCCGCTTTGGGGAATTCCGGTGATGATAACAGTTTGGCTGATTGCTGCCACCGGGATCATTCTCAAATTTTTCTTTATCGGAAGATTCCCAAAGCTTTCAACCGTGATGTATGTCCTGATGGGTTGGGTCATTGTTATCGCCATCAAACCATTGATTAACAGCATGGCCACTGCAGGTTTGGTTTGGCTGCTTGCCGGAGGATTGTCCTATACATTGGGCGCAGTTCTTTATCAAATTCAAAGATTAAAATTCAATCATGCGATCTTTCATATTTTTGTCCTGATTGGTGCTGCCTGCCATTACATTGTCATCTTCAGTTACAGTATAAATTAAACTTTTACTTGATTAAATGGATTCATTCTTTGTGAAACCTTAGTGTTCTTAGTGTCTTAGTGGCAAGAAAAAAATAGCCACCAAGGCACAAAGCCACAAAGGTTTCACGAAGGGAACCACAAACAAAAGCTATATGACCAAACAATTAGTTATTCTGTTTTTACTTCTTACAGCCTGCACTACAGCTGTTAACAAAGCCCAGCTGGAAACTGCAAAAAAGGAGATCGTTCAAACTGAGCAGGCATTTGCGGCGATGGCTAAGGAGAAAGGCCTTTCGGAAGCCTTCGCCTATTTCGCCGATTCGGCTGCATCCCTCAACCGTGGAAGCTATGTGGTACATGGAAAGGATTCCATCCTCCTTTACTATCTTGCTCCAAGGTACAAGGGTGTAGAGCTATTGTGGAAACCTGATTTCGTGGAGGTTTCCGCCTCTGGGGATCTTGGCTATACGTATGGTAAATTTCTCTTTTCCACACACGATTCTACCGGACAGGTAATCCGCTCAAAAGGGATCTTTCATACCGTTTGGAAAAAGCAGGCGGATGGTCAGTGGCGGTTCGTGTGGGACTAATACTGCTTAAGAAATTTATTGTAAACCTGCATGTTGCGATCAAGGTGTGCCTGCATTTTTTCGTAGGAACGATCCGCGTCCTTCTCCCGGATGGCATTGACAATCTCCTTGTGGTAGCCCAGCGTAATCTCCTTCTCTCCTTCAATGTTAGCGTAAATAAAATTGCGCATCCGCGGAAGCAGGTTGTATACCGGTTCCATGGTAACGATCACAAATGGATTGGTGGTGGCGCGTGCCAGGCAAAGGTGAAATTTGTTGTCGATATCCGACTCCAACTGGGTATTGTCGGGATTGCACTTGCTAAAATCAAGCAGATTAGCCTCAAGATTCTTTAGGTCCTCTTCTGTACGGTTAATCGCTGCCATTTTGGCAATTTCGGGCTCGAACGCAAGTCGGAGCTCAATGATTTGTCTAATCAACTGATCATCGAACTTCAGGTCATAATAGAGATTCAGTGACTGGATGGCATCTTTGATATCAATCTTGGTGACAACCATACCACTGCCTTTCCGTATTTCAATGAGTCCCCTGGCACTCAAACGCCTAAGAGCTTCGCGCAAGGCCGTGCGGCTTACGGCAAACATTTCGCAGAGCTCGCGCTCAGGAGGGAGTTTTGCGCCAATGGGCAACTTTTTCTCCCGGATGGCCCGTTCGATGTTTCGTTCAATCTTCTGACTGAGCGTCTGTGATGTTCCTATTTTCTGGAAAATATCCTCCATATCCATGGTACAACGATTATTTGAACAGGCACAAAATAAGCAAAATTATGACGATATTATTCAGTGATTTTTTTTAATGCTTTGCCAAATCCTACCGGATTATCGATAGTAAAAGAGTAAGTTGCAGGAAAGCTCTTCGAATCTGTTACCAAATAAAAGAAAAGAGAACCTTCTTTTTCGAACAGTTCCATAATTTTTTGAGCATCCACGCTTTTGATGAATAGTCGGTCGGAAACATTCTTGGCCGTAAAATCGGCCACCTCGGCAGCACCCGACTTAATCTTGATTTTGTATTGGGTCTCGTCGCCCTTTTTGACAGCCGTCGTGCCATATTGCAGAAGCTTGATGCAGAAGGTCTCTTTGTCGATCACAAATTTCACTTTCAGCTCAGCCTTATCGTTGTTTGGGTCGCTGAAGGTGCCCCAGATGGCAAATGAATTGGTGATGTAGGAGGCATTCCTGTTATTTCCAAGATTGCTGGCATAACTGGCTATTTTCCATATTCCGTATTCACTGGCAGACGCGGTTTTAACAGTATCCTTTTTTACCGGTTCAGACTGGACAGGCTTTTGCTGCTTCGTCCCACAAGCCGCAATAACCACAGAAAAAATTAGGATGATGACAAATTTTTTCATTGATGTAAGGAGTTGGTAGTTTGTACTTGTAAATATAGCACTAACCAATCACAATTAAAAGAACAAATATTGGCTTCTGTTAGATTAAATTAACATCTTTTAACCCTCACAGGTTCGGATAGGCAACCCGCACCAATATTTAAACCATTAACTATTTCATATTTCTCACATTCACAATGTAATCCTTGATATCCAAAATAGTCTTTTCGGAAAGTTGATATACCACCGCCGGTGTTTCCGGCAGTACAATTTCATAAAGTATGTAGGATTCCAAATATTTATTCTCTACGGCCTCTTTTAAAATCATTAATTGTCGTTCTTTGCTGACATCCACCTTCATATTTTCCATCGCTCCGAGAAATGTAATCAGACATTCCTTATCTTCAAGGGTCGAATAGGTTCCCTCAGGTACTCCCATGGATTCCTTGTATCCCGGTTCAAACTTCCATAATGCCTTGGTCAAGGCATATCCGGTCCATTTTTCATTACAGGATACGCCTATCCTACCTTCCGGAGTTTTAGAGAGTTGAATTTGAGGATTGAAACACCAATCCTCCGTATTCATAAAGGCCTGTTCAAAGATTTTGTCCATTGATTTTTTAATCCTTGGATTATTTCTGTTTAGAATCCGGGCTATGGCAATTTCATTGACTGCCTCCTTTATTTTGTTTATTGTCAAATAGTTATCTGCCAGGAACCAGTGTGCCATGTAATCGATATAGTTCGTTTGAATGGCTCTTTTGAACCATTCTATGGCCTGCTGCCGATCCTCCCTTTTCTCATAAATCTGACCAATATAGGTCAACACGTTAGAAAGGGTTGAATCCGCCTGGATGGTCAGTTGGTAATATACCAAAGCGCTGTCAATTTGATGATTATTGAAGAAAAGCTCAGCCTTATCAAACAATGGTTTGGCCTCCTCTGTGTATTTAAAGTGGCGCGTTTCCAGACCAGAATCGCTGGGAATCCTGTAGCTATCATGGTAATTAAGCTTTTCGGAATAATCCTGGCAAGGAATCTCCTTTTCAAGTAATTTGAGTTCGTAAGACAATTTAGAATCGGCTATGATTTTAAATATCTCGGATGGAGAATGGATTTGTTGGGAGAATCCATTACTCAAAGTAAAAAATAGAACGAAGAGTAAGTTAATTTTTTTCATTCAATTCATTTTACAGTTGGTTCTTAGATGCGGTAATAAAAGCGGTTGGTTCACTTGAGGATTTATCTTGTTGGTTTAGGTATGTTGGATCATTGCACTTTCGCAAAGACTACCTTCTCATTAAACTTATCAATAATCTTGTTGAAATAGCCTTTCAAACCCAAAAAGGAGGAAGAAGCATAAACATCTTTTTTAAATTCATAATTCCCTGTAATTTTTATGGTATTGGAATCGGAGTTTTCAGCATGATATTGAATTCGAAAATCATCATTATCCATGTCCATGTTTTCAGGTATTGAAAACACCTTGTACCCTTTTGGGATATGTATAATGGAAACATAAGATCTGGTATGCTTGTAAACCATATCTATCGGATAAGTCCTGAGTTCTTTCTTGAATGGATTTTCAGCAATGATGAAGTTGCAAAACGGTGGAAGTAATATTTTATCTCCGACTCTATCGATTGTGTATCCACTAACAAGCTTATTTTCAAATGGCTTATCTATCTCATGTACATTTTCGACCGTTATCGAATCTTTCAAAATCAAATTGCCAATTGACAATTCCGCTTTTAAATCCTTTGGATTTTTCAAGAATTTCTTTCTTAAATTGATCGCATCATAACCAGATGACGATATCTGAAATTTGCAATCGACAGTATCTTTTTCAATATTAGGATTTTGGTCAATTTGGTAGGAAATATCCGAATCTACACTGCTTTTTATGTTTAACCAGGTATATTTCCCCTTTTCATTCTTTACAATGAGTCCTTTGTCGTTCAAACATTCTGATGGAATTTGCCGAAAGCTGCTCAATGGCTCAGTAGCATCAAGAAGTACATTGCTATCATTAATTTTCGCTGTTACAATGACGTCATTAAAAAATTGCTGAAAAGGATAATCAACCTTAATCTTTCCGTTATCTCTGGTGCTAATCAGTACCGGATAAGCTTCAATTCCAGCGGTATTTAGTAATGCAACATATAACAGGTTAATGGCTGCTGAATTCCCGGTTTGGGTTTTGAGAAAATTCTTTGCACTTTTAGTTGATCGCTTACTATGGTTTCCATCCCAATTGTAATTTGATTTTAAATACTTGTCAATATAGGCGGCCTTTTCAAGGCTCGTTTTTGTCGCCAGTTTCATTGTATCAATGATCTCTTCCGATTTTTTCTTGCATGCCTGCAAATACTTTCCAAACGCTTCATCATCCAGCATATCTTCAATTAACTTGGGCCATGTTGTCATGATTTGATCATCTCCACCATTGGGAGAATGAAAGGCTGCGAGCTGAAAATCAAGTTTTAAAATATAATCCTCAGTAGAAGTAATAAATGATTCATCTCTGAAAGCCGGAACATCTTTCATAATAAACTCATAAATCATATTATTGAATTTTATTGATCCAAAACTCTGCTCGTTGCCTTTCTCTTCGTAATGATTAAAGCTATCCATCTTTGAAGCACCTTGAAGTATATAAGTGTACTCATAAAATGGAATCATCTTTGTAACATATTCACTGTAGATTACTGGAATTTTATTCTGGAATTCCCAACTTCTAAAATTGAAAAAATAGGGGGATATTATTTTGTACTTTACCTCAATGATTGAGCCATCTTTCACATCAGGCATTGCAAATTTTCTGACCATCCAATTCTCACTGACCTTCTCATTAAATGTATTTTTTTCATTTAACGGAGTGGCCCTTATTAAACCGTTTTCATAATTGTAGGTATTCCCTTCCAATTCTATGACTTTTTCATCCTTATTATCTTTTTTGTAATAAGGGATTTCTATTTGGGCATATTTATGTCCGGCCTTATTGAATATCTTAATTTTCGTTTTTCTTTCAAATACAACCTGATATCCATTGTCATATAACATAAAATAAGATGACCCAATGTCGTATAAGACAACAGCCTCAGCTGAAGGATCCTTGTCATATCGTTGCATCTTAAATTCCTCGCCTGTATATTTTCCAAATTCACGAACAATATTTTGTGCTGAAAGTGGCAAGCAAAGTGCTGTGAAAAGGTAAATTGTGATAAGATTCTTTTCCATTTTGGTATTAATTACTTTTTTTAAGTATGACTAGATTCTTTTCTATTTCCTTGATCGATTTGTAGAAATCATAAAACATCTTGTACTGTTCGATTTTGTACTCATTCGCATATAGCTCAAATTTCTTAGAGACATGGATCGCGGTGGTATCGTATGAAAAATGGACCTCATAGTTCCCAAACGGGGAAGAAATAACTTGATCTTTGGGGACCACCTTTACTTCCAGTCCTTTTGGAATGGTATAGGTAACATTGTCAATATTAAAAACGGGATGTGAAAAAACCAGATGCAGTTTCCTTTCGTTGGGAGGCGCGAATACTCCCGTTCTAACAGGGAATGAATTGAAATAGAATTCATCACCTAACTGTTTCACCATTTTGATCAAATTTATTCTTGACACCAATTCAATCTTGGCCGAATCGCGATCTGCTCTATTCAATTTCCAATCTAAAACTTCATAATTGCTGAATGGCATGTATTCTTTAACAAGATTATCCTGATCCTCTTTGCTATAACTTGAGTTTAATTCATTGAACAATTCATAGTAATATCCCTTGAAACTAAAAAGCACGTTCGCTTCTCCATTTCCCTGGTTATTAAGGGAAACATTTATATTTCTGACCAATTCAACATCCTTTTTCTTGAAAGTAGGCATTGAAATAAGCTTGCTGTCATTTTCATCTATCAACAATGCATGTCGGTTTTGGATGGTAGACCCTACATAATCAAAGGCTTCTGAATTTTCGGTATTTTCAATCCAAATTGTATCACGATTGACAGGAACCGCAAGTAAAACATGATTGAACTGCGGACATGGCAAATCAGCAATAATCTTATTAGGGTAAAAGCCTCTGTTGATCAAAACATAGTTACTATTTATGCCAGCTAATTCTAACAAGGCCTTCATATAATTTGTAAGGGCTTTGCAATCCCCATATTTGTTTTGGGCAACATATGATGCCGGATAGGCCTTAAAACCACCGACACCTATAGTAACATTTATATACCGTGTATGATCTTGAACATAATGATACAAAACCTTTATGATCTCTCTCTTATCCGTGATTCCTTTTATCAGTTGAGAAATAATTTCCTTTTCAGGGACCGGCAAATCGTTCAACCCCTTGTTCAAATTAAAAAACCAATTACCATATGTTTTCCAGTCCGCAGTGCTGCCGGTAATACCGTAAAAGAATTTTTCCGGCACAACAATCAACCTTGGCTTAAAGTCTTCGAAGGGTGGTCCATTCGCTTCATTGTGATCCATGTTTTGATATTTTGCTATAAAGACCTTAGATATTTGATCATCAATCGTATCTGATTTTATCAAATTGACATCGCGTAAAAATACATTATACCGATATTCTTTGGGAAATTTTACTCTTAGCTTCGCTTCTCTGGTTGGAATTTTGGCGAATAGAGCCGGGGACCAATCAGCAACAGCGATAAATTGATTCATCGTAGTTTTAAAAGTATAGCAAACCTTGTATGGATAGTCATTGTGTTTTAATTCAAATGTTTTTATGAAATTGTCTTCGTACAAGAACATATTAGAAAATTCACTTCGATCAGTAATTTCGTTCCTTTTTAAAATCCTAATTCTTTTCCCGCTTTTGTCCTCAATCCATCCTTCAATATCTGACAATTTTTCATTTTTAGAATAAGGAATAGAGATTTTGGTGTAATCTTCGCCCGCTCGATTCACTATTTTTAGCTCGATAGAATCGATTATGCACAATTTATTTTTAAGTACTTCATAATTCGATATGTATTTGGTCACTTCGCAATTCTGCGCTAACAGGTTCATTGGAAAATAACTTATGACACACAGAATGATAGAAGACAGAATTCTTATTCTATTCATATACAATCTTGGAGATAAATATTTTACGTATATTGGTTTTATTGATCATTATTGGGATTCCTCTTTAATTACCAGCTTCACCTTATCTGCACCAACAACCGCTGTATAAAAATCGACCAGTGCAGCATAATCCTCTTTGGGCCAGGTGCCGCGGTTCATTTTAAATCTTCGGGTATACAGAACCTGATCATTATTGACAGTCAGGGTACTGCAATATTCTCCAAATGCTGTTTTTAGGTTTTTGCCGCGAGGAAAGGATTCCGGTTTGTATCCCTTTGGAAGATAAAATGTAACAGAATCGGTATCCAGAAACGCGAACTCCCTGTAGACAGGCATTTTGCGGTTATCCAGGTGAGAAGGAATGGACTTAATCTGGTTGAAAATGTTCACCGGGACAAAAATGCGGGTTCCACTACGGGCGGCATAAGTTTGTGAAGTGAGGGCAATGGATTCGGTTGCTTCCGGAATTCTTTCTTTGTTGTCCTGGTAAGTAAAATCAGATATCTTCATCCCTGCCACGGCAAGATTCTCGTACAAAGCTTTTTCCTGTTCCTTCTTGCTTTCGGTTAAGACTTTTGAAATGTTATCATATTGATATCCGGAATATTCTGTCTTAACTTTGGCCTCCATTCTGCCGTCTGTTGAGAGGCTCACTACTGCCTTTCTGTGTTGGCTACTCTGTTCGGCAGACAGTAAAGGGATCGCTACGATCCGACTTCCCCTGGAATCAATAACCAGCCCCTTCCTTCCTGCCGTGAATTTGCTCATGTAACCGCAGGGGGTTGTCTGACTGGTACATTCCAGCCAGATGGTATCCTTTTTGAGTGGGACGCAAAGAATGACATGGTTGCACTGATTGGCAGTCGGAAAGTCTGTCATTGTGATTCCCTGACTGGTAGCTGCTCCCACGATGGTGTAATCGGCTTTAACTCCTACCGTTTTCAAAATTGCCTTCATGTAATTGGAGAGCGCTTTGCAATCTCCATAGCCCAATTGGTCGACCGTTTCGGCTGGGAAAGGCTGAAAACCACCGATGCCAAGTTGAATACCAACATAATGGGTGCGCTTTTGCATATACTCATAGAGGGTACGAACGATTTTTGCCGTGTCCTTCATCCCTTTGACCAGCTCTATTATCTCGTTCTGTCTGACCGGAGGAAGCTGATCGCGATTTTGCAGAAGCTGGCCGATCCACTGCCCGAAATCGTGCCACGAATTCATTGACCCTGAAGTACCGCAGTATTCAAAGCTAACCGGTGCTGTGATGACACCTGGCATCTCCTGAGATAACTTAGGAGAAAATGGTTCATCTCTCAAGGCTTGTAACGAATCAATTTTCCATTCCAGGGTGCGGATTCCCTTTTCAGTTTTTTCACTCCGGCAACTGCCTGGAAGGTTTCTTTCGCGGTAGCGAACTTCCATTTTCTCCGGATAGCTGATGATAAAACTTGATTTTTCCACAGAGATGTGATAGTCCCTCAAAGGGTACCAGTTTGGGTATCCTAACAATCCATCGTAGGTTATCTCGTATGAATACTCAACGGTATAGGGATAGGTATTGCTATCTATTTTGGCAATTTTCATCCTCAGGTCATCGTAAATTGCCCCTTCCGAAGTGTAGTTGACATCCTGAATGGCACCGGATTTTAACTTCTCGTTATAAATTCCGGCCGCATCATAATTCTTCCCAGATATAGAGGTTATTTTTGATGATTGGTCGTACGGTAGAACCAGTTCTGCCAGGTCATCCCCCCGCTTTTCAAGAACTGTAATGACAAGATGTACATATTCCACAGCCTTTCCATTGTCGTGCAGTACAAATTCCTGACGAAAATCACGACAAACTGCCCAGGCATCTTTTCTCATGGCAGAATCGATCAAAGCTACAGGGTAGAAAGGTTTAGGCTTATCCTTCCCCGGAAGGGTGGAGAAAATTGCCAATATTAAAGCAACGCTCCAGAGTAATTTGATGAACATATCAGGTAGTCTTCTTCTTTAATACAACTTGTTCTGCCTGCTTATTAATGACCAGATCAAAGAAATTTTTAAGTGCTTGGTATTCATCAGGAAGGAACAATGTCTTATTGATTGAGAAAACCATTGTCAGATTAATTTTTTGATCCATCTGCGAAATCTGATACATGAACTGACCAGCTCTTCCAGGCAACGATATCGAAATTTCCTTTGGCAATTCTTCGGCCATATAACCTTGCGGTATGTCGAATTGCATGTTGTAGTATTGAGTTACCAGAGTCCCAAAATCAACAGGATAAATACGGGTGGGTGAAGAGAATGGGTTGGTTTTTTGTCTTTCAATTACTACAGGGTCAAGGTAAATGACTCCAGCATTGCTATCCTGTTTTTCCTTCAGGGAAAATCTGTACTCTGAGACAATAGGTTGGCTAAGACTATCCAAATTTGTATAATTAAAGGAGACATAATCCAGTTCGGGGGAACTGTTTTTCAACTTCTCGAAATACTCCTTCTGCCCTCCTGATGTTTTTACAGACTTCCTGAAAGTATGTGCACTCAGACCCGTATCCTTTTTTTTGAAAAGACCGGTCATTTTGCCATCCTTGTAATCCAGTACAACAGAACTGCTTTCCATAGATTTGGGATTGGTAAGTTGAACAGATTCCGAAGATCCTTCCTGGATCAGGTACCCTTCTCCATTCAGGCAACGGAATGGGATAATTCCAGCCTGGAGATTGGGTTCAGTGGCATCAAGAAAAATCTGTTTCCCATCCAGAGTTGCCCTTGCTACCACATAGTTACAGTCTGACAGGGTTGGATGCACCAATCCAATAATACCGTTTTCGCGTGTACTTAACAAAACCGGACTTGCATCGATACCGGCTTTTTTCAACATGGCAATCAGAAGCAGATTGATGTCAGCAGAGTTACCAGTTTTATCGGCGTACGCCTTTTTAAGACTTTTGTCCGTGAAAAAGGACTTGAATCCATCCCATTTCATGCTTCGCTGCACAAAGCTGTAGATGATGTTCAATTTAGTCTCATTGCTTGATATCCCCTTTGTCATCTTTTCGACGTCATCCGACAAAAAACCGGTAGACTTCAGTTGCTGGCCAAAGCTATCATCATCAGCCAATTGTTTGGCTATGTCGTTCCAAGAAGTGGTATAGTTATGCATACTTCCTCCGATCTTGGAAAAATTGGTATTGTTCAATTCACTCTTTAATTGGGAGGTATAATTGTCCAGGGAGGTAAGGTAAGGCTCCTCCTTAATTGCAGGAATGTCTGAAGCCGCACATTCAATAATCTGATTCAAATAAGTAATGGTTCGCGCAACTGCCTGAGTTGAAGGAACGCGAAATCCGGCAGTATTATTAGAAGTATTGTCAACTCTTTCGGTATAGGAGATATTTTCGGTCGATTGACTCCTCTTATTGTATAATAAACTGTGGTAACCCAAGGATGAATGGTTATAAGTGAAATACTCCGGATAAACCACCCTATATTGACTCCATTTGACAGGAATCTTATACTGGAATTTCCAGGTGCGCAAATTCCAGGTCATTTCGGTCGCAATGGTGTATTGCAGGTCGATGATGGAACCGACTTTTACTGCCGGCATCGAAAATTTTACCGATTCCCGGTATTTGTTCTCACGTTCCCGAAAAACAGCATTTTTTTTCAGATCTGTTTTGACAATTTTCCCGTTTTCCAAATTAATGGTGGTTCCTTTCACATGGGTTAAATCCTCTTTGTTGAGGTTGTGTGAATAAAGAGAAAATTGAAAATTTCCCCATTCTACACCATTCTGCCGGAGTATTTTGATCCTTACGAACCGTTCGAAGGTGAGCATGAATCCCCTTTCAAGGTCATACTTAACATAAGAAGAACCGTCGTCATACAAAATCACCGCATCTGCAGTTGAGTCGGTTGGATAGGTTTTCATGGATAGCTCCTCGTCGGAGGGCTTTTCGAATTTGATTTTAGGTGCTTCCTGCGCACTAATCCTGATTAAGAAACACAAGGACAACACCAATGAAACAGTTAGGGATTTCATTTAGATTTGATTAGGTTAAAATATAATTAAGTAAAAAGCAGTCGTATTTTGCTATATAATAGCTATATAATAATATTTAATAATTCCACATAAAATTTGTTGGAAGATCCTCCGACCAAACAGTTTGTTTTTAAGATTAAAAATCACAACCAATTCTTTAGAAATAATTTTCATTTTCACTAAACGCCATTTATCATAAGGATGAGGCACAAGATATAAAAAATATTATTCCTGATATATGCCAATTCTCATTTGTTGGCAAAAATTTTAATTATTGTCACATCTGAAATAAAACACAAGATCCTCAATTTTCATAAAGCTTCGATAACCTTAAGAATATCAATTTCTTGAAATTACCGGGCTAGATATTCGGTCTAAAATAGAATGGTGAGAGGGTTAGTATTTCAATAAAAATCCCCTACAATCTCTCGACTATAAGGGATTTTAGGTCTGCAACCTGTACCCGGGGCGGGAATCCCTAGGGTTATATCTTGTTATTTTCTATTTATGCCTAACCATTGTTTATCAGTTGATATGCTGGCTTCTTTATATGCTCTTGTAGGTTGATAATTGCTGTTGTTTACAAATTTCTTTCCCCTTTTCTTTCCCTTTGGCCAGGATGTTTTGTAACTTTACGGGTATTAAACCAGATCCTATGCCAAATCTAAAGTATTACATCGACATAAACAAGGTAGATTCAAAGGGTTATGTACCCATCAAAGCCAATATTGCCACCGACAGCAAGAACAACTGGAAAACAGTGGGGAAAGTGAAGCCCAGGTACTGGAACAAGAAGCAACAGAGAGTTAGCCCACCCCGGCCAAACGAGGATGACAATGATTATGAAAATACCAATTCGTTTCTGGATGACTACCAGTCTGATGCAAAGAAGTATTTCAGGGATTGCACACTGAACAAAATTCATATTACCCAGGAAGTCGTACAAAATCATTTCAACGGAAAGAAAATCAATTTTGTCCCGGTAATAAAGGATCTGTGGGAGGCATACGAAGAGTTTTTGAAGGCCGGAGAGCTGGAGAAGGCACCCAACACTATCCGGAACCGGAAAACGATCAAAAACTACCTCAAAACCTTTGAGTCAGATACTGGTTACAAAATGACTTTTGAAAGTATTGACCTGGTATTTTTTGACAAGCTGAAGGAAGATGTACTTGTTACAAATGAACACGGGTACAATTACCTGTCTGCCATTACTGACAAGTTCAAAGCATTTATGACCTGGAGCCTGAAAAGGAAATACCACAGCAACACAACATACAAAGATTTCTCAGCGCCTGAAAAGGAAGGGAGTATTATTCATCTGACTTTTGAGGAGCTGCAGCAGCTGCTAAATCATGCTTTTGAAAATAAGAAATACCAAAAGGCCCGGGATTTTTATTGCTTTGGCTGTTTTACTGGTTTGCGCTATTGTGACCTGGAGAAGTTAACGAAAGACAATATCATTGATGGAATGATCAAAACCACTACCCAGAAAACGAACAGGGAGGTAATTATTCCTCTTTTCCCGGGCGTACAATCCATTATCGAACGCTATCCGGATCCTCACAAGCTTCTGCCAAAATTCTCCAATCAAAAGCTCAACGATTACATCAAAGAATGTTGCAAATTGGCAAAAATAAATACCCCCACAGAGTCAAGATCCTTTGAAAAGAATCTCACCATAATAGAGTTTAAACCAAAACATGAACTTATTGGGACCCACACGGCCCGGAAAACATTTATCTGTTTGGCTTATGATCGTGGCCTAGATATTGAGATGATCAAATCCATTACCGGGATCACCAGGGAGAAGACGCTGAGAAGATACCTGCAGATCTCGAACGATGCCAAAAAAGAGAAATTGATGAAAGCCTTTGAAGGGCTAAATGATCAGGTCGACATGATGGATCAGTTAAAATAGGGGTGATAATTATTTGAACAGGTCGGAATGGGTACCTGTGTATAAAAACAGAAGGGTCAAAACCGTGTCGTTTTGTTGCCAAACCAATAGCCAGTCGGGTTTAATGTGGCATTCCCAGCATCCTGTATATTTTCCGGAAAGCTTGTGGGGTTTGTATTTATCAGGAAGGTTACCGGATTGGGCAAGTAATGACATTACATTTTTGAGAAGGGCCATATTTAACCCTCTTTTTTTGCATAACGCTGCATCTTTCTCAAACCGGTTGGTTGTTTGAATTTGATACATTTTCACCGTAATTTCTTGAAAAAGTCGTCAACGCTGTTGTATGTTTTCACCTTTCCTTCCCTGGCTTCTTTCAAAGACTTATCTATAGCCGGAATAGATGTGGAAGTTTCAAAAACACCCAGCGATAACATAAACTCTAGCGCCTTTTGTGCCTTGTGGTTTTTGGGGTTGTATTTCAATGTAATTGTGGCCATGGTATTGAATTTTTGCAAAGTTATGAAAATATTTATTGAGGGATTTTCTTTTATAGTAAAAAAGGAATATCCTATTCGGACTTTTGTGGGGTTGTAGCCTGTTTTGCTTCTTCTTTCAACTCTTTTACCAGCAATTCAAAATTTTCCTTCCTGTTTTTCTTGTGATAATCCAAGTCTTTTTCATCAATAAAATCATTATCACGAAGCATCATCAAAATGAAGGTTAAAGCTGATTTTATTGATTCAATAATTAAATCAACAGTGTCAATCTCCTTTTCTGCAATCTTGTAAGCCATAAACTGCATGGATTTTAATTCAGCAATACTAATACTTTGAATAATTGTAGACTTAAAATTACCATACAATTTTTTCTGAAGTGCTATAAATTCATCCTTTTCCAGAATTGTCTTTTGCAGAGCCTCGATCTTACTGTTCAATTCCTGAAAATAATCCATTGACTGAGAGTCCGGATCAATTAAAGATACCACACTGACACCCAAAGCTCCGGCAATCTTGTTCAAATGATCAACTGTCAGCTCAGTAATGCCAGTTTCTATTTTACTGTAGTTGTTTTGGGCAATACCAATTTTCTCGCAGATTTGCCTCTGTGTTAAGCCTTTAGACTTTCTTATATCTGCAATCCTTTTAAACACCTCATCCATGATTTAAAACTAATCAAAAAAAATCAAAAAAAAAGAATCTATTAATTTGCTTTTATGATTTATTTGGTATATTTGTATTATGTATTGGGCATATATTAAATCATTTTAAATCATTAAATCATGAAGCCAGAATTTTACGTTATCGAAAAACAAGAACTCAAAGAGGCATTTAAGGAGTTTGCCAAAGAAGCCAAAGCCGAAGACCAAACAAACCCTGTCGAAGAATCCGAAAGGATGAACAGGTATGAAGCCGCCAAATTTTTAGACGTCTCATATCCTACCATGCACCAATGGACAAAGAAAGGCATTTTGAAAGAACATGGCCAGGGAAGGAAAAAATTCTATCTGAGGAAAGAACTGATTGAGGTAATGCAACAAAATGCTTAAATTATGGAACAGGCCGAAACAATTGTTTGCATAGAACCTGAAGAAGAAAATATTTCGCCTCCTGCAAAGGATCCTGATCAGGAGATCCAGGATTCAAACTCCGGTGAGATCTTCATTTTTTGGCGGAGCGAAAGAATTGGTAAATCAGATGTTTGGAAAATTGACCACCTGGCATTTATCTATTTTTTGCGCCATTCCGGATTTAGGCGCTTTGACATAAATGAGGACTACATATTTGTAAAAATAAAGGATCACATTATTGAAGAAATACCCATTCACAGGATCCAGGATTTTGTAATGCAACACATCAACACATTGGAAGAAGATGATCTCGAAGGAATAACAATACAAGAGCTGCTATCTAAATTCGTCACCTCTCCAGCCATTTACTTTAACGAAAAAAAATTAAGCCTCCTGGGAACCGAAACCCAATTGTCATTCAATACTGATGATAAAGAAACCGGATACATTTATTTTAAAAATGGATTTGTAAAGTGCACTTCTGACGGGCACAAGCTCCTCGATTACAATGAACTGAAAGGCCATATATTCAAAAACCAAATCAAAACCAGTGATTTTATCGAGGGTTCATCAGATGGGATGTTCTCGAAATTTGTTTTTAATATTTCAGGTCAAAACGACAAAAGATTTGAATCTCTTAAAACTTTAATTGGGTACCTGCTTCATAGCTTTTTTGAGACAAAAATGAAAGCGGTGAACCTTACGGATTCGACTATATCAGAAAATGCGGAAGGCAGAAGCGGAAAAACTTTACTTGGAAGGGCAATCGCCCTGATAAAAATGGTTTGTGAATTATCCGGAAAGGATTTTGATCCAAAGAATAAACACAAATATTCTTCTGTAAATCTTGATACTCAAATTGTTTTTTTGAATGACCTACGCAAAAGGTTCGATTTTGAAACCCTCTTTAATGACATTTCAGACGTTATAACAGTTGACAGGAAGAATCTTCAGCCTTTTACCATTCGCGCCAAAATGCTGATTTCCTCCAATGATACTTTCAAGATCGAGGGAGCCAGTGCAAAAGACAGGGTGATTGAATTTGAATTATCAGATCATTATAATGCCAATTATTCTCCGGAAGATGAATTTAAATGCTGGTTCTTCCGTGATTGGGAAAACGAAGAATGGCAATGTTTTTACAATTTTATGTGTAGCTGCCTTTGCTCTTATCTCAAAAATGGACTTATTGAAGCCGCTCAAATCAACCTGGACAAAAGAAAGCTTCTCAGTCAAACAAACCCGGATTTTGTCGCATTCATGAACGAAAAAGTTGAAAATGGAGAGTTTAAGCTCAATGTCGAATATATCAAAAAAGAGTTGCACAGGCAATTCCTTACAGCTTATGAAGATTATACAACTGACATATGGCTAAAGAGAACGGCAAATTTCACCAAATACCTAAAACTATATGCAAAATATTCACTGAAGGCCGAGCCAAGAGATAGGAGGTCAAACGGTAACGACGTGATACTATTTTTCAATAATAACGAGAATCAAACTGCTGGTGAAAAAGAAATAGAACTTCCATTTTAAAATTATGTACCAATATTTATTTTTTTTTATGCACTTAACGCACTTTATTATATAAATATCTCAATATCAATTTTTTAAACAGTGCATAAATTAAAAAATCAAAATTGACTTAATGCACTTAACGCACTTGAAAATTTTAAGACAGTGCATTGAGTGCAGGACCAAATCATTGAATTCTCAAAAAATCACCTGTATAATTTACTGGATCACAGAATATTAACATGTAAAGTGCACAAAGTTCACTAAAAAAGCAAATACTACACAATAATAATAAAAACAGAAAAATCATGAATTGTAAAGAAGCAAAACAGATTAGTATTGTTGGGTACCTCCAGGGGATTGGAATCAGCCCGGACAATATCAGTAATCAAAAAGCATGGTACAAGTCCCCGCTCCGGAGCGAAGAATCCCCCAGCTTTAAAGTGGACATGGTCAAAAATTTATGGTATGATCATGCGTCCGGTAAAGGAGGTAATATCATTGACCTGATAGAGCAACTGCACCGAACATCAATAGTTGGAGCTTTACAGATCCTCTCCGGAGCAACCATTGCCCCCGTCTCTCTTTCTTTTCCCCAGCAAAAAGATCCATCTGCAACCTTTGAGGTTACCAAGATCCAGGAGCTTCAAAACAGGGCTATAATAGCCTACCTGAAAAGCCGGGGAATTTCATTTGATACCGCCTCAATTTATCTTCAGGAAGCCTACTGGAAGATTGTCAATTCTTCAACCGGCGAGATAAAAAAATATTTTGGAATAGCCTTTCAAAACGACCAGGGAGGCCTTGAATTGAATTTTGGACTTGCCGGCAAAAGCATTAAAATGTCAAGTAGTCCAAAGTGGGTGACCACCATCCCTGGGAGTACTACAAACCTGAACATTTTTGAAGGATTTTTTGATTTTCTGTCTTTTCTCAGATTTTCCAAGATCCGCAAATCCCAGGACACAAATATTATTCTAAACAGTGTTTCAAACCTTTCAAAAATCATTGATGATCTTTCAGCTTATGAAAGAATAAGCCTATACCTGGACAATGACAATGCCGGCGAAGAAGCTACAAAGCGGATCATGGTAAAATATCCACAGGCTCAAAACATTTCCTCCAGGCTTTATCCTGGATTCAATGACTTTAACGATTTTTTAACCAATCACAAATAAACAAAAAAAACGTTCGGGGCTCTAACACCGTCCGGGGCATTTATAAACAATTTAAAAATAGAAAAAATGAACTACATCACTGTAAAACCAGAAAAGATTTCAATACTTGTTAATCATGAATTATCAACCAATACACACCCTCTATTTAGAAAAGCAGGGGATAAATTTAATATCAGGTATAGCGAAGACAGCATGGCTCCATTATACCAGCGCGGAGATATTTTAGCTTGTAGAAAAATAGAATCAATTAAGTTTTTCCAATGGGGTAAGGTGTATATACTGGAAACCTCTCAGGGTATATTAGTGACGCGGGTTTTTCAACATAATAATCCAGATTACATTATCTGTGTGAGTGATAAAAAAGACGATTTTCCTCCATTTGATGTCCCGATCAAAGCTATTTCCAGTGTAGGTATCGTTTTGGGTACTCTTAGAATGGGAGATTTCTAATTCTCAAACAATTCCCATCATCAATGTAATACATCGGCTTCCAACGAAAGGAATACATTGCGGCAATTTAGGAATCTAAACAAAGCAAATCATACTTAATGAATCTCAAAATTGAAGATATAGCCACAATTTTCGGATGCACTGACCGGACAGCGGTAAGGATCAAAGAAAAGGTCAATAAAACGCTCGATCGCGGTACCGGCAGTAAAATTTCAACTGAGGATTTGCCCTATTTGTATGGAGTGAACCCTTCTGAAATTTTGCTGGCCATCTACTACCAAACCAGAGCATTTGTGACTATTTCAGACATAAGTCGGTTTTATGGGGTGGAAAGAAGGCAGGCGGACAACTATATAAAAAAATTCAGGTCCATCTACCGGATAAAACCCCGGCACAATATTACCGTGGTCGAATTTGCCGGATTGTTGAAAATACCCTATGAATATGTTTTCCCTTTGATGGATGAATCAATCCGGGAGACTTGCCTGATCAAAATAAAATCCCTCTCCAGGGAGAAAATTGGAAGGATGAAGCTATCCGGTTACTCTCTAAGCGGAGCGGATATCAGTAACCGTAGTTACTGTTCAATAGCTGAATTTTCCCAATTCTGGAAAGATTACGAAGTAAAATTTGATAACCAGGTATGGAACTGGCCGAAGTTTTGGGCTGTTTAGTTTGTATACAGATTTTAAAAGGCCGGGTTATAAGTGGTAAATAGGTGGTGTATATACCGCCTATTTACGTTCTATACACCTGTTATGATGACAAAACATGCAATCCATGACAGGTAAATAGGTGGTATATATACCTTTCATTTAAAATTAAATACATGCACCATGATCAAAAAGGAATTTAAAAACATCCAGGTACAAGCCCGCCCTGATTTGTTTACACTGTTTGAAGATACATTTCAACAGTCTGGGGCTAACTCTAAAGGTGAGTTTTTGGGCATGCTTTTGGAGAACTATTTGAACCCGGACCATGAGGGCGCCATCCGAAAAGTCCAGAATGATTTCAGCAAAGAGAAAGAAGCCTGGGAAAACGAAAAGAGATCCCTTGTGGACCAGGTAGGAAGCCGGAAACAGTTCAGCGAGGAGATTACCGCACTATTGACCCCTGTTCTGGATAAGTACAAGGGACAAAAGGCAATCTACCGGAGCCAGTTAACAAAAGAGGTTGAAGAGATCACCGTCAACACCCTGGAGGATGCTTTGAAAACCATTTTACAAACCATTAAAGTCGATTAACAATGAAAATTTCGCAAATCAGGGATCCATTCTCAGCGGTCACCTCCTCCGGATCCGGACGTATGGTGGCTATTGTTCTCCTGTTGTTTTTGGCGGGAGGTTTCGCTTATTATTACTTCAATCAAGACAAACTAAAATTCAATTAGAAAGGACGTTTAAATGAAAAATAAAGTGTTATATATTTTAGGCGGGCTTGGTTTGTTGGGCTTGCTATATTGGTTACAAAACAAAAAGAAATTGGAAACCTCCGCAAATAACCCGATTGCTACACCTGGAAAAGCAATTAAGTATGAATCAGAATTAATCCCAGGTACAGGACCAGATAATCCGGATATCCAGCCAGCTTATCAAAGTTTGTTTTATACTGTAGGGGCTTCAAAAGAGGCCATAACCTGGGGTTCTAACGGAAAAGTTGTTGTGGGTGTTCCTGCAGTGTATGGAGATACATTTTTTGTCGGAGATTCAATCATCTTAAATATTGGGGTGGTTGGACCATATAAGCAACCGGGAAAAGTGTTATCAAAAGGTAAAGGAACGCGTACTTATTTGGGCGAAACTCAAGACTTTAATTATCTCTATACTGACATAACCCACGATGGAACAGCTGGAGACAGAAAAATAAAGGTTTTTAAGCTGAGCTAAAAGTTCCTGTGCGTCAGGTTTTATCCTAGTCTTAGTAACAATCGGGATTTTCACTTACTATTATTTCAATCAAGACAAATTCAAATTTTAAAATCATGTTAGAAACAATTCAAAATATGCCTTTTTTAAAAAGCAGGAATTTTCGTGTTACAGTAGTGGCCGGATTTATAATTCTTCTTGCCCTGCACATGTTTAACACATCAAAAATTCACAAGTTGAATAAAAAATATTCTGCCCTGGCAAAACCAGCTGAGCAAAAAGAGACCATCGTCCAGGAACCGGTAATAATTCAAAAAAAGGAAGAAATGCCGATAAGCATGGACCCTGAAAATATAGAGTTAGCACCAGAAGAAGAAATTGAGTCCGTTATCACCAAGACCAATCAAGAGGCAAATATCTCCCCTGAAGGAAATAAAGGATCTGAAGAAACGGTTGTTTTGGATAAATAGTTTTAGTAATGATGATGTTTTGCTTAAGGTAGGAAGCCCGGGATTTGATTCCGGGCTTTTTTAATTGTTCTGTAATTGAAAAAATACTTTTTTACCTTTGTAAAATGAATATTCAAGAGATCAATAAATTAGAGGATACCAAATTAGCGATTCGAACGAATAAGGTCTCTATTTCTAAAAAAGTAAGCCGGGGAAAAATAATATCTAATTTGCGCAAAAAATGATAACGGTAAAATTTAATGAACGCACAAAAAAAGGCAAAAAACTACTTGAAATAATTATAGACCTTGAAATTAAAGGTTATTTGACAATAGAGAGAATACCTAATGCACAATTGATAAAAGCCATTAACGAAGCCAAAGAAGGCAAAGTTACAAGTTGGAATAATATCGAAGACTTGTTTAAAATGCTAAATAGTGATGTTAAAAAGAGCAGGGCAAAGCCTTCTTAGACGACCAACATAAAGAAAGTTAAAGCCTCTATTCTCAACGATATTCTATGTGCTCCTATTGATGTTGAGGAGGGAAGAACAAAACCAATTGGCGATCTATTCAAGTGAAAAAATGCTATTCTTTCCCGTATCTTTCCCTTAAAAAATAAAACCCCTTAATCTTCAATTGATTAAGGAGTTTTTGAGTACCCGGGGCGGGAATCGAACCCGCACGATATTGCTATCACTGGATTTTGAGTCCAGCGCGTCTACCAATTCCGCCACCCGGGCGTTGATCCGCTTTTCTCAATGCGGTGCAAATATAAGTCAAAAATATTAACCCGAAAATATTTTTTTCAAAAACAACTCCGCGAATAAATTGTTTGTCGTAAATTCAAAAATTATTTTGACTGGAGGAAGTTTGGCTTGGTAGGAGACATTTTTGCTTCGAAGGGAAGTAAATGAGCGGAAATAGATGGAAATAAGTAGAAATATTTCGAAATAAATAGAGATAAGTGGGAAAAGAGATGGGAAATGGTTTGACAATAAGCTGGAGGAGTTCTTTATGAATCCTGCCGAAGAGCAAAATGTTCTGGAAGCCATTCGTCTCAATGACCGGCAAGCCTTTGAAAAAATTTTCAGGGATTCATACAAACCGTTGAAGGCCTATGCATTTCGCTTCGTCAACGACCTGGCAACCGCCGAAAATATGGTGCAGGATGTTTTCCTGAAGTTGTGGCAAAACCGTCATAATCTGGTAATTACCACCTCGCTTGTCCACTACCTTTTCAGATCAGTAAGAAATCATAGCCTCAACCATTTGGAGAAAACCAGGGTGCGCACGGGGTATCTTCGGATGCAACTCGAAAAAACTCAAGACGAGGAGGATTTTAGCGCTTTCTATCCCGAAATAGGACTACTCGAAAAAATTGACTCGGCCATCAGCGCCCTACCACCCAAAAGGCAGGAAATTTTCAGGCTTGCCCGTGAAGAGGGACTGAAATACCGCGAAATCGCAGATCAGCTGAACCTTTCGGTTAAAACAGTTGAGGCTCAAATGACCCTGGCTTTGAAGCAACTACGCGAATCATTGAAAGAATATCACCATTTGGTGCTATTTTTTATATTTTCGGGTAGGGGTATTTAGATAGGAACTTGTCAATGTGGAAGGGAAGGAATGTAAATGTGGAAATTGGAAAATGTGAAAATGTGAAAATTAGATAGAGTACCGGTTCCTGAGCGGAGTCGAAGGGAAATATGTAAAAATGATAAGAAAGTTAATGGTGGGAAATAATAAAATAGAAGATAGATTTGTTTCATATCTGGCCGGCGAGTCAGATAACAATATTGAGAACGGGTTTCTGGGAAATGAGAAGTTTCGGGAGCTCGAAAAAACATGGGATCTTGCAGGCAGCGCCTACAGTTACCGCAACAGTGATCCCGAAATGGCCTGGTCTAAGCTTAATGAGGCGCTTTCTGCCGATGCAAAAATTGTTCCCCTAAAAAGATTCAATTTTCTGCGGTATGCAGCCATCTTTGTGGGCCTCGTCACATTGGGTTCCATCACCTTTGTGCTGACAAATCGCCCTGCAAAAATCATTGAAGAATTGAGTGTTCTCGCAGCCCCAGGGATGAAAACAGTTCAGACGGCTGCAAACCCATCCGAAATTACCTCAATTGTACTTCCAGATGGTACTACCGTGAAAATGAATGCAAATACAACCTTGCAATATCCGGCACAATTTGCAGCAGGAAGCCGGAAAGTGACGCTTTCAGGAGAAGCATACTTCGAAGTGGTTCACGATGCCGCTAACCCATTTATCGTGGAGCTGAACAACATGGAAGTTGAAGATCTGGGCACCTCCTTCATGATTTCTGCCTATCCGGGGAAAGCAAGAGTTGAGGTCAATGTTACCAGTGGCAGCGTCCGGCTACGTGAAAAAAACCAAAGAGAGGAGGCTTTACTTGTGGCAGGATGTAGTGGAAAATACCGAACCGAAATTGGCAAATTTGAAGTTGTCAACAATCTGGAGACAAATTATCTATCCTGGATCACCAAGGAAGTTTCGTTCCATCACACCCCCTTGTCTGCGGTGTTCGAAGAGCTCGAAAATGTTTACCATGTCAGGATAACGTTTACTGATCCAGGGATTGCGGAGATTCCATACACTGCCAATTTTGAAAAATTTGATCTT
>JAPLDT010000051.1 GCA_026391315.1 Bacteroidia bacterium
AGGTAATAAGGTTTAGGTCAGCTCGTTATTCTGTTTTCTACTAAGGTTGCCTTAAAAAATAAGGTTGTTCAAATAAGGATTTTACCGACCATAACGCTCTTCTTGATGAAACTTTCTCAAGAGTATCAGCAAATCCGCGCCAGCGGGATCAGTCTCATTTTAACATCTTCTAATCATCAAATCAACTAATCAGCTAATCAGCACATCATCTTCTCCCAAATGGTATGGTAATTCCCAACCACGGTACCGCTACCAAACTGCCAATTCCATTCCCGGCAGGGATCATCAGTCCGTAATCCAGTCCGACCTCCCTGATGATTTGCCTGGCGCCAACCATAAGGATCATTACGCCATCAGTTCCTGCAAAAAAGTAATTTTCGGTGAGCAGGTAGCTGCGTGGCCCGACCCGGTACATGCCTATCAGGTTGATCATGGGGGAACTTGCAATGGATCCGTCGGCAAAACCATAACCAACGCCCAAACTGATATTTCTGTCCCTTGAACCGACAGTCGCCAACCCGTAAAAAATACCAAAGCCTGTTTTGGGTTCGCCGATGACACTCCCGGCAAGAACGCCGGCCCCTACATTGAACTTATCTTTTGATACCGGAATGGATACTTTGGCAGTAATCCAGGCAGGTGTCGAGGCGCCGGCAAAGAGGAAGGCCGGAATAAGTCCGCCGCCAACAGAAACGTAATCGTTTATTCCAACGGCAAAAGAGTTCATGAGTACCCAGATATTCTGGTAATAGCCCTCCCCCTTTTTCAGGCCATAGCCATTGGGGGAAAAGAAACTGCGGGTGGACTGTGGATTTGCGAACCAGAATTTGCCGTCCTTCAATTGTTTGCTGTCGACAGCCACCATGGATTTGATATCCTTCTGCAGGATGGTCAACTCGCCCAGCTTCTGGGACCTGAAAAGAACCTTTGCCGAATCACTGGCAACGATCTCTCCGGTGTAGCCGTTCCCGTCCTTCGTTTCCAAACGGAATATTTTTGCAGACGACTTATCCTGCGCAAAGCCGCAGGTAAAAGTTAGTACCAGACCCAATGTCAGGCAAAATGTAAGGAATGTTTTCATGGTAATAGTCTAATTTATAATCAATAGTGTTCGGCAAATTATTCCAAAATCGATGAAAAGGCTAAATTCCTTTAACCTCTACGAGGTAAAGTGGCCTTTGGGGGTTGTTTTTCTACAATACTGTATCCGCTACGCGGAAAGCGCTTGTTTGTCCACTAATTTACGGCATAAATAAATGTAAGATGCTGTAAAACAATAACATCATCAAATTCTCTTCCGCGTAGCGGATAAAGAATTGTTTTATCCGGATATTAATGAATGGTAAGATAAATTGTCTACACCAACATCTCTCCACTCAAAGGTAAGAAATAAAAGTCCATTTCCTGACCATTCGACCCTTCGGCTCCATTTAGGGACCGATCTCATCTTCCCATCGTCTCATCGTTA
This sequence comes from Bacteroidia bacterium, assembly GCA_026391315.1. Lineage (GTDB taxonomy): Bacteria > Bacteroidota > Bacteroidia > Bacteroidales > Prolixibacteraceae > CAINVV01. The sequence continues at coordinate 1,469 of JAPLDT010000051.1, forward strand.
CATTTCCCAATTTTCACATTTTCCAATTTTCACATTAGCAAATTACCTCATCCCCTCCACCATCATTTTAACTCCTTCGGCGGGTTTGGTGGCTGACCAGCCGAACCTTTTTTCGAATTTACTACTGTCAAAGATATAGTCCTGTTCGTACTGGTACATCATCTCAGGAAATTCCCGCATCACAGGCATAAACAGCCCGATCAGTCTTAGCATCCAGTTGGGGATGTGCTGCACGCGTGGTTCCACGGCAAGTTCACGCGCGAAAAGGGCGATCCAATTTTGGCCTGTAATCTTCTCTTTGGTGGTTGGCACATGCCATACCTGGTTGTAGGCATCCGGTGTGTTGCCCAACTGGGCCGTTGCCTTTGCGGCATCAGGCGTGTAGGTGTAGGTATGAATCGTATCAGGATTGCCGAAGGACTGCGCCTTCTTTCCTGCCAGGAAGTTTTTAACGACCATTTCTGCCAGGACACTATTTCTGTTGTTGGAACCGTAAAAATCGGCGGCCCTCGCCACCAAAGCCGTCAGTTTTTTCTCTTCCACCGCCTTGGCGATCATATCGTAAACCTCTTTTCTGACAGCGCCTTTACGGCTTGGGGGTTCCATGGGTGACTCTTCAGTCATATGCGGAATTGCAGAGGCCGCGTACATATAAACATTGTCGAAAAAGACCAGTTTGGCACCATGGGTTTGGCAAGCTTCGATAACGGCTTTCATAAAAGGTGGCCACATTTTCCGCCAGACGGCAATGCTGTATTCAAACCCGATGGTGACATAGACCACGCTGCTCCCCTTGATGGCACCGGACAGTTGACTCAGATCGTTCACATCGAGCGGATAGAGCTCGTCTGTCTCATTCACAGCCTTCGGATTCCTGCTGACAAGCCGGATATCATCGGTATAATTTTTCAGCTCTTTGGCGAGTGGTATCCCGATGGCTCCACCCGAACCCAGTATCGTTTGCTTCATGAAATTGAATTTATTGCAGGTCAGACATATTTACAAAATAATACTCTTTGTACGGTAAATTCGGGCAGTCGTTTCATTTAAGTTAATCGTGACCCACAGAACAATGTTATTAAGTTAACGAAATCCTTTGTGTTTCCTTCGTAACTTCCTTTGCGACCTTTGTGGTAAGATTTTAAAAATTAACCACGAAGGTCACAAAGTACCACACAAAGGACACAAGGGGCTACTAAATCAATATCGTTAGCTTAATGACATTGCCCTTTGTGTTAAAAAATTAGCTTATTCCAAAATCTCCGCAAATCGATTTATTTAGAATCATTCTTCTTAACCCTTGATTTTCAGTCATTTATTTGTTTTGTATTGACTTATTTATATATTTGGAATGTTCAATAACCATTCTTCTAAACTATTTTTAAGTGTATGCCTTTACATCTCAAACGTTTACTTATGACGGGAGTCGTAATTGTCTCCCTGTTTTTACTGCTCAAACATGCGCTAACTCCTGATTCTTTTGGTCAGTACGGCCATTATAGGGGTAATTCAATGGCTGAAATTGCGGCCCTTCCTGTCCATTATACAGGAAACAGTAGTTGTGTCAGTTGTCACGACACCATCATTACGATGAAGAGCGAGAGCTATCACAGTGATCTATCCTGCGAAGGTTGTCATGGCGCTGCCTACAAACACATTGCGAGTCCCAAAACCGAAAAACTGATGAAACCTGATTCGAGGGAATTTTGCGGCAAATGCCACTCCATCAACCTGGCCAGACCAGAAAAGGCCATCGTACAGGTGAACATCAAGGATCATCATCCCGAAAAGAATTGCATCAAATGCCACAATCCCCATCAGCCATGACAGAGAAAAAAACAAGTTTATCCCGTCGCAATTTCTTTAAGAATGCCGGGATCGCAGCCGGAACTTTGGTGGCTGCCTCCACCCTGCCGGCCTTTGATGCTGTATTGTTTGCAGCCGTAAAACGAAACACCAAAGGGCCCTGGTACGGTATCGCCATCGACATTGAAAAATGTATCGGCTGCGGAACCTGCGCCAAAACCTGCAAAATAGAGAACAATGTTCCCCAGGAACCTTTCTTCTTCAGAAGTTGGGTCGAACAGTATACCATCAAAAAAGATGGAACACTCAAAGTAGTATCCCCCAATGGCGGCATCGATGGTTTTACCCAGTCCATCCCGGCCGAAGAGATTGAAAAGACCTTCTTTGTACCAAAGATGTGTAACCATTGTTACAAATCCCCTTGTATACAGGTCTGTCCGGTTGGTGCCACCTACGAAACAGATGAGGGCATCGTGCTGGTGGACGAGAAGTATTGTATCGGATGCAAATATTGCATCCAGGCTTGCCCTTACGGCTGCCGTTACTTCCATCCCGACAAGCATGTCGTTGACAAATGCACCCTCTGTTTTCACAGAATAAAAAAAGGATTGAATCCTGCCTGTATGGACAATTGTCCGACCAAAGCACGCATCTCGGGTGATCTGAACGATCCGCAGAGTGCCATTTCAAAATTTATCAGAACAAAAAATGTGTATGTTCTTAAACCACATTTGAATACAGGAAGTAAATTGTATTACAACGCACTAAATCAGGAGGTAAGATAATATGAACCCGGAATTTGAACAATTGTATCAGGCACTTTCGAAAGTAGATGGATACATCTACCCGAACGAAATAGAGCTCAGCTGGTCCATTCTCATCGTTTTGTATCCATTCATCACAGGACTGGTTGCAGGAGCATTCATTCTGGCATCGCTGGAGCGTGTTTTTAATGTAAAATCGTTGAAACCTACCTATGTGATTGCCTTGTTAACCTCATTTGCCTTTTTGCTGGTAGCCACCATGCCGTTGATTTTTCACCTTGGTCAGCCGTTAAGAGCATGGGAGATCATGATGACACCCCATCTTACCTCGGCAATGGCCATATTTGGGTTTGTCTATCTCTGGTACCTTATGATCGTTTTGGTGCTGGAAATCTGGTTCGATTACCGTTACGATCTGGTAATCTGGGCAAGAGAAGCCACCGGATTGAAAAAATGGTTGTACATCGCCCTGTCTCTTGGCAGCGATGACATCTCTGCCAAGTCGGTTAAACTGGACCAAAAATTGGGATATATTGTGACCGTGATAGGTATACCTTCAGCCTTTTTGCTTCACGGTTACGTGGGATTTATCTTCGGATCGATCAAAGCAAACCCATGGTGGTCGACTGTGATGATGCCAATTATTTTCCTCTTTTCGGCCATGGTATCTGGAATTGCACTGGTAATGGTTTTATTCATTGTAATCAACTACATCAGAAAACAGAAAATTGATATGTTGTGTTTAGACACCATTGCCAAGTATCTGTTTTACATTATTATCATCGACTTCACGATGGAATCGCTCGACCAGATACACCGTTTTTATGAAGCCGAAGAGTCGTTTGAGATCATTTCGCTCCTGATATCGGGACATTTGAATTTTACCCTTTTGATCATGCAAATTGGTATTGGAATGGTGCTACCACTAGCTACTCTTGGAATCTTACAGTTCTACAAACCCAAAGAAACGCTTCGGAAAACCATCTATCTGATCACAGGCATTCTAGTGCTTATAGGTATTTTCTTCATGCGCTGGAATGTGGTAATCGGAGGTCAGCTTTTCTCCAAAAGTTTTCTGGGTTTCACAAGCTTTAAACTTTCGCTGATCGGGCCAGAAGGATTTCTGATGGCCAGCATCTGGCTGATCGTACCGTTCTTTATCCTGGCGTTTCTGCTTTGGTTGTTCCCTCCATGGAAGAAAACACCGGCGGAACATTAAAAAAAAGTGCCTAAAGTGCGCTAAAGTGAACTAAAGTGCCTAAAGTACTTTGCGATGTGCCTGATTTGTTTGGAGTCCCCAACTTTAGGCACTCTAGGCACTTTAAGTACTTTAGGCACTTTTTGAGAAGTTTAACTCTTTAAAACTAAACTAATGGCTGAACAAAAATTGACCATGAAGGAGCTTGAGAATCGCCTCAACTCCTTTGATGAAAGACTCAGCCGAATTGAAGCCCAGCTTAGCGCCGGATTCATTGCGGGCCATTCGGTAAGAGTCGCATCATCTGCCTCTCAGATTGACCAGGAGGAGGAGTTTGCCAATCCTCTTTCTGAATCTAAGGTTTTCGAGCATGGACTCGCCTGGATTGGAAGCGCGGTCTTGTTTCTTGGAATGATTTTCACCATGTTGTTTGTGCACAATGCCTTTGGGGGAGTCGCCTCCTTTGTACTCGGTATCTCTTCTGCGGCGCTTACCTTTTTCCTGTCCGGACTCTTGAAAAAATCGCTAAGCTACATGGCCTTCATGTTCACGATCTGTGCCCATTTGCTGATCTTCTATGCTTTGCTGAGACTTCATTTCTTCTCAGAGACGCCGGTTTTAGGCAATTTATGGATTGCCCTGATGTTGATGATCGGTTCTGTGGCATTTCTCTTTTACAAGGCCGATGAGGCAAAATCCCAGCTCATGGGGTTTATTGCCTACACCTTGCTAATTATTACAGCACTGCTGGCTGACCAAACCCAGGTTACCCTCTCACTTTTCGTTGTGGCAACCGGCGCCGTTCTCTATTTTCTTAACAGGAATGGCTGGAACACCCTGCTGATCCTCTCCATTTTTATGGTGTACATTGGTCATACACTTTGGCTAATCGGCAATCCGCTTTCAGGACATCCGGTAGCTGCTGTTTCGACACCACAATTCAATGTCATCTACCTGTTTCTTTATGCTATTATTTATTCGGCGGTACCCTTCCTGAAACAATCCGGGAAGCTGTCGGCCGAGGTGTGTAACGCTACGGTTATCCTCAACAGCATGTCCTTCTCTGTTCTGCTCCTGCTAATAGTACTCACCTTCTATACAAAGAGTTACATCTGGATCTTTCTGGGTATTTCCGTCACTTGCCTGATCTACGCCATCGTTCTGAACTACAAGATCGCTAGCCGGTTCGACTCTTTCTTCTATGTCAATTTTGGCTTTATGGCGCTAAGTATTGCTGCTTTCGGTTATGCCGACCTACCGGGATCGTTCATCTTCCTTGCCTGGCAAAGCATGGTGGTACTGGCCATTGCGATTTGGTTCAGGTCTAACCTGATTGTACTGATGAACACAGCACTCTACGCGGTTATCCTGGTTGCTTACCTCATCGCCTCCAATTCGATCGATTCTTATAACATCTCTTTCACGCTGATTGCCATTGCTTCTGCCCGCATACTAAACTGGCAGCAGAAGAGGCTGGAGTTGAAAACAGGTTCCATCCGCAACTTTTACCTGGTGATCACATTCTTTATCATGCTTTACACTTTATACAATGCAGTAGCGCTGGATTATGTCACCATCTCCTGGGTCTTAGCCGCTGTTGCATACATGATTATGAGCGCGATTCTTCAGAATGTAAAGTACCGGTGGCTGGCATTTTTGACATTGTTGGCGGCTGTTGTCCACCTTTTCATGTATGATATTTCAAAGATGGGTGTTGGTTACCGCATTGTGGCTTTCATTTTTGTCGGACTGATTATACTTGGCGTTTCTTTCTACTATACCAAGAAGCTGAAGAGCAACAAAACTGATGAGGTTGCACATGCTTAAAATGTGGATATTTATGGATAAAAAATGGGGTTAGCGTTCGAGCTAACCCCATTTTTTATCCATAAATATCCACATCGTGTGCCCTGATTGGCAATAGGTTAAGATACCAGTTATTCCTGGCAATCTCGATTTCAAGACAGCTGGTCCGGTAAACGGTATTCCTGAGCAACTGACTGCTGTGTGTGGTCAGCCAGGAATTTCGGGTATCCACGTATTGTGAAATCCATATTTTTTCATCTCCTCCATTTTTAGGTGTGCTTTCGGGAAATCTCTTCCTGAGAAACATCATGATACTGCCGCTGTGAATGTACGAATCGTAGATTACCAGGGCCGACAATGGCAGTGAAAATCCATTGTCATCCATCCATTGCATGGCCGGCTGAAAATATCGCAGGTCGAAGAACTGATCCTGGACCTGCCGCATGACCGGATCATTCTTCCCAGCATCCTTCAGCAACTTTTTAAAGACCGCATCATTCACCAGCGGTTCGACACCTATCTTTGTCAGATAAGGGGCAATGGCGGAACTGTAAATGCCGTTGCTGTTGACATACATCTCCAGCAACTCCTCCAGGTTGCCGTACTCAGTTGTCTGGGACCTTCCGTAGGAGATCTGTTTGACTTTGTGCGGACCGTCATCCATGATGCTGATGAGGCCATAGTTACCAGCAGCGCTACTGGATTCAAACGCGTTGATCACCTGTTCGCAAATGTGTTTCTGTTGGTCGGAAAGCTTCATTTTAATGAATTAAAGATTACAAATTAAAAATTACAAATGATTGCACATCAGTGAACTATAAAAGATAAGCATGGTATATTAAACAGTTTCTAAGTATTTCAACAATATATATCATTTTCAATTTCTGCCCCGGGGCTTTGTCGAAGTGGTCATTCAGCTTCGTATTCCGATTGAGCAACTCTGAAGGAGTTTCCCGTGAATAACCCCTAGTGCAACTGGGAGACTGGCTGGATAAAAATCTTCATAAACCCCACCTGGGTTTCCCTATAACGAGGTGTTGCAAACTTTTTATTGAAATTGTTGGGTAACTCCTGCAGAGTTTATTTTCATTTGTGCCTTCCTTTTCCTCCGGTTAAAACCGGAGGTTATTCTTGGGCAACTCCTGCGGAGTTCTATTAACTAAACGACATTCATTTGTAATTTGTAATTTGTAATTTTTTAATTATCCGGTCTGGGATTGGGGATGGTTTCCTTTATCGTCGGCCCAAACCCTTCTGGCTTAGCGCCTTTTTTACTGATCCTGACTTGTTGCCATTCCACCGATAAAGTCGCGGCTAGCTCTTCAAGAACCGGATCAGCCTTGCTTCCCAATTTTGTCTTTTCAGCAGTTGTCCAAGGCACTCTCTTGTAATTCGCCGTAACGAAATACCTGACGATCTTTTCGTCCTTCAGCACCAGGTTTTTCACGTCTGATTCGGCCCTGTTTTTGTGCAGTCCATTGGCTGATGAGGTTAACGGCGTAAGGTTTTTGATCATGTTGCCCTTTCCGCCAAGGTTGGCATTCAACAGGTGGCCTCTGATATACTTTCGCGGGTAGGCATCATTGATTTTGCTCCATACCTGAGGAGGTGTAGTTGATTGGGTACCCGGGGCATTTTTATAGGTTAACTGACTTATTTTCATAGATGTACCGCCTATTTCTTTTCCCGCAGAACTCAACTTTAATTCGCCAAATTCGGGTTGGACAAGATCGACATCTTTCGTGGCCAACCCGTCCAAAACTCCGGCAGCAATCAAGATTTCCGCAATCTTATCCATTGCCTTATAAAGCTTCTCCCGCTCTTCGTTGATAGGAGCAACATTGGCATCCCGGTTGGTATTTAACTGTTCCAATTTTGCCAGTATACCCTTAATTTCGTCCTTCTTGTTTTCAGCGGGTGTCTTATGCGGCGATTTTTTATCTATTTGATCAACCAGTTTTCCCAATTCAGTCGGATCACTTTTCACGATTATTCTTACTCCCGGAGGTTTTCCTTCAAGCAAAATCTGGTGCTCTTCGCCGACAGTTGATTTGAAAGAGACCTTTCTGCCCCACCAGTCAACGATCTTACCTGCCGCATCTTTTGCCTTGCCGAACAACATTTTTGCTTTGTCGGCGATCCATTTGGCCACTTTGGCCAGCACGGTATCCACTTTCCCGCGGATTTTCTGAATAACCGCCTTGATTTTGTCCGTGATGGCATTCAGGTGAAGTAGTTGGGCCAGGAAGCTGATTACTACCGTGAGTCCGCGTGCCAGCCCATTTTCGAGTGCATCAGCGGCGGCGCTGATGTTACCTGCCGCGATCTCTCCCACCGAATTAAGGAAGCTGCCTACCATCTGAATGATCTGCTTCGCCTTTTGTATGAAGAAGACAATGGTATCGTAGATGGCAATGACAGCCTTGACAATCCCGGCCCCCGGAACAAAAATGCCGACAATCCATTGAATCGCCTGCTCAATGATCTTGATTTTAAGGAAATCTTTAACCGCCTCGATAAATGCCTGCTGCATTTCACCGGCCATCTCTTTGAGCTGCTCCCAGGCTGCCATTGGCCCTTCGGTGATCAGCGTTTTGACCAGGGTGAAAGTTTTCTCTATCGTACCAACAACAGTTTCGCCCATGACGGCTACCATGTGTTGACGAATATTCTGATAGGTAATGCCAATCATCTGCAATGCCACACCCACGATGCCCTTCAAATCCCATACCTGGGGCAAAACCAACCCCTCCAGCGATCCGGTAAGCCATTCGAAAAGCGAATTTTTCAGGTGTTTCAGGAAATTTAATCCAAAATTTTTGAATCCTGTGATGGCTGCATTGATCACATTTTTGGCAAACTGTACCGGCTGTGTAAAGATGCTCTTCAGAACGGATGCCCCTTTACTCAGGACGCCTTCGATCACGCCGATGGAGTAGCCGGCCTGCTTCAATGCCCAGGTGAAGAACTTCTTCGCCGCCTGCAAAAGCAGGTTCCCGATCTTCGACAAAGCTCCTGACATGGCCTCTTTCATCTTTTCGATTTTGTCGTCGATGGCCTTGATGGCGGCCTCCTGTTTCTCCGCCAGCTTTTGTTGAAGTTCCTGTTCTTTCTTGCCAATAAAACTATCTAGACCATTCAATTTTCCGTTCATCTCTTCGGCCGCTTTTGACCCGATATCCCTCAACCCCGGAGCAAGTTTGCTCACATATACTGCAATCTCCTTCTTCGCTCCAGACAAAATTGATTTACATTCAGCAATGACATTTTTATTGGCAGTGGTAATGGCAGAGATCAATTTGTTGATGGCCGTGACAAAGATGGCGCGATTGCGGTCGAAGATAGCTTTCACTTCGGGCAGATCTTTCATGCCAAGCAACCAATCCTTGGCCTTCTTAAATTTGCCCTTAATCCCTTTGTAACGTTCCGATTTATAGGCATCCATTTCACTTTTCACCTTATCCTCGAACTGCAAAGTTGCCCTGTTGCTTCCATCATCGAAACTCTTCATTGATTTGGTTTCGAGGTCAGCCAATTTCTTTACAACGCTTTTTTGGGCAACGGTATAGATCGAATTGATCTGGGATGCCACCTCTTCGCGTTTCTTTTCAATGGCATTCTTGGTACTTTTCTGTTTTTGGGAGGTATCGGCCAAATCGTTTTTCCTTCTGGCTTTTAGGGCGGACCGCTCTTTCTTCTCTTCCGCTTTCAACTCCCCGCCGACCTTCCCGGCTTCCGATTTTGCGAAACTTTGGATGGTGGCTGGTTCGCTTTTCGCCATTTTCTCCATCCCCTTCTTCTCCTTACCGGCCGCTGCAAGGTCACCGCTATCGACCATATCGAGTTGCTCTTGGGTGATCCCCTCCTCTTTCAGTTTGGCATCGGCCTCCCTGGTGAAGTTGCTCACATCGGTATGTTGGGGTTGAAGCGGTGCAACGGCGCCCTCTCCAAGATTCATCTCCGGCGTAACCGGCTCTGCTTCCTCGGCAGGCAAAGCGGTAGGTATCTGGGTTGTTGGAGCCGGTGGTGGCGCATTCTCCATTTCAGAAAAGGTAGAGACAACCTCCTCCTTATCCCCTTGTACCGCAGAGAGTACGGCGCTGCTCATTGCGCCAGCCTTATTATCTTTCTTGAAATTATCGACCTCTTCGATCGTTTGTGGAATATTTTCAGCCAATGCGTTCTGCAGTTCCTGTTTCCCTTTTGATTCTGCCGGAACTGGCGCTTTTTTGCCATCCAGCGCTCCTACCTGACCGGCATTACTTTTGGACTGCTCCTCTGACAATGGAACGACAACAGCCTTTTCTGACTGTTCAAGTTTTGTTACCGCATTGTCATGACGCTGTTCATGTTCACTAAGAGTCTTCAGCTTGTTTCTACCCCGAACCCGCACCGGCTCTCCTCTCATGGCGAGGAACTTTGCAACCTCGCTCTTACCCAATATGCCTGACTCAGCAAACCTTCTGGTGGAGGGAGATGGCAACTGCACCATACTGCCGGCTCCGGGCTGCAACCTGCCTGTATCCGCATGGGCAGCCGCAGCCGGAGTCGTAATAGCATGATTAACAGTCTTATGTTTAATAACTTCCATCTTTCAATCTATATCGGATTTCAGAAAGCGATGGGCCAATGCGGCCGGGATATTTGGATTAAAACGTTCTACCTTCTTTCATAAATTCACGTCGGATGGCCTCTTCCATGTCGGCCGACAAAATTTTGTTGTCGCCACGACTGATCGCTTTCAGCGAAACAGTACGGACAACATTCATGATAGTGCCACCTGAGATTTCGTGTTGTTCGGCCACCTTGTCCAGGTCAACTTTCTTCTCAAGTATTGCCTTGTCCGAAAAGGCATTCTTCCAGATACGGCCTCTTTCGGCAGGTTTGGGCATCGGAAACTGGATGACCGACTGAAACCTTCGCAGGAAGGCCGCATCAATGTTGTTTTTGAGGTTTGAAGCCAGAATCACCACCCCGTTGAAATCTTCAATCCGCTGAAGCAGATAGCTGATCTCCTGGTTGGCATACCGATCGTGCGAATCCTCTACTTTCGATCTTTTGCCAAAAAGGGCATCCGCTTCATCGAAGAAGAGGATCCAGTTCTTATTTTCAGCCATATCGAAAATCCGGGAAAGGTTTTTCTCCGTCTCGCCGATGTATTTGGATATGATCATGCTCAAATCAATCTTGTAAACATCAACGCCGCAATGTTTTCCAAGCAGACAGGCAGAGAAAGTCTTGCCGGTGCCGGGCAATCCGTAAAAAAGTGTGGTGTAACCCGGTTTCAGGTTCCGGCTCATCCCCCACTCTTTTAAAAGTGTGTTCCCATGCATTATCCAGTGTTTGATCTCTTCCAGCTGCTCCAGTGTGTAGGATGGAAGAACGAGATGGTCCCAGCTCAGTTCAGTTTCGATGAGCCGCGCAGGAAAATCGGTGTTGTAGTTAGGCTTTCGTTCAATGCCTGTCACAAACCAGTTGAGGTACTCCCTCGAGATTTGCAGGGCACCGCTAAGCATAGGCTCGCCTGATTGAGGTGGCGCCAGGGACAGGACATTCTGTTTAGCAAAAATATGGTCTCCTTCGAAGATCCGCGTCATCTCGAATCTTCGTTCCAGGTTATCGCCTGCGAGGATGAAGGCTGCCGTTTCCCCGGTAGGGATGAAACCGGAATGATTGATCCCTTTGAGCCCGCCAAATTCAGTAAATCCCCTCGAAGTGGTCCTGTTTTGAACCCAGAGAACATCGAGCAATTGAGGTTTGATATGTGGAATCATGGCGAGGATAAGAATCAATCGTTCGGAGTGGTTCAACTGGTTGTTCCTGATAAAATTTGCGTAAAAAGAGTCGCTCCGCGTTATATCGTTGGGAAAAACGGATAAAACATCCTCCTTTGAACCTGGCTTATCAAAATAGAAATTAAGCCGTCCGTTCAAAACATTGGCAAACCAATCCATCTCAAGGTCCAGGTCACAGGCATTATCGGTCAGTTCTTTTGACATTCGGTATAGATTGGTTTATCCATCCACGGTAGTTTGATGATCGAGTAACTCCATGGAATTGTGTTTAACAGCATATCGAAGGCTGCGCTTTCCAGAATCACCTTCCATCCATTTTCGAATGGGTAAAGCATTCCGTTGCGCTGAATAAATGTGGCCCTTAAACCATCATTGGAGGTTTTACCAATGGAGTGCCAATGGCTTACCACAGCTTGAAGCATCGATTCGGCCTCCTCCATCTGTTTTTGATTAAGCAATCCTTTCGAAACAGCCAATGGATCGGATGGCTCCATTCCCAGCAAAAGTTTAATGAACCCCAATTCGAATTCGAATAACTCTTCTCGTCCGGTGGCCACAAAATGAAGTAATGCCGCAGCCTTCGAAAGATTTCTGACAGGAATTTGTTTGTCCCCCTCCGAAATAATCCCGGAAATGGTAAAAAGCCGTCCGAAAAAAGGATGCAAGATCATCAAACCGGCATGGTGAACAGAAATACCGGATTTCCCCTGATCATTTTCAAATGGAGCGGCAAGTAAAAATTCGGTGGAGGAGTTCTGTGATGCCCCTGCTTTCTCAGATGATAAACCCTTCCCGAAAATGTTCTCCCGATTTGAGATGGCATCACTTTCATTCCCGGCCCAAAACCCTGCCACTATCTCCTTACCAGGAAACTGACTGACAACATTCTGCCTGTTCACCACAAGATATTCGGAAGGACCGGAAAAGTGATTTTTCCAATGAACAGAGGAGGGAGAGAGCCTGGATTTCTTGTGGAGGTATGAGAAAAACCGCTCAAAATAGAACAATCCCTCTTTGGACAATAGCCTGGCTGCTTCCTCCTTCCAATCGGGGAGAGTGGTTGGATTATCGTGACAATTTGCTGCATGAAGGAAGGCTGCCACCAGCATTTTGGAGGAGTGAAGATTAAAATGGCTCAACTCAGGAATTAACAATCCTTGCAAAAGAAGATTCAGCTCCTCTTTTGCGACCTGCGGTAACCCCCTGCCCACAACTTCTGTGAGCGTGACAATCTCTTCGACCTGCAAAAACTGAATAAGCCTGAACAGAAATGGCTGTAGCACCCTGTTTCGGCGAATATATTCCAATAATTGCTGCCGGTTTTCCTGAATGGCTTCAGGCAAAACCGCCACCATATCGTCTCGTTGAAAGGCAGAATATCCGGGCAAAACACCGTTCTCCAGGTAATAAAGCAACAACTCAAACCTGTGCTGCTTCAAAGTGATAGCAGTCGGTTCAGGATTATTACCGGAACCCTCAGCGATATTTGGATTTTCTGACCGAAGAAGTTCCGAAAGCTGTTGATACAATCCATCCGCAATTTCGTCCCAAAGCTCCTTGCCGTAAGATACTTTCAGATTTATCTCAATTTTTGGAATATGAACTATTTCATCGTTGGAGGCATACTCGCTGAAAGCTTTGTCAAAGATGGGCAATAACCTGCCATCCCACTCCTGGCGAAGCTCTTTTCGTATGGCAAATGCCTGCTTCTCCGATGAGGTTGAAACCTGCCACTTCTGTCTGAAAATCCGGTGAGACAACTCCATTATTGCTAACGTAAAGTAATATTCTTGACAAACGTATTGAGGGATGTGCTACCAACTTTATCCGTCACAGTTTTCATGGTATCCAGGGTCGATGTGAGCACTCCGGCATCCTTGATCGTTCCCAGGCTGGCGCTTATCTCGGTCATGGCCTTGAAACCATCTGTACCGACGCTTAGCTCAGCGCCCGAGGCTGCCACAATCTTTGTGGTTTCGGTGAGGGTATTCGCAAGCACCGTTTCCATCTTGCCGGCCATATCCAGGTAATTGGTTTTGGTGGCTGCATCTGTGGCCTGTTCCGCCTTGGCTTTGTAGCTGTCGACGAGCCCCCTGGCCGTTGCAATTTCATCGACTGCCTTTCTCAGATTGAGGTCAGTTATATCGGCACCAATTTTAACCGCCGGATTCGTCGAAATGTTCTTGATGATGGCATTGCTTATGCTGCCGAACGATTCCTTGATGGTGTTGAAATAGTCTTTCTGCTGCGTGTCGAAGCGCTTGTTCCAATCGCCATCCAAAACATTCTGTATATTCTTCGTTTTAACATCAAGAAGTCCATCGAGATCCTTGGTTTTGAAATCATCCAGTCGACCTTTGATCCTGATATCCACCGGCTCCAAAATGTTCAGGCCCGAATCGATCACATAGTTTGGCCTTGTTGGTTTGATGGCAATGTCCGGTTCCAGCTGGTCGTTCTTTTCCGCATCGGTTTCCTGATAAGGAAGCATGAAATCGGCAATGATGGTATTGTTCTCGTCATAAACCAAAACAAAAGTTCCGCCACGCATGACACCACCGGCGTGCTCCAATCCGGGATGACTGGCTATGTAGTTGTTGAACAATAGCCTGTTCTCCTTTATCTCAACGTCACGCTTGATGAGGATATCCAAATGGTCGAGCATGTTTACATTCCTGTTGCTGACCAGCGAATCGAACGGGGTGTTAAATTCCGTCTTTGCTGCAACGCTGATCTCATTTTTGAAAGTTCCCGACTGCTTCATCGCTTCACCGAGTTGCGTTTGCCAATTGTCTGTTGCACTGTTTTGGACTGTATAATCCTGGTAAGGGAGCTTCAATTTGGCTGTTGCCGTCTCAACTACCTTGGAAAGTTCACTATTGCGACTTTCTGCAACCTGTGCAAAGGTTCCCTTGTCGACCGGATCTAGGATCGTCAGGTTATTGAGTACCCTGAATTTCAACCCCGTACTGAACTGTTTCACCTCATCCAACTGGTTCACAACATCCTGACGCATAAGATTGTGCAGCTGATGCAGATGCCCAAAATAGAAGGGAGGTTTGATGATGATCTTCGTCCTGTCCTCGCCCAGCATCACCGAACGCAGGTTGATTGGAAGATTGTTGGTGCTGATCTGATCCTCCAGATATTTGTGGACAGCTACAATATTTTGTCCCAGAAAACCTTCAATCCTGAAAAAATCAAACTTCCCCAATTGGGTATTCAATGGAGCAGCTGCTCCACCCTGAGCGCCGTAACTGGAAGCATTGTAGGAGTAATTTCTATTGCCTTTCCCCCTTTTGTGCAGACTAAAATTCCAATATTCATAGATGGGATGTGTCGCGTCAATTTTGTAATAGTAAGGAATTGCGCGCTCTTCCTGGGTGTACTCCTCCGATCTGCCGGGCGTAATGCGGATGGCCTGATTCTGCGTAATACGCCACAGGTTAGCCGGTTTAACCATCTCGATGGGTTTAATGTTCTCCAAAAAATTCACTGAGACATTCATACCAATTCTCCGGGTAATGGAAGGAACCAAAAAGGTCTCCAACTGGGTATTTAATTTGGCGGCAAGAAACTGGGCATGCCTTCTTTTCTCCAGCGTATGACTGGTCAGGTGTGACGGATAAAACGCCGTTCGATCGTCATCGTTTGCAGCATCTCCATTGAGCGAACCCAAAATCAGGTGCTTCGGAAACGCATCCTTGTCGGGCGAGCACCATGTGGAGTCGTCAAAAAGAAGTTCATGAAATTCGTTGTAAGTCTCCGCCACATCCCGGAGAAAGTCGTAATAATACTGAATACCAATCTCATTGGCCGTATAATAATCATTCCAATTTTTCAAGATAGTCAACCAGGTTGCAGCAGGATCTGCCCCTAAAACCTCCGTCAGGAAAGAGCTGCATGCCGGATAAATTTTGGGAAGCTGGGTGGTTATTTTGCCCTGAACCTGACTGCAAACGCTTCGGTAAATGGAAACAAGCTGGGCATGCGCCTTCACATTGGAATTGATTAAAGGGCGATCGGTTACGATCTCCTCCATTTGCCCATAGGCCTGGTGAGGCGTCTGAACCAGACTCTTCAGCAAACCGATATATTCCTTGCTAACCAACAATATCCTTTGGTTATTGGTCATCTTCTGTCCCGCATTGTTGCAATCGGTACCGGCGCATTGATCGGGATCAAAAATGTAGCTTTCCATAAAGAGCAGAGCCACCATTTGCTCGAGCTTCAGGTCACTTTTGGCTGAGAATTGATCGAGCGGAAAGGACCTTTTGTCACCGGCATCCTTTAATATTAGCTCATAAAGCGGTATCATTACCCCATCGTGGTAAAATGGGGCATAAACGGGATTTTTATCGTCGTACAGCTTGAACTGCGTAAACTGAACATCCGTGCTATAATAGAGCAGATCACCGTCCGTGGTCACCCCCATTCCGGCACTGACCGTAACCTGATTCCCACTGTAGCCGATCTCCAGTCCGCAAATCAAGCCAACACCAAGTAGTTTTGTACGGGTGAGCCGGGTCTGGTCTTCACTGTAACCGGAAACACTGTTCAGCTGTGTGGCAGTAAGCACCTGGTCTTTTTCGAAGTAACTGTATCCGGAAGTTATCTCCTCCAGGCTTTTCAGAATCTGTGTCATAATATTCTATTTTAGCGCGTTACATTACATTTTTTCGTTTTCCAGTGAGCCGATGGCGGTATCACCTAGGATAAATTTCGCCTCATTGGTGTCGCAGGCATGCAACAATTCAGAGGGATAGCTGTTTTTGACTTCGAAAAGGGCCGCTATGAAGGCTTTGAGTTTGATCAACCTGTCACTGCTTTCCTTGCCACTTTTCAGATAAATCCAGTCGCGATAAGCCTTTTCGAGCAAGGACATGTCTTCCTTCCCGATCCAACAAACCTTTGGGAGAATATGCGCGGGGGTCTCTTCACGGATCACCTCCTCCACAAACCTGCGGAAAGGCATATTTTTGAACCTGCCATTTTCAGCCGGTAAGATCACATGAATCCGGTAGGAATAGGGGTCAAAATCGGCGCAGGAGGTCTGCGTCGCTGCCGTACAGATAGGAAGAAAAGGATCGTCAGCCAGCTCTGGCCGCAGCAAAATATTTTCAATCAGGAACATCCCTTCGTCACTGAAATTCTCAACGAGATAACTGATTAAATCTTCAATGGCCTGGTCCCGCTCCGCTTCTGTATCGAAATACTCAATCCTCCTGGCAATCACCTCACCTGTGGCATCTACCACATTGAAATAATACCTGTTATCAATGGTTTTTTTAGTCTCGTACCCGGAATGCTGCATGGCGGCTTGGATAGCCATCTTCATCGCGTCGCGGGCAAGGGCTTCGGTAAGGTAATGCGCGCTTCCGCTGAGGATAATTTTGCTGGTATGGCTGTTCCGTACCCGGAATCTGAACTCATCACCGGGAGTGGTATCTATTTCGGAATAAATAGTATAGTCGACATTGCTCAGGTTCCTGCGCGCGAAATTTGGAATTGCCAGCAATTTGGCCAACCTTTTCTCCAGACCAGATACGTTGAAACTGTTCCATAAATCACTATCCTCAGTCAAGCTATAGTTCCAGGCAAGCGACCGTTCACTGCTGATAGTCGGGTAATTGGCCAAAAAATCACATTTGTAACGGGCAATGTCTTCCTCACTTGCTCCCAGAGCGGTGTGGACCACATTAGCGAAATCAGTGAACCGCTCGGCGAACCTGGCGATCAGGTGGTCCAGAAAACGGTTGCGCCTTTCAGTGTGCAGCGACTGATCTTCCGTTTTTGTTTCGAGCATCGTCAAGATATCATCCCCGGTAGGTCCATAAATTTTTTCAAATTCGGTAAAAGAGTCGACGACCTGGTAGAAATAAGTACGCTCCACTTTGGGATCGGTAGAGAAAAGCTCTTTGAGGTGGCTCAACTGGGCAAAATAGTTGGCCATCAGTTGATCGAAGAAGAGCAGGTAAGCCTTGAGTTGTGCGGCCAATGCCTTTTGTTCGTCAGAAGCGGCGGTCGATAATCCCGCCTCACT
The DNA here is from genome assembly GCA_026391315.1 of Bacteroidia bacterium. Lineage (GTDB taxonomy): Bacteria > Bacteroidota > Bacteroidia > Bacteroidales > Prolixibacteraceae > CAINVV01. Next base: position 18,881 of record JAPLDT010000051.1, read on the forward strand.
CAAACCATAGAGGGCCGGAAAATCATTTTGAAAGGAGTAGTATTTATCTGAATTTCTGTAGGTTCCAAGTGGAATACCCAAGTCGTTGGCACTACCAGATGCCGGTTTCCCTACAAATCCGGCATACAATCCTGCAAGTTTTTCGAGTACTTTTTCAGCCTTCGGATAAACCGGCATGTTCCGTTTGAAAAACTTTAAAAAGTAGTTTGTATCCTCCACAAAATCGATGGGCAATGTTGGTTTTCTACCCGGAAGCACCTCTACCACCCACTTGTTTTCAGGGGGTATAACGGGAACAGAAGAATCTTCGGGGAAAGGCATAAACAAAATATTCCTCACGGCCGCCACCCCTTTGATATCCATAATCAGGCTGATAACATCCGAAAGGTAAATCGTCTTGCGCAGTTCAGCATTTTCGAGCTCAGTTTCGTCGATAAAACCATTTGTAAGGGCCGGACCGTCAAAGATCTCGTCGGCAGAATAGAGGGTTCCATCACTTTTTTTGCGTTCAAGCATTTCGCTCAATGAATAGAAACGAATGGCCGGACAGAGGTAATTTTGTACCCTGAAGAACATCTCCGCTTTCACAGCCGAAACGTCCGCATCGCTCTCCAACTCCAGATCACAACAAAGATTATATATTTGATTTTCAACCTCTTTATAACCGACAAAATCTTCGCACAGATTCCGGTTCGCTTGTAACAAACTGAAAACGCTATTCTTAATCTGGTCTTTTTGAACTTTCGTGGTAACCTTGTCGGTGTACTCAATGGTTAGATCGTAAAGACCGGATATTTTTATCTCCTCAATACCCTCCAATCCGGGATTGTCACCGCGCAATTCACCAACCACCGTATCTGCAAAATAGGATAGTTCATGCGGGGCGATCCAGCCGTTCTTAACCCCATCCATATCTACGAGAATCTTCCTGTAATCGTTGGTTGTCAATGCCCTGTTGGGGAAAATCTGTCTCGCAGTGAAAAACTGTCCTGCCATGTTGGCCTCATTCCCCTTTTCGGTGGCCAGAAGATCTTTCACCGAATAATTTGAACGGTAACCAAGATCGGTCAGCGAATAGGCAAGCAACTCCAGAATCGTGATACCGGGATCATGAACATTGTAATCTGTCCATATCCTGCTCGAAAGTTGCTGTACATGACTGAGACCAAGTGCATACAGCTGCTTGTGGTCGACCGGCAACTCCTTCGCGCTCTTTTTCGGTATGATCAATTCTGATAACATGGCTTAAGTCTTAGTGAATTTCCCGTATAACATGCGTTTGATCCGAAACCAGGATAGTATCTGGCGTTTCGGGCTGAACCTCATCCAGATCGTTTGATATACCCGTCAGTTCAGAGATACTATAGAGGTAGAAGTCTTCTATAAAATCGACATAATAAACCTCCTCCACAAAGTCCAGCAACACTGATTTGTAAATTTTCCCGCCAAATGTGATATCCTTGCCTGTTGAATAAGCCCAGGGGGAAAGATATTGCCGGATTTGCTCCTTCAACTTTTCAGAATAGAAGTTGAACTCATATCCTTCATTAAATTTCACTTTTAAATCCAGTTGCAATTTTTGGTAAGCCGGATTTTTGACTTTGACCTTTACCTGCATCCCGCAATGATTGTTGATAAATTCAGTAATTCTGCTAATGGTATCACCGTTAACTTTGGGTGAAAGCGGATCTACTGCATTTTTGTTGGCCAAATTGGGAACTACCACCAGCACCACATTACCGGGTGCCAACCAGCAATATTTGTTCAACCCGGGAATAAATTTTGAATGCGGAATACATTTTACCTTGTGAACTTCAGGAAATGCTTCGAGAACCATCCGCTCATAATCCCAGGCGGTGATACTCCGGTTTTTGTGACGAAGACGCTCGGATCCACGCGTATAATATGCAGGACTTGTCTCTGACTGCTTCCCACCAAATGAGGCATAAGGCTGCGCAACAGTTTTGACCGAGGCATTCCCGTTCTTTAGTTTGGCAATTTTATTCTTTTCAAGAGGAAGAGCAAGATGGTTCGGATCATTGTGCTGATCTGAGAACTGCACCTCGAGGGCATTGGTCATCACCGACACCAGCTGGCAAACGGCATTCACATTCTTTTTGACAGCGGCCCTGATCCATATTCTACCGACCGGCATAAGACTATTAACTGTAGTGGCATCATGGGGAATGATAAATTTGATGATACCACTCCGGAGTAGTTTATTGGTTGTATCAAGTACTACCTCACTTTTCGCCATCGGTTTCCAGTAATTGTCGCTAAGAACAGCCCAATCAACGACAACCTGATCCAACTCAGGATCTTCACTCCCTTCAGCCACCTGAAACAACACGCTTACGCTGTCGCCGGCTTTCAAATCTGTGAAACCAATGAGCAGTTCCCCTTCATTTTTGTATTCAGGCATCAGGGATACTAATTTGTCGACCAGAAAACTGAACAGATTTCGCTGGTAACTGTGCTCCTGAATTTGCCCGAGGTAGGCTACCTGAAAAAACTGTATCTCATCGTTTGCGAAATCATCGAGGGACGATGAGCTGATGCTAACCTCATCCGAAGTAGCTTTGTATGAAAGTGAAATATTCTGAATGACCGGCGTATAAGGCTCATTCAGCGCCGAATAGGCCGGAGTATTCCCCTCTTGCTTTGAATATTCAAGTATTTTTTCTACCGTCTTTTTTGGGTACTCGGCATGAAAAAAACTTTGGTTTAGGGTAAACCTGACGAATCCTTTTTCGGGATTTACCACAGCAGGTGTATTTACAAGTACCGGACTAAAAATTGCCAACTCCCTTAGAAATCTTTTGGACCAGAGGGTTTCAGTCTGCCGAAGGCTTAGAACTTTCAGTCCCATGGGATAACAAATCACAAAAGGAAGTGAGCCGGGTGTGAAAACGAAGTTGTGCGGATTGGAAGCATTGCCGGATTCAAACAAATGGACACTGTCTTGGTGGTATTTCCCATCGCCCCGGTAGGAGAAAGCAACATCGGCGGTAAAACTGTTGTTGCTCACTGTTTCACCATAACCGCTGTAGTAGCTATTGAAATTTGAAGGGGCATTTTTCCAGTTGACCCCAATGGACAATTCAGTCAGTTTCTTCGAAAGCGCTTCGGAATACCCTACCAGGAAGGTTGAACCTTTGGTGGGCGCTGCTCCGAAAGGGGTAAATGGTTTTTTTGGATTCAGGACTCCCTGGTCTCCTTCCAGCGAAAGCGAAGTAACCTCTGAAACCTCAACGGTTATCCGGGCTTTTTGGATTTTCACCCCCTCAAAATCGCTGTATCCCAGCGAATCAGGCGATAACCCTGTTTTCATCAGAAGCTGAATCACCGGAGATGCTGTTGTATAACGATAGCCATGAATGGATACATTATAATCGACTACAGCTTTCTCTGATGCAGGAACAGTGATAGCGAAAGACAATACATTATCCTTGAGGGTTGGATCGGCGGCATAAGGCCCGATCCAGCTCTTCTCACCTGTAAGATAGAGATCAAACGCCCCCTTGAGCCTGGCATCATTGATTAATGTACCATCCACATTGGAAAGGGTCAAAGCGAGGTTCACCTTCCGTATGCCCTCCTGCATCCGGAGTACAGGGGCTGCAATGGCAAAACCAATCTCGGCCGCTGGATTCTTTTCGCTGCCGAATGGCTTCCACTTGGGCTCGTCGCCCACTAATTTTCCACCCATGCCATCGGAGGAGTTGGCAACAGGTGCGTATCTGACGGTCCCATGTCCACTCCTGACGTAATAGAAAGAGCTTAACTGGTCAATTTTGGCGCTGTTGATCACCGTTTCACCGGTAGGTGCATAGATCAGTTCAACTTTTGTTTCATCCTTACCGGCCGAAAAGATATCTTTCGGTTCAATGCTTATCGGCGCTGCATTTTTCTTTAGCTCAAGTACCACATGTGCCTTATCAGGAACAGCAGGTTTTTTGGTAAGACGC
>JAPLDT010000106.1 GCA_026391315.1 Bacteroidia bacterium
CCCAACACAAAACCGCAAGGCTAGTGGAAAGGACGACTGAAGAGATCGCCGTTAAAAGTGAAATCCGAAGTCAGGGAGCCGAAGAAACGCAACCCAAACGCAAGTTTCGGGCGTGCATCAAACGGCCGGCAGGAAAAAGGCACAACGTTCTTCAGGTAGTTGAAGCCAAAGGCGAAACACGGAGAGAGACGCAAGTCTCCCGAAGTTTTCGAAGGAAACCAAAGTCTCAGGACGGCGGAAGTACCCGGAAAGCCGCTTCATCGCAAGATGGAAAAGCCGGAAGGTCCGGAAGCAACTCCCTCAGAGAAGAGATCCGCAAGGATTTCGAATGGAGAGCCGGAAATTACAGCTGTAACAGGTTGTAACGGAAGGTAAGGGTCGGAAAGCAGAAAACAAAGCGCAAGCACCGTCGAAGCAGGAAGGCCAGCCGCAATAACCGTAGCCTGGCACCAGGGCAAGTTCGCTTGTCCGGTAGGATGGGGACAAATTCAAAAGATTTGTTCCCATTTGTGTTTTTAGCCCCTTCCTGTATCGCCGCCCGGCCGGGCGGCTCCTTCCCTCCTACCACAGATTACGCAGATTGCACAGATTGAAACATAAAAAAATGGGAAGATTTGCTCAAAAAAAAGTAGGGACAATAAAATAATCACCTTAAAAAATAATGTCCTTTTTGTGTACCTTTACAACGCAATAGAAGGAAATTAACAATTGCTAAAAGATGTTACATAAAACATTTAATATAATTGTAGAACAGGGGTTTGACGGTTATCTAATTTCTTCCGTGATTGAATTGCCAGGATGCCACACTCAGGCAAAAACCTATGATGAACTTTATGCAAGAACCAAAGAGGCAATCGAATTGTATCTTGAATAATATCATCAGACAGGATTTGATGATGACTATTGATAACTTTCTCAACATCAAATAATTGATCGGATCAATCGCTATTGCCAACTAACAATTGAAGAGGTGACTTAGAGTAACGTCAGATACTACTCAAGAAAATTAAAATTGAAATCTAATCCCAACATAGCTTGAGAAAGCTTTACCCCAAGCTCTGTCGGGGAAGAAGTAATCATAAGCAACTTTCTGATCACCAACTACAATCTCTCCTTTCCCGTCTTCCGCATTTAGGAATAAATACCCTCCTATCCCTCCGACAGCCTGAATATTGTACTTGAGATTCAGGGATAAATTTGCACCATATTTAAAATACATTGATCTCAACACGTTACCATTAAATTGAGCATCATTATTCCAATCCCTGTTTTTCGCTGCTTCTAAACCTATACTCAAATATGGGGCGAGCTCTAGGATCTTTATCAAGTGCAAACCTTTTGCTACTCCAATATCACCCCGCAGAAAATTTATATTCTGATTTGTAAGTGGCTCATTAATATTATTATACATCCGGAAATATGTTTTCTGCTGCATACCTCCCTCTAAAAAAATGTATACGGCGGGTATAGAAACAGCCCCTCCACCTCTTTTTTCAATCCGCGCGGAAACACCACCAACATTCCCAAATTCATTCCCGACATATACACCAACACCTGCTTCATTGTGCTGCTGTAGCGTAAATCCGTTTTTGAGACGGCCACTCGCCACCTGGTAGAAAGTCGACAACTCGGAAGAGCCGGTTGCCACACCTCGGTTATCTACAACTTGTTTAGCCCTTATCACACTTCTTCTGACAGCTTTTGTGCTTTTAGTCCTTCTTTTATAAACATATTCATAAACAAAATAACACTGATCAACTTTTAGTCCCTCTTTTTCTCCAATTTTTGCCCTTGGTGGATGTGTCTGGTACAAAGTGGTTTTTACCTTCAGCTCCTCAACATTTTTCTCAATTTTAGCCAGACATTTATCCAGTCCTGTTTGCAAAACAACTTCTAGAAGTTGATCCTGTGTCAAGGACGCTGGATAGTTTGGCGGAGGAATTTTAAAAGCTTGCTCTGAGACTGGTGTTGATGCCTGGGATACAAATTCCAGATTAAAATTCATCTGGTCAAATGCCTCCTTCTTTTTAGCTTTAACTTCAGGAGAATCATCGGGATAAATCCAAAGCTCATTGTATAATATTGCCTGAGTAGCATCGTCGAAAATGATCTTGAACAGATACATTTTGACATCAGAGTACCAACCCCTGCTGTTTCCTTCATTAACTTCCCTGAGACCTGTATAGTCAAGAACAGCAACATAGCTCTTGCTGATAATTTTACCACCATAATCTTTAATCACATCCATACCCAGTTTAGTGACTTTCGCTTTCAGAACATCAGCATCCGTGGCGTTGTACAACCCCCTTTCATGAAACCTGTCGGCGCTCATTGTTCCATTGGCCTGGCGGGAATAACAGAACGATATGATCTGGTTCCCAATCTTTTGCTGATTAAGTCTATTTGCAAAGCTGTTTGCATCAAAGCCGGTAGCAAATGAAACCCCAATTGATTTCTGCTCAATTTTGTTTTCAAAGTACTTGCCGGGAACTTCGACTGTAGTAAACCGATCCCTTAGTTTTGAATCAGAATGGTCAATGAGGATCAAGGTTAGGGAACTTCGGTCGTATGTTGATGGAAGTGCCGCACTCTTGTTTTGACCAAAAGAGGTCTGTAAAACCAATAACAGGAGAGAAATTAATAGATAGTGCCTTTTCATATATTGGGAATAAAATCTCAGAAACATTCCCTTGAAATAATTCGGGTTATGTCTTTTTTGAGAATTGAGTTGTTGTTGAATTTTTAATATCTCATTTACCAATGTTCAGCAGTTAAACGCAGGGCGGGATTTTAACTACCGAACTTCCTACGAAGGGCTGCATTTCAATTTACTACTTTCCCGTCAACGTAGCGCCGAAACCCGACTTGCCGGGTAGCTTGCTGTTTTGGGATAGGGTTATTATACGATTAAAAAAGGTTTACTTCTTTATAGGAAGTCTATTTTATTGGCGTTAAGCCCTTTAGTTCCGTCACCCCAAACTTCCCATTCACCAATTACCCCAATTTTCACACCTTCTTTCAAATTCTCTAAATGCGCATTGTCCCATTTTGAATCACGGATATTTACAAAAATCATAACTTTATTAGCGGTTGGAGTTACAATTGAGATATACCAAGAATCATTTCTTGGATAGTCTACACTCTTAATAATTCCATAAACGGTATATTTTGAATTATTTGATTTATTCTCATTATCAGATGATTTTATTTTTTTTGCATAAATTTCATCACTTTTATCACTTATTAACTTTGTATAATCATCATTCCGATTAGAATTGACATCAGAATCCAATAGTTGATTTAACAAAACAGAGCTTGATTTACCTTGTTCAAGTAGTTGCCAGCCATTGTCAAATTTTTTAAAAACTAACTCACCGTTAAGTGGATTGATTAAGCTATAGTTTAAATAATTGCGGCCACTAAAGCCTGCTTTTGTTTTAGCAAGTGCATACGCTGCTAACGTAACGTTTTTTGCTTTTATTGAGAATCTAATAGTTGCTGTTTGTTCCTCTTTGTTAATGGAAATTCCTGTAATCTGATCAAAATCAATATCATTTGTTTTGAACATGTAAGCGTCATTATTTTCTCCGATAAAAGATGATTGACCCATTTCGGTAATCTGAATTTCTATTGCTCTTCTGCTGTCAAGAGTCTCACTACCGGTAATGAGACCAGCATTTCGAAGGCCACCAAGTTCAAACCCGGATCCCATGGTTGGCCTCTTATCAATATCATGACGATAGGTAATAGGGAGGCCCAAAGTTCTAACGACGAGGGTTTTTGCTTCCTCATTTGTCAATTTCACCTGATTGCAACTTGAACAAAGAACTATCATTACAATTGCGAAAATTATCATTTGATTTTTCATGCCTTTCATAATTTATGCAAAATGGATTTGATGTGGTTTTTTATTATTTTGATTGATCCTACTACAAACTAAAACTAAGGCAGTCCTGAATTTTAACATTAGAAATAGTTGTTGAAACTCCATTTAGTGTTATTGTTACTTTTGGACAATTGAAATGGAAACAATCGCCTGATCCTTCATCTTTAAGATTATTAGCACTGATTATCACTTCACTACCAGATAATTTGTACGAATTTTCGCCATTAGAACAATTAGTGAGGATATATTTAGTTCCATTAATCACAATTTTACCTTTTTGAGTTTTTTGAACAAAACAGAAAAGCATTTTGTCATTTTTTAAAAAGGTAATTTGCCCAAATCCTTCATTATCCATCTTTTGCGGATTTATAATCAATTTGACTTCCGTACTTTCTTTGATATTAGAGGTTTGGTTGTTTGGCACTTGAGTTGCCTTTTTAACTAAAGAGTCAGTTTCAGAAATTTCCTTTACTTTCAATGCAAATTCTTTTTCTTTTAGCGCAAGTTCCCTTTCCTTAAGTTCCAACTCCTTTTGCTTGCTGCTTGTCTGACCACAACCGGTAAATAAGACCATAGCAATAATACATGCTCCAAAGAATATTTTTAGATTTTTCATACGAATAAAATTAAATTTCCTAATCAAAAATATTTGTTAAATAGTTGTTTAATAAATAATTACAGTAATATTTTTATGTACTTTTCACATATTCTGTTGTCATTTTTCTGACCATAAGTATTTACCCTGACTAGTCAATTCCATTTTATCAAATATGATTCTCAAATTTCTCATCGAAAAGCAATGCATATTTTTTTCAACTAATTTTTTAAGCAACGTACGGAAAATCCAATTTTCTTATCACCACTGTTTCTGAGTACTTGGCTGGTATCATAGAAAATGTACAGATCCCAGGCTTTTGTAGCCGAGTCCTCAGTAGATGACCACCAGCGACCATCTATTCCAATATTGTAGAACAAACCTGTGATATAACAGTATCCACCAGGAACAGCTGTAAAACCGGTAATGTTAGTTGCACCTGCGTTTGGGATTGCCCAATGGGTTGTACCTGTTTCCTTTAACTTTCCGCCCGCTGCAAGACTGCCTCCCAAATAAGTTGTCATTATTGTCCACTCAGCATCACTTGGCACATGCCAATCAATAGGGCAAAGTTTTCCAGTATTGACTGTGAACCAATTGTACAAGGCACCATATGTACTTTTGTAAGTTGCTCCATAGTTTTCATACCAGCAATAAGCTCCTGCTTGCAAATTTGCCCAGGCCGTATTATCTGTCACATTGGTGATACCAGTACCATCATTATATTTTGTAACCTTCAAATTTTCTGTCATCCAAATCTGTGTACCTATTGTAACTGCTGAATATATATTACCATCAATATCGGTTATGCTATTTGACTCCTTTTTTATTAATAACCACAAATCGCTATATTTAGGGAATAGCTGAATAATCTCTGCACACTTGGTACGAGTTACTGACTCATCATCTGAACTATAGCAACTTACACGATACATTCCATTGTTATTAATAAAGATTCCGGCATTGAAATTTTCAGCAATTAAATCTGCTTTTAAACGTTGCGCATTTTCTAAAACCGAAAAGCTACCAGTAATGATATAAAATTTCTTTAATCCAAAATCCGGCGCTTCACCTGGTGCTTTAGTTACGCTTTCTTCCAGAGAGTTTATCTGCAGATTACCAGTAGTAAAGGTTAGTTCATTTCCATAAGCAGTACCTGCACCATTGATGGCATAAGCTCTTATATAATAAATCGTTACCGGAGTTAATCCGGAAATTGAGCTTGTATAATTTCCTATTCCGGTGCCATCTGATGTTTTGTTGTTGGATGTAGTCGGGCTGGTGGAAGTATTCCAGCAAACCCCACGTGCAGTTATTGCTGCGCCCCCGTCATTGGTTATATTTCCACCACTGTTGGCCGTCGTTGGGGCTACAGAGGCTATGGCAATGGTAGTAAGCATTGCTACCATTGGCTTTGCAGAAAAGGATATCTCATTTCCATAGGTGGTTCCGGCACTGTTCGTAGCATAGGCTCTTACGTAATACAAGGTTCCAGCGTTTAAACCGGTCAAGGAACTGATAAAGGCCCCGGTACCTGATCCGTCATTTGTTTTGCTATTTGAAATTGTAGGTCCGGAAGTTGTGCTCCAGCATATTCCCTTGGCTGTAACTGCTCCACCTCCGTCAGCCGATATATTTCCTCCTCCAGTTGCTGTTGTTGAGGTTATTGAAGTTACTGCTGTAGTGGCAATGGTGGCAAGATTTGCCGTGGTCGTAATAGTGAGTTCATTCCCATAGGCAGTACCCGCACTATTGATAGCATAAGCCCTTGCATAATAAACAGTTCCAGGAGTTAATCCAGAAATTGAACTTGTAAAATTTCCAATTCCAGTCCCATCTGAAGTTTTGCTGCCGGACGTAGTTGGACCAGAAATTATTGACCAGCAGACGCCACGTGCTGTCACACTGGATCCACCATCGCTGGAAATATTTCCACCACTGCTCGCTGAATTTGAGGAAATTGAAGTTGCGGCTACTGTTGTTAAGGTGGCGCCGATTGCAGTAGTAGAAAAAGAAGCAGAACCACTATAAGATGTTCCTACGGAGTTGATGGCATATGCTTTCAAAGTGTAGGTTACACCCGGATTCAAACCAGTGATTGAACTGCTAAAACTCCCTACCCCGGAACCATCGGATGTTTTACTATCGGATGTAGATGGATTCTGACTTGTACTCCAACAGACACCTCTTATGGTCACAGAAGCGCCACCATCTGCACTAACATTTCCTCCTGTGCTGGCCGAATTTGCTGTAATACCTGAAACAGCTGTAATTGATACAACCGGAGCAGTCTTTGTCTCCTCTTTTTTGCAATAAAATAGTACTGATAAAAGGGTCACAACAAGGAGCGTATGATAAAATTTTAAACCTTTCCTCATGTATTGAATGAATTATGTTAAATAATTTTCAAGATTTTCTTTTTTCAAAATTCAGACTTATTTGGTCATTCGTTTTTGCACCGTTTTTAATCTGGTTTGTGGACTTCCATTTTCAAAATAAACTCTTCATTCAAATTCACAAGTAATACAATCCACTCTTCCATATTTTGCCCTAAATAATTAACTTTCAGGATAGCAGTTGCGATCTGCTATCCTGAAAACTGCAAACAAGTTAAAATACTTCCACGTTAACTTGTTTCTAATGAATTTAATTTTTTATACAGCGAACAGAAAACCCGTAATTTCTTGTATTATTATAAGTAGAAAAATAATTGTAATCTGCTTGATGAATTGTAGGACCTTGGGAATTAAACATATCGATAGTATAGATCCATTTGTTAGTAAAATAAGCTTCAATAGTGGAGCTCCACCAATTAGATTCTGTACCAATGCCATTAAAAGTTCCATTATCATAATGTCTGTAGCCACTTGGTACAGCAGTAAAACCAGACGAATTTGTGGCGTTGGTATTTGTAGTCCAGTGGACTGTTCCGGTTTCTTTTAATTTGCTTCTTGCTATGCTTGCATCGTTATCCCCCCCAAGAAAAGTTATAAGTGTTGTCCAATCATCTTTGGTTGGTACATGCCAACCGTTTGGACAGAGTTTTCCTGTCTCAATAACAAAAAAGTTGTACAAAGCACCGTAAATATTTTTGTAGGTTGCTTCGTCTGTGTTGTACCAGCAATAGCCAGGGGTTCGCAAGGTCAACCAGGCAGAGTTGCCTGTTACAAACGGGATAGCAGTACCATCGTTGTACTTTGTTGTTTTCAGATTCTCTTTCATCCACACCTGAGTACCGATGGTTATCATGTTGTAAACATTTCCATCAATGTCCGTTACAGTGGGTGGAGCTACAGTAGTTGTAAAACTAATCTGATTCCCGTAGGCAGTGCCGGCACTGTTGGTTGCATAAGCTCGCAAATAATAGGTTGTCGTGGCTGTTAAGCCTGAAACTGAACTGGTAAAGATTCCTGATCCTGTGCCATCTGTTGTCTTATTATCAGAAATTGTAGGATTATTTGCTGTACTCCAGCAAACACCTCTGGATATAATTGCTCCACCTCCATCAGCAGAAATATTACCTCCACTTGTTACTGAGGCATAAGAAAGTGCAGAGATGGTTGCGGTTGTTAATGTCGGTAAATTTGCAGCCGTTGAAAATACAACTTCATTCCCATACGATGTACCTGCACTATTTGTTGCATAAGCTCTTACATAATAAGTTGTTGCAACAGTCAATCCGGTTAGTGAGCTAACAAAACTTCCTGCCCCAGTACCATCAGATGTCTTAGTATTGTTAATGGTAGGACCGGTTGAAGTACTCCAGCATACACCTCTGGCTGTAATTGTACCTCCTCCGGCGGAAGTAATATTACCACCACTTGTTGCAGAAGTCGTTGTAATCAAAGAAATTGCTTGTGTAGTTAAAACGGGAGAAACTATAGAGGAGGTAAAGGATATTTCATTCCCATAAGAAGTACCAGCACTGTTGGTGGCATAAGCTCTTACATAATAAGTTGTTCCGGCACTTAATCCAGTTAAGTTACTGGTATAAATGCCAGGGCCGTTACTGTCGGAAGTTTTATTGTCTGTAATGGAAGGATTGGTTGAAGTCCCCCAGCATATGCCTCTTGCCGAAATTGTACCTCCAGCAGAAGTTATATTACCTCCGCTACTCGCAGTTGCCGCAGTGATTGCAGTGATAGCTGTGGTTGTCAACACTGGCAATATTGCGGTCGAGGTAAATGAAATCTCTGTACCATAAGTTGTCCCTGCACTGTTTGTGGCATAAGACCTGACATAGTATAATGTACCAGGATTTAATCCAGTCATTTGGCTTGTGAAACTACCAGTTCCGCTACCATCGGTGGTTTTACTGTTGGAAATAGTAGGTCCAGAGGTAGTACTCCAGCATATTCCCTTAGCTGTAACTGCTCCTCCTCCATCTGATGATATATTTCCTCCGCCAGATGCTGTTGTGGAGGTTATCGAAGTCACCGCTGTAGTGAAAATGGTAGCAAGATTTGCTATGGTGGTAAAAGTGAGTTCATTACCATAAGAAGTCCCAGCACCATTGATGGCATAAGCTCTTATATAATAAATAGTTCCTGGATTTAATCCTGGAATTGAGCTTGTATAATTACCAATTCCGCTGCCATCAGATGTTTTGCTAGCGGTTACAGTTGGACCTGCAGTGGTAGCCCAGCAGACACCTCGTGCTGTTACACTTGAACCACCATCACTGGTTATATTCCCACCACTACTTACTGAATTTGAGGTGATAGATGTCGCGGCTACTGTTGTTAACGTGGCACCAATAGAAATCGTAGAGAAAGAGGCAGAACTACTGTAAGATGTTCCAACAGAGTTAATGGCATAAGCCTTTAATGTGTAAGTTACACCTGGATTTAAGCCGGTGATTGAACTGTTAAAACTCCCAACTCCGGAGCCATCAGATGTTTTACTATCGGACGTAGATGGATTCTGACCTGTGCTCCAGCAAACACCCCTGCCGGTCACGGTAGCGCCACCATCTGCGGTGACATTACCTCCGGCGGAGGCCGAGTTGGCTGTAATACCCGATGCAGCAGTAATTGAAACGACGGGAGCTGTTTTTAAGGCTTCCTTTTTGCAATAAAATAGAACAAATAAAAACAGTACTGCAAAAAGTACCTGAAAATTTTTAAAATTGATCTTCATGATATTCAAATTAGGTTATAAATTGACAACACTGTATTTGGTGCACTTATGCAAATAGTAAAGAATCATCCAATTTAAAATTCGGGGAACTTATGTTAGGTAATATCTTGGTTTAGTTATGTTTGAACGTGTCACTACAGAAGAAGACCAAATATAGAAAAATAAAATTAATTATAGCACGTATGCTATAATTAATTTTATTTTTCTATGAAACTTGCTGCTATGACTCCAATGCAGCAAAGTGACAGGCAATTAATATTTGATAATGAGGGGATTAAAGCTTTTGCCCTTCAGTTGAAGAAGATTCGAAAAAGGGAGGGTTATACACAGAGTCAACTTGCCTTCGAGTCCGGGATAATCTTGAGCCAAATTGCCAGAATTGAAACCGCAAGAATAAATCCAACCTTAAGTACCGTTTTTGCACTTGCAAGAACCCTAAATGTACCACTTGCCGATCTATTTGCTTTCGAACTGGCGCCAAAAGAAAAATAGCAAAATCACTTTTTCTTAATTCCGGTAAATTTACTGTTTGATTCAGGTATTTTTTCTTATCTTTGATAAAAAAAGGCCCATGGATACTTTAGAAAAACAGACATCCGTTGCGAATTTTGCCGCTATTCCTGAAATTGGCAATCTATCAAATATCCTCTTTTATTTAAGGAAAAATAATGTTAACTGGCAATATTTAACCTACTTAAAGGAAATAACTACATTAAATGATGAGGTTATTTCCTCCTGGTTAAATATAAATTCAAAGACATTAAGGGCTTACCGAAAACCGGAAAGTATATTAAAAGACAATATCAAAGAGCATCTTGTGTTAATCATTTCCCTCTATAAGCATGGAACGGATGTTTTTGAGTCTAAAGAGAATTTTGACAAATGGTTGCAAACAGAAAATCGTTTTCTTGACAATATACCTCCCAAAGATTTCCTTGATACCATAATCGGTATCAAGTTTATAGACGATCAATTGGTTGCTATTGAATATGGGGATAATGTGTAACCATGGAAGTTTATAAAATTTGCCGGGAGAAATATGCTCATTTCCTGAAGGCGTCAGGAGCCGCAAACCGCTGGAACAAGAAAGATCAGTTTGTGATCTACACCGGTGGCAGTAGGTCCCTCTCAACATTGGAAACAGTTGCTCACCGTTCTGCCATCAATCTATCCAGTCCCTATAAATTATTAACTATTACCATAAAGGATCTGGCATCCATACAAGAAATAAACCCGGGAAATTTACCTGATAACTGGACGTCAATTGATGCATACGTTGAACTCCAGGAAATTGGCTCAAGATGGTACAATTCGATGGAATCACTTGTTTTAAAAGTACCTTCAGCGCTAATATCACAAGAATTCAATTATATTATCAATACCAACCATCCTTCGTTCCCCACTAATATTATTTTAAAAAATGTTGAAGATTTTGTTTGGGATATCAGACTCTTGTGAAGCCTGACATTGGTCAGGTTTAATTTGTCTGATCTAACTTGACCTAAGTGTAACATTTGTCACTACATCTCAAAAATTAGTATTCAATACCTACATTCTTCTATCTCAATTCAATTAATTCAAATTCAACTTTTGCCCGTCAGGGCATCAAGCTCAATAGAAAGAGAGACCAACGGATCGCGTTTCCCCGTCAGGGGATAGACATTCACAAATCCAATCATTTAATGGGATCGGCTAATGTTTGTTTATTCCCTGACGGGAAAACGGAAATTCAACTAACTATATTTCTATTGAGCTTGATGCCCTGCCGGGCAAAAATCACATTGGTTGTCTTCTTTACCAAATTGACAACTGCACTCCAATAAATCTATTGTCCCGATATCGTTATTTTTTTCTTACTTTTGTCTTATTCAAATGATTGTCTTTGCATAGAATCATCTGAATCAACTACTTGTATCCTTAACTACTATTTTACTTGTCATGAATTATCCTTGGTCGGTTACTCCGAAACTTCTGCTTTTACTGTTTTGTATCTTTCTGAATCGTACGCCAATCGCAGCCCAGGGTCGCTTCCTGCGCGGGGAAACATGGCAGGATTATTCCCTGAAAGATAAAAAAGCCGATTTCTTCGTATCTACCAAAGGAAACGACAACTGGTCGGGAAGATTGGCCGAACCAAATTCTGAAGGAACAGATGGTCCCTTTGCAACGGTGCAGCGGGCTCAAAAAGCAGTAAGGGCGCTGAAAATTGCTACATTTCTTCCCAAAAAACCTGCTCTCGACAAACGGTATATCGGCTCTCCGCATCCTTATGGAACAGGGAAAGATATCCTCGTTCTCATCCGCGAAGGAGTCTATTCACTGGATAGTACATTACATTTCAACGCTTTGGATGGCGGCGAGCGGATAGAGACGGAACTTCCAACCGGAGCGTTCGAATACCACCAACTCAAAGATTACTTCGTCACCTATGCCTCCTACCCGGGCGAACATGCTGTTCTTTCAGGAGGGCAAAGAATTACCGGATGGAAGAAATCCTCTGGCGCGAAATGGCAGGTGCAGCTTGAAAATCAGGAGGTAAAAGAGCTCTTTGCCAACGGTCGGCGACAGATGCTGGCACGAACTCCCAACCAGGGATATTTCTTTACAGACGGCCAACCAACCGATCCCGGATCCTTCAACTTCAGACCGGGTGATCTCAAAGCCTGGAAAGATCTCACTTCCAACCGTATTACCATGACAGTCCGGTGGGGCGCCGTCCACACATCCCTGACCAAAATTGATGAGAAAAAACACAAAGCTTACCTCAAAGATCCCGATGAGGGGCTCCTCAATGTGCCCCCAAAATATTACGTTGAAAATCTGGAAGCCTTCCTCGACACAGCCGGAGAATGGTTTTTTGATCAAAAAGCGAGG
Organism: Bacteroidia bacterium; assembly: GCA_026391315.1. Classification (GTDB taxonomy): domain Bacteria; phylum Bacteroidota; class Bacteroidia; order Bacteroidales; family Prolixibacteraceae; genus CAINVV01. The sequence goes on from JAPLDT010000106.1 coordinate 12,495, forward strand.
ATCATGTCTTATATTCCTGATAAGGGAATCGACAATCCAAACAATGCGATAGTGCTCTGCCCCAGAACAGCAGGGATTATCCATGCGGAAGGAACCAGGGAGAAGCCGTTGCGCAATCTCCGTCTCTTCAATCTCACATTTTCGACAACAGCACCGGGAGATCGCAGTACCCTGGATTTTTCGTATGCCAAAAATTGTGAGGTGATCGGGAACACCATCGAAAATGTCAGCCAGTCGGCCATCTATTTTGGTTTGGGAAGTTACCACAACCTGATCGATCAAAATATCATCCAAAACATAACCGGATCAGGCATCGCCGTTTATGGATCCCCAATCCCTGAACATTGGAGCGATCTTGTCAGCGACAACAGCATCACCCGCAATGAAGTAGCCAATCTCCGGCCCGCGATGGTTGGCATCCGCACCGCAAATGCCATGAGAACAACCATCGCACACAATTATGTCACCAATACCGGAAGTTACGGCATCACGGTAGGTTCGTGGCCCAATGTAGAGGAGACCAGCGATGGCAGTCATCTGGTTGAATACAACCACCTGTCTTTCACAAACATGGCCCGCGACGATGAGGGAGCCATTGCCGTTTACGGACTAAGTCCCGGTTCTGTGGTGCGCGAAAACCTGATCCACGATATCAAACCGGCCGCCACCAACGAAAACGTAGGTCTCTTCCTTCAGAACATGGCTTCAGGCTGGTCGCTCACTAACAATATCCTCTACGGACTCAAACAGGCCGAAATGAAACTGTGTGCAGCCTACCTGGAAAACAATGTCTACCGGGATAACCACATGATCGAACGTCCGCAGAATGAGCCGGAAAAAATCATCAATGATAAACCAAATTACAAGTACAGTGAATTTCAGATCTTTTCACCGGAAGGTTTAAAAACCGGTGCAACATTGGTGTTCAAGGCTGTAGTCACCAACAACGGTTCCACTGGAAATGGGCAGGTTCCACTTTATGTAGATGGGAAAATTGCAGAAAGTCAGCTTTTCCCGGTTATAGCAAAAAATAGCCGCACCGTTGAATTCAGGCACCAGTTCTTTACTCCGGGCAAACACATGGTATCCATCGGAACAACACCAGACCGACCCATTGAAATAGAAGGCGATCCAATTCAGGTTTTGTACAGCAATTTGGGTACAGATGCTGAAGTGCTCCCTTTGGGTGATTCAGCCAGGGTGTTTGTGACCATAAAGAATGTTCAGGCTGCACCAAGGGACCAGGAACTATTCCTTTCTGTCAACCAAAAAATTGTGGCATCCAAAGTTATTGCATTACTGGCAGAAGAATCCAAAATAGTCTGTTTCAGTTTCCTGCCTGGAGCCGGCAAGCAATCAGTCACCATTGGCAACCAACCTCCCCTTTCCCTTCATGTATTCCCTATCAGGAAGGTAAACTTCACGCAATCTCAGTTGCAGACATTCTGTTCGGCTACCGCAAAACCCTGTGAATATGATTACAATGTTGGGGCGAATAGTTACCAAATTACTGCCCGCGGAACAGATTTTCTGCATGCAGAAGACTCTTATGGCACCATTTTTCTGCCAAAATCCGTAACCGGAAATTTCGTTGCCACCGTAAAAGTTGTTGAATTGGGAAAAGCGGTGAGCGACTGGTTCAGATTTGGCATCTTTGTCAGAAACAACCTGGCCAAAACAGGCAATGAGAAGGGAAGTCCTGGTTCATTCCTGATGTTCTCCACCCCCAAGCGTCACGGTGCGCAATGGGATGAATTTGGCGATGGCTCCATGCACAACTCAAGAAGCTTCAACTATACCTCCGATCATCTATTTCCACTTTGGCTCAGGATGGTCAGGCACGGAGACCGGCTTTCAGGGTACTACAGTTTCGATGGTAAAAGCTGGATCTTAAGCAGGGAATCAGGGAATATTGCCAGGATTGAGCATACCCTGGATATCGGCCTCGCCGCAGGTACCAACGACCAGAAACCTTCGATGGTGAGATTTGAGGATTTTGAGGTTTGGGTGGAGCAATAATTAATTACAAATTAAAAATTACAGATTAAAAATTGAATACGCTCTTAATCTGTAATTTGTAATCTTTAATTTGTAATTTCTATTCGTACAAATCCCCCAAATCCGCTTCAGCCAATTGCACCAGAAAATCCGAGATCTTTTCGGTTAGAAACTGAAACAATATCTCTCCCTTTTCCGCCGTCGCTTTCGCAGGATTGCCAATACCAGTATCGGTAGTAACTTTGCTCCACTCCCGCTCGGACCAGGCCCAGCCCTGGTTGAGTGCGGCAATCCTGAATTTTTTGGCTTTGCCTGTACCTGCCTCTTGAAGCGGCAAAACCAACTCAGGATGCAGGTACATCATCAGGCTGGTTTCGACCTCACCGGCATGTTCGCCCAGATCTTCAAAAAAATGTTCGAAACCGGGCATCTTAAACCAGTTGCATTGGGTCAGCAACATATCAGGAAACAGGAGATTCAATTCACGGATATGCTGTTTAAAGTCGTTTCCTCCATGGGTATTCAGAATCACAAACTTCTTTATATTCTGACGATTAAGCACCGTCAAAATATCTTTCAGGATCTGGAACTGAGTTCTGGGATTCAGGTTCATGTCGAGCAGAATATCGTGTTGCCCTGTGTTCACCCCATACGGAATCGTGGGAAGAACCACCACTTTTGCCCCCTTATCACAAGCGACCCTGGCGCATGATCCTGCAAGCCGGGAAGCAATATAATTGTCGGTTCCATAAGGCATGTGGTAATTGTGCGCTTCGGTTGCACCCCAGGGCAAAATAGCCACTTCAGGGCGTTGATGTTTCTGCGCTTTCCAGTTGGTCTCTTCGAGTATATATGATCGCATATCGTTTCTGTTTTTCCTGCAAAGTAAATCAATTTGAACCACATGAAATACCCATAAGGAAATATTCACACCAACCGAAAATGATTATGTGGGTATTCCATGCGACCTTTAAAAAACAAATTATATACGTATGAATAATAACGGAATTGATATTATTTCAAATTTTTGGCTATTTTCGTCACCCGGAAGAGCTTAGCACGCTACTGTATTTTTTTTCGCGCAAAGCGATGCTAAGGCTGTTACAATCTATCAATTAACTACCGTGAAAATTCCAATTTATCAGGTCGATGCATTTTCTGAAACTGCTTTTTCAGGAAATCCTGCAGCCGTTTGTCCGCTGGATAATTGGCTGGATGATACAATTTTACAAAACATTGCCGCAGAAAACAACCTCTCTGAGACAGCCTTCCTGGTAACTAAAAGTAATTCGATAGAGATCAGGTGGTTTACACCGGTTACTGAGGTGGAACTTTGCGGTCATGCCACACTCGCATCTGCCCATGTGCTCTTTCACCACCTTGACTTTCCCAACGAGACCATAATTTTTCACTCCAGACACAGCGGACAATTGACAGTTACGAAAAGAGAGTCTTTACTGGAGCTCAATTTCCCCGTTGATCACATTGAACCGACCTTGCCTCCGGAAGGATTGATCGCTGCCATAGGAAAGAAGCCCTTGGAGATATGGAAAGGGAAAAAAGATTACCTGCTCTTTTACGGTTCGCAGGAAGATGTTGAGGCGTTGAATCCCGATTTTGCTGCACTTAAAAAGGTGCACGCCCGGGGCCTTATGGCTACTGCGGCCGGTTATGACTGTGATTTCGTTTCCAGATTTTTCGCACCGGCAGTTGGCGTGAATGAAGATCCTGTGACGGGTTCTGCCCATACCTCCCTCACTCCGTTCTGGGCCCACAGGCTCAACCAACTCTCCTTCGAAGCCGTTCAGCTTTCAAAGAGAGGTGGCTTTCTGAAATGCCAGCTGTCCGGAGATCGGGTATTGATTTCTGGTCAGGCCAAAACTTATCTGATTGGAGATATTTTTATTGATTAATTGATTTGCTGATGTGATGATTCGATGATTCGATGATTAAAAATAATGCAACCGGATAAAGGCAAAAACATTTCAAACATTTCAAACATTTCAAACATTTCAAACATTTCAAACATTTCAAACATTATTAACATTATTAATCAACTCAACTAAACAAATGAAAACCCCATTCAAAAACTGGAAAATCCTGCTGATTCTTCTCCTTTTCAGCAACATCGCGGCAGCGCAGGTCGTTCTGCCACCTTTCTTTAACTGCAACATGGTTTTGCAGCAAGGCATTCCAATTCCTGTCTGGGGATGGGCTTCGCCGGGCGAGAAAGTCAGCGTAACCTTCAACAACAAAACCGTGACCACCAAAACAGGGAACGACGGTAAGTGGAAAGTGAGCCTACAGGCCATGAATTATGGCGGACCATACAACATGGTGGTGAAAGGCAAAAATCTTCGTACCATTGAAAATATCCTGATTGGCGAGGTTTGGGTATGTTCCGGACAATCTAACATGGAATTCAACCTCTCTTCCGCCCTAAACGCACAAGCTGAGATTGCGGCATCCGATTATCCCGAGATCCGTCTTTTCACAGTGAAGAAGCGGATAGCTCAAAATCCGGAAGAAAATCTGGAGGAGGGTGAATGGTGGCAATGTTCACCCGCATCTACACCAAGCTTTTCGGCAGTGGCCTATTTCTTCGGACGGGACCTTTACCTGAAACTGAAAGTTCCAATCGGTCTGATCAACACCTCGTGGGGAGGTACGGTAGCCGAAACCTGGATCAGTCCGGAAACTATCTCCGGTGATCCTGATTTTGCCCCTGTGCTGGAAAATCTGAAGAAGGTTGACCTGAAAGAATATAGTAAAAGCATGGAGAAAGAGCTCCGTGACCGATTCAGTGAATATTCCACCTCCGATCAGGGAACCAAAGATAACCAACCCATATGGGCTGCTCCCGACATGGACGATCATAGCTGGAAAACTATGCCCCTTCCGGGATTCATCGAAAATAACGGACTTCAGGGTGTTGATGGAATTATCTGGTTTAGAAAAAACATCTCTGTTGATGCTGCTCTTGCAGGGAAAAGTGCAACAATCGAGTTGTCAAAAATCAACGACTCTGATGTAACATATGTGAATGGGGTTAAAGTGGGTTCAACAGAACTGAAGGCTGAGGCCAGACGCAGTTATACCATCCCTACCGGTGTATTAAAAGCAGGAATAAACAACATCACCGTCAGGGTGGAAGATATTGGCGGCAATGGAGGGATTTATGGAAATGCCAATGATATGAGTATCCATGCCGACGCAGGGAGTATATCTTTAGCGGGTGACTGGAAATACAAAATCGGCGTTCTTAAAATAAACAGCACTCTTGGTCCCAACTCTTTTCCTACGTTGTTGTACAACGGCATGATCAATCCGCTCGTACCTTATGGGATCAAAGGGGCCATCTGGTACCAGGGTGAAAGCAATGCCGGAAGGGCATTTCAGTACCGTCACCTCTTTCCCGAACTGATCCAAGACTGGAGAAAGCAGTGGAACCAGGGTGATTTCCCCTTCTTTTTCGTTCAACTCGCTAATTTCATGCCTGCAGACTCGCTTCCTTCTGAGAGCACATGGGCGGAATTGCGTGAGGCCCAATCCATGACACTTTCCCTGCCAAAGACAGGAATGGCTTCGGCCATTGATATCGGCAATGCGCTGGATATTCACCCCAAAGACAAACAGACTGTTGGAAAAAGACTGGCACTTTCGGCACTAAAAGTAGCTTACAATCAAAATATTGAAAATTTAGGTCCGGTATACAAGGATATAAAAATCACGGGGAACAAGGCTGAGATTACCTTTAGTCATGTTGCCGACGGATTGATGGCAAAAGACAAATATGGCTATTTAAAAGGCTTTACTGTGGCAGGCGCCGATCACAAATTCGTTTGGGCAAAAGCAACAATCACCGGAACAAACACTGTAGTAGTGAGTTCTCCTGATGTTGCAGAACCTGCTGCTGTTCGGTACGGTTGGGCCAATAACCCCGATGATGCCAACTTGTACAACAGAGAAGGACTACCTGCTGATCCTTTCAGAACCGATAAGTGGAAAGGAATCACCGAATAATTACAAATTAAAGATTACAAATTACAGATGAAGAGACATTTGTAATTTGTAATCTTTAATTTGTAATTCATCCTTCCAAACTGCGCAGCAGCTTTATCTCCTCTGCCCATAGCGTTTCGTCCGGTGTTTCGAGGATGATGGGGATTTGGTTGAAACGATCATCCTTCATCAACAATTTGAACATTTCGATACCGATCAAACCTTTGCCCACACTGTCGTGCCTATCGACACGGGAGCCTAGCTCCTTTTTGGAATCGTTCAGGTGAATACCCCGGAGATAGTTGAAGCCGATCACTTCACCATACTTGTTCCAGGTATGATTGTATGCTTCCTCTAGCCTTAAATCGTACCCTGCCGTGAAGGTATGGCAGGTGTCAATGCAGACACCAACTCTCGATTTGTCCTCAACCTGATCGATCATTTCAGCAATCTGTTCGAAGATGTATCCGAGGTTAGAGCCCTGACCGGCAGTATTCTCGATGACCGCTGTCACGCCTTGGGTTTTATCAAGAACGATGTTGATCGATTCTGCGATCGTTGACAAACATTTGGAAATCTCAACCTTTTGCAGATGACTGCCGGGGTGAAAATTCAGCAATTTCAACCCTAGCTGTTCACAACGCTGCATCTCATCAAGAAAAGCTTCCCTGGATTTAGCCAGAGGCTCCGCTTCGGGATGGCCAAGGTTTATAAGGTAACTGTCGTGCGGAAGAATCATCTCCGGCAGGAAGCCTAATTTTTCGCAGTTAACCTTAAAAGCTGTTATACTTTTGGATGTCAGGGGAGGAGAACTCCACTGGCGCTGATTTTTGGTAAAGAGTGCAAAAGCATTCGCACCAATCTCTTTGGCATTAACCGGAGCATTCTCGACTCCCCCTCCTGCACTCACATGTGCCCCTATAAATTTCATGGTAATCAAATTTGAAAATTGGAAAATGTGAAAATGTGAAAATTATAAGAACGCTAATATCTTGTTCATCTCAAACTAAACGAATCCTGCTTTTTTAGAAACTGTTTAAATTTTATAATTTCAGTTTTCAGTTAAAATTCTATACAAAATTCTTTGTGAAACCTTGGTGCCTTAGTGGCTATTTTTTTCCTGCCACAAAGACACCAAGTCACCAAGGTTTCACAAAGAAAACACCAAACAATCTTGAATAATCTAATTTTAAACAGTCACTTAATATTTTTTCTCCGTGAAACTCTGTGCTCCTCTGTGCAACTCTGTGTAAATTTTTTTTGTAAGAGCCCAAATTTACCTCTTATACGTGGTTGCCTTTGAAGAGTTGAAGATAATTGAAAAAATTATCTGATATTCGTATTGAATTAACGAAGTAACCTCCTTTCTATGAGATTTAAAAGATTGTTATTCGCGCTGTTACTGCTTTCGGTCAGCGAGTTTAAGTCTGTTGCGGCTGACAAAGGTTCCAAAGAAAAATCGGATTCTATTAAAACGGGATGGAATTTCGGAGCGCTTCCGGCCATCTCCTTCGACACCGATTTGGGATTTCAGTACGGCGCGCTCGTAAATTTCTTCGATTATGGGAATGGTAAGCGTTTCCCTGCCTACAACCAATCAATTTATTTTGAGGTTTCCCGTTTTACCAAAGGCAGTGGTGTCTATCGGTTTTATTACAATTCTGATCAGCTAGTTAAAAATTATGACCTTTCAGTAGACCTCACCTATTTGCCCGATCAGGCCTATGATTTTTACGGTTTCAACGGGTTTGAATCGGTCCTGAAGAAAACCTGGGAAGATGACAAATCCGACGAATACAAAACCAGGATGTTCTACAAATTTCAACAAAATCTCTTCCGCTTTAAGGTTGATTTGCAGCACAAAATAGGTGATTCCAAATTCAAATGGATCGCCGGGGTGAACCTGCTTAATTTTTCCATTTCGTCGGTCGACATAGACCGGTTGAACAAGAACAAAAGTGATGCGAATAAACTGCCGAGTGTGCAATCTCAGCCAGGGCTTTATGAAAAATACATTGAATGGGGCATTATCAAACCCGGCGATGCCAATGGTGGATTTATTCCTGAACTAAAAGCAGGAATTGTTTACGACACACGTAACGTCAGGGTCAATCCGATGAAAGGAATATGGACGGAAGCTGTCATTACAGCGGTTCCAACATTTCTGGGGGCAGAATCCGGTTTCACCCGGTTTGCACTGACCCACCGGCAATACTTTACCCTCATCCCTAATGACCTCTCCTTCGCTTACCGCGTTGGCTGGCAACAAACCCTGGGCGGTCGGGTGCCATTTTACATGGAACCTCAAATGATTACAACTGCGATGACCGGATACGCTACCATCGGATTGGGCGGATCCAAATATTTGCGTGGTGCCAGAAGAGACAGGGTGGTTGGAGATGGCGTTGTTTATGGGAATTTCGAATTGAGGTGGAAATTTGCACGAATGAATTTCATCAAACAAAAATTCTACTGGGGATTGAATACCTTCCTCGATATGGGACAGGTTACAAAGAAAATTGCCATTCCAAACATCCAACCATTGCATGACACTGTAACAGACTATTTCAATCCGGGAGCCGAAAAGATGCATGCGACTTATGGAGCCGGCCTCAGGCTTGCCATGAACCAAAACTTTGTCATAGCCATTGATTATGGGGTTGCCGCGAACAAACAGGACGGAGATACAGGATTGTACATTGGGCTGCACTATTTGTTTTAAATTATGTAAATTGTTTGAATTGTTTGAAGGGTTTGAAGGGTTACGGTGTTTTCAGCATAGCTCCCTGAGCTTGTCGAAGGGTCTACGAACGATTCTAATTCTGGAATGAGTCTGTTGTGTATGATTTTCATTTGGCAAGCATATATAAGTGCATTTTCTCCATTTAAAAAACCCTTCGACAAGCTCAGGGACCGGCTATTTTGTATAGTTGGAACCAATGCACTTCGACAAGCTCAGTGCAGCGCATCTTAAGATTCAGGTAACATTTCAAATTTTTCAATCATTTCAAACTATGAAAACTGCTTTGGTTGCCGGCGCTTCCGGTCTTGTTGGATCTTCGTTGGTCAAAATGCTTCTTCAGGAGCCGGAATATGAGTCTGTCCATATCCTGGTAAGGAAGGAGATCAATTTGGCTCATCAAAAGCTGCATCAGCATGTCGTGGACTTTGATAACCTTGCTACAACAAATCTTGAATTTAAGGTAGATGATGCCTTCGTCACCCTTGGCACTACCATTGCTAAGGCAGGAAGCAAAAGTGCATTTTACAAGGTAGACCACGATTATGTCATCTCGTTTGCTGAGAAGGCGCTTTCGCTGGGAACCACAGGAATCTTCGTGGTCAGCTCGATGGGTGCAAACCCTGCCTCTTCCATTTTTTACAACAAAGTGAAAGGTGAAATGGAGGAAGATATGAAGGTGATTGGTTTTCCCCGATTGGGAATTCTCAGGCCATCCCTCTTGCTGGGACCCCGTACCGAGAAAAGAGCCGGCGAGAAATTCGCCAGCTGGATGATGCAAACGCTGGACTTTGTGATTCCTGCAAAGTACAAGGCCATCCACATTGATAAGGTTGCCAAAAAGATGATTGAGCTGGCATTGCAAAACGAGAATGGAGTATTCCTACTCGAATCAGACAAGTTGCAATAATCTGTTTGCGATCTTGACGAGTTTTCCTTTGCGGCCTTTGCGAGCAATTTTTTCACGCAGAGGCCGCAAAGTTTTCGCACAGAACGCAACTAAAACAGGAACCGGATTAGTATATTTGTGTTCTTCTCGATTATCATTAAAACTTTCAATACCATGTCTGATTTCAATTACCAGAAACCCTTCCCCTTAAAATCGGATGACACCAAATACCGTCTGCTTACCAAAGATTTTGTTAGCACCATCGAGGCGGACGGCCGAAAAATACTTAAGATAGCTCCCGAAGGACTGGAACTCCTTGCCAGGGAGGCCTTTGCCGATGTATCCTTTTACCTGAGGGCTTCCCACCTCGAAAAACTTTCGCACATCTTACAAGATCCGGAAGCAAGCGATAACGATATTTTTGTAGCGCACACCATGCTGTTAAACCAGGTTGTCGCAGCGGAAGGCGAACTACCGACGTGTCAGGACACCGGAACTGCCAGCGTCATTGGCAAAAAAGGAGAGAACGTCTGGACCGGACAGGATGATGCGAAATCCCTCTCCGAAGGAATCTATGAAACCTACCGGGATCGCAACCTTCGGTATTCCCAGGTGGTTCCATTGACCATGTTTGATGAGAAAAATACCGGCAATAACCTGCCAGCCCAAATTGATCTGTATGCCACAGAGGGTAATGCCTACGAATTTTTGTTCATCACCAAAGGAGGAGGTTCAGCAAACAAAACCTTCCTCTACCAGATGACCAAATCGTTACTGAACGAGGTAAGCTTAACCAATTTCATCAAGGAAAAAATCAAAGATCTTGGCACTTCAGCCTGTCCTCCCTACCATTTGGCGGTCGTCATTGGTGGCACCTCGGCAGAGGCGACCCTGGCAACAGTTAAAAAAGCCTCAGCCGGATACTTCGATCACCTGCCGACTTCCGGAAACGAAGGAGGCCAAGCCTTCCGTGACCTGGAATGGGAAGAAAAAATCACTGCTATCTGCCAGAAGAGCGAAATCGGAGCACAATTTGGCGGTAAATATTTCGTCCACGATGTGCGCGTAATCCGTTTACCGCGCCATGCGGCCTCTTGTCCTGTCGGAATAGGCGTTAGCTGCAGCGCAGACCGCAATATCAAGGCAAAAATCACGGAAGACGGGATCTTCCTGGAGCAATTGGAGAGACACCCGGAGCGTTTCCTCCCCAAAACGGCCCCTTACCTGCAGCCATCCGTAGAAATAGATCTGGACCGTCCAATGGAGGAGGTGCGTAAAGAGCTATCCAAATATCCTGTCAAAACCCGACTGAGCCTTAAGGGAACACTCATCGTGGCACGGGATATTGCCCATGCCCGAATCAAAGAGATGATCGACAAGGGAGAGGAGATGCCCGAATACTTTAAGAAATATCCGGTTTACTACGCAGGTCCCGCCAAGACTCCGAAAGGGATGGCATCAGGCAGTTTCGGCCCCACTACAGCAGGCCGGATGGACAGTTACGTTGAGTTGTTCCAGTCGCTGGGCGGCTCCCTGATCATGCTGGCTAAAGGGAACAGGTCCAACCAGGTTACTGCTGCCTGCAAGAAATATGGGGGCTTTTATCTTGGCTCTATTGGTGGTCCGGCAGCAATCCTGGCAAAAAACAGCATCAAATCAGTCGAAGTGATCGATTTCCCTGAACTTGGCATGGAGGCGATCCGCAAAATCACGGTAGTCGATTTCCCTGCTTTTATTATTGTCGATGACAAAGGAAATGACTTCTTTGCAGCGTTAAAATAGGCACCCGAAACCAAATTCCGGAAATTAAGTATAAAATGGATGGTAAGTTTCGCAACTGGCCAGCAGAAATAACCCGGATAATTTATTTAACGCATTGAAAAAGGTATTGATAATCCACGCACATCCCGAGCAACAGTCGTTTTGCTCAGGTTTAAAAAGTGTAGCTGTTGACTACTTTTCAGAAAAAGGTGATTTGATACAAGTGAGTGATCTTTATGCAATGGGTTTTGATCCTGTTGGCGACCATCGCGATTTTAAAAACCTATCCAATCCAAACTTCTTCAAATACCAGGCAGAGCAGGTAAATGCATGCAAAACAGATAGTTTCAGCAATGACTTAAAGACCGAAATGGACAAACTGGTCTGGTGCGATCTGCTGATCTTCAATTTCCCTTTGTGGTGGTTTGGCTTGCCTGCGATCCTCAAGGGATGGGTCGACCGCGTTTTTGCCATGGGACTGGTCTATGGAGATGGTCGTGGAGTATATGAGAATGGAACATTCAAAGAAAAAACAGCATTTGTTACCATGACAACTGGGGGACCGGAAATCGCCTATACCGCAACCAGCAATGGTGATCCTGCAGTCATTCTTTTCCCTATCCACCATGGCATGTTCTATTTCGCCGGCATGACAGTATTACCTCCCTTTATCAGCTGGAGTCCTGCCAGGATGAGCCAGGAAGAGCGAATCGCTGAATTGGATCGCTACAAAAGTTATTTGATGTCAATAGAATCCATAAAATCCATTTATACAAATAGATAGCACAAATCAGAATTCAATCAGAATCTTTTTTAGCGTTTTTTTACCGATTTTTTTGTGAAAGAGAAAAAAGGGCTATCTTTGCAACACTTTTAAAGAAAAAGGGAGCTTAGCTCAGCTGGTTCAGAGCATCTGCCTTACAAGCAGAGGGTCGCTGGTTCGAATCCAGCAGTTCCCACATGAAGGGTTATCGCGTTGGTGATAACCCTTCTTTCATTCCCATAGTATGGCATTCACCTATATTTTGCATTCGAAGCAGCTTGACAAATACTACATTGGATCTACCC
>JAPLDT010000027.1 GCA_026391315.1 Bacteroidia bacterium
GAATCATTTAAAGTTCTTCTTTTCCCATTCCTTTGTTTTATTTCGCAGGTGTGGACATAGATCATTATGTGGAAATGGTTCGGCATTAAACACCAGGCAAGCAAATCTCCGTAAGGCAAAATATAGTTTTGAATTTTACGCAGAAAAAATGAGTAATTATTTTTACTGAAGAAAATTTTCTGTCTGTTATTGCCTTGATTGTAAATGTGGTAAAGGTGGTCGGTTTGAAAAAACATTTCGATGCAGATTTAAGAAGTATGAATTTCCTACTCTACAAGTTAACGTTTTTTTCGGAGAAAAAAGAATAACTGACGGGGTGATTCAGAGTCACCCCGTCAGAAAATTTTAGAAATTACTGTAACTGTATCAATACCACAGACTTGGATGGGATGGTTGCATCTACTTTACCGGATGCAATTTTCACATTTTTGAAGTCGGCTTCCGAAACCTCCTCTTTCTTGCCAAAATCGTTGTAGGCGTTGATTTTGCCAGCCGTCACGATCTTTCCTGATACCTTCGTGAGTTTCATTCCGGAAAGATCAAAACTGACCTGTTGTGACTTGTTTGGATCCAGGTTACAAAGCGTGATACTCACTACGCCATCTTTGACAGATGCAGAGCAGTTCACCGCATCCAGCGATTGTGTTCCCAGGGTGTACTGGTTGCATTTGATTTCAACCGGCAACACCAAGGCTTCCTGGTGGACTTTGTACAATTTAAATACATAATAGGTTGGAGTCAATACCATCTCCTTATCCTTTGTCAAAATGACGGATTGAAGTACATTGATCATTTGGGCAATGTTGCTCATACGCACTCTGTCGGCATGGTTGTTGAAGATGTTCAGGTTAATACCGGCAACAAGAGCGTCTCGCAGCGAATTTTGCTGGAAAAGAAATCCAGGATTGGTGCCGGGTTCAACATCGTACCAGCTTCCCCACTCATCCACCAGTAACCCGACTTTTTTCCTGGGATCAAACTTATCCATGATCGCTGAATGTTTGGTTACAAGGGTATCCATTTTTAGTGTCTTCTGCAGGGTAGTAAACCACACTTCTTCGTTAAAATCCGTTGCAGAACCTTTCTTTTGCCATGTGTTGGGCACAGTGTAATAGTGAAGTGAAAGTCCGTTCATCATCCATGTAGCTTCACGCATCATGACCTCTGTCCATTTGTAGTCTTCAACATTGGCGCCACTGGCAATTTTATAGATGCCGGGTGCACGCATAAATGAGGCGTATTGACGATACTGATCGGCATAATACTCCGGACGCATATTGCCACCGCATCCCCATGTTTCGTTTCCAACGGCCCAGTATTTTACATTCCAGGGTTTCTCCCGTCCGTTCTTTTTGCGAAGATTTGTCATCGGACTCTCATTGGAAGAGGTGACATACTCCACCCATTCAGCTGCTTCTCTTACGGTTCCGCTTCCTACATTCAGATTGACATAGGCATCTGCACCGATCAGTTCGCAGAAATCCAGAAATTCATGGGTACCAAAACTGTTGTTTTCAGTTACACCACCCCAGTGCACATTGATAATCGATGGTCGCGCTGATTTGGGTCCAATTCCATCCATCCAGTGGTAAGTGTCCGCAAAACAACCACCTGGCCAGCGTACCAATGGGACGCTTAAGTCCTTTAATGCTGCAACAACATCCGAACGGAAACCCTTTGTGTTGGGTATTTCAGAGTTTTCGCCCACATAAATGCCTCCATAAATGCAATGACCCAGATGTTCGGCGAAATGGCCATAAATTGATTTGTCAATTTTGGCTCCGGGCTTATCGGTATGAACCACAATGGTGGTTTGAGAAATCCCCGAAAGGGAAAAACTCATCAACAGAAACAGGAACAACAATCGGAAAGCATAATTTTTTTTCATCTTTTTTTGTTTAATTATCAACGCAGTAAAAATAGTATATTTTACTTTTAATAATAAAAAAGGTGCCAAAAATAAAAATATTGTACAACATATTATTTGCAATTGGAACGCTTACCTGATCTTGAGATCTGACCAAAGAGATGTTGAATAACATGATTTTTATATACCGCAGAATCCTTTCTCTATTTATATTTGCAGAACGGATCAGAACAGTTGGATATTAATTTCCATGCAAAAATTCAGTTTCAAACCAAATCTTAATTCAGGTGTCTCGAAAGTTCAGCAGCTTGTCGATGCACTGGTACGATCGATCAATTTAAAGATGCTGCTGGAGGGCGATCCTTTGCCGTCTGTTAACGAAATAATGAAAGAGTCAGGACTATCCCGCGATACGGTTTTTAAGAGCTATGCCGAATTGAAACGCAGGGAAATAGTGGAAGCCATCCCAAACAAAGGATATTTTGTTACGCGCTCCCAAAAGAAAGTATTTCTCTTTCTGGACACCTTCAAGGCTTATAAAGAGGTGCTGTACAACTCTTTCAAATTTAATCTCCCTAAAAACATCCTGGTGGACATTAATTTTCACCACTATAATTTTGAGCTTTTCAAGTCGATCATACACAGCAGCAACGGCAAGTTCAACTCTTACATCATCATGAACTTCAACCATCCGGGAATTCCGGAAATCATTCGGGAGATTGATCCGGATAAGCTGCTTTTGATTGATTGGTCTATCCATGCACAACCCGGACAGGCAAAGGTTTATCAGGATTTTGGCGAGTCAGTGTACAAATGTCTGACATCCGGCTGGCATTTGCTAAGAAAATATGATGAAGTAGTCTGTGTTTACCCTCAGTATACTTTTCATCCGTTCGAATCAATCGATAATGTCGGGAAATTTTGTTCTGACAACGGTCTCAATTTTAGTATTTTATACGATATACAGGAACTTGATATCAAAATTGGGAAGGTCTACTTTGTCTTTGAAGACATCGATCTGGCAGCCGTTCTGGAGCAAGCCAACCGAAAAAAATTCAAACTTAGGGAAGATTTTGGCATTTTATCTTACAACGATACACCCATGAAGCAGTTTATTTCCGATGGTATTACTGTTATTTCAACCGACTTCAAATTAATGGGAAAAAAGGCCGCCGAATTTGCAATTGCCAATGAAAATGTTGATTTTCTGGTGCCAACAGAACTGATCATTCGTGAATCCTTGTAAAAATTTCATACTGCAACAGAACAGTTTTAAAATTAAAATAGTAAACCATTATGTATTTATTGGGAATTGACATTGGCAGCTCATCGGTGAAAGCATCCATCGTTGACGGAACGACAGGTAAATGTGTCACCTCTGCTTTCTATCCAAAGCAGGAAATGAAAATTACCGCCAAACAAGCCGGTTGGGCCGAACAGGCTCCCGAATTGTGGTGGGAGAACTTAAAGTTATCCATTCAGGATGTTTTAAACAGCTCGAAAATTGAACCCAAAACCATTGATTCCATCGGAATCTCCTACCAGATGCATGGACTGGTACTGGTGGATAAAAAACACCAGGTTTTGCGCCCCTCCATCATCTGGTGTGACTCTCGGGCAGCCGTTTATGGGAACAAGGCCTTCAGCGATCTGGGCGAACAATACTGCCTGGCCAATTTTTTAAACTCTCCCGGGAATTTTACTGCATCCAAACTCAAATGGGTAAAAGAGAATGAACCCGAACTTTACAATCGCATCGACAAAATCATGCTGCCGGGCAAAATTATGCTGCCGGGCGATTACATTGCCATGAGGTTGTCGGGTGATATCAAAACTACTGCCAGCGGCCTGTCTGAAGGTATTCTTTGGAATTTCAGGGAGAACAAAGTAGCGGAAAGCATTCTGGATTATTATGGATTCGACCGTTCATTCATTCCGGAAATCGCGTCAACTTTCTCGGTTCAGTCGGTTGTGAATGCAAAAGCCGCAAGAGAATTAGGCCTGGCTGAGGGCACAAAAATCAGTTACCGGGCTGGCGACCAACCCAACAATGCGCTCTCACTGAATGTCTTGAATCCTGGAGAAATCGCAACTACTGCTGGCACGTCAGGAGTCGTTTACGGCGTCAGCGGTGAGGTGAAATATGATCCGCTCTCTAGGGTCAATACCTTCGCGCATGTCAATCATACCGACAAAGCCACCCGATTGGGAGTACTTCTCTGTATCAACGGTACAGGGATTCTGAACTCGTGGTTGAATAAATATATTGGAAACAAAGCATTCTCTTACGCAGAAATGGATAACAAAGCGGTTACTATCCCCATCGGTTCCGAAGGGCTGAGTATTCTTCCTTTTGGAAACGGATCAGAACGGGTGCTTCAAAATAAAAATATCGGTGCGCAGATTTTAGGACTTGGCTTTAACACCCACACCGATGCCCATCTTTTCCGGGCAGCGCAGGAGGGAATTGTCTTCTCTTTCAAATATGGGATGGAAATCATGGAGGAGATCGGT
The DNA here is from genome assembly GCA_026391315.1 of Bacteroidia bacterium. Taxonomy (GTDB): domain Bacteria; phylum Bacteroidota; class Bacteroidia; order Bacteroidales; family Prolixibacteraceae; genus CAINVV01. The sequence continues at coordinate 4,382 of JAPLDT010000027.1, forward strand.
ATTCATGCCAAAGTGATCAGGGCTGGTAAGGCCAATATGTTTCTGAGTCCGCTGTTCAGGGATACACTGGCCGGTATTTCGGGCGCAACAATCGAGTTATATGATACCGACGGCTCAATTGGGGCTGCGCGTGGTGCCGGTATTGGATCAGGGTATTACGCTTCGGCGAAAGAAGCATTTGTCAGTTTACACAAACTTGATACCGTCCTTCCCAACCAGACCAACAAGAATGCTTACCAGGATGCCTATCAGAATTGGAAGGAGCAACTAAACAAACAGTTATAATCATACTATCAATCACTTAAAATTTCAACATCATGACAGTTTTTAAAGGAAACAAAGAGTATTTTCCGGGTATTGACCAGATTCAATACGAAGGTCCACAGTCCAAAAACCCGATGGCATTCAAATACTACGATGCCAACAAGGTTGTTTTGGGAAAAACCATGAAAGAGTATCTTCGGTTTGCAGTGGCTTATTGGCACACCTTCTGCGGCGATGGTGGCGATCCGTTTGGTCCCGGTACCCAAATTTTTCCATGGGTGGGTTCATCGGACAAAATGACCGCAGCCAAAGAGCGCATGGATGCAGCATTCGAATTCATCAGCAAAATTGGTGCTCCGTTTTACTGCTTTCACGATACCGATGTAGTTGGCGATGGATCCGTTTTTGAAATTGAAAAACGGCTCGCCAACATGATCGACTTCGCAAAAGAACGCCAGCAAGCTACCGGAGCCAAATTGCTTTGGGGCACTGCCAATGTTTTCTCCAACCCACGTTACATGAACGGCGCTTCAACCAATCCCGATTTTAATGTATTGACAAATGCTGCCGTTCAGGTCAAGAATGCCATGGAGGCCACCATCGCGCTGGGAGGCACCAACTATGTATTCTGGGGTGGACGTGAAGGCTACATGAGTCTGCACAATACCGATACCAAACGCGAGTTGGAGCACATGGGCAAATTCCTTGCCACTGCCCGCGACCATGCCCGTAAACTTGGATTCAAAGGAACCTTCCTGATAGAGCCAAAACCGATGGAGCCGATGAAACACCAATACGATTTCGACACCCAGACAGTGATTGGCTTCCTGAGAGCACATGGACTGGAAAACGATTTCAGATTGAACATTGAGGTCAACCACGCAACGCTCGCCGGCCACACATTTGCACACGAGCTGCGCACAGCACGCGACAACGGTATGTTTGGTTCAATCGACGCGAACAAAGGTGATTACCAAAACGGATGGGATACAGATGAATTCCCAACCAATATTTATGAGATAACGGAGGCGATGCTGGAAATTATTCAGGCCGGAGGATTCTCTAGCGGAGGAATTAATTTCGATGCAAAAACCCGTCGCAATTCAACGGATATGGAAGATATTTTCATGGCCCATATCGGTGGAATGGATGTTTTTGCCCGTTCGCTGGTTATTGCCGATAAAATGCTGAAAGACTCTGATTATCTGAAACTGAAGGCAAACCGTTATGCCTCTTACGATTCGGGCAAGGGAGCAGCATACGAAGCAGGGAAACTTAACTTAACTGATCTTTATAACATAGCCAAAGAGGTTGGTGAACCAAAACAGATCAGTGGCAAACAGGAGATGCTGGAACAGTTGATTAACTGCTACATTTAATCCATGAAGCAGCACAGCACATCTTATGTGGTCGGCATTACCATGGTGGCCACACTCGGCGGATTATTGTTTGGATACGATACCGCAGTTATTTCAGGAGCCGAAAAATCGATTCAGCTCTATTTGATCAACGGTTTGGGATTGGGATCGCTGGCACACGGAGCAACCATCTCCAGTGCCCTGATCGGATGTATTCTTGGTGGAATGGTTTCAGGCCTGGCTGCTTCGAAGCTGGGACGTAAAAATTCACTGATGCTTGCGGCCTTACTCTTTTTTATCTCTGCACTGGGATCCGGCTGGCCCGAGACCCTCTTCTTTACCAAAGGAGTACCTACCATGGGATTGTTGTTCATGTTCAATTTCTATCGGATCATTGGAGGTATTGGCGTTGGAATTGCTTCGGCTGTATGTCCAATGTACATTGGTGAAATTGCCCCTGCAGAGATCCGGGGCAGGTTGGTTTCTTTCAACCAGTTTGCCATTATTTTTGGTATGCTGGTGGTCTATTTCGTCAACTATGGCATCGCGCATGGTCAGACCATTGAGTGGATCAACACCATTGGTTGGCGTTGGATGTTCACATCAGCGGCCATACCATCCGGTATTTTTGCACTTCTATTGTTTTTTGTCCCGGAGACGCCCCGGTATCTGGCATTGCACAACCACGATGAGCAGGCGCTCACAATTTTGACCAGAATCAACGGGAAAGAGAAGGCAAAAACGATACTACAGGAGATCAAAAAATCGGTAGAAGCCTCCTCCGAAAAGCTCTTTGCCTATGGGAAGGTGGTAATTGTCATCGGAATTCTTCTTTCTGTTTTTCAACAGTTTGTTGGTATTAACGTGGCCTTATATTATGCCCCGCGCATCTTTGAAAGCATGGGCGCTGCCAAAGACGCTTCCATGCTGCAAACCGTAGTCATGGGATTGGTGAATGTGATCTTTACAGTGATTGCCATCGCTACCGTGGATAAATATGGACGTAAAATACTGCTCATGATCGGTTCTATCGGCATGGCTGTCGGAATGTTTGCCATAGGTGCACTTGCCTTTATGAAGGTGATAGGCATCAGTACCCTGGTCTTTATTATTATCTACACCGCATCTTTTATGATGTCGTGGGGACCTATCTGCTGGGTGCTGATTTCTGAAATTTTCCCCAACAAGATCAGGGGTCGGGCCATTGCCATCGCGGTAGCCTCCCAGTGGGCTGCGAACTATTTCATTTCGTCTACTTACCCTGCCATGATGGAATTCAGTGGCGGTGTGACCTATTGGTTTTATGGAGCGATGAGTCTTCTCTCGTTTGTTTTTGTATGGAAGATGGTTCCCGAAACCAAAGGCAAAACTCTGGAAGAAATGGAAGGCATGTGGTTAAAGAAAAAATAAGTTAAACCTGACAGGTTTCCAAAACCTGTCAGGTTTGATTTTATTCCCGGGAGTGCAAACCTATTTTATTGCCTTCGGTATCCATAAAAAAGGCCATATAACCAACATTTTCATTGACTAGGGTTTTAGGCATTAATACCTTCCCCCCTGCTCCGTTGATCTTTCCCAATGGGATATCCAGATCAGGATTTCCATTCAGATAGATGATGACGCCATCTGCACTGGGTTTGTGCATATCGCTCTGAACCAATGCACCAGATACTTTTCCGGTGCTGTCATCTGAAATAAAGATGGCCATCTTCATTCCCATCATGTCATCGGTATGCATTTTAATTCCAAAAACAGTCTCGTAAAATATTTTTGCCCTGTTGATATCATTTACCGCGATTTCGAACCAGTTGAGCGCATTTTCCGTAGTTTTCATGTTTTCGATTTTTAAGAGTGATAATAGATCCTGCGATCTAAGTAAGTATTTAAATATGAATAGATTGGTTTGTAATCAGTCCTGTTTTTTGTTCTCCGGGGGATGAAACTGACGGGGTCACTCTGAGTCACCCCGTCACCTATTATTTGATCAGGCGTAAATTCTCAGATTGGTGCCAGTGAGTTGTACGTTGTATTTCTTCAAGGCAGAGGTTGCTGGTCCGTTGATGACAGAACCATCCACACCAAAATTGGATCCATGATTGGGACAATGAAACCTGTTGGCGGCACTTTCAAATGCAATCGGATTGTACTGTTGATGGGTACATATTGAGGTAAGTGCAACATAAACTCCTGCAGAGGTACGGGCTACAATGATGTTGTCTTTGACGATAGATCCACCGTTGCTGTTAAGCGCGGCATAAGTAGGAGATGTTAAATCAAGCGTAAAATCGACGGCACCAGTATTTCCTCCGCCTCCCGGATTGGTGGTAGTGTCAGTTAAACCCTTACTACATGACGAAAGTACAGGAGCCATAAAAATCATGCCTGCAGAAATTCCAATAGCTGAGAAAAATTCGTTTCTTTTCATTTGGTAGAATTTTGGATGAGTTTATAATTTTATCATGACGCACATTATTTAGAACGATTACAAATAAAAAAGGTTACACAAATTGTTTGGTTTTTCCGTGAGGGGATTAGAATTCATCGGAGCCGTTTAAACCAATGAATTCAGGTCGTTAATTTATATTTTGATTATCTTTGAAAAGGAGAAGCTCTCGCCATGATTGGGAGGTCAAACTGGCCACCGAATAACAAAATAGTAGACAGATGAAAAAGATTACTGCGGAATTACAAAACGGGCATGTTATGGTGTCTGATGGTGCCTGGGGTACTTTTCTTCAGCAAAAGGGATTGATACCCGGCGAATGTCCTGAAGAGTGGAATATTTCCAGGCCGGGCGATGTTTTGGATATCGCGCAGAGTTACATCGCGGCGGGTGCAGACATGATCGAAACCAACAGTTTTGGCGGTAGTCGCTTTAAACTTGAAAAATATGGGTTTGGCGACAGGGTATTTGAATTCAACAAAGCTGCCGCGGAAATTAGCCGTAAGGCTGCCGGCCCCGAACGTTTTGTTCTTGGTTCGGTTGGCCCTACCGGGAAACTGCTAATGATGGAAGAGGTGACAGAAGATGAACTTTACGAAGCCTTCAAAGAGCAGTCAATGGCATTGGAGGCAGGCGGAGTGAATGCCATCATGATCGAAACCATGACCGACCTCGAAGAGGCCCGTATAGCAGTGAAAGCGGCGAAAGAAAACACCCGATGCGAAGTATTCTGCACCATGACTTTCCAGAAGATCATCGGGGGTGAATTCCGTACCATGATGGGAATCTCGCCATCCGAAATGACAGCAACCATTGTTGAAGCCGGGGCAGATCTGATCGGTACCAATTGCGGCAACGGCATGGAGGATATGATTGGAATGGTGAAAGAGATACGAACAGTCAATTCTACCATACCGGTTTTGGTTCACGCAAATGCCGGAATGCCATGCTTTGTGGACGGGAAAACTACTTTCCCCGAAACACCTGAAGATATGGCGGCAAGAGTAAGTACAATCATTGCGGCCGGAGCCAATATCGTTGGTGGCTGTTGCGGTACCACACCAGAGCATATCCGTAAAATAAGAGAGGCCGTCGGAACCTTGTAAGATAATGGCTATCAAGAAGTATAATTTTGATTTCAAAGAGTTAACGCTTGATCTTCCCGGTCTTCAGGCCATCTTGGGTTATCCTGAATCTCCTCTACCGGCCCCGTTTGATGATTACCTCCTTGAAGCACTGGATTTTGCTTCTCAACTGACTGACATAAAAGCTTGTTCCAGAATCATTGAAGATTTTCAGTTCGAACCGTCAAAAGGACGTTTGGTGGCTGATGGAAGAGCCTTCCTGGTAGGAAAAACGGTATTGAAAGAGCTGAGAAATTCGGAAGAGTTGCTCTTTTTTGTCTGTACAGCCGGCAAGGCCATCAGCGAAAAATCTGCTCTCTTGCTGATGGGGGATGACCCTGCCAAAGGGTATATCTACGACCAGGTGGGAATCTTTCTTACAGAGGCGGCCGGCGACCGGATGCAACAACTCATACAAGAAGAATTGCGGCCAGGTCAAAAGGCTACCAACCGGTACAGTCCGGGATATTGCCACTGGGATGTATCCGACCAACACCATCTCTTTGCACTTTTTCCACTTGCTCCATGCGGTGTAACGCTCACCCATTCAGCCCTGATGAACCCAGTTAAGTCAATCAGTGGCGTTATTGGAATTGGCAAAGAGGTAAGCTACCGCGATTACCCGTGTGCCTTGTGTCTGAGCCTGAATTGTATCTACCGAAGGGTTAAACCATAATCTTTTTGACACCCTAATTAACCTTTGCGGAAGGGTATTTCTTGATTTTTGCACCTCAATCTGCTCTTTCAATTCGGAAGGTAAAACGCCGATTTGTTTACTTAATCTTAATATTAATTGTATTCAAATATCAATTCGAATACATAACTTTGCGATCATAAAATTAAATCATTTCATTATGAACAGAATAGCTGAGGTTGTTAAGCCGGGCGTGGTTTCCGGAACCGACTTGCAATACATTTTTAAAGTAGCCAAAGCAAACAATTTTGCGATTCCGGCTGTCAACGTTGTAGGTTCATCATCTGTGAACGCCATCATGGAAGCTGCGGTAATCGCCAATGCTCCCGTAATGATTCAATTCTCCAATGGAGGTGCCATTTTCAATGCCGGTAAAGGGTTGAAACTGGAAGGTCATAAAGCGGGTATTCTTGGAGCCGTTGCCGGTGCCAAACACATTCACACTTTGGCCGAGGCTTATGGTGTTCGGGTAGTACTTCATACCGACCATGCCGCCAAGAAATTGCTTCCCTGGATTGACGGACTGCTCGATGAAAGTGAAAAACATTTCGCTCAAACCGGCAAACCGCTCTTTAGCTCACACATGTTGGATCTTTCAGAAGAGCCGCTCGTTGAGAATATCGAAATATGCAAACGCTATCTTGAGCGTATGAGCAAAATGGGCATGACCCTCGAAATCGAACTAGGAATCACAGGAGGTGAGGAAGATGGCATCGATAATAGCGGTATTGACAACAGTCTTTTATATACTCAGCCTGCTGATGTTTGTTTTGCTTATGAAGAACTGAGCAAAATATCCTCCAATTTTACCATTGCCGCCTCGTTTGGCAATGTTCACGGCGTTTACAAACCTGGTAATGTTAAGTTGATGCCGGTTATCCTGAAAAATTCCCAGGAATACATCAAAGCCAAATTGGGTTTGATGGACGAACATCCTGTTAATTTCGTTTTCCACGGAGGTTCAGGCTCTTCACACGCAGAGATCCGCGAAGCCATCAGCTATGGTGTCATCAAAATGAACATCGACACAGATACACAATGGGCATACTGGGATGGTATCCGTCAGTTCGAGGCTAAAAATCATGACTATCTGCAGGGTCAGATCGGTAACCCCGAAGGCGCCGACAAACCCAACAAAAAATATTACGATCCGCGTGTTTGGATAAGAAAAGGTGAAGAGACCCTGATTGCCCGCTTGCAAGTGGCTTTTGACGACCTAAATGCCATCAACAGTCTGTAAAATAGCATTATTAATACATGAAAGAACCGTCCGGGCAACCGTGACGGTTTTTTTATTTGACATTTTCGGTTAGCCTCCCTGAACTGCACTGCCCTGAACTTGTCGAAGGGCTCTCCCATAAACTCAAAGCCAACGCCGGTCCCTGAGCTTGTCGAAGGGTCGAAGGGCGGACAGAATGACGGAGAGACTGAAATGACCGAGGGACGAGGACGATTAGACAACGGGAATGAGTAAACAATTATTGCCCTCCTGAGCGGAGTCGAAGGGGCAAAAACAAGTCAAAACTTCCCGTTCCCCGAGCGATGCCGAGGGGTGATTGGAGCTGACTAAATAAATGGAAAGCTGCTCATTGATCGTATCAGAGGGGTCGAAGGGCTAAGAGCGCCGTTGCAATAATTATTGTATATTTATCCAATTAGCCCCAACATTACCATGAGATTGTTGTCATTCTTCGTTTCGTTTTTCATGCTCTCCGTAGCGATTCATGCCCAAAATACTTCCGCAATTCTGAAAAGGACCAATTCCCTATACGACGAAGCGCTATCACTCTCGAAGCAGGGTAATTCATTAAAAGCCTCGCAGCTCTTACGCGAAATTCTTAAGGTAGACTCAACTTATTACATGGCCCACTTTGCCTTGGCTGACCTCGCTCATGAGGCAGGGAAACCAGAAGAGGAAATTTTGGATTTATCAAAAGGCCTCGCCCTGTCCGGTGACGCCTACCCGGCAGGATTTAAGTTTCTGGCCGAACTCCTGTACAAAAAGGGAGAATATGTTGAGGCGCTCAGCCGAATGGAACATTTTGCACTTCTCAAAAGGTCGCTCAATCCCGAAGAGCGATTGCTACTGGCTTCATGCAGGTTTTCGGTGGAAGCGGTTAAACATCCGGTCGCTTTTCGGCCCACCGATCCGGGCGATTCGATCAATACCTCCGCAGAAGAGTACTGGCCCTCACTCAACGCCGAAGCCAATGGGCTGGTCTTTACCCGTCTCGAAACCAGGGACAAATATGGCCTGAAAATCTTCAAACCACAGGAAGATTTCTACCTGTCGAAACATGATTCCTCCGGTTGGAGTAAAGCAGTCCCGCTAGGTTATCCCATTAACACGGATGAAAACGAAGGGGCACAAACCCTTTCGGCCGATGGTCGGTTGTTGATTTTTACTGGTTGTGGACGACCCGATGGTATCGGTAGCTGTGATCTGTATATTTCAATCAATAAGAATGGAAAATGGACTATACCTTTGAATATGGGGGAGCCGGTCAACAGTGGGGCATGGGAGTCGCAGCCAAGCTTGTCTGCTGATGGGGAAACGCTTCTGTTTGTGAGTAGCAGAAAGGCAGGAAAGGGTAAAAAGGATATCTGGAAGGCTGAAAAAATCGGTGTTTCGCCGGATGGAATTCCGCAGTTTGGAAATGTGTCCAATGTAGCTGAACTAAATACCGCCGGGAATGACATTTCACCTTTCCTTCATGCGGATGGCAAAACACTCTTTTTTGCCTCGGATGGCCGGCCCGGACTGGGAGGGACTGACCTTTATCTTACCAGGATGGTGGATGGGAAATACAGTGTGCCTGTCAATCTGGGTTATCCGATAAATACCAACCGGAACGAAGAGGGACTGGTTGTAGAAATATCGGGAGAGAAGGCATGGTTTACCTCGGATCGCAACCCGGCAAAAGGACGTGATATCCTCTTTTTCACCCTTCATGATTCACTTCGGCCGGATCCGGTCTCTTACTTGAAGGGGGAGGTTACGGATGCAAAAACAGGCAAGAAAATTGTTGCGGAAATTGTTCTGACCAATTTATTGACCAACAAGATTGTCTGCAAAATTACCGATGCTGAAAATGACGGCACCTTTCTTGTTTGTCTCCCTTCAGGCCAAAATTACGGTTTAAGCATCTCCCGGAAGGGATATCTTTTCTCTTCAGAAAATATCCCTTTGCTCAGCGGTTTTACAAAAGATCGGCCCAGGGAACTGAAGGTCAGGCTGCAGCCAATCGTTTCCGGGGCAAGTACCACATTGAAGAATATTTTCTTCGAGACCAATTCGTGGGTGTTGCAAGCGGCGTCTCAATCTCAGCTGGATGAGATGGCGCAATTCATGAAAATGAATCCATCCGTCTCCATGGAGGTGGTTGGCCATACTGACAAAGTTGGCACTGAAGCATACAACCTGTCTTTATCCCAAAAGCGGGCAGAGGCTGTTGTGGGTGAATTGAAGAAAAGAAACATTGAGCCATTCAGGCTGACGGGCAGGGGAGTCGAGTTTTCCGTTCCCGTTGGTGATAACAGCACCGAGGAGGGGCGGAGTGCGAACAGGCGGACTGAATTCATGGTAAAGGAAATTGTCAGGGAGTAACGATTTTGGTTCACCGAATTACAGATAAACTGGCCTGGAAATTGGTTTTATTTTAGATTATCAGTATATTTAAATGTAAATTCCAAGCTAGAAACAAAATCTTAAATTTCGATGAAGCTTCGTCTCCTCATAGGGTTACTGCTTTTTTTTGCAGTTGAAGCCCGGTGTAAAGAATATCCCCGGGATGTGAGGATGTGGAAATTTCGTGGTACTCTCTGGAACAAAACAAATTTTCAGGCTGTCTCAAAAGCTAAGTATTTGATTGGCAGTAATCCGGAAGATTCTATTTTGGGATATCATCCTTTGCGGAATGAGCACGCCAAATTTGGCGCCAAGGCATTGAGAGGCTCCCTTTTTATATTTGGCTTTGAAATCTGCAGTTCCACTTTTTTGTATTTTTCTCCCGAGCTCATCAGTAAGTGGGATAAAAGTGAGTTAACGCTGGAGAACTGCCTGAATAATTTTAAGCGGGCATACAGCGAGCCACCTGTGATTGACAATGATTTATGGATTGTCAATTATGTAGGGCATCCATACCAGGGAGCCTATTTTTACAATGCCGTGCGATCGCAAAATGCCTCCATCCTTCAATCTTCCCTCTTTTGCTTTGGCCATTCGATGCTTTGGGAGTATGTTACAGAGGCATTTTTTGAACAACCCAGTATTCAGGATTTAATTGTAACTCCCATCACCGGAATTGTTTTTGGAGAGTTGGCCCATCGTGCAACCATCCGAATGGGCAGGAACGGTTTCAAATGGTATGAAAAGGGATTAATCATCCTTATCAATCCAATGTATGTTTTAAACAATGGTTTCAAATCCAGACGGGTCAAACATAAGTCTGTTGATTGGTGATTTTTTTT
>JAPLDT010000089.1 GCA_026391315.1 Bacteroidia bacterium
ACCAGGATTCGAACCTGGGACCCTCCCGACCCAGTCGGGATGCGCTACCGTAGATCTTTAAGCAACAAAGAGAGTAGAAATTGCTTTCCACTCTCTTTGCTTGTCGGGGTACCAGGATTCGAACCTGGGACCCTCCCGACCCAGTCGGGATGCGCTACCGTAGATCTTTAAGCAAAAAAGAGAGTAGAAATTGCTTTCCACTCTCTTTGCTTGTCGGGGTACCAGGATTCGAAGCTGGGACCCTCCCGACCCAGTCGGGATGCGCTACCGTAGATCTTTAAGCAAAAAAGAGAGTAGAAATTGCTTTCCACTCTCTTTGTTTGTCGGGGTACCAGGATTCGAACCTGGGACCCCCTGGTCCCAAACCAGGTGCGCTACCGGACTGCGCTACACCCCGATGACTTTTGTTGTTTGATGAAGGATTTGGCTTCCTTCAAAAGTGATGCAAAAGTATCCAATTTTTTAAAAAACGCAAGTGTTTTTTAAAAAATATAAAAAAAAACCTCGTTTTCGCGAGGCTTTGAACTCATTGCGGAGAGAGGGGTACTAAGACCTATAAATCAGCATGAATCAACCAAGCATGGAAACCCTTTAAATATAGTATTTCAGAAAACTAACCAAACAGAATGAACCACCCAAAACCATCATGCAACGCATAAATTAGTCCCTAATTTCAAAAACGGGGACTAAATTATAAACGGTTAAATTTATTCATTTCCTGAGCTTTCAGTTCATCCACAATTTTGATGTACGGCTTCATCGCCTTATAGTCGCTGTGCCCGGTAAATTTCATGACCACCTCAATCGGGATCCCGAGAAAAATCGCATTCACAATAAAAGTGCGCCGACCGCAATGGGTGGTTAAAATGGAATACTTAGGCATCACATCCTCATGCCGGACATTGCCCATGAAATAAACATCTCGCTGCGGTTCATCCAGACCAACATACTCACCCAACTCTTTAAGGTACTCGTTCATTTTTGCGTTTGAAATCACCGGGAGTGCCTTATCTTTTGGAAAATGGAAATTGATATAATTGTCCAGGATTGCCCTTGAGTATTGGTTTAATTCAATCTTCAAAGCATCAGAGGTTTTAACCGTAACCAGTAGGATACAATCCTCCCGGACGTTGGATCGGGACAATTTGAACACGTCCGAATAGCGCAGCCCTGTAAAACAACAGAAGCAAAACACATCCCTCACACGAGCTAGGTATTGCTTAGAGTATGGGAAAAGGAAATATGACAGTTTCATCAGCTCGTCCCACGACAAATGCACTACCTCTTTGGAATTCCCGTCCGTCCCCTTCAGCTTAGGCCGGAAGGTATCATGCACTTTCCCGAAATACAAATCGTTATTATAACACCAACGGATGAACCACCGGACAAAAGAAATATTTTTAGCAATGGTTGTGTTTCTCAGTTTTTCTTTATGCAGGTGCTGAACATACGAGTGCAACTTCAAATCCGACAGAGAAGCAAATGACAGTTCAGGATCGAAGGCCTGAAGGTGCTTTTTTATTGCGCCAAATTTGGTAACCGTTGCATCAGTCCATGCATTCTGTGAACTCATGGAGGAGACAAAATGATCGAAGGCAGAATACAGAGAGGCGTCACTCGAAATTCTGGATATCCGGGACTCCTTACCAATTGCGTGATTAAAGGCAAGCCGAAACTCTGCCGGATTCGGACATTTATCCTGCTTTTCAAAGGAATCAAAAACCGAGTCAACAGCAACAGCAAAACGCTGAATCTCCCGGTTGATGATATTTGATTGAATTTTATGTTTCCCATGAGTGGTTGAATTCCGACAACGCTGGGTCGACTTCTCCCATTTGTCAGTTTCGACACGGTACCCCACCGAGAATGCTACCAGACCACCCACCCACCTCACTCGAAGCCGGAGTTTTGCATCTGTCTTGTCTGGCTCCCGATCGGGCAGGAAAATATAGTACCGTTTCAGATTCATTGTGAATTAACTTTTTTTTTGAGAACATCTCACCATGGCCAGTCAAAAGCCACTGAGAAGAGACACCATAATCCGTGACCAGATGGGAGAGCCAGGACACCTGAAAAATGTTTGATCCTGGATCCTTTTCGAGTTGGTTCATGTTCCATCGGTTGATCTCATACTGCCTGGTGAAAGTTTGCTTACCACGGATCACCTTCTGAGCCTTTAACATAGCCAAGGCTTCAAAGAAACGAAGTACAATCTTCTGACTTTCTGGATTATTCATGGGGGTTTGATTTTGAGATTGCATCGTCAATCCGGCCTTTCATTTCATTGTTGCGAGCCGAGAGGAGTAAAGACCAGGCAGCAACTTGATCATCGGTGAAATCGTCCGGTTTCGCACCAACAACGCAAAGGAAGTACTTATCCCGATCGGTCTCGGACATTACAGGGATATATTGCTCCAGGTCAAGTATTCGAAGTGTTTTCATTTTTACCATTTTTTCATTAAAAGTCCACGAACCTGAAGTATTGACTCTGAAATAAAAAAAGCATCCCAGAAACCGTTTGCAGTATTTTCACCTGCTATTTTAAAGTTCGGATAAGTGCCAGAATAAGCAACTTCTGTCTGACTGATAATTTTTGTATTCTCATCAAGCAGCAACTCAACTGCCTTTGTGGAAGAGGTAAACCTATAACCATTATACATTTTGTGTCCGTCAAAAGAAGACGTGAACGAATAAGCAGAAAAAGTCTGCCCAACATAACTGGTGACAACTACTGGAGCATCTGTTGTGGAGACCTTTTTACACCCAGAAAGGAGTATTACAAATAAGATTAGAAAGGATACATTTTTCATTTTTTTTCTAATTGAGTGTCATAAATTTTAGGATAATCAATATTTTGAACGATACAGAAATTGGTGAACCTGATCAGAAATTCCCTTTCTTTTGGGTTCCCTGTCTTTTTATATAAAACTCGCAACCGATCAGGTGAATGCCAGGCAATCGCCTTCATGTAGACACCATCAAAATTATCGAAGATCCATTCAATGCATTTTTCATACTCCTGAATGGCCTTTCCCACTTCGCCAGATTTTTCAAATACGATACCCTTATTATTAAAGGAGACGACAGGGGAATTTATTTTATTCCACTTTTTATGCCATTCATTTTGCTTTTTCGTTTCAGCGATAAGATTGAGTTCCATGCTATTTTTTTGTTTCACACTTTATAGGTATTAAAAATAAAATTCGAAATCGGTTAGGATACAAACAACGAGCAGAACAACTTTTCTGTATGCAACCGTTAGCCGGTATTCCGTTTGACAGTAACTCGGGGATGTGCACTTTTCTCCAATAATAATTTTTGAGTAAATAATAATTGATCTTTTAGCTGACTTGTTAGGTCGGCTTTTTCTTTTTCAAGTTCAGACACCTTCTTATTTAATTCTTCACAACCAGTGCAATTGTTTGATTGAATAAAAGAAGATTTTTCCATATCCCCTTCTCCTGTTAATAACCATCCTGTATTTAAATTTGGATAGTGTGATGCTATGCTTTGTATTTTGTCAGGTTGAATAGACACACGAATTGCATTCACGTACCCTATATTTAGGCCAGATTTAATTTCAAAGGCTCTCACAGACCTTTCTTGTGATTTTGCGAACTTTTTAAGTCTTTCTTTAACAGACATTTATAAATTTTTTATAAAAACACAAAGAATTGCATTATATAATTTGCATAATATGATGCAATGTTTTATATTTGCAATACAACAACAGCAAAGCAATGACAAAGCTGGCGGATTGTTGCAACAAAGTAAAGGTAAAAAATAATCCGAAATGACAAACAAGGACACAATCGAAAAAGTAAACCGGGAACTCCGCTACGGAGACAAGACGGTGATATCCCAACAAACGGGATTGTCCCGCTATTCAGTGGTGCGATTTTTCAACGGAAAAGAGCATGAGATGATAGAGGATTCACAGAGCAGGATCATGGAGGCTGCTCTTGAGATAATCAGCCAGCGCAAAAAGCGCAAGAGCAGGATCGAGAAAAAAACAAACTCAATCATTGACTAAGGATGGAAAAGCTACCAGCCGGGATCCTGCCAAACGATGCGAACATTGAATTCTTTGCAGACCCTGAAAATTTCGGTAGAGTTTTCTGGATCAGCGAAGGTAGGACACACAGGTTCTGCGAACTTCCGCTCCATGTTATGGACGACCTGAGAGACGAACTTCTATCTGACACAAAGGCATTGCATGGACTGAGACTGATGGGAAATTTTACAGAGGATGAAGCACTGGAGCAGTACAATTACTGCAACAGGGGACGTGTGGACGGGGTTCCAGACCTTACAACTTCCGACAAAAAGACTAAGGAATACGTCGAATGCGGTCGCCGGGATAAATGCCCCGGAGAGGACAAAGTCTGCTCCCCTTTGATGATCTACGGATCAAAGATTACCCACAGGGAACACCAGTGCCTTAAACTCATCGGAATAGGACTACCCTATAAACGGATCAAAATAGAGATGGGATTCCGAAGAGAAACGGCAGTTAATAGCCTGATAGATAGAATTAGGGATAAAATGCACTGCGCCAACAACGTAGAAATTGCCTTAAAAGTTAAAGAATTAGGACTTGTTTAAAAAACCAAAGCCATGAGAACAATAAACCGAATTTTTATCGCAGCCTTCGCCATTATCGGATTGACAGCCGAGATAGCAGCCATGACTAAAGCCCCACACCAATGGGTGGTCGCCCTGCTTTGCCTTTTGATGGTTTTTGCATTGAGCGCAGACGAAAAGAAAGAACGCTCGAAAGCCAAAGCCAGACTACAACGCATGAATCAGAGGAGACAAGCCAATGTGTAGCATTTGTAACGGACACCCAGGGTGCCCATGCTGCTCAACAAGTGAAACATTTTTCATGACCTGCCCAGACTGCAATGGGAAAGCAATAACCTACTTCGATGAGGACGGAAAAGAGATCACCGAAAGCCAGCACAACGAACTACCTGAATGCGACCGATTCTCTGAGATTTGTCCGACATGCCAGGGGACAGGAGAAAAGGAATACGAACTAGAATATGAACCAGAATACGAACACGAATGAGCACAGAAGAACTACTCGCAAAGCCTCTTTTTTCACTGACAGTCGGTGAATTCCTTGAACTGCAAAGAAGGTCGGAAATACCAGTGGTGGTGGATATCACGGACAAATCAGAAAAGTACGTGTACGGAATCAACGGTCTGGCCAAACTTTTCAACTGCTCCAAAACAACAGCAGGAAAGATCAAAGCATCTGGACGGATAGATAAAGCGGTCAGCCAAATGGGAAAGACAATTGTAATCAATGCCGACCTAGCCATCGAGCTGGCCAGACAACCAATTATAAACCGCCGTAAGGCACAAACACAGCAACGCTAATGGACAAAGTAATGGGACAGGAGTACTCTCCAACGCAAAGGGTACAGTTTTTAAAAGACAACTGCGAAAAGATCGATGAAATCGGTTACATGAAGCAGTTTACACCGGAGGAAATCGCCGGGATGAAGGATACGCTCGCAGAGGTTTCAATCGAAATCAATGACATCGAGGAAGAAAAAAAGGAGGTAATGAAAGGATTCAAAGAACAACTCACTCCGCTTACGGAACACAAAGCGACCCTACTCGGACACATCAAAAAGAAAGCAGAATTTGTACAGGAGGAGTGCTTTAAATTCATCGATGCAGAAGAAAGGATGGTCGGATACTACAACGACGAAGGAGTGCTGGTAGAGGCAAGACCAATGCGCCCAGACGAAGGCCAGCTCACCATGAAGCTGATGACAGGAACACACAATTAATCACTTTTTAAACAATCAAAAAAGATGAACACAACGATCAAAACAAAAGGATCACCGGAGGCACAAACGGTGATGGTTTACGAAGGAAAAGCTCCGGTAATTCAAGAACCAAAGATACTCGGTATTGCTGGTACACTTGATGCACCATACCGATGGATTGAGAAACGACTTGAAACGATCCAACAGCTCAAGGCACACGTGATCGTGAACCGGAACAACCTATCGATCTCACTGAAGCTGGAAGATAAGGACGCTTTCGGTGACACAATCACTGGAAAGGCATGTTTTCACCCGGTCTTTTTGATCTTCGGGGTAAACAGCGGAAGGTACCAGACAACATACGAGCTGGCGCAACTTTTCAAAATGAACCGCTCGCACTTTGAGAACCAGAGTATCGCAATGAAGCTGGTAACGGAGCTCCAGAACTTCAAAGCCAAGGTCGACTCAGAGATTGAAAAAACATTCAACAACAGAGGGGATAAAAGAGACCTCACAGCACAGGTGGTCAACTCAAACGTTCCTGAAAAATTCAACCTGACGATCCCGATTTTTAAAGGACAACCCAAACAGAAGATCGAGATCGAAATCTACATCAACCCAGCAGACCTTACATGCGCACTGGTTTCACCGGAAGCCAATGACATGACCGAGGCCTACCGGGATACAATGATCGAAGAGGTTCTGAAAAAGATTGAAACAGCAGCTCCCCAGATCGTAATTATCGAAGAGTAACAACCATCAAAAAAGACAACAACAATGAGTGAAGTTATCAGCATCAGCAATGCAGAAACGCTGCAAGCACTTAACCGGGCAGAGATCGACATCCAGATCGCAACTGCCAAGCAGTACCCCAGAGAGATCAACAAGGTACTGAATACCATTGAGACCTACGCCACCATGGACGTAGAGACAGCAGAGGACTGCTTCTACGCACTGCGCCGTGGGTCGGGAGACGACAGGTCAGTGATTGAAGGAGTATCAGTCAGGCTTGCGGAAATCTTCGCAGGAGCATGGGGAAACATCCGGGTGCAGACAAGGATCATCGGAAACGATGGCAGGACAATCACCGCCCAGGGAGTGTGCCACGATCTTGAGACCAACTATGCAGCCAGCGTAGAGGTGAAACGCCGAATCACCAACAAAAGCGGGATCACATTTAGTGAGGACATGCAGGTAGTGACAGGAAATGCAGCCTCGGCTATTGCTTTCCGAAATGCGGTTTTAAAGGTGATCCCAAAAGCGGTAACCAAGAAGATCATCAACAACATCAAACAGGTAGCCCTGGGTCAAAGCATCGATCTGGAAACATCCCGGCAAAGAGCAGTCGATCACTTCAAAAAGATTGGAGTGACAGAACAACAACTCCTCGAGTACCTTGAGATTAAAAGCATTTCAGATATCGACAAAGAAAAGGTTTTTGAGCTGCGCTCTCTATCCAATGCCATCAAAGAAGGAACCACAACTGTGACCGAAACTTTCAAGGTGAAAGTACAGGAAACCCCATCTGACACCAAAAAAGACAAGGCAGCAGAAAAACTCAAAGAGGCTATGAAGGAAGCGAAACCGAAAACCGAAACGGTCAATAAAGAAACCGGAGAGATCACCCAGACAGCTACGGAACAAACCGCTGCTGATCTTTCAAACCTTGGAAAATAGTAACAATAACCAGCACCCGGTAACCACTCCGGGTGCTTAAAGAAACGACAATGGCAACAACAATCATCAAACCAGCCAACAGGGAAGAATGGCTGGAGCATAGGAAACAAGGGATAGGATCAAGCGAAGTGAGCAGCATCCTAGGCCTTAACCCATACCAGACCCCATACCAGCTCTGGCGTAGAAAAAAGGAGATGGATCCACCACTGGTGCAAAACATGCCCATGCGACTGGGACACCTTCTGGAAGATGCAGTATCAACACTTTGGAGCGAAGAAACAGGAAGGGAGATCATTAAATCATCTGCCGGGGACTGGATCGCATTTAACACTGAAAAGCCTTTTTTAAGGGCTAGCCCAGACCGCACATTCTGGCTCCCAGATCAAAAGAAGAACAACGACAATAAAGGGATTCTTGAGTGTAAAACCACCCAAATGACCGTTGACCCAGATGAGATACCACCGAACTGGTTTATACAGCTTCAGTACCTCCTTGGAGTTAGTGAGACAGAGACCGGATCGCTTGCGTGGCTATCAATGGGTCGCACCTTCGGATTCAAAGACGTGGTTCTGGTGCCAGACTTCTACAAGTGGATGCAGGATGAAGTGGAACGGTTCTGGGTTGACAACATCATCGGGAACAAAGAGCCGGAAGCCATCACAGCATCAGACGTTTTGATAAAATATGCCCAGCACACCGAAGGGAAACTGATAGAGGTAGGTGAGGAGATCGCAGTAGCATACAGCGAACTGAAATCAGTCAGACAAGAACTCTCCATTCTTGAAGATAAAAAAGAGAAGCTGGAAGATAGGATCAAAATGGCATTTGAAGATGCAGAAGCAATCAGCTACTCAGGAGAGAAGCTGGCCACATGGAAAACAGCCAAGGACAGAGAAAAGATCGACACCAAAACATTATCAAAAGACCTCCCGGAGGTTGCTAAGAAATACACAATTATCACACCAGGATCCAGAATATTTTTAATCAAATAATAAAACATTCAACAGCATGAAAACTTACACAAAAGAGCAGATTGAGAAGGCGATGAAAAAGGCTGGGTACGTTGCTGATAGCGTATTTAAACACCTTGAGTTGTCGATAATTCAAAGGGTGCAATCCTTTGAAGAGGCTTGTGATGAATTAGGAAAGTCATACGACCTGCCGTTTGACCCTGACACAAAAGACCTGAACGAAAGATCAACAAATGGTCATTACAAGTTATGCGTAATTGCTCAGGCACTCAATGAAGAATGGGCTATCGACTTAAATAATAAAAAACAGGAAGTCTGGTACAACTGGGTAGACCTCCGGGGTGTCTTGTCGGGTGCGGATGCGATTAACGGTGCGTTTGCGGGTCTCGGGGGTTCGAATGCGTATAACGCTCCCTCGCTTGCGGATACGAGGCTCGGCTCCCGGCTTTGCGTCCGGTCAAAGCCAATAGCAGAGCACTTAAGGCTTGGTTTTATTCCTATTTGGTGCGAGTACAAGATTCCTGAATTTGAAATGTAATGTACATGATCGCAAACAGCCAGCGAGCAGAGATAACCAAACTGCTCGCTGCTTTAAAAGACCTTCCAGGAATGGATAACAAGACAATAAACCTGAGACGAAGAGCTAAAAATGCCGTCCGAAAACTTGACAAAGCAAAACAAATTTCAAATGGAAAATAAAATTCTGATCATCGACATCGAGACAACCGGATTCTTAAAAGACGGAGGGAACATTGTGGAAATCGGAGCCGTAGAACTTGACCTAACATCCGGCGAAATTACCGAGGTTTTCAGCAGCCTGTGTAGAGAAAAGATACTTACTGCAAAGCATCGTGACGCTTGGATATTCAGTAACAGCGACCTGACAGTCGACCAGGTAAGAGAAGCCCCGGAATTCGAAGAGGTGGCCGTCAAATTTCAGGAGGTCATAGATAGGTACCCAGCAGGAGCTACAGCCTTTAATCGGGTTTTTGACTTTACATTTTTACAGGATAGAGGTCTTAAATTTCCAAAGCAGCTACCATGTCCGATGATCCTTAGTACAGACATTTGCATGCTGCCGGGGAAATATGGGTCTTACAAATGGCCTAAAGTAGAGGAGGCATTCAGTCATTTCTTCCCGGATTTCCCATACGTAGAAAAACACAGGGGAGCCGACGATGCATACCACGAAGCCATGATTGTACATAAATTATACCAACTCGGGCACTTTACGATTTAAGTGTTGAAAATAAATCAATTAAGACGAAAAATAATTGATTAAGTGATTACATTATAATCATATTTTGTTTATCATTGCAATGAACAAACACCCAATCATGAGAACACAAGAAAAGACATCCACTAACCCATCGACAGGACGGCTCCACCGAAAGGAAGCCAGCAGCCTCATGACTGCCGTTCAATCCTTAGTCGGTGGGTTTTTAATACCTCCAAAACATGAGTAGCGAGGGGTGGATTAAAATACACAGAAAGCTCCAGGAAAAGGCTTTCTATAAAAAAGACAGTGAGGCTGTCCATTTGTGGATTCATATCCTTATGAACGCCAATCATAAACCAACAGAGGAGATCCTGGGTGGAAAAACAATCGAGTGCAACCCCGGACAATTTACAACCGGGAGAAAACAACTCGCAAATAATACTGGAATTTCTGAAAGTAAAATTGAGAGATTACTAACAAAATTCGAGAAAATCGAACAACAAATCGAACAACGAAAAACCACCACAAACCGATTGATAACTGTACTATACTGGTCGGATTATCAGGAAACCGAACAACAAACTGAACAACGACCGAACAACGACCGAACAACGACCGAACAACGACCGAACACACTTAAAGAAGTAAAGAAGTTAAGAAGTAAAGAAGTTATAAGAATAGGTGAAAAAAATCTCTCACAAAGGAAAGAAGAATTTAAAGTTTCGCTCGAAGAATTCGCAACTACCTATCCGCATGAGATGATTGAGAAGTTTTATGATTATTGGAGTGAGGCCAATAAGAGCCAAACCAAAATGCGACTCGAACTCGAAAAAACATGGGAAACCAACCTGAGAATTTCAACGTGGAGCAAAAGGAACTTTAATAACGGATTCACATCGTCCCAAAAAAAACAAGGCCTCCCAGGGCAGATACTCCAACCAGACGAAGCAAGATCAGCAGAATTACTAGCAAAATTTGAGCAAAAAACAGCAACTGTATGAACTACCAAGCAGCTATAGCAGAATTAAGGGAATCCTTCAAAATTGAAGTTCAAAGGTCGAAATTTGAATTTCGGTTTGGTACAAAGCCGGAATGCGAGGAACAATTTATTTCTGCTTTTCAGGCCGTAGATAAAACGATAGAAAAATATCTACATCTCCCCGAATACGATCAGATTATTAACTGGATGACAGATACTAAAGGGAAAGGCCTATTTCTGACTGGTAGCTGCGGAAGAGGAAAGTCGATAATAATTACAGGGGTGCTGCCTTTGATTTTTTACACAAAAATGAACAAAATCCTGCGCTGCTACCGAGCGGATGAGATACCCCAAAAGGTTGATGAGATAAACAAATCTTGGGTTGTAATTATTGACGAGCTGGGAGTAGAGACCCAAGTCAACAACTACGGAGAAAAAAGCGAAGGATTCAATACAATCATAAACTTGGCAGAGAACCGGATAACACCGCTATTTATTTCAACAAACCTGACAACTAGCCAAATTTTATCCAGATACGGAGAGAGGACACTGGATCGAATTTCAAGACTTTGTCGGGTGGTGACATTTACCGGAGAAAGCCTCCGAAAATAACTGCAACATGAAAATTTCACACACAGGTTACACATTTGAAGAGAGACTAAAAATCCGGGAGTACTACGGAATAAGACCAAATCCGGCCAACAAATACGGAATCGAATGGAAGATGTCGAAACTTGAAGAAATCGCTTGGGGAGCCATCAGAAACACTGCGCACTGCCAGAATTTTAACCCAGAATACCCGGTAGGAAAATATTTTGTAGACTTTGCAGACCCGATCGCTAGGATCGCTATTGAGTGCGACAGTAACATGTACCACAAGGGATATAACCCAAAAGAGGGAGAAAGGCAGCATTTCATAGAACAACACGGATGGCGAGTCATTAGGTTTAACTCACGACAGATACTTGCAAACAAGTACCAGGAGATATCTGAGAGGGATGGTAGTTTTTATGATTACGACTACCAACAGCAGGAAGAGATCGATAATAACGCCGATTATTGCATGGAGTGCTTTCTCAATAGTACGCAATTCACCAGCCAATACAAACGGAACCACGGACTCAACGGTCGACCATACATCCCAGAAGGGCTAGAACAAAAAGAGGTTATCACCACCACGCTTCACCAGATGAGATTCGAAACCAGATTGTCAAAAGTTTAACAAATCATAAAACCACAACCAGATGAACAGAGAAAAACGAATGGTCAAAATTTACTCAGGGAACGGATCACCTTTTAAGACCATCAAAACAAACCGAAATGATCCCTGCCAGTGTGGATCCGGCAAGAAGTCAAAGAAATGCTGCGGTACCGAAACTAAATTTTACCACAGCAAGGTGAAACCAAAGACAGACCTCGAGGAAATGATCGAAAATAATTCAAAAGAACCAGTAAATACAGACCAGCCATGACAGAAGCAAGCGAACAGGAACTCAGAGAAAAACTTGATAGATACGAAAGAAGACTTTATACCCTTAAGGCGAGTGATGTCAGGGAGGTGCGCCTCATGTTTGGAACGATCTCACACATGCTGATAAACGATGAAATATTTCCGATTGCAGAGTTTAAACGAAACTACATGCAAGCCATAAAGTCCAGGATTATTGAGTTGAAGTACGAGCTTATGAAATACCAAAAACAACCAGCCTAAACCAGAACCGATGACAGCAGATCAACCAACATGGATGGCACTAGTCGCAGCAGGAATACTGCTCATAATTGCAACATCTTACATACTAGCCACATTAACCACCAAAAATAGGAGACAGAAAAAATGAGAGAGATTAAATTCAGAGGCCGTCAAAAAGGCGGTGAAAAAAAATGGCTCACCGGAGACTTAACCAAAATCAACGGTGAATACTACATCTGGCCAGAAAGCGAAGATAGTCTGGACAGCCCGGACAATTACGAAGTGGATCCAGAAACCATCGGACAACTTATCGGGAAAAAAGACCAGACTGGAACTAAGTTGTTTGAAGGGGATATCCTGCACCCTTCATCTCAGGGAAAGCCACCTCATGTTTTTTGGGAAATTCAATATTCAGAAAATGAGGCTGCATTTTTGTTAATGCGAAATAACAGCCCGGACAGGGTGATAAAAACAGAGCAGCTGATGATGATTGGGAATATTCATGACAGAATCCAAGAACCAGCTCAGTGATTCACATCTCGACATTTTCAGGAATCGGCGGGTTTGAGCTTGCAGCACAATGGATGGGGTGGAAGAATTACGCATCTTGTGAGATCAACCCATTTGGAAGTAAGGTCTTAGAATATTACTGGCCGGAAGCATATCACCACAAAGACATCAAAACATTAACCTACGAGATTTTAAACAATGAACTTATTCAGCGATTTGGAAAGGGATGGAGGAATGAACCAGTTGTCCTTACTGGAGGATTCCCATGTCAAGACGCAAGCATCGCAAAGCAATACGGTGAGCGTCAACAGGGGTTACAAGGTGAAAGAACAGGCCTATTCTATGAATTTTCAAGACTCATATCCGAACTCCGTCCATCGTGGATTATTTCCGAAAATGTCTCTAACCTTCTTAAAATCAATGGGGGGGGGGGATTTTAGCAAGGTGCTCACCGAATTATCCTCAATGGGGTATAATGCAGAATGGAGAGTTTGTACTGCGTCAGAAGTCGGTGCGCCACATCACAGAGAGAGGATGTATTTGGTTGCTTACCCCGAAAGCATCCGACTACAAAAGGAACAAACTTTCTTTAGGTATGTGGAAGAAAAGGCACAACAGGTCGAGTGGCTCTTTGACGGAACATCTATACAGACTTTTCGGGGAGGTTACTGGCTGGGTGAACCCCCAGCTATTTGCGTGGCTAATGGGGTTTCCAACAAACTACCTGGATATACCGATAGCCAATGGCGAATCGAGATGTACAAAGCATTCGGAAACGCAGTAGTACCTCAAATACCATTCAAAATTTTTAAAGCTATAAGAGAACATCAAAAATTGATAACCAATTCTTAAAACAACCACAATTATGATCAAACAAGAGGAAGAACTTCGAGAAATGTATTTATCCAGAAAAATGAGTTTAAGGGATATTTCAAATGAAACAGGCATACCAACTTCAACTATAAGATGCAGAATCATGAAATTTGGATTCTTAAGAACCCACAAAGATGGAGTCAAAAATTCTATTCATAAATGGGGAATTAAAGCCATTGGAACCAAAAGAACACTTACTGAAGATTGGAAAAAAAATCAAAGCATAGCAGCTAAAAAGAGATGGGATGGGAAAGCAGTCGGAGTGTCGCTAAAGAAGATCGGATACATTGAAGTGACAATCGGAGAGAATAAAGGTAAAAAGAATCCACACTGTTATAATGGAAAACAACATCGGAAGAAAACTAAATCAAAACGAGGTAGTCCACCATAAAAACGAAAATAGAGCAGACAATAGAATTGAAAACCTTGAACTTATGACAAGATCAGAACACTGTAAGTTACACGCAAAAAACAAATTTTCAACCAGAAAACTTAACACGAAAGGACAATTTGTATGATAAATAAATGTTGTTTTATAGGTAATGTGGGATCAGATCCCGAAATCAGACAGGCAGGAGATGCCAAAGTCGCCAACTTCAAAATCGCATGTAGCGAAAACTGGAAAGACAAGGCCGGAGAGAAACAGACCAGCACAGAGTGGATCCCGATCGTCGCATGGAGACAGCTCGCAGACATCACAGAGAAGTACGTCACCAAAGGACAACAAGTCTACGTCGAGGGGAAAATGAAAACCAGAACCTACGAAAAGGACGGTGTGAAGCATTACGCAACTGAGGTACACATCGACACCCTCAAAATGCTCGGTCAGAAAAAAACAGAGGATGCAGCAAGCCAACCCGCTACCAAGCCATCGTCTGGGCTGCAGACCAATGTGCACCCAAATCTGGAAGGATATACACCAGCTCCAGAGGGAGTGGATGATCTACCATTTTGACCATGTCAGACAGTAACGGAACAAAATCTGACGGTGAAATTTCTGTGGTCTCCCTGACAAAAAAAATAAAGGAGTTACAGAACCGACAGCAGGAACTCCGGCAAAAGCTGGAGGAGCAATACAGCGATAAAACATACAGGGAGCTAAGTCTGGTAAATCATGCAATCAACGTCTCCAAGCAACGGAACCTGAAAAACTGGACATCCAACGGAATCCCCAGCCGGGGAAAAATTAATAACGCAAGCACATACTAAACCACATGAAAATAGCAGGACTTAATCAGGCAGCAATAGACATTAACCAGGGAAACATCGAAAAAGGATTTTACCAGAACAAAATCGAAATCGGGACGCAACTCATGCTGGTGGTTTCGGAACTTAGTGAAGCACTAGAGGCTGACCGCAAAGGGAAACACGCCGACAAAAATGCCTACAATAACGACATCGAACATCACCCAAATAAAGCATTTGAGATTTTCATCAAAGACACGGTGGAGGACGAGATAGCTGACGCAATTATTCGACTGCTCGATCTTTCAGCACACAAAGGAATCGACATAGAATGGCACATCGAGAATAAACTAGCCTACAACAAAACCAGGGCACACAAACACGGAAAATCATACTGACCATGAATGAGCTATTTGAGATTCCAGCAACCGTGCCAGAAAACAGCCAGTACAAGTGCAAACAATGTGACCACTCGGAGAGATGGCAATGCAACAGCGTAATCGTTTGGTATTGCGGAAAAATCAAAAGCAACAGGACGGCAAACAAAAAGCTCAAGATAAAAGCAAACAAGCAGGCCTGTTTGAGTTTTTCAAACCCAAAACTAAAAAAGCCATGACACCAGAACAAAAAAGAGAATTCGAGGCTAACCAATTCGCTATGGCTATTTTGATGCCAAAAGAAATGATACGAAAAGAACTCCAAAAACACAAAGAGGAAGCCTTTGAAGATTTAGTTAAATCAATGGCTAAAAAATTTTGCGTATCACGTGAGCGAATGAGTGCTAGACTTGCACAATTAGAACTAATCGGATAACAGACAAAGCCATGATGAACAGCCAAATTATTGAAATAGCCATTAATGCGATCCTTGCAATAGCAGCGATTATTGGCTTTGCAATAGTGATTACAGCAGCAGTCTCAATCTGGCTACTTCACGAAACACACCACACAAATGAAGATTAAACCAGCCAGCGAAAAAGACCTCCAACGTCAAATTTGCGAATACCTCAAAATCCGGTACCCAAAAATTATTTTTAACAGCGACATGGCCGGAGCGATGAAGCTCACGATGGGACAGGCCATCCAGATCGCAAAGCTGCGATCCAGCCGTGGATTCCCGGACATTGTCATCTATGAACCAAGGAGAGGGTATGCCGGACTTTTTGTCGAGCTAAAAAAAGAAGGGGAGCGGATATTTAAGAAAGACGGTAGTTTTTCAAGTGACCACGTCCAGGAGCAACACGAATGCATCACCCGCTTAAACCTGAGAGGATACAGGGCTATGTTTGCCATTGGATGGGACGAGGCCAAAACAATAATCGACGACTATTTAAAATAAATGAGTTATATTAAATAAAATACACTAATCTACTTGCATTCAGTGATTTAATGTGTTACATTTCGGACACAAACAAATAAGAAAGAACCATGACAGCAACAAAGGACTTCCAGAAAATGAGCGACGAATTAAACCCAGACTTTCTTTTTAACGGAACGTACAGCCAGCTTTTAAGCCGGATCGCCAAAGGAGAAATCGACGCAAAACAGTTAGCCAAACAAGAACTTGCAAACAGAGGACTGGACATCAACGGACAGTGGGTCGGATTTGATGAAGCAAAGAAACAAATTGAAACAACAATTCAGACTAAAAATGTATTTGTACTATTTGAGACCGACATTCACAAGATGAAAACATCCCGGGTTTTCCTTGGGGTCTATGAAACCAAGAATCAAGCCATCGATGCAGCCAAAGAAAACGACTGCTATTCAAGTCTTAGTGAGGTGGAAATTATTGAAGCAGAACTGAACAAATTTGACGAACAATGACCCAATCAAAAATCATTGAATTAGGCAGGAAGATTCACGAACTGACCAGGAGAGGCGTGGAAGGAGAAAGGGACACCGCAGTTATTATGTTGCAGAAGTTCATACAGAAACATGGAATCTCCATAGAGGATATCGAGGGAGAAAAAAAGACCTTCCGGGAGTTCCACTTTAGGAGCCACCTAGAGGAACGCCTAATCTGCCAGATTGCATCCAACGTGATAGGGAGAAACACCTCACGATACAGTAAGAGAGGAAACATAAAGGTCATTGTTTACGAATTGACCGACGCCCAATATGTCGAATTTGAGCTCAAATACAACACTTGGCGCAACCTTTTGAAAGAGGAAATAGAGGTTTTCTATGAAGCATTTGTCTGCCAGAACGACATTTATCCAATAGGGATCGCACCAAAGGAGTCTCACGAAATGACAAAAGAGGAAATCAAAAGAGCACTCCGGGTGCAAGTAATGGCAGAGAACATAAAAAAGGCAAACATCCACAAACAACTAAAATCGCATGGCTATGAGTGAGCAATTCGAATGTGACATTTGCGGAGCACCGATGAAACTTATACGATTTGTCGGGACAAAGGAGTCTGGAAAGTCCTATCGCCAAAGGTGGTTTAAATGTGAAATATGTGACTACCAAAAGAAAATCCATGCAAATGGAGAGAGAGATGAAAAGCTCGAACCACAATGGGCTATCAAAGAAGCTAAAAGAGTACAAAACCAAATAAATCGAGAGCCATGAAAACAGGAATTGAACTAATTGCCAGGAAAGGGCAGAGCAGATCGAAAAACACGGAAGAACTGTCAAGTATGATGTGGAATTTAATAAGTGGTCACAATTTCAAGATGCTGCTATTATGATTTTGCAGACTGACAGACACAAAATGAATCCTCCAAGTTTCTGGGACAAAGCATTATGGAAAAGGATGATTGAGAAGCCGGAAAAAGAAAGATTGATTATAGCCGGAGCCTTAATTGCTGCCGAAATAGACAGAATTCAATATGTCGAAAAAGCCGAATTGATGGTGGACAATGAGGCATTCAAAACATTTGCCAGGCTTCATCCTGTCGAAGCGTTCGATCTCAATAAAGAACAATTTTGCGACTTTATGCGAGACGAAGGACGTGATCTGACGAACCTACAAATCGAATCACTTATAACCGAATCGAGATGAAAATGGTAACCGTTAACATCGAAATCATCCAGTACAAGATTCCTCTAGATATTGACATCGACTACACGCATTATCTGACAATGGATCACCAGCTCGCAATTCACACCAGGACGTATCACACTGCATTCATGCTGCGCCAGAGAGTAAGAACCGGACACTACGACTTTAAAATCGAAGAGGACGAAAAGCCAAACAAACCCAAATAAGCCAGTGGGTTTAATTTTTTTAACTCAAAGTGATTTTATTACAATCACTTTAAGTTAATTTTGTAGTATACAACAACCAACAATGGCCGAGGAAACCAACAACATAGAAAGCGAAGTACTGGAATTCGAAATGCCGGATTTCGATGTTGACTTTGATCTTGACGCATTCGATATCAGGGACACCAGCGAAGATGAGACCCGGTATACCAAACCACGCATCTACAGGCCAGCACCACAATCCAACATCAAATACGACAACGCAGTCATACTGGCCAGAGACTTAAGACTGGAACCGGGAGGCCGGACAAATGTGATCGTCTCCGGCAGTTTTATCTTCGGTGATTTCATTGAGGCATACATCGTAGAGCACAACATCAAGATCCAGAAGATGACAATATCCACGCTCTCGATGAGCCAGGAGAACGTCGACTCGCTGGCCAATCTGATCAACGGAGGGTTTGTAGAGGAGCTGAACCTTATCATTTCTCATTACTTCTTTTCACACGAACGCCACGCTTTGATCCCATACATTTACCAGACCCTGGACATTGATAACAGATTTCAACTCGCTGTCGCAGGTACCCACGCCAAAACGGTAATCTTCGACACCCTTGGAGGGAAAAAGATCGTCATCCACGGATCAGCCAACCTACGCTCCAGCAGCAACCTCGAACAATTCACCATAGAGGACAACCCGGAACTATTCGATTTTTATGATGACTACCAGGAGAGAATCATCGCAAAGTATCAGACAATCAATAAACCAGTCCGGGTTAAACCGCTCTGGGACTTAATAACCATCAAAAAATTCAGGTAAAATGGCAAAGACAGGAAACGGAGTACTCGGAGCGTCCGGGAGTAGTGTTAATGGAGGCAGCAAAATAGGGAAAACTAAAGCAGGTGCCAGATCGCCTAAAGTGGTACAATGGCATCCCGGAATGAGTACCCCATTTTAAGCCATGAAACAGATTATCCCCATATCCAAGATCGAGCGAAACACCGGACAGATCGAAGGGCTCCCAGCGAACCCTCGGATCATCCGGGACGCTAAGTTTGAGAAACTGGTCAAATCCATCACAGAAGATCCAGAGCTACTCCAGCATAGAGGCCTTCTGGTATTCCTGTACAACGAAAAGTACGTGGCCATAGGTGGAAACATGAGACTCGAGGCATGCAAGAAAGCCGGAATCAAAGAGATCACCTGTGAAGTCATAGACCCAGGAACATCAGCCGAAAAGCTCAAAGCATACATGATCAAGGATAATGCCAGTTTTAGAGAGTGGGACTGGGATGCCATCACTTCAAACTTTGACCTTTCTGAACTTGAGGACTGGGGAATCGACCTACCGGAATATGCCCTCGATGATGGAAGTGAAATAGAAGCTGAAGAGGACAACTACGAAATGCCCCCAAAAGACGAGATCGAGACAGACCTCAAGTCGGGAGACATTATCGAATTCAGAAAGGGAGCTATCCTGCACAGACTCATGTGTGGTGACAGCACTAAGCCGACAGACGTCGCAACACTCATGAACGGTAAACTGGCCGATTTGGTAATCACAGACCCGCCATACAACGTGAACTACGAAGGTAGAACCAAGGAAAAGCTCACGATCCAAAACGATAACATGACAGATGCTAACTTCAGAAAATTCCTTTTGGATGCATTCACGATCCAAAACGATAACATGAAGAGAGGTGCAGCTTTTTACATTTGGCATGCAGACAGTGAAGGTTTCAATTTCAGGGCAGCAGCGAAGGAAGCCGGGTGGAAGATTCGCCAGTGTTTGATCTGGGTAAAAAACAGCCTCGTAATGGGACGGCAGGACTACCAGTGGAAACACGAACCATGCCTCTACGGGTGGAAAGATGGTGCCAGCCACTTCTTCACAGACGACAGAACCAACACCACGGTGATTGAGGATAAACTGGACGTCCGAAAAATGAAGAAAGAGGAGATGATCCGACTCCTTGAAGAGATGCTCAGTGAGAAAATGAGCACATCGGTGATCCACGAAGATAAGCCCAGCCGGAATACAGAACATCCGACAATTAAGCCAATCAGACTATTGGCAAGGGCAGTTAAAAACAGCAGCAAGCCAGGACAGATCATCCTTGACACCTTCATCGGATCGGGGAGTACCATGGTAGCAGCACACCAACTATCCAGGTGTGCCTATGGAATGGAACTAGACCCAAAATACTGCCAGGTAATCATCAACAGGATGACAGAACTGGATCCATTAATTCAAATTTCAATCAACGGAGAACAAACATAAAAAAACGACGAAAAAACGACGGAAAGATGGCACTAATGCAGAAAGGAAACAAAAGCGGTCGTAAGTTTTCAAAGGACAATCAGCCAGCGAAGAACGGACGAAAGCCAAGTCGAATTAAACAACTTATTGCATCGTTCAAAGTAGATGCAGAGCATGAATCGATGAGCAGGGAGGATGCATTTAAAATTTATGGGTACCTCCTCTCATGCACTAAGACCCAGATCGAAACAATTCTGAGAAGCCCGGACTTACCATTTGCAATTGTCCTACAGATTAGGGCAATGTTTGAGGATGCCAAGAATGGGAGAGCAGACACGGTCGACAAGATATTTGATCGCATCTATGGAAAAGCAAACCAGCCAATGGAGATCACCGGAGCAGGAGGTGCACCACTGATACCGAACAAACCAATGACAAGAAAAGGATTTGAAAAGTTACTGGAAGATATGAAATGCGGGAAAGTTTGAGCATAAAGAACCCAATCGCTGCTGCCTCGGCAACATTAAGCAGCTCCTTGAGAGACTACACTCAGGTGCTCTTTGCTGCCCAATTTAAAAAGCCATTCATAACCAGCCACCACCACGACGAGATGTTCAAAGCACTTCAGGAGGTTGTGGATGGAAACTGCAACAAGCTAATAATCAATATCGCACCACGCTACTCAAAAACGGAGATCGTGGTGAAAAGTTTTATTAGCTGGTGTTTTGCGATCAACCCGGCCTCCAAATTCATCCACCTGTCATACAGCGACATGCTGGTGACCGACAATAGTAGGGCAATCCAGGAGATCATGCAGGAACCCATTTATACCGGACTCTTCCCAGGATCAGGCCTACCCAATAAAAGAACCAGTGGAACCAAATGGAACACTACAGCAGGAGGTGGATTGTATGCCGTATCCACACAGGGTCAGGTTACAGGGTTTGGTGCAGGGGAGGTGGATCCATTCGATAGCGATGAACTGGACAAATTCACAGCCAAAAGGTCTCCAAAAGAAAAAGTGTTTGCAGGAGCCATCGTGATCGACGATCCGATTAAGCCAGAAGATGCCCTGAGCGATACAGTAAGGGAAAGGGTTAACCAACGATTTGAGAATACCATCCGAAACAGGGTGAACAGTCGACATACCCCTATAATTATCATCATGCAGCGACTGCACGAACACGACCTGTGCGGATACCTTCAAGAGATAGAGCCGGGAGAATGGAAGGTTTTATCCATGCCATGCATTCAGGTAGATGACCAGGGAAAAGAACAACCGCTCTGGCCACACAAACACACGCTGGAAGAGCTTTATAAAATCAAGAATGCCAACTCCTACGTTTTTGAGACCCAGTACCAGCAGGATCCAAAACCAATCGAAGGACTCATGTACTCGAACGGCTTCAAAGAATACGAAAAAATCCCGGTAGGGAAAAGGCATGAGCGGAAAAACTATACGGACACTGCCGATACAGGGTCTGATTATCTGTGTTCAATATGCTATGAAGAGACCGAAATAGGATGCTACGTCACAGAGGTGCTCTATACAAAGAAGCCAATGGAGTACACCGAGCCAGCCACCGCCGAAATGTTGACCAGAAACAACACTCAGACAGCCGTAATTGAAAGCAATAACGGAGGTCGAGGATTTGCCAGGGCAGTAGAAAAACAGCTTAGAATCGCCGGAAATAAGGCCACAACAATTAAAACGTTTACCCAGACAGAAAATAAGGCCGTCCGCATCTTTAGTAAGTCAGCAGAAGTGCAGAACATGATCCACTTCCCAGTTGGATGGCAGAGAAGGTGGCCTGAATACTCCAGAGATTTAACCGGGTACCGGAAAGAGGGAAACAACAAACATGATGATGCCCCAGACGCAACAACAGGAATCGTTGAGAAATATGGGAGCAAAACAACGGTAGCCAATAACCCACGACTACAGGAAGCAATTTATTAAAACACTTATACCAGGAAGCCATGAAAAAGATCGAAGAAATTATCGCAGTGGAGAGACCAGCAAAGGAGATCATCACAGATTTAACGCTTAAATCCGTAAAGTTACGCCCTTGGAGTGACCTGGTTAAAGAATACGACCCCACCAAACACCCAGTAATGACAGACCCTGCTTACAAAGACAAAGCTGTAAAAGGAGGGATCGAAAAGGTTACACGGATAAAACTCGATCTTCAGAGACTGGCTACCAAGCGAATGACAGAGTTAACATTCGGGATCCCGGTTAAACGGACGTACACCGCCGAAACCGATGGAGAAAAAGAGATTGCTAAATTCATCGAGAGGATCCTGCAACGCACCAGGATAAACAGTGTTAACATTGAAAGAGGGAAAATGCTGTTTGCCGGATGCGAGGTGGCCACCCTATGGTATGCAGTCGAAGAGAAGAACACGCTCTACGGATTTGACAGCCCTCTCAAACTGAGGTGCAAAAACTACTCTCCAATGAACGGAGACGAACTCTATCCGCTTTTTGATGAGATGGACGACCTGATCGCTTTGTCATTCAAATACGTCAGAACAGAAGGAGATAAGCAAACCACATTCTTTGACACTTTCACAAAGGACACACACATCCAGTGGATCGACAAAGGTAATTCATGGGAGGAGGAAGTCCGTGAATCGATCGCACTAGGAAAGATCCCGGCAATCTACCTGCGCAGACCAACACCAATCTGGGAGGACACATCCGACAACGTGTACGAAGTAGAGTGGGCACTGAGCCGGAATGGGAACTACCTCCGCAAAAACAGTAAACCAATTTTCACCATCTTCTCAGACGAAGAGATCAAGATGGGTGAGGAGAAAGATGACGACTTCAGGTCGGTATTCCAATACCCACAAGGAGGATCAGCTCAGTACGTCACGTGGCCACAGGCGACAGACGCCCTTAAATTCCATATCGAAACCATCACAAAGATGTTTTTTAACCAGCTGCAGCTCCCGGACATGAGCTATGACTCCATGAAAACCACGCCAATGAGTGGTGAGGCCAGAAAAATGATCTTTCTGGATGCCCAACTGAAGGTCACTGAGGAGAGTGGTATCTGGGTAGAGGCACTCGATCGTGAGATCAACGTTATCAAAACGTTTTTAAAGACCATGCTCCCCAAAAGAGTAACCGACATTGACAACCTTCAAGTTGAAACAGTCATCACCCCCTATGCAATCAGCGATGAGAAAGACACGATCCAGAACCTGTCCACTGCTACCGGAGGGAAACCGATCATCAGCCAGAGAGAGGCAGTCAAATACCTTGGATGGAGTGAAGACGTGGATGCAACTATGTCAGAGCTTGAAAAGGAGTCAATAGTCGACATTTCTCAGCCAACACTTTAATGCAGGAAGCATTACTGGATCTGATTAGAGAGATCACAGCAAGGCGAGAACAGGAAGCAGACATCCAACATTCGCCACCAGGCTCGACATTGACAGAGCCGTGAATAATACCCTGAATGAATTATTCACAGAAGGGAAAATCAGTGTAGGACAAACGATGAACGATAAATGGATACGGATCAATGAATGACTGGTACCAAAAGCACCTCGCTGCGATTGAAAGTAATGCTTTCAAGATCGACCAAATATATAAGTGGGCAATACACGAAGCCTCTCAGATCGGTGCAACCGTTACGTCATTCAACCCTGACAAACCATTCTCATTTGCAGACTACCCAGGAACAAAGAACCGGATCGATAAACTCACCCAATCCATGACCGAAAGAATCCAGGGCGTTGTCGTAAATGGAACTACAGCAGCCTGGGAAAATTCAAATTTCGCCAACAATGAACTAGCCAAAGGCATCCTCAGTAAAATGCCAGTCAAAGGAAAAGGACAGATTGACCTGTTCTCCGTGTTGGATGCGGAAGCAAAAGCAGAAATCGACAAAAAGTATTTCAATAACAATGAGGATGCACTGAAAGCGTTCATTAGCAGAAAGACAGCCGGGATGAACCTATCAGACCGGGTGTGGAAGTACACCGACCAATTCAAACAAGAGGTCGAAATGAGCCTGGATGGAGGTATCAGAAACGGAAAGGCAGCATCATCTATGGCACGTGACCTGCGACAATTCCTCAAGGAGCCAGACCGGGTATATAGACGGTTTCAGATGTACCTCCGTGATGATAATGGAAACCCGGTACTGGACAGCAAGGGAAACAAAATCATGATCAAGCAACAACGCAAGCAAGTGATCGATCCAGCCACAGGGAAAGCAACATGGATAGTAGAGAAACCACCATACAAGCCGGGGAGGGGAATATACAAATCCAGTTATAAGAATGCACACCGTCTGGCCAGGACTGAGCAGAATATGGCATACCGGGCATCTGATCATGAAAGGATGCAACAGCTCGACTTTGTTGTTGGGAATGAGATCAAAACCTCCGGCAATCATCCGGTTATTGACATTTGCGATACACTGGCTGGGAAATATCCCAAAGACTTCAAATTCACAGGATGGCATCCACAGTGCAGGTGCCGGGTTATCCACATACTGAAAACAATAGACGAATTAGAGGAAGATACCCAGAAGATACTCGATGGCGACCCAACAGACACTGCCAGCATCAATGAAATCACCAAACTACCCGGAAACTTCGAAAAATGGGTGATAGATAACAGCGACCGGATCAGCAATGGCCAATCAATCCCATATTTTATAAAGGATAATTTCTTTCTGGGTGATATCACCAAGGGGATCGATATCGCACCACCAAAAGTTAACCAGGTCGCAGCAGCCAAGGCTGCAAAAGTGCAAAAAGCAGCAGATCAAGCCAAAGAAGATGCACTCTATAACACATCCGTCCCTGGAACTACCCAAACACTCAGTCTGCCTGATAACCAGTTGATAACCGGAGAGGTAAAACGGATGGATATTAATAAAATAATACCATCGGAAGACCATGCCATAGCAGACAATGCGACAGCTGCTGATTTCGCCAAAGGAGAGTGGTATACATTAGACGCAAATGGAAAAGAAACATTCTACTCCACAGGAAAATGGGTTAATCCCAACCAAGTCCCAACTATCGTAGTGGATAAAAACGGACTCATCATCGACGGAAATAATAGATATGCTGCTGCAAAATTCCATACAAAACTCAAAGAGTTAAACGTTATCCAGACAGAATTCACTAGAGACGAATGGATAGCAGGTTACAAAACAATTGCCACTAAAGAAGCAGAACATACTGCCATACAAAAGCTAGAAGATGCAATCGCAAAGGTTGAGCAACAAAAAATGTCAGACGCAGCACTCAAAGTCAACTATTACAAAGACCTTGCAGCAAAGAAAATAACCGAAGCCCAAAAACTAGGAGTCTCAGGAAGCGAACTGGACGCTTTGGCTGCTATGGCAGCAGACGACAAGGCTACCTATAGCCAGATTAAAGGGAAAATCGACAAACTCAACAAGATCACCGATGTAGCCAAAGCTGAAGCGAAGATCGCCAAAGCCACTACAGCAACCCAAAAGGTCGCAGCCATGGATTCATTGTCGGATGAGGCATTACTGCAAAAATTCACACAGGATGAGGTCGACAAACTACACAAAGCACACGACCAATTCATTAGCAATATTAGCCACTTAGACCTCGCAGGACAAATCAAAAAGGTGGATTTTGAAATTGACTGGATAGCGAAAAACGGTAAGTACAGCACGTCCTCTACCCTTTCCGATCTACTCAAGAAAGACCTAATATCGCTGAAAGCAAAGCAGGAATATGAGATAGCATTCAGCGAAGCAAAAGCAATGATTGCTCAATATGGGAAAGTTGGTACCGTCGCTGTGGATACAGAAACCACAAAGGCAATCACCAAACTGGTCAAAACAATTCAGAAACAGCCAACCTTAACAGAACTTAATACTGCGATAGGAGAGGCAAGCAAGGAAATAAGAGCATTCAATCTAAAACAGGCATCAAAAATTAAAACCGTTTCAGCATTGGACGCTGAATTCTTTGAAAACGAAAAAGACCCGTTCTCATTAAGTAAATTCTACACGGCAGACGAAAAGAACAAAGTTAAACAGCTCCGGGATTCAGTGTCAGAGGCCATAGTAAAAAGCAAAGGAGACCTTCGAAACTACAATGTGCGCAGTGCATCTGACACGCTGGCCGAAGAACTGGAAAGACTTGGTACAAAGTATCTTCCACAACAAAAGAGCTTCAAACACATAAAAATGGAGGTTACCAACGGTGACTCTGTCGCAAAATACATCACAAACGCTGAAGCAAAAGCAGAATACATCAATTATTTAAAATTAAAGCCAACAGGATCAGGATGGTACAGTTACGACATCGGTGGAGTTTATAAACCAAGCACTCTGACAGATGAAAACAGGTACCGGGCATACGTCGCCAAAATTAATGCAGCAGGTGGGAACATCGTGCATGAAGCATCCGTTCCAATGCGATACACCCGAGGTGCAACATTCATCAATGAATACGTTTCTGGAGCAAATAAATATCCAGAAAGCAAATTCATTCCAGCACTGGACTCATACACTGGAGCATTAAGCCATTCACTCAACAAACTGCCCAGATACAACGGAATCACCTATAGGGGAATATCAAAGAACGACGAACTCTGGGCAGACTTACTGGATGCAGTCCAAAATAAAAAACCATTCGTTCATAAACTGGGTATGAGCACAGCAACAGACGCAAAGGGTGCTGATAGTTTCGGTCATCAGATAACGATGAAGATTTATGGAAGATCAGGCGTCCGTGTAGAGGAATTCTCAGAGTTTAGTGGGGAAAGAGAGGTTTTATTCAGACCTGGTAGTAAATTCGAAATACTTGAGATGTACCAGAGCCAAAGCGACAATGACATCGCATCGTCAGGGAACTGGGTAGTCATTTTAAAGGAAATACTGGAATAAAAAACCACCCAGATAGGGTGGCTTTGAACTTGTGGTAACTTTGCACAAGTTGTAAATATTTATTTTAAGTTAGTCATCGGAGCAAACTCTAAATAGCGATCCAGCCACGGATTTGTAGGACTACCCCACATTCCAAAGTTGGAATTAGGTGCAGCCTTGTCGAATACCCACTCTCGGAAATAAAGGATGAAAGGAACCTTCTCATCACCATGGTACGTGTTCCAATGAAAACGCTCCATGTCCCACCACGTATCAGCACTCATCAGCCATTCAGGACAAATAGACTCACCCCTAAAGAACTGGTACTGCTCTAAGCCATTGCCCCGGAAAAAGCGATCCCGAAAAGAAACGCCAAGGGCAAACTCGGAATTTGAATAATGCTTCTCAAAAAGCCATTGCCGGGACGCTACAGGATAACTACGAAAGCGATCCGGCAAAAGTTCTTCACCATTAAAAAGGGACAAACTCGGAACCTCGAACTCTTTCATTTCCAATTTTTTTATAAAATTCATCAATAATATTAAGCATTTCTCCAGGGAGCCTATCCCTGGCCTCAAAGATAAGTCGATCCGGTATAGATTGGTAATAAGCCTCAGCAATACCACCAGCGATGGCAGCAATCGTGTCACTATCCCCACCGATGGAGACAGAGAGCCTGATAGCAGACTCGAAGTCCTTACTTTCCAGAAAGGCAACAATTGCCTGTGGAACCGTTACCTGACAGGTCTCATTGAATTGATTTGTCCTTCGAATGGAGGCACAGGTGAAATTCAGATCATAACCATACCTCTCAACACAGGAACGAATGTGCTTCTTTGATGCACCAAGCCACGCCATCTGGATGACACATGCAATCACCTCCGCACCTTTCAACCCTTCCGGGTGGTCATGGGAAACAGCCGTTACAGATTTAACCATCTCGACGAATGGATTAAACCCATTGGCGCACCAATCGCCAACAGGGGAGATACGCATCGCAGCCCCATTGCCAAAAGAGTCATAAGGCACAGGGTTATGGATCCATCCCCGGAACATTGCACCATAATCCCACATAGGATACTTGATGCACCACCCCTGAAGGAATGGAGTAAAGGAATCACGAGAATGAAGCAGCCAGTCTGCCACCGCAACAGTGCAGACAGTATCATCCGTAAACCGTGACTCAGGAGCGAACAATTCAAATCGGGTGCTCCGGTGGTTGTTAAACTCGAATCGGGAGCCAACAATATCGCCAATAATTGCCCCAATCATTTGGTACCTCCCCTCTTTGTGTTCTTACGAATTAAAACCTCCTGCGATATCGTACACTTTGAATTTTTATACGGCGTACCCATGGGAACTCCTTTATTCCACAACCGGGTGACCTTACATCCAATTTCTGCGACAGAGAAACGGTCGTAGATTGCAGACAGTGATCCAAAGTAAAAAACACCAGTAGGAGACTTGATCTCCACCCGGTAAATCTTTGATCCCATTTTTGAAAAATATTACTGAAATAGACCCAAAGATAGTGAATTATAAATAATAAAACAAACCATATGCGGAAATGTCATAAAAATAAAAGTGATTATAATAGAATCACATTAAAACGGCTATAACTTTGTATAGATAAACTTTTAAACCACAGACACAAAAGGGTATGAAAACCAAAATCAAAGATGCACTGAAAACTAAGTATAAAGCCCTAGGGTTCAGTGACCAAGCGATTGAAGCGGTAGCCGGATTTTTATCAGCAACCGTCACAGAAGAGGCAGGAATAGACGCAGCAGTA
Source organism: Bacteroidia bacterium (assembly GCA_026391315.1). GTDB lineage: Bacteria > Bacteroidota > Bacteroidia > Bacteroidales > Prolixibacteraceae > CAINVV01. The sequence goes on from JAPLDT010000089.1 coordinate 29,034, forward strand.
GCTGGAGTCGAGGGTCTGCTCAAAGCAGTCCAGTCAGACACCGACAAGGCCAGAGCCGAAAAGGTGAAACTGGAAGCGAAACTGGCAGAATTAGAGGGAAAGAGAAAACCCGACGACGATCCAGAAAAGAAACCAACTCCTCCAACCGACGAACCCCCAGCATGGGCAAAGTCACTGATCGATCAAAATAAAGAGCTGGCCAAAAAGCTCTCACTGATCGAAGGGGAGAAAATCACAACCAGCAGAAAACAACTACTGGAAGCAGCATTCCCTGAAAACACTCCTGCGAAATACCGGGAGCAAACCATTAAGGGACTTGAAAGGCAGAAGTTTGAAACAGATGAGGATTTCACAGCATTTGTAAATGACGTGAAAACAACAGCTGAAGAACTCTCCGGTCTTGCAGCAGCAAAGGGTGGGGTTTTCAAAAGGCCAGCAGGAGCTAGCGGAGAACCAGGGAAAGACAAAGTACCTGAGGCTGTCGAGGCTCGCATCAAAGCAAGAGAAGCGGAACAAGCACCCAGCCCAATAGCTGGAATGCCAAAGTAACAAAAATTATTTACCTCATTAAAAACACGCTATGGACGTAAATTTCAGCCACACAGCAGCAGGATCAGCCGACCCTGTAGTTTTTGAGCGGATTCTTGGAGAAAAGCCAGGAGGAGGGATTGTAGCCAATCCGACCTTTGACCTTGCACCAGGAACTGCCATCGCCCTGGATTCGGATGCGTTTAAACCGATCAAAGCCTATAGACTGTTAAAAGCAGTTGCAGCAGAGGACACAACGATCGAGATCGCTAAAGGATCAGGAGTCGCCATTGGTGACGTTATCGGAAACGGTAAAAAAGCCGTCGCCTGTACAAATTTGGATTCAACAAACGCTACAAAAGACGTTGTGACAGTTACGCTTGCAAAAGTTGTAGCCACCGGAACCGTTCTATTCCAGGCAGCAGCAGCACACGCTACCGCAGCCGTCCCAATCTACATACCAAAGTACTTTTTAGGCTCATGGGTCTATGCAGGGAAAGGTGACCAAACCGCCAAGTTGGTAAACATCGCCAACGTACGAAAAGAAACCGTCAATGCTTCCCTGGAAGTGATTGCACTTTTACCAACCATTAATGCCGTTTAATCATGGGACAGATGCTAAAGCCACTTTTTGACCTCGATCAAACAGGAATGAACGCCGAGGTTAACTCGTACAAACCAGGGAAAGGCCTCGTTTGGCCTACATTGTTCCCATTGAAGTACACCCCCAGATTTGACCTCAAAGGCATTGAAGGGAATGAAGGGATTCCGGTCTCTGCCGACAGGGTCGCTTTCAATACGAAAGCCCCGCTGAAAACCAGAAAAACCGTCGGAACATGGAGCGGTAAACTGGGTAAAATTGCCATATCCAAAGAGAAAGGTGAAATCGAAATCAACGACTACAAAGACCTTCAAGTCATTTCAGCAGCCAACAGCCTGGACAAAGCAACAGCTCAGTACTTGGTTGACATGGTCTACGATGACATCAAAGCATGCAGCGATGGTATCGACTACAAGGTAGAGATCGACGCACTGCGCATCGGTTCATCCGGCAAGCAAACCTTCCCGGCTTCTATCGAAGGAGACATGGCCACAGCAGACGAGATCAACTTCAATGTGCCAGCCGACAACTTTGTTGGAGCAGCCATTGCATGGGGTACCTCCGCAACCGCTGACGGGATCAAGGACATCGTCGCAAAGCAGAAAGCAATCGCTGCAAAGGGATTGAAGAAACCGATGTACGCAATCATCGAGAACTCCACCTTCGAGAAACTGCTTGCACAGACGGCCACATCCAAGAGGGTCGCCTCCGTGGTTATCAACGTCGCAGGTCTTGCTTCAACTGAAGTTCTGTCCGTTGACAACGTCAACGCTTACATGAGGGCAAAGGGTTATCCTCAATTTTTGGTTATCGACAGCTACGCTACCATCGAGGCCAAAGACGGAACCCAAACCACCATCAAACCATGGAACGAGAACATCGTTGCATTGTCCCCGGTTCCACAACTGGGATACACCTACTACAAACCAGTGCCAGTTATCTCCGACACCGATGGTCTGCAAGCTCAAGGAGCTTACGCAAAGACCACTGTGTACAGCGAACTGAACCCAATGTTGGAGGTGACGATGGCAGAGGCCTACGTGCAAGCAGGACTGATCAACAGGGCTAGCCTTGTTTTTCTGAACACCGCATCCACATCCTGGAACTCCGGCAATTAAGGAGAATAAAAGATGACAATCCTCGAAGCAATAAAAGGGATTACCAACTACCCAATACCACAGGGGACGATCACAACGTCCTCTGTGCGTAGGGGAGTAGACACCACCGCAACTGCCACAATAGAGACTCTTAATTCAAAGAATTATAAACTCTTGGAGGCAGACATTAAGCGATGGTTGGTATCAGCCCCAAACATCACCGAAGGAGGCGTCACCTTTTCATTTTCTCCAACAGAGAGGGACGAATTCAGGCAGGAGGCAACAGCCATATACCTCGAATACGACGAGCAAACAAAGACAGGTAAATACGGATACAAGGGAGAGAACCTATGAAAAACGGGACGCTTCAGTATGAGACGATAACAGGAGGAGGTATCGATACAATCACCAATGACCCAATCCCCGTTGTTTCAGCTTGGAGTGAACCAATAGACTGCTTCATTGTCACCATAAGGCACACAAACAAAGGAGTATACCAAGATGGGAAATTTACGGTTTCAACCTACATGATCCACATCGAAATGCAATCCTTTGCAGCCAATAAGGTGAAAATAACAGACAGCAGAAACAAAGACTTAGGGACTTTTACCATTCAGGATTTACAGTTTTTGGACGCAGTACAAAAGATCAAAATCGTCGTTTAAGATGGGAATGCAAATGACCACACCGATGTCCTCAATCGAGAACTATATTAAGCAGCAGATCGAGAGGAAACAGGCAGCGATCATCAACGCATTTGAATATGTCGGAGTAACCTGTCAAAATGAAGCCAGGGAAAACGGAAGCTACAAAGACCGAACCGGGAACCTCAGAAGCTCAATCGGATATGCGATAGTTGTCAACGGAATGATTCACTCTACAAGCAACCTGGATCAGAACACCGGAGGAGCGAAAGCCCAGTACTACCTTAAAAAATTAGCCTCCCAATTTCCTCAAGGAATCGTTTTAATCCTTGTCGCCGGAATGCAATATGCTGCCCATGTTGAAGCGATCAATTTAAACGTTTTAACCAGTGCAGAACTCATGGCTGAAAAATTGGTGCCAGCACTCATGAAAAAGTTAGGATTCGCACAATGAAAAAGACAGGACTACAGATCCAGGATGATATCTTTTCAGTGATCGACACCAGCTCGCTGAAGCAGACCATCGCCGGGAAAATCTACAAAGGAGGGATGAGACCCATCAATGCCAAAACAGAAGATGCGGTGGTAACCTTTCTGACCGGATTAAATGGACAAATCCAGACCGGAGTAGTCAACGTCAATATTTATGTGCCAGACATCGCCATAGGAAGCGACGGACAGCTGGTCTGCAATATCCCCCGATGCAGAACTCTGGAAATCGCTATCCTGCAAATTGCAGAGGCACTTAAGGCGTCCGAATACAAGATATACCCGGACAATGTGGTTCAAACTTTTCCTGCACCTGAGATCAGCCAGCACTTTATAAATGCCAGATTGAAATTTGAAAGAATAACATTTTAAAAACAATACACCATGCCAGTAACACCAAACAAAGCCAACTGGGGGAAGCCCCTTGTTGAGATTGGATTGACAGGAACCGCCGATGCAGCAGCTACAACTTTCACTGCGATCACCCCGATCGAAGAGAATAGTGCGGTACTGGAGTCAACACCGGGAACCGCTCTCGAGCTTTTTGGAGAAGGACACGCCCTGGTTCAAAGGAAATCAACCATCGCAAACTATGTTTTTAAGTGTGCAGTGTTTGTCCTTTCCGGTGGATCCAAACCGATCGCCGACTCTGACGGAGTGATCTCCTCAGACTATTCTGTCAGGCTCACGCCCGAGGATGCAACCCTTACCGGATTCATCATGCGCAAATGCGCCGTTGAAGTCAAAGAGACTTGGTCATCTGCAAAAGGGAAAATGCTCGAGTACACATTCACAGCACTGAAGCCATCATCTGGATCAATGCTCGAGGATTACACTAAGCCGTAAGTGTAAGCCCGGACAAACGGAAAGACGTCCTTTAAGGGTGGGAGGAAAACCCTTAACACTGCGAGTTACATCAGATGGTAGATGGCCAGACTCATATTCTGGATGCCGGACGTTCGAGTCGTTCACTCGCTTCATAACCATATTTCATACGGCACATGAAAAAAACGATCGAAACCAAGGCAGCAGATACGATCCTTGAGAAACCAAAAGGGGTGACCATCGGAGCCAAAACCTACACAGTAGCACCACCAACAGTCAGGACACTGATAGAGGCATCCAAACTCATCGCACAGCTCCCGGCCATTAAACTGGATACAGGCAACGTCCTGATGGAATCCATGGCCATCGCTAAGGATTGTGAAATCATGGGTGAAATTCTGGCCGTTTTAATTATGGGAGCCAAAACACAAAAGAAGCAAAGTATCCTCGGCAAACTTCTGAATAGAAAACCGGACAACACACAGAAGTAATTAGCAGACGTGCTGCTTAACACCATATCCCCGGAACAAATGAAAAATGCGATATCAGAGATATTGAGATCAATGGAGATCGCGGATTTTTTCGCCATTACCGCTTCCCTTCTAGAGATAAGCCTACTCGGAGCGACAAGGGAGACGGAAACGACAGCATCTGGGCTATCGTAGCAGGAGTCGCTAAGGGTTTTAATTTGACGTTTGATTACGTTCTTTCAATGAGTTATGCAAACATGATACTCTACTCCGCTGTATTACCAAACTCAGGGGAAAAGAAAGAGGATGAAGGGACGATCAATGCAGACAAGGACAAAAACTGGTTTAAACGAATGACAGGACAGTAAGATGAACAGCAACGATGGAAATTTGTGGTTTGGAACCGGGATAGACAACTCCCAGTTAAAAATCGACGCTGCCAAAGCCAAAGATATCATCCGTGGAATTGGACAAACCACAACGGACACCAGCGCAAAAATGAACCAATCCTTTAACGGGATCGGTGCCGGACTTGCTGCAATGGGTGGAACCACGGCTGTCATGATGCTGGGAAAACAGATTCTGGACGTTACCGCAAAGTTTGAAAAATTCGGAATAGTCCTGCGAAATACACTTGGAGATGCAAAAGGAACTGCAGCTCTGGACATGATAGCCAACTTTGCAGCCACTACACCATTTCAATTGGATGAGGTAACCGGAGCGTTCATCAAGATGGCTAACCAAGGTTTTGTACCTACCCAGGCAGAGATGGTCAAACTCGGAGACCTCGCAAGTTCCACAGGTAAAAGTTTTGATCAGCTTACAGAAGCCCTCCTGGATGCACAGACCGGACAATTCGAAAGGCTCAAAGAATTCGGAATCAAAGCCAGCCAAAACGGAGATAAGGTAACTTTCTCATTCAAAGAACAGAAAACCACCGTCGAGAATACAAACAGCGCAATACAGGCGTACATCCTTAGCCTTGGGACACTCAAGGGAGTAGCCGGAGCCAACGCTTTGATCTCTGCCAGTCTGACTGGACAAATATCCAACCTTCAGGATAAACTTTCAATGATGTTTAATGAAGTGGGCAAAGCAAACAAAGGCCTTCTTTATGACGCTGTCGGAGGTGTATCCGCATTGATCGACAACTACCAGGCAGTAGGTGAAGCACTGGGAGTGTTGATCGGAATTTATGGCGTTTATAAGGTTGCAGTCATGGCCGTAGCTTACGAACAGAAGATAGCCACAGCAACAGCTCTACTGGTAGCCGAATCAAACGACTTTCTGGTTGCATCAGAAGCCAGGGCAATCGTCATGAAAGAGCGGAGTGCAGCAGCCCAGAAATCGCTCAACGCTTCAATGCTGGCCAATCCCTACGTTTTAGCAGCAGTAGCAGTTGCAGCACTGGGATATGCCATTTATAAGGTGATCACCTATCAGACCGATCTTGAGAAATCAATCGAAAAGACCAATCTTCAGATTGAAAACGAGAGAGACAAATCATCGCAACTTTTCGCTGAACTGAAAAACGCCAAGGAAGGTACCGATGAATGGAAGAATGCCAAACAAAGGATCATTGATCAGTACGGAACATACCTCACTGCACAGCAACAAGAAGCACTAGGACTGAACAATCTTAAAGAAGCGAGGGATGCAGTCAATAAAGGAATCGAATCAACCATAGCCCTCAAAATAAAAGAGGAAGCACTTGCCGGGATCAGCGACAAATACAATTCCACCATCACAGATGAGTCGCAACGGATTATTAACAAGGTCAAAAAAAATGCCGGAGCGGATAAGGCATATGAAATGCAATTCAAACTGGCCGACTTTATATCTGGCTCAAAATCAGGTACTACAACCGAAGAAGAAGCAGAGAAATTGAAAAAAGAACTCATGTCGATTGTCGGAGGAGTGGACGAGTTAGGCCGGGCTACATCAATGTCATCGATGGATATGTCCGCATTTTTCAATAGGGTTACTTTCTCAATTTCAGAACAAAAAAAAGAAATCAAATCGGTTACCGATGCGTTCAATAGGTACAGCATCACTGTCAAAAAAGATGCTCCAGTAGAAAACAAGCCGATTCTGACTACATACGCAGCCCAGAGAAAAGCACTCGAGGATCAGAAAAAGAAACTCGAGACAGAACTGGCCAAAGCAAAAATTACTCCCGACGTTGATCCAACGAAAAAGATTGTAGGCATACAGGGTAAGATAGATGAGATCAACAAACAACTCGGAGTCAAAGAGACAAAGGAGAAACTGAGCGCAATTGAGGCTGTCAAGAAGGCTATGGAAACAGCACAGGGTAGAGAACTTTATCTTTTGACTCAAAAGCTCGCAAAACTGGAAGCAATCAAGAAGATCCAGGAAGATATCGCAAGTGGTCAACGGATGAAGGGAGTCACCGATTCTGGAGCTACATCGTTCGATCCTACCAGTCCGGGCAAATTGTCAAGCAAAGTAGCTGGAGGTATTTTAAAAGAATTTACCGATTCAATTGATCCACTTGCAAAGAAGCAAGATGCCCTTAATCAAAAGGAGATCGACAATGCCACAAAGAAGATGGCCAAGTCGAATGAGGCATTCCAGAAAGAAAAGGATCATCAACAATGGTTATTTGACGATAAACTTCGTAAAGAGGCTGAAGAAAAAAAGTTACTTGAAGAAAAGGCCAATAAGTTATACCAGATTTCAGATGCGTTCAGCAGCATCGCCAACTCAATAGGAGGCTCCAACCAGGGACTCGCAGACATGTTCTCAGGGATGAGTAAACTATCCGGGGAGGTTGGTAATTTGATGAAGTCTGGAGCCTTCACGAAGAAAGGGATGAGTCCAGAGGATGCATTCGGAGCCACAATCTCTGGTGCCACTCAACTTATAGGTTTAGTTGTTGGACAGGCTGCAGAAAATAAGCGGGTAATGCAGGAATACTACGCAAGCATTATCAGCCAACAGCAGGAATACAATCTCCTTCTGAACGACCAACTCCGGCTGAACAGCGATATCAATGGATCAGTTTTCTTAAAGAATTACGAAGGTACCCTGAACGATAGTACCAAAGCATTTAACGACGCCCAAAAGAAGTACCAGGATGAACTGAAGAAATTCAATGAATCAGAGGCCATCACCGGAAAAAAGAAAGTTGTAAGTGGTGGAAACGTCCTATCTGGTATAGGTGCAGGAGCAGCACTGGGAGCAGGAATCGGCACGATTGTCCCGGTAATTGGAACGGCAATAGGTGCTGTAGTGGGTGGATTGGTCGGTGGTCTGGTTGGTCTTTTTGCAAAGAAAACTAAGGATGTTACAGCCCCACTTTTACAGGAATATGGAACTGACAATAAAGACCCCAATAAGCGACTTATAAGTGAAACAGGAGAGTTCAACGTCGCACTGGCTAAAACACTTATCGCCAATAAACAGGTAACCGAGGAGAGTGCCAAAACCCTCCAGAACATGATAGACTGGAAAGAGGCAGCTGACAAAGCCACAGCCCAGTTAAAAGGAGTAATCAGTGAATTGACAAGTGGACTGGGAGACGATCTGCGCAATGCCCTTGTGGATGCATTCAAAGCAGGGGAGAACGCAGCCGATAAATTCAAAGGATCGGTTAACAAGGTGCTGGAAAATATCATGAGTAACATGATATTCAATAAAGCATTTGAGGGAGCATTCAAGACGCTTGAAGATGCAATGGCAGCAAGTTATGCAGTTGGAGGAGATCAAAGCTGGCTCGATGATTTCCAGAAATTCTATGCACAATCCCCAGACCTTATAAAGAATTTTAACCAGGGAATGAGTGATGCCCAGAAAGCAGCAGGAGATGCCGGATTCAACATCTTCGCCAAGGATGCCACTACCACGGATACATCCCGACAGGCTACATCGAAAGGTTTCTCAGCAATGAGTCAGGAAACAGGGAACGATCTTAATGGTCGGTTTACAGCAATCCAAGGCCATACATTCAGTATTTCTGAAACGACTAAGATAATGGCAGCAAATAGCGACAATGCCCTGAAACTTTTAGCCGGGATCGAAGGAAATACAGCATACTGCCGGAAACTGGAATCCATAGAATCCAACATGGCATCACTCCGGGCAGGAATAGACACCATCAACCTTAAAGGGATAACACTAAAACCATGAGCCTTTACGTAAACGGCATAGATGTTTTTCAAACATTCGGAATCATTCTGAGTGAGGGAAGCTATGCAAGTTTGATCTGCTACCCACCTCTTAAACCGATCGAAATAAATGTATGGGGAGAGGAGAATGGAATAGAGGCCGACCTATCAGAACCACGGATCGACACCAGGCAGTGTGCCCTTAACTTTGGTGCCATCGGTGCAAATGCGGACATAAGCGGTTTCATTGCTATTTTGAGCATAGGATCATACCATGACTTCTACTTCTCAGAACTTTCCAAAACATACGCCCTGAGACTCGTCTCCCAGAGCCAAAACAGAGAAGTAGACCAACTCGGTATTTTTACGCTGGTATTTGCAGATGATAACCCTCTGAGTGGTTACACATATACTGCCCCATCCTCCTCGCTGGCTCCAGAACAGATGTACGACATCGACGAATTCAACCTTGCCGAATATGGAATCTGGGCACTCGAGGGAAACGAAGATGACATCAAAAAATCACCAGCAGTAAGAATGAACCTACTGGTAAACTCTGGATCCAGTAAAGGAGCAACATACGACGGGGTATCTGTGTTTTTTCAAGAAAAAGATATCGAGTTGAGATGCGCAATGAGAGCTGCCAACCTTACTGAATTTTGGAGGAATTACCAGGCTCTACTTTACAACCTCACAAAACCAAGCGAAAGATTACTCTACGTGGATTCAATCTGCGAAGAGATACCATTTTTTTATAAGAGCGCAAATGTTGACACATTAATCGTCCGCAATGAGGTATGGTGCGTTTTCACTTTGAGCCTGACGATTATAGCATTTGTCCTTGGCGAAACAGAATACATTCTGGCGACAGAATCCGGGATAATGATCATAACAGAGGACGGACTCAACAGTATTGACCTTAATAAAAATGTAGCATGACAATCAGAAAAATAAAAGTATCAGCCCTACCGGAAGCCTCCACCTTTGAGGGACTGATCGTCTTAGGGATAGACAGCAGTAACAATAGTGTCAAGGCTCCAATGTCGGTACTTAAGGGAAACAAGGGAGATGCTGCAACAGTCGCCATTTCGTCCACTGTTATAGCCAGTGCGCCCGGGAGTTCACCGGCAGTTGTCAATGAAGGCACAAGCTACGCAGCCATTTTGAAGTTTACACTTCCGTCCGGGCAAAACGTTGAGTTTCAAAAATCTTCAACTCACATTCAATGGCGGGTTGTTGGAACTGTAAACTGGGCAAACCTTGTACCACTCACTGACATCAAAGGCGATAACGTCTCTATGCAGATGAGCGCAACACACGTTCAGTATCAGGTTGGATCAGCCGGATGGATCAATTTGATCAGTATTGCAGCCCTTCAGCAACCAGCAGCAGACGCAACCAGTGCAGCCAACACAGCAGCAGGCCTAGCAAATACCAAGGCAGGTATTGCCGATGCCTCCGCAAGCAATGCCGACAGCAAGGCTACACTGGCCAATAACGCTGCATCTTTGGCAAACAGCAAGGCCGGTCTTGCAGATACAGCAGCCGGAAACGCAGACAGCAAAGCCACACTTGCCAACACGAAAGCCGGGTTAGCAGACACAGCAGCAACGAACGCTGATGCAAAAGCAACCTTAGCGAACAATGCAGCCACGGCAGCCAATGCAGCAGCAGCCAACGCCTCCGATAAGGCAGCACTCGCAGACAGCAAGGCCACACTTGCCAACACGAAAGCCGGGTTAGCTGATACAGCAGCAACGAACGCTGATGCAAAAGCAGTTTCTGCATACACGGTTCAACTCAGACTTGAAGCACTGGAAGCCTCTCTTGTGGCTCAATACAAAGCTATGCCAACGTCTATGACCCTGAGTTATCCAAACCGGATCACAAACCGCAACAGGGCAGTTCAGAAAATCAGTAGCACACTGGCACCCACTGGCACCGGAAGCAACGTTTTATTTTTGGGTGACAATAATGCCGTTACAACATACCCGGATGGAGGATTCACGATCAACAAAGCCGGGCATAGTGTCATTCATTGCATTCCAACTGAGAACACATCACTTTACAAAACAATCACCATTGACGTGGTTGAGCCGGTCATGCGAAAAGTTGCAGCAGCATCATTGAGATTTTTAGCAAATGGCAAAATACGATTAACTTAATAATTTAATAATCATGGCTTTAACAACAGACGAAGAAACGAAATTGCGGTTGGTAATTACTGCATTCGATGGGGCAAAAAGAGTAAGCGAACTCCCCGCCGGGGTAGTTGGTACACCCTTTGAATTGACCCTTGAAGTATTGGACAAAGACGGAGAAACAAAGCAAAGCCCTCTGGCTACTATGCTCCCTTACATCGAGGATCAGGTAAGTTACGGGGTTGAGATCGACACGGCAGTTTCAGCATCAGCCCTGACACGTGTAGGATCGACAGACCTACATAAAAGGCTTCCAATCCAATCACGTATGAAAGGCTGTATTTTATCTGATGCCGGGGTTGTGGTGCAATATCTTCACCCTACAAACTGGAACGGGTTCACATTGGACGGCTCTCTAGGTCAGATCATGGTGGAAATTCCTGATCACTACCGAAAGTTCACAGTCAATGGCACAAAGATTCAAGCAAGGATCAGTGAGCACCCAATCCCGGGCTATCATCTTGTCAAAAAGATGTATATCTCAGCTTTTGAAGCATCTATCCAAAGAAGCACAGGAAAACTTTGTTCACTGGTAAACCTTGCAGCAGATTACAGGGGTGGTGACAACAATGCAGGATGGGACGGAACTTACAGAACCTTTCTGGGCAGGCCAGTAACCAGCATCAGTAGAACCGGATTCAGAACGGCTGCAAGGTTAAGAAATGCTGATACGAAATGGAACTGTCAGGATTACAATGCTTACAAAGCGATGTATTGGCTCTATACCATAGAGTATGCCAACACCAACAGCCAACTTGCGGTGAATGCAGCACTTGACACCAACGGCTACAAACAAGGCGGTCTGGGTAATGGGGTAACCGATTGGGACGGAACTTGGGGAACGTGGAACTCTTATAATCCTTTTGTGCCATGCGGACAAAGCAATAGCCTCGGGAACCAATCTGGTGAGGTGGCTTATGCCATAAAAGGAACGGACGGAATTACCACGATAAAAACCGTTTATGCAAACCGCTATCGTGGTGTTGAAAACCCGTTCGGGCACGTCTGGAAGTGGATGGATGGTATCAACATTGAAGTTGGGGCGGTCAATTCATCAGTGTATGTTGCTAATGATCCGGCCAGCTACAATGACAGCAATTACACCGGCTATACAAACAGGGGCTTGCAGGCCAGATCAGCCGGGTACATCTCAAAGATGATCCTTGGCGAATTTGGTGAACTTATTGCAAGTGAGGTTTCAGGCGGTTCAACTACGGGCTGGTGTGACTATTTCTATGCAGACACAAATCAGGCTCTGCGTGGTGTTCTTGCGGGCGGTGCTGCGAATGACGGTGCGTTTGCGGGCTTCGGCTATTCGATTACGATTTACGCTCCCTCGTATGCGGATACGAACTTCGGGTCTCGCCTTTGCTATATTCCGTAAGGCACCCCGGCTTTGAGCCGGCGAAATTACGAAGCGTTCTTATAAATTACGGTTGATTGTTCCATCTGCGTGGTGTTCTTGCAGGCGGTAATGCGAATAACAGTGCGAATGCAGGCTTCGGCTATTCGAATACGAATAACACTCCCTCGAATGCGAATACGAACATCAGGTCTCACCTAGGCTTTTTTCATCGGAACAATGACCCTGCCCCTTGGCAAAAAATTAAATCACTCTCAAAGGTGTTGGTAGCCGAAAGGCGAAGGCTCCGAGTAAGTAAAGCAAAGTACAATGAAACGAGTAGGCAACTTATTTGAACAGATCATATCACCTGACAATCTCCGTTTGGCTGACACAAAAGCCAGACGGGGAAAGTTGCGTTCTTATGGGGTGCTGCATCATGACAAAAACCGTGAGGCAAACATTCAGAGACTTCATGAAATGCTCCGGGATAAAACCTATCGCACGTCTGACTATGAGGTGTTCAAAATATTCGACCCAAAAGAAAGAGAGATTTACAGGCTCCCTTATTTTCCTGACAGGATTGTACACCACGCCATTATGAATATTATGGAACCTATCTGGGTGTCAATCTTTACGGCTGACACATACGCCTGCATCAAGGAACGGGGAATACATGCTGCCATGCAAGGGGTGAAGAAAGCGTTGACAGACGAAGAGAACACCCGGTACTGCCTGAAGATTGACATTCGGAAATATTACCCTTCGATTGATCACGAAATCCTGAAGGTTATTCTCAGACGAAAGATCAAATGCGCCGATACGCTTGAACTGTTGGATCATATCATTGATTCTGCAAAGGGCGTACCAATAGGTAATTACCTCAGCCAGTATTTTGCAAACCTATACCTTGCATATTTTGACCACTGGATCAAGGAGGAGATTGGTATCAAATATTATTTCAGGTATGCTGATGATATGGTCTTTTTACACGCAGACAAAGCCTATCTGCACGATCTTTTATCCAAAATCAAGGAATACCTCAAAGAAGAACTGAACCTTCAATTAAAGGCCAATTTTCAGGTTTTCCCAGTCGAAAAAAGAGGGATCGATTTCGTGGGGTATGTTTTCAGACACACGCATGTCCTGCTTCGAAAGAGGATTAAAAAAAACTTCTGTAAGGCGGTAGCCAAGATCAACAGGAAGCAAATCACCAAGGAACAATACAAGCAAATAATATGCAGTTGGCTCGGGTGGGCTACCCATTGCAACGCAAAAAATCTAATTCACAAAATTTTAAAAAGCAGCAATTATGAAAGCGACGTACGACTTACAGCCTGAGATTTTCTCAGCAAACGGAAACGGATCATACACATACAGATGGGGAATTCAGGAGGTCACAATGGAGAGAACTATAGGTGAGGTGACAACTACCGAAACCAAATGGCAATGCAATGAGGTGATTGTTTGGGGAACCGTAACCAGGGAAAAAATAGTAGCTACGGTGATCGAGTCCATCTGGGGAATCGATATGGAGGCCAAACTCTTGAACGACTATAATGCTGCTCAAATGGATATCCTGCCAGCAGAATACATTCAAAGGTATAAGGACTTTTTGAATGCACGAAAAGTGACAAAAGACCAGATCAATGCCGACTGCATAGAGATAGGGATATGAAAAAATTCTCTGAACTAGGAATCAAAGGGACAGATGCCAGAAAGATGTTCAATTGTAACCAGGTTTCAATTTCTGACGTGATCAACTGTGAAATCGAAGTAATTGATTTTATCCCAGCGGTGAAAACAAAACACGGAGATGGAAGGTCACTCGTTCATTTTAAACTCAATGGACAGGAAGGAAAATTTTTCTCAAATGCCGAAAGCATCAAAAGCGTTCTGGATGAAGTGCCAAAAGAAGAGTTTCCATTTTTGACAACGATCAAGTGCACGAAATGCGGAAACGGTAGATTTTATCAATTCACATGATTTTTGAAAAGGCAAAATGATACTACATTTTAACAGCACCCAGCTCGAGGTACAAGTCAGTGACGACTCCTACAGATATCAACAGATAATGGGAGAACATAGCCTGACGCTTACATTTTCACTGCCAACCTACATCGAGATTCCGGTGGGTGCTTACTGTGACTTTCAGGGAGAGCGTTATACCTTAACGAAACCACAAAACATCAAGAAGCAACACAGTCGGAGCCTGGAGTACACCGTTATCATGGATGCCAGCCAATCCCAACTTACAAAATACAAATTCAAAGATACCAGTACCGGAAAGCTAAAATTCTGGTTAACTGCCAGGCCACAGGAACACCTCCAGATGCTTGTCGATAATCTGAACCAGAGAGATAGCGGATGGAGTGTAGGAGACTACGTCGATGCAGCAGAAAAGCTGATCACATACAGCCATAACTTCTGCGACGAAGCCCTGAAAATGATGGCAGAGGCATATAATACAGAATACGAGATCGTCGGCAAAACTATACACCTGAGAAGGGTAGAACACAACAAAACAACACCGCTACCATTGTCCTACGGGAAAGGCCATGGACTCAAGCCCGGACTAGGTCGTACCAACTTCGATAATAGTAAAGCAATCGAGATTCTATACATCCAGGGTGGATCACAAAACATCGACCCATCGACATATGGAGCCACAGACCTACTCCTACCGAAAAGTCAAGCCTTGACATACGAAGGAAGAGCCTACATCACCGATGCGGAAGGCCTCTACATCAAGAGGTCAGACAAGGCTCTCCAAACAAATGAAGAGGACTCACTGGATTGCACACATATCTACCCCAGAAGAACTGGAGCCGTCACCACAGCAGTAGTGGTAGATGCAGAAAAAAACTTCTACGACTTTGTAGACAGCTCCATTAATTTTGATTACAACCAATATTTGATCGCTGGGGAAACGTTGACCGTGATATTCCAGACTGGAATGTTGGCTGGTAGGGAGCTGGAGGTGAAATATATCCACGAAGTAGCAGGTTCAAAACTGGCTAAAAGATTTGAACTGGTTCCGCAAGAGATTGATGGAGTGACCATGCCAAACGCCACCTTTAAACCAGCAGTAGGAGATCAATACGTCGCTTTTGGGATGAAGATGCCAACAGAGTACATCTGCGACAATACTAACAAAACAGGTGCAAGCTGGGACATGTACAGGGAGGCCGTCAAATACTTGTTTGAAAACGAGGATCCACGCTTCAGCTTTACCGGAGAGGTAGACGGAATCTATGCAAAAACAAACTGGCTGGCTGTGGGTGCAAAACTCGTATTGGGAGGCTTTGTTCTTTTCTCAGATGAGCAATTCCAGATAACCGGAGTACCGATCCGCATTATGGGAATCAAGCAATTGATCAATAACCCATACAAGCCACAGATTGAATTATCAAACGTGACAGCAGGCCAGACAGTCTCAGCAATGCTTCGCAAAGTTGAGACCAGCGAAACATACACAGAGGCTATGAGCCAATCCGTTGTTGGATTCACAAAGAGACGGTTCCGGGATGCCAAAGAAACGATCGATCTTCTAAAGAAAGCCCAGCTGCACTTCACCGAGGCAATCAACCCGATCACTGTGGAAACCATGAGCCTATTGGTTGGGGACGTTTCGCTTCAATTCCGTTTTGTTGGAGCCAAATTGAGCCAGACAGTTATCGGCCACAGCATCATCTGGGACAATAACGCAAAGAAACTGAAGGTAGATGCAGCATGGCTGCAGCACATGACCCTAGGTATTGGATCAATAACCAAAAGCCATGCCCCGGAAGAGTACAAGTACTGGAATCTTGCATATTACGAAAGTCCATTTTTGGAAGATCAGCAGGTCGATGGAGAGATGAAGAGCCTCGCTTACTATTTGTATGCCCACTGCACCGGGGACGGAATTACTACCAATACCGCAACTTTTGTTTTAAGCACAACTGCACAGGTCTCAACAGATAATGATTACTACTTTCTGGTAGGAGTACTCAACAGCGAGTATGAAGATGATCGCAGCTTCGTTACACTTTATGGATACACGGAAATTCTGCCAGGACGAATCACATCCGATCGCATTGTTTCAACAGATGGCCTTAACTTCCTTGACTTTGTTAAAAATAGTTTTCGGGTTGGAAACACGGACAAATCGCTTGAATGGAACCGTCCGGTCTGGAATGGATCACAATACGAGGGAGACGGAATCTTGAGACTGAAAGGAACCCTCGTGCAAAGCCAGAGTGGTGCCGAAGAGTTGCTGGGTGTATTTCGTGGGGATTACTTATCGACTAATACCTACTATCAGGGAGATACGGCTGTTTATAACGGATCGACCTATAAATATATTTTTGCAACTGGATCAAGTACCATCCCGACGAATACAACCTACTGGAAGCTATACGCTGCACAAGGGGTGCAAGGACTAAACGGAGCGATTGAGACCATTTATCAGGCAAAGGCCAACAACACGCCACCAACAACTCCATCCTCGGTAAATACAGACGGGAATGTGCCGACAAATTGGTATGCAGTCCCTCAGACAATTGGGGTATCAATGCCGTATGAGTTCTTTTGTGTCCGCACGAAAACAGCAGGTACATGGAGCGCATGGAGTGCCCCGGTAATTTCTGCACGATACTCAATTGATGGTGTGGACGGCACAGATTACGAATACATTTATACACGTACCACAACCAATACACAACCAGCAACTCCAGCAACCTCACAGACCAATGATTATGTTCCTACGGGATGGACAGACGACCCATCAGGGGTAACATCAACTTACATTTATGAATGGGTTTGCCAACGTTTCAAATCAGGCGGTACATGGTCGGCTTTCACCACCCCGGCATTATGGGCAAAATTCGGTCTGGATGGTGCTGACGGTACAGACTTTGAAAACATCTTCAAAAGAACCACAACAAATTCTGCCCCTGCAACACCAGCAACATCACAGGTAAATGATTTTGTTCCAACAGGGTGGACAGATGATCCGGTAGGAGTGGGTGCAACCTATTTGTACGAATGGTGTTGCAGCAGAACGAAAACGGCTGGCGTGTGGAGTACATTTTCAAATTCTGCTTTATGGGCAAAATACGGTGAGACCGGAGCGCAGGGAGTGACCGGGAATTTCACCGAAATTCGCTATCAGAAAAACACATCTGCCACAGTTGCACCATCGCTGACTGTGACACAAGTAGCTCCAACAGGATGGACGATAGCAATGCCGACCATTTCATCCGGTGAATACGTATGGCTCACCTCAGCCCTAAAATCAGCAGATGGTAATACCCTTGTTTCAAATTGGGTAGCTGCAACCAGACTGACAGGGGTCAACGGAACGAACGGCACTAATGGGACAGACGGTACAAATGGCATAGATGGCCAGAATGGGTTGAGCGTTTTCATCACCTACAATGACAGTTATAATATCCCGTCTGCACCAACAGGTAGCGGAAATACCGGAGGGTGGCATATTGCACCCACCGCAACCTCAAAATGGCAATCAAGCAAAATAGCAGCATCAGTATCAGCCGGATCATGGGGGGCACCCGTACCCTGCAAGCCCCCGGCACTTGTGTTCAGGGGTGATTTCGTGTCAGGACAAACATACTACGGGAACGCCAACAGTATTGACGTTGTTTATTACCCGTCAACAGCAACCTATTACATGGTTCGTGCGGATGCAACTTCAACAATTTACACCTACCCTACCAATACGGACTATTGGGACACATTCGGAGCATCCTTCAAGAGCGTGGCCACAGATTTACTGTTTGCGTCAATGGCCTACATTGACAACTTGACAACCAAATATCTGAACACCGGAGGAACCGGGCAAAGGGTTGAGATTGACGGTGCAACAGGAACGATGACCTTTTATAATTCGAGCAATGTAGCTGTGATGACGCTTGCAGATGGACATCTCACAGCGGTAGGGACACACCTTCAAAATGCAGTGTTTGAGAGCATAGATACATTGTCAACTGCTCGTCTTGGAATCGACTACCAAACACTGCTACTTGAAGACGATTATGGGTTTTCAATTCAATTAGACCCTTGGGCTGCGATTTTCCACAAAACGTCAATGTCTTTTTATGATGCTTTTCAGGATTATTACAACACGACGGTAGGCATGGATTATTTAAGCAGTTTGACTATTAGGGATTCAGGAGGCATTGCTAGAACTATACTTACATCCACCTACGTGAAAGCAAATATGATACACCTTCGACAGTTGACAACTGCTGAAATAGCCACAGTTCCACCATTTGGCATTTATGTTGATACGAATGGCCAACATTGTGCGAAAGATGTGCACGGAAACCCGCACACGCTTTGGTAACCTAAACGAATTACTAACCCTTATAAAATAAGAAATGAACAATGCAGAACTAAAGGAGTATTTAAGTGACAAAATAGACACCAATCACAAACATACTTTTCTATTATTGGAGGCCATCAGAGAGCAAACAACAAAAACAAATGGCAGGGTGAATACAATGGAGGTTAAACTTTGGGAGGTTGTCAGAGACGAGGCCAGCCACGTCATAAACTGTCCAAATGTACCCTTAATTAAAGCCCTTCAGGATGAGAATCAAGAAATCAGGATCATCAAGAAATACCCGAAAGTTGCTTTAGGAATTCTTGTTTTCTTCGTTGTTGGTGCACTTTTCGCCGTGTATTTGGGTTACAGTAGGGTAGACAATGAACTTGATACGATCAAGGCAAGACAGGGTTTGATACTGAATGAAAAAACCTCACCGATGAAAAAATAACGGACAAAGTAAAACCAGAAAATTAAAACAAAATGGCTGACCATAAACTAGCAATACCAAAAATCCGCAAGTGGGAGGGAGGATGGAGCGACAATGCCAATGACCCAGGAGGAGCCACCATGTGCGGAATTACATTTGATACATTCATCGGGTACCGGATGAAAAAAGGCCTTCCAAAACCGACAAAAGATGACCTGCGCAACATTTCACTCACGGAATGGATGGCGGTATTCAAAGAAGAGTATTGGGATGAATTCAAGGCAGATGAGATCCAGAACCAAAGCATCGCCAATTTTTTGATAGACTGGTTCTGGATGAGCTTTCACAATGCCAGTAAAGGGATCCAGAGAATTGTCGGAGTCGTTGTAGATGGAGAAATTGGAGCGAAGACCATCGCAGCCATAAACTCAACAGATCAGGCCGGACTATTCAACCAAATACGAGCAGCAAGAATGGCATACTATGACACCATTATCAAGAAAAACGCAAAACTTGAAACATTCAGAAACGGATGGCTCAACAGGCTTAACGACTACAAATACGAACCATGAAAAAGAAAGACCCATTCTTCTATTTATTGACGATTTCGATCATCCTCGGATTCTTCGCCGTTTTGATCACGCTGATCATTAGAGGAGGAGCAGAGTCGACCGTCAACATTTTGATAGGAGCTCTCACTGGAGCATTCCTGACCGTGGTGGGTTTTTATTTCAACAGTTCAAAGAGTAGCGAAGATAAAACAGACATGATCTACAATAGCACACCAACAATACCAATCTCACCACTCAGTAAAAACGAATAAAATGGGAACAATCGCATTGAATCTTTTGAAATCAAAATGGACGTATTACGTAATTTTGACAATTTTTGTCTTGTCACTTTATGTCCAGAACCAGAAAGCCAAAGAGGAGGTTAGCAGGCTCAATCAGAACCAGACGGCACTCCTTCAGAAAAATGAGGAGTACAAAACACTCTCCGGGAAAAGCGCAAAAGAAGTCCAGAAACTCAACCTTACGGTTAAGGAAGTTAAAGAGAGCAAAACCGATCTGTTACTTAAACTGGCCGACCTTCAAATTAAACTCAATAGGTTGGTATCAGCCAGCACCACATCCACTGAGACGACAATCCCGATCAATGCCCAGATTAAAGATAGCATCGTATACAGGGAAGGAAAGACCGACACGTTGCGGTGCATAAACTTAAAATCTCCTTATTACAGCGTAACAGGGTGTGAAAATAACGGAATGTTTTCTGGGTTAATTATTGTGCCCGACTCGATCATACAAGTAGCACATAGGGTGCCTCACAGATTTCTTTTCTTTAAATGGGGAACCAAAGCAATCCGACAAGAAGTGACAAGCACAAATCCATTCACAAAAATAATATTCAGCGAGTACCTGGAAATTAAAAAGTAACGTATATTTGTTTTGTTGTTGTCGAAAATGCGAGCGATCGCAAAGGAAAACTGGGTGAATATTTATCCGGTTTTTCGTTTTTTTAAGCCAAAAAAAGAGGGACAAAATCGGTTTATTATCCCTTTTTTAGTCCCTGTTTTTTGTAACCCATTGATATAATGGGCTGATTGCGGAGAGAGGGGGATTCGAACCCCCGGTACAGTTTCCCGTACGGCAGTTTAGCAAACTGCTGGTATCAGCCACTCACCCATCTCTCCTTTAATTTGAGTGGTGCAAATGTAAAAATCATTTTTAGTTGGGCAAAATATTTAGAGAAAATATTGTTTGAATAAATATCGCGAATTCCTTTGTAAAACAAGATAACTGATGTAGATTTGAATCATCAGTCAGACGTTCTTTTACACACGATATTTCCGCATTAATTCATTTAGTTGGTAAACTCAACATTTCTAGTTTAACGAGTAAGCTTATGTCCGCTAAGACAGGCCTCATCCCTTCGGGGAGCAGCGTCGCTGCCATTGGAAGTTTGATCAGACAGGCACTCAAATCCTGTATATTCGGGGTTTTACACAATTGGAATTAATGCGGTTTTTTTATTTCTAGGAGCCGCTGGCGCGGCTCCTAGAAATAAATTTCTTTCCCTCCTTTTCGAAGAAATAGTCAATCCTGCCCAGGATCAATCCTCCAAATCCCACCTGATTGACAAGAACATTCTGCCCCGATTTGTTGGTAACACTGTCAGGCTTTTTTAGGAACGTATGGGTGTGTCCCCCAATGATCAGGTCGGTGTGAAAAGTCTCTGCGGCAATTATCAAATCGCTGATTTTCTTCTCTTTGTAAGCATATCCAAGGTGCGAAAGACATACAATTAGATCGGCTTTTTTCTCTTCTTTGAGAAATTTCTCCATTTTGAGTGCTTTCTCCAAAGGATCAAGGTATTTGGTTTTGCCATAATTTGGCTTGCTCACCAATCCGTTCAGTTCGATTCCCAGACCATAGACACCAATTTTGATTCCCTGCTTCTTGAAAACCTTATAGGTAAGAACCTTCCCGGCTAAAATGGTCTCTGAAAAATCGTAATTTGAGTTGATAAATGGAAATCCCGCATTCTTCATTTGTGAATCCAAACCCTCGAGTCCGTTGTCCAGGTCATGATTCCCGATGGTAGCCGCATCGTAGCCCATTTCTGTCATCAGTTTCAATTCCAGTTCACCTTTGTAATAGTTGAAATAGGGAGTACCCTGGAAAATATCACCGGCATCGAATACCAAAACATTTTTCTGTTCGCTTCTGATTTGCTGAATCAGGGCCGCTCTCTTGGCCATGCCACCTTCCCCTGCATTTCTGGCAGCATCTTTGGGAAAAGGATCGATGTGTGAGTGAAAATCATTGGTATGAAGGATGGTTAACTGAATCAGCTCATTTTTGGCAAATGCCTTCATGGTACCACTGAAAACAAAGACACCCAAACTTCCGGCACCCAGATTTTTGATAAATGTTCTTCTATTTTGCATCGTATATCCTCCCGTCTGTTTTTGCTGTTACTGTTTTTCCCTCTTTTCCCATTCTTTTGAAATACTGAATGAACATATCCCTTGCTTTGATACCGGTGTCGATCCTTTCGGACGATTTAGAGAGTATTTCGCTTCCATCGCCGCCATTGGCAATGTAATCACTCGTAACCAGCCAATAACTTTGAGCCGTATCCAGTGGTTTACCGCCGATCTCAGGCTGAAACGCTTTGTAGGCTTTGATACCAAAGCGCAGGCCACCAACACCCTCACCTCCGCGTTCGGCCAAGTGGTTGACAAATTCGAGCATCACTTCGCCTTTCAACCTGAGAAAGACGATCTCGTTTTCAAAGGGCATCAGTTCAAACATGGTCATGGTTTTGATTTCTCCTTTTGGCAGCGGAATACGTAAACCACCTCTGTTGATCATCGAGACATCAATTTTTATCTTCGGGTACTTTTCGGCACAGAACCGATTGGATTCTTCCAGTGTCAGATCAGCGCAATAGTTGGTCAGCGGACTTTCCGGTCTTCCGCCATACATCGCTTCAGAGGAGAGGCAGAGTATCTCCGTCATGTCGGCATTGACCTTATCCCGGTAGGGTCTAATCATATTCTCCACCTTCTGACTCGGCGGGATTGTGACCAGCGAATCCAAATGGATGTTGGCTACAGCTGACTTCTCAATTTTGTAGGATGTACAAGCTGAGATTGCCAACAAAAGCAGCATAAAAATGCCAAAACGATATTGTCTCATAGAACAGAATTATTTCGGATGAAAGGATGGATAAAAATAATAAAACATAGACAGCAACAATCAGGAAAAGTTTAAAGGGTTTGAAATGTTTGAAATGTTTGAAATGTTTGAAATGTTTGAAATGTTTGAAATGTTTGAAATGTTTGAAATGTTTAACCTCATAAACCCTTCAAACCCTTCAAACCCTTCAAACAAAATTCATAATTTCATATATTTGGCAAATGGATGAAAGTATTCGTATCGATAAGTGGCTTTGGTCGGTGAGGGTGTACGCTACCCGCAGTCTGGCTACAGAGGAGTGTAAGAAGGGGAGAGTTTCCATCGGCGGATTGGTGGTTAAGCCATCCAGAGTGGTTAAGATTGGCGAGATCATCCTGGTAAGGAAAAATCCGGTGACTTATACTTATAAGGTCATTGAACTTCTCGGCAAGAGGGTTGGGGCCAAGCTGGTACCAACTTACTTGGAGGATCTTACTACGGAGGAGGAGTTAAGGAAGTTGGATGAAAACTATGGGGGCGCACTTTTTACGCGTGACCGTGGCGCCGGAAGACCAACCAAGAAGGACAGGAGGGATATTGGGAAGGTGACGGACTGGTGATTGACAGGGGGACTGATAGACTAGGGGACTGGGAGACTGGGACGACTAGGATGACGGAGAGACGGAAAAAGAACCGATCCCTGAGCGAAGCCGAAGGGCTGTGTAACCTTTTATTTATTCTTTGTTGAACTTCGTCATGGTCAGTTCAATTCCGATGGTGGCGAAGGATTTGATGATCTCAAAACATTTTTCGAGTTTGGAATTGACCGTCTCTTCCTCTTCACGTGACCATTTGCCTAGGACATGTTCAACCTGGCGTCCTTGCGGAAAATCATCGCCGATTCCGAAGCGGAGCCGACTGTATTCTGAAGTACAAAGAATCTGCTGAATACTTTTTAGTCCGTTGTGGCCAGCATCACCTCCTTTTGAGCGAAGCCGGATCTTGCCGAGTGGGAGGGCAAGGTCGTCTACCAGAATCAAAACATTTTCAACAGGAATCTTCTCCTTTTGCATCCAGTAGTGCACTGACCTTCCGCTCAAATTCACGAAGGTATTGGGTTTTAGAAGGATAAGCGTCCTGGATGCATGCTTCATTTCGGCAATAAAACCGTAACGCTTGTCGCTAAAAGAGATATTGGACGCCTTTGCCAAGGCATCCAATATCGTAAATCCTATGTTGTGACGGGTATTGTCGTACTCATTTCCGATGTTCCCCAAGCCAACGATCAGGTACTTCATTGAACCATAAATTCAGTTTATTTCTTTCCTGAAGCTACAGGTGCATCCATGGCAGCACGAGCCGCACGGGTTACAACTACGGTAGCAACCGGAACAGATTTTTTGTTCACGATCTCAAATCCTTCCGCTTTAATATCACCTACGCGGATACTTTCAGAAATTCCAAGATCGGTCACGTCGATTACGATTTCATCAGGTAAATTTTTGAAGATGCCTTTAACTTTCAGTGTGCGAAGGTTTGCTTTCAAACGACCCCCTTGCTGAATACCTTTGGCATAACCGTCCAAACGTACGGGAAGGTCAATTTTTACTGCTTTCTTGTCGCGGATTTGGAGGAAGTCGATGTGCAGAAGTTTGTCAGTTACAGGATGAAACTGTAACTCTTGCATGAATGCATTGTAAATTTTCCCGTCGATGTTGAGTTCTGCCTGATACACTTTTGGAGTGTAAACAATCTTGCGGAAATCACTTTCGGGTGCATAGAAGTGCACCGGTGCATCTCCTCCGTAAAGTACGCATGGTACTAAGTCCTGAGCTCTCAGGGCCCTGGTGTCTTTTTTTCCAAGGGCCTGACGCGCAGTACCTTTAATTTCAAATTTTTTCATTTCTAAATTTTTTAATAATAAAGTGTTTCCTCAGACCTCCTTTCCCAATGAAAGGTGTCCGCATCACACCCTTAAAGGCATGCTGCTAAATCGGCCACAAAGATAGAAAATTACAAATTACAAATTACAAATTACAAATTAAATTGCTTTGGATGGCTAAAACTAAGTCTCCGGCAATTTTTAATTTGTAATTTTTAATTTGTAATTATATGAAAGAAGAACTAATGGATTTGTTTTCGAAGACTTTCTGGATCACATCTGCAAAGAGCGGAGCGCAGGATAGAACAGTGATCTTTTTGGAGGTGGTATGTAGTGGAATGGTATCTGTCAGGAGTACTTCGTCGAGTGCAGAGGCCTCCAGCCGTTCGATGGCTGATCCTGAGAGAACGGCATGCGTGGCACAGGCGCGTACCGAACGTGCACCTTTGGATTTCATCAAATCAGCTGCCTTAGCGATCGTTCCGGCAGTATCGATAATGTCATCGATGATGATCACATCTTTGTCTTCAACCTCCCCAATAAGGGTCATGGTATCAATGGAATTGGCTTTTGTACGAGTTTTGTGACAGATCACCATATCAGTTCCAAGGTGTTTGGCAAAAACATTGGCTCGTTTAGTTCCACCGGTATCCGGAGATGCGATGACGATATCCTCCAGGCCCATCTGTTTGATATATGGAATAAACATGGCTACTGCGCTTAGATGGTCGACCGGAACATTGAAAAAACCCTGAATTTGATCAGCATGAAGATCCATGGTAATCAATCTGTCAATGCCAGCAACCGATAGCATGTCGGCAATCAGTTTGGCGCCGATGGAGACCCTTGGACGGTCTTTCCTGTCTTGACGTGCGAATCCAAAATAGGGCATAACGGCAATGACCTTATAGGCAGATGCTCTTTTGGCCGCGTCAATCATCAATAAAAGCTCAAGAAGATTGTCGGAAGGGGCAAAGGTCGACTGAATGATAAAAGTGTAACATCCCCGGATGGTCTCCTCGTAACAGGGTTCAAACTCTCCGTCAGCAAAACGAGGGCAGGAGGATTTTCCAAGCGCCATCCCTGCATTAAGTGCAATGTTTTCAGAAAGATACCTAGATTCGTTTCCTGTGAAAAGCTTAATGTTTTGCTTCATAATGCTATGATTTGGGAGGTGGGGTTCCATTGTTGTTGGCAAAAGTAAAAAAAATACGAAAGTGAAAAGATCTATTTTATGACATTTTAAACCGAAACTTATTAGTCAATTGTTAATAAAATTGATGGAAACATGAAAATGCACAATGGAAAGCCTTTTCAAGGATGGATAGTCCCTTCAATGAAATCAAGGAGTTCCTCTCTTCCTGTTCCTTTTTCAGACGAAGTGATAAAAATTTGAGGCAGCTCTTCCCAGCTTTTAAACATCTCTTCGTGGTAGGCAGCAAGATTTGTCTCTACAGCTACTTTGCCCAATTTGTCCATCTTGGTAAAGACCATGACGAAAGGGATCTCGTTTTCACCAAGCCAATTCATGAAATCGAGGTCGTTTTGTTGCGGCTCCACACGAATATCGAGCAGAACCATCACGCAATAGAGATTTTCGCGTTCCAGGATATATTTGCGAATGAATTTGATCCATTTTTCGCGGCTTGAACGCAAAGCCTTGGCATACCCGTATCCGGGAAGGTCGACCAAGAACCAGTCGTTGTTGACGATGAAGTGGTTAATCAGTCTGGTTTTTCCGGGTTCAGAAGAGGTTTTTGCAAGATCCTTTTTTTCCATCAGCATGTTGATGAGGGAAGACTTTCCAACATTGGATCTTCCGATAAATGCAAACTCGGGCCGATCGGTCTCCGGACACAATCCGGGATCGGTGTTGCTCATGACAAATTCGGCACTTTTGATCAACATGATAAGGAAAATTAAAAATTACAGATTACAGATTACAGATTACAAATTAACAATTATTTGCACCAAATATTCAAATCTAATAGCAATGCTTATTAATCTTTAATTTGTAATTTGTAATCTGTAATCAATATAAACTTCGAGCAGTTTTGTTTCGACTCCGCCGACTGGCTTTAATATAAAATTTTCGATGGAGGCCGGGACCAGCAGGGTTTCTCCTTTGTAAACAGTGACCGATTCAGATTCCCACTGGATGGTATAAGAACCTTCGAAGCAGAGGTATATTACAAATGAGTCGATCTTACTGAAGTCCCTCTCAACTTCTCCTGTCAACTGCAGTAGATTGGTTGTAAAATAGACGCATTTTACCAATTCTACCGGTTCATTCAGTTTGGGTTGCCAAGCAGCATAACTAATTTCGTGGTGCTTAAAATTGATGGCATCTAGGGCCAGTTCTGTATGCAGTTCGCGCGGATTTCCCTTGTCATCCACCCTGTTGAAATCAAAGATCCGGTAGGTGACGTCTGACGTCTGCTGTATCTCGGCTACGACAATCCCTTTTCCAATGCCATGAACCCGACCTGCCGGGATGAAAAAGACATCTCCGGCCTTGACCGGATCGAACTGCAACAGATTTTCCAGTTTATTATTCTGAAGGGCAATCAGGTAACTATCCCTGTCGATAGTTCGGTTGAAACCTGAGATCAGCTCTGACCCTTCGTCAGCTTGCACTACATACCACATCTCCGTTTTGCCAAATGCGCCATGTCGTTCTTTCGACAGTTCATCGTCAGGATGCACCTGGATAGAGAGACGATCGTTGGCATCTATGTATTTTATCAGGAGGGGAAATTCCGTTCCAAACTGATCGTAAATTTTTTCTCCGACCAGTTCTCCCATGTAAACTTCGATCAACTCTTCCAGGCTGTTCCCTTTCAGAAATCCATCCGAAACGACCGATACATCATCCTGAATGCCTGATATTTCCCAGGATTCACCGCAATGGGCAATGCTGTAATTTTTATTGAGCAGTGCTGGTAATTTATCTCCACCCCAAATACGCTCCTTGTAGATTGGCCTGAATTTCAGCGGGTATAAGTTTTTCATCTATTTAAATTTTGTTGCTTTGAATTAAAAGTGACTAAAGTACTTGTGGTACAATCATATTTAATATTTCCTTGTATCTCCGTTTCTCTGTTTCAAAAATTTCTGAATTCTATTTTTCGACTTTGCTCGAGGATTAGATCTCTTTTTCTCATATTCCCCCTCGTCCACTTAACCCCTCGGCTTCGCTCGGGGACCGGTTTGTCGCACCAAATTGGAAAGCCCTTCGGCTCCGCTCAGGGCTGTTCCGCTCAGTGAGCAACTGTTTGTCTTTCCGTCCCTTAGTCTCCAAGTCCTCTAGTCCTCTAGTCTTTACCTCTCTGTGTCATTCCTTCATCTCCGTCGTCCTAGTCTTCCAATCCCTCAGTCTTTCCGTTATTTTCCGTCTTTCCCCGTCAATCCAAATAATCGACAACCGCCCTATCGACAGTATTAGCGCGCACCAATCCTACCACTTTCTGGTGTTCCGGATGATCACGGTAGACGACAAAACTTTCAAAAGAGTCGAAACGGGTAACCAGACCGATATCGAAAGAGGAGGCATTCAATTCGAAATTATTGCCGACCTCAATGTATTTTAGTTCGGCAATTTTCTCTTTAAGTCCGAGAAGCGCATTTTTTATCTGGTCGCGGATATCAGATTTGATCTGATCATTCAGAAAGTCCTTGAGTTTGAAGAGAACTATATGGTTGAACATGTTGTATTGTATTTAGTTCAGTGTGCAAAAATAACAGATATTCTGCATTATGCCCTATCTTCAGGAAGATCAAAAATTCAGGTTGGCCGAAATTTAACCTATCTTTGTAATAAAGCTTAAAAGAATTTGGCGTATGAGCATGCTGATCATAGGAATCGCCGGAGGAACAGGATCCGGCAAAACGACGGTAGTCAATAAAATTATAGAACGGTTGGCCGAAAAGGATGTGACCATCCTGTCGCAGGATGCCTACTACCGTGATAACAGTGACCTGCCTTTGGAGGAGCGTCAAAAGATAAATTTTGATCATCCTGATGCACTGGAGTTTGAACTTTTGGCTGAGAATATCCGCAAACTGAAACGCGGAGAAACAGTAGAACAACCCATCTATTCCTATCTCACTTGCACCAGGGCTGCCGAAACAACTACCATTCGTCCACAAAAGGCCATTATTGTAGAGGGAATTCTCATTCTTTGGCCGAAAGAGCTTAGAAAATTAATGGATATCAAAATCTTTGTCGATTGTGAGGCCGATGTACGGTTATCCCGTGTCATTCATCGCGATATGGTAGAAAGGGGAAGAGATGTCCATACAGTGTTACAGAGGTATGAAGATACCGTGCGCCCCAGTCACCTGCAGTTTATCGAGCCGACCAAACGGTATGCGGATATCATCGTACCAGAAGGAGGAAACAACAAAGTGGCTATCAATATCATTACCCAATACATCGAGAAACATCTGAACGACCACAAATAAATAATTACAAATTAAAGATTACAGATTAAAAGTTATGGAAATTATTCTAATTTTTAATCTGTAATTTGTAATCTTTAATTTTCTTCATATGCTTGATAAAGTTCAACCAGAACATATTCTGTATCTGGATATTGAGACAGTTCCGCGGGTAGAAAAGCTGGAAGATTTCCCTGAAAAGCTTCAAAAACTATGGATTCGAAAATCAGAATCATTAGCGAGGGAGGGAGAGTCGGCAGAAAAGCTTTTTGAAAGGGCAGGAATTTATGCAGAATTTGGAAAAATCGTCTGCATCTCATGTGGCACAATCTATCGGAGAGGAAACAAAAGAGTTTACCGGGTGAAATCATTTTATGGCGCTGATGAAGCCGGTCTGCTCACAGATTTTTTAGCGATGCTCGAAAAATTCATGTCTAATCCTGTGCATCGTTTGTGTGCCCACAACGGACAGGAGTTCGACTTTCCCTACATCGCCCGGAGGGTGCTGATCAATGGATTGAAATTGCCTTCCATTCTTGATATTGCGGGTGCAAAACCGTGGGAGGTGAGGGATTATTTGATGGATACCATGCAACTTTGGAAGTTTGGCGATTTCAAGCACTATACCTCCCTCGACCTTCTCTGTACCATTTTTAATGTGCCAACCCCCAAGGATGACATCGATGGTAGTCAGGTTGCGGCTGTTTATTACAAAGAGGGAGATTTGGAACGAATTGCACGTTACTGCGAAAAGGATACCCTTGCAGTTGCGCAGATTGTCCTCCGACTAAAAGGTGAGCCACTGATTGACCCGGATAATTTTGAGATTGTGCAGTAGAGGAGATTTGCTATTTTTGTACCGGAACAAAAATTTCAGTCATGCCAACAGTAGTCAGCGGAATAAGATCGACAGGGAACCTGCACCTTGGTAATTACTTCGGAGCTGTAAAGAATTTCGTGGAGATGCAGCACCATCACAATACCTATTTTTTTATTGCCGATCTTCATTCTTTGACCACCCATCCAGTTCCCCACCACCTTTTCGGAAATGTGAAACAGGTATTGGCTGAATACCTGGCTTGCGGCATTGATCCAGAGAAAGCTACCGTATTTATTCAGAGTGATGTACCGGAGGTTTCTGAGCTTTATCTGTTGATGAACATGAATGCTTATCTTGGTGAGCTTGAGCGTACCACTTCATTCAAGGACAAGGCACGCCAGCAGCCCGACAATGTCAATGCAGGTTTGCTGACCTATCCCGTTTTGATGGCATCGGATATCATCATCCACAAGGCCCACCTGGTACCAGTGGGGAAGGACCAGGAGCAAAATCTGGAGATGGCCCGCACCTTTGCACGACGTTTCAATCGTATGTACAATGTCGATCTCTTTCCGATACCCAAGCCTTTTATTTTTGAAGGACAGGATATGGTGAAGATCCCCGGATTGGATGGCTCGGGAAAGATGGGTAAATCGGAGGGGAA
The DNA here is from genome assembly GCA_026391315.1 of Bacteroidia bacterium. GTDB lineage: Bacteria > Bacteroidota > Bacteroidia > Bacteroidales > Prolixibacteraceae > CAINVV01. Next base: position 59,611 of record JAPLDT010000089.1, read on the forward strand.
TGCCGTTTCTCTGGCGGATTCGCCTAAGGATATCAGAAAGAAAGTAATGAAAGCGGTCACCGATAATGGTCCGACAGAGCCCAACCAGCAAAAGCCCGAAGTTATTCAGAATCTTTTCACCTTGCTGGATGTTGTATCTAAACCTGATGTGGTGGCCCATTTTGATCTTCAATACAACAATTGCTCAATCCGCTATGGCGATCTGAAGAAGCAGCTGGCCGAAGATATCATCAATTTCACCGCCCCTATTCGTGAAAAGATTGAGATGTTGCTGGCAAATGATCAATATCTCTCCAAAGTAGCCAGGCTTGGCGCCGAAAAGGCTCGGGCTTCTGCCTCCAAAACCCTGCTGGAGGTGAGGGAGGTGATTGGGGTGAAGAAGTTCTATTAATCCGCGTTTCCCATTCTATTTGAAAAGAAGGGGAGAGCGGACGAGGGGGAGAAGGGGAGAGTGGAACTCCGAATATTTGGGGAGAGAGACAGAAAGACTATGGGACGGGGGGGCCAGGAGACAGAAAGATGCTCCTTGAACCATCCTGAGCCTGTCGAAGGGTCTAAGTTTTATGAATACCATCCCGGTCCCTGAGCTTGTCGAAGGGCGAGTCTGGGCGAATTTTATTGCAGACAGATGAAACAGAGAAACAAAGAAACGGTGAAACAGGATGGTACCGCAAGTACTTTAGTCACTTTAGTTCACTCTAGTCACTTTAGGCACTTCCAGATAATAACAAAAAAAATGATCAAAGAGATACCCATAAAATACGACCCAACCACCATCGAAGACAAATGGTACAGCTACTGGATGGAGCAAAATTTCTTCCATTCAGAGCCGGATGAGCGTGAGCCTTATACCATCGTGATCCCTCCGCCCAATGTGACGGGTGTGCTGCACATGGGACATATGCTCAACAATACCATTCAGGATGTACTGGTTCGCCGTGCCCGAATGCTTGGTAAGAATGGCTGCTGGGTGCCAGGTACCGACCACGCCTCGATTGCTACAGAGGCGAAAGTGGTCGACAAGCTTTTGAAAGAGGGGATCAAAAAGGATAGTCTTACCCGGGACCAGTTTCTGGAGCATGCCTGGGAATGGACCCACAAACATGGAGGGATCATCCTGGAACAATTGAAAAAACTGGGCGCTTCCTGCGATTGGGAACGTACGGCATTCACCATGGATAAGATCCGTTCGGCGTCTGTCATCCGCACGTTTGTTGATCTTTACAACAAGGGCTATGTCTACAGGGGTGTACGAATGGTCAATTGGGATCCTGCTGCAAAAACAGCGCTTTCGGATGAGGAGGTCATCCACCGCGAAGAGCAGTCCAAATTGTATTATGTACGTTATCTGATTGAAGGAACTACCGATCAATATATTACCGTTGCTACAACCCGTCCGGAAACGATATTGGGCGATACGGCAGTTTGTGTAAACCCTGCTGATGAGCGTTTTGCACATCTGGTAGGTAAAAGGGTGCTGGTGCCTTTGGTCAACCGAAGCATACCTGTTATTCAGGATGAATATGTAGAGATGGATTTCGGTACAGGATGTCTGAAAATCACTCCCGCCCACGATACCAACGACTATGAGATTGGCATTCGTCACAATCTGGAGGTGATCGACACCTTCAACGATGATGGTACTTTGAGCGAAAAAGCGCAATTGCTGGTTGGCGTTGATCGTTTCGAAGCCCGTAAACAGATTGTACCAATGCTCGAAGCTGCCGGAAATCTGGTGAAAATTGAGGATTACAACAACAAAGTTGGCTATTCCGAACGTACCCATGTGCCGATTGAACCGAAACTTTCGGCGCAGTGGTTTTTGAAGATGGGCGATCTGGCCAAACCTGCCCTCGAAGCCGTTGAAAGCGATGCTATAAGGTTTTATCCTGCTAAATTCAAGAATCTCTACCGCCACTGGATGGAGAACATCAAAGACTGGTGTATCTCCCGTCAACTCTTGTGGGGCCACCGCATTCCGGTCTATTACCTGCCCGATGGATCTTTCGTGGTAGCCGAAACCGAAGAAAAGGCCCTGGAGCTGGCAAAAATTAAAACGGGAAATCCTGCGTTAGCATTGAATTCGCTTCGTCAGGATGAAGATGTGCTCGACACCTGGGCCTCCTCCTGGCTTTGGCCAATGTCGGTATTTGAGAAGGAAGATCCAACAGATACCTGCGATCTGGATTATTACTATCCTACCAACGATCTGGTAACCGCTCCTGAAATTATTTTCTTCTGGGTAGCCAGAATGATCATTGCCGGATATGAGTACAAGGGAACGCTTCCGTTTAAGAATGTATATTTTACAGGTATAGTGCGTGATAAGCTGCGCAGGAAGATGTCCAAATCCCTGGGTAATTCCCCCGATCCGCTCGATCTGATTGCCAAATATGGCGCGGATGGTGTGAGGGTTGGTATGTTACTCTGTTCTCCTGCCGGGAATGATATCCTTTTTGATGAATCGCTGACCGATCAGGGAAGAGGTTTCCTGACTAAAGTGTGGAACTCCTTCAGGTTAATCAACGGTTGGGAAATAGATGCTGCCATTCCCCAGCCTGAACATTCCCGGATAGGGATAGAATGGTTCAGGGCAAAGCTGGACGAGGCGATCTTAACCATGGACGATCATTTCGATAAATACAGGCTGAATGATGCGTTGCTGACCATCCACGCCACCATTCGCGACGAATTTTCGGGATGGTTGCTGGAGATTATCAAGCCGGCATATCAGCAACCGATTGATTCGAAGACCTATACGCAGGTCATTGAATTGCTGGAGGAGTTACTCAAGCTGTTACATCCGTTTATGCCGTTTATCAGCGAAGAGATCTGGCAGTTGATCGGCGACCGCAAAACAGGCGAGTCGATCATGACGGCCTCCTGGCCAAAAGCTTTAGCAAAAAATGAAGAGCTAACCGAAAAATTTGAATTGGCCAAAGAGGTGATTTCCGGAATTAGAACCATCCGCAAGGATAAAAATATTCCAACCAGGGAGGAGATTGAACTCTTTATCATTCCTGGAGAAAAGGGATATGTTCCCGAATTTAATGAAGTGGTTTCAAAGCTGGGGAATGCTGCAAGGCTCGAAACTTGTTCGGAAGAGATTGCCGGCGCTGCAACATTTATGGTGAAAGCTTCGGCCTATTATATTCCTTTTGCGGGTAGTGTGGACGTTGAGGCTGAAGTATTAAAAATCAACGAAGAGCTAGCCTACAATAAGGGATTCCTCGAAGCCGTTGTAAGAAAATTGAGTAATGAAAAATTTGTCGGTAGCGCCCCGGCCAAAGTTGTCGAGATAGAACGCAAGAAGCAAGCTGATGCGGAAGAAAAGATCAAGATATTGGAGGAGAGACTATTGTTACTTCAATAAAAAAAATAACTTTGAAGAAGAATAAGTTGCTAATTTCATACAACTTAATGTAATAGCCGATCAAAGGTGATCGTCGGAATGTACCCCACGATATTCCGATGCTATTTGAGTCAATTGACTCAAATAGAAATCTGTACCATTGAAAATCAGTGAGTAAGCGCTACATGGAAGTGTGACGAAGATGTTCCATGAGGTCAGTTCTTTATCTAAACTATATTCCATGAATAAGGAATCCAATTATTCGAAGGTTGTTGCGCTGATCGGCTGGGCCATATTATTTTTAGGGCTATTGGCGTTTTGTGGCTGGATTTTTGAATTTCATATTCTTTCCAGTTTCAGCCATGCATATATTCCCATGGCTCCCGCCACTGCCATAACAACGATCGCTTACGGGCTTATCCTGATTTCCGGCGTTTACAAGCCAGACCATGTGCGATACAAATGGTACACGATTGTTGTGAGTTGTTTTTTTTCGCTTTATGGATTTATGATATTTTTGGGTTTTTTCTGGAACAACCTTAATTTCATCGAAGACCTTCTGTTCCCGGTTACTTCTGCCATAAGCAAATTCCCGATCAACCACATGTCACCTTATTCAGGTTTGCTGTTTTTACTTTATGGTACAGCCATTGTAACAAATATTATTTTTGTCGGCCGAAAAAATCTGCCAAACCTAATAAGTTCGTTGGGATTGGTAGTAGCATTTGCAGGTTTTATTGCAGTGTTAGGTTATTTGTTTGGAACGCCATTTCTATATGGTGGTCACATTATCCCATTATCAATACCGACTTCCATTGTTTTCCTTATGCTGGGTCTTGCACTGATCGCCATAGCTGGCCCAAAAGGGATTTTTCTGCGGCAGTTCATTGGAAATTCTGCAAACGCCAGGGTGCTGCGTGCTATTCTTCCTGTGGTACTTTCGGCGATTATTCTCGAAGATCTGTTAGACATTTATATTGCGGATGATTTACATATAAATCCCGCCCTTCTTTTGGCTTTGCTAACCATCATTTTTAGCGTACTGACTACTTTAGTGGTGGTACGTTTGACCAAAAACATTTTCCGAAACATCGAAAAAGTAAAACGCGAAATGGAACTTCAGAATATCAAGTTTCAGCAACTTTTCGAGAATAGTCCGATTGGAATGGTAATGCTCGACAAGGATGAAAAGGTCCAGACCATCAATCAATCCTTCGAAACGATTTTTCAATTTACCATCGATGAAATCCGGGGGAAGAGCATCAACGAATCCATTGTACCAGAGGCAAAGCTTTTAGAATCCCTTGAGTTAAAGTCAAAATCTGCCACGGGAAAGAGGACGGATATTGAAACTATACGGAAACGGAAAGATGGCTCTTTGGTTTCCGTACATGCTTTTGGCGTTCCCGTCAGTATTGAAGACGAGCTGATGGGGAAGTATGGTATGTACCTGGACATTTCAGAACGCAAACAAAGTGAGTTAGAGAGCCAAATTTTTTCGGAGATTGGGCACAGTGTTTCTACAACATCAAATCTGACTGAATTGATGAATTTGATACACGATTCACTCCGAAAAGTGGTCTATGCGGAGAATTGTTTTTTTGCCCTTTATGATGAAAATACCGGACTTTATAGTTTTCCCTATTATGTCGATCAGTTCGATTCTACTCCTGCACCTGAACCGATGCTCAAAAGTTGTACTTCTTATGTTTTCCGTACCGGGGAATCGTTAATTATCACTCCGCAGGTTTTTCAACAACTCAAAAAACAAAATGAAGTCGAGCTGAATGGAACACTTGCGCACTCCTGGATAGGTGTGCCATTAAAAACCGCTTCAAAGGTAATTGGCGTTTTGGTTCTTCAGCATTACCAGAAAGAAAACGCGTACGATGACAATGATCTTCGATTCCTCGACTCCATCGCGCGCCAAATTGCCAATGTAATTGAGCGCAAACAGGCGGAGGAGGAACTTCATAAATCGCAACAGCTTATCGAAGGAATAATAAACGCAATATCCGTGAGGGTATTCTGGAAAGACAAAAACAGCGTTTACCTGGGTTGTAACGCTGTATTTGCCCGCGATGCAGGATTTTCCGATCCGAAGGACCTCATCGGCAAAAATGATTTTCAGATGGGATGGCGCGACCAGGCAGAATCGTATCGTAAGGGCGATCGCCAGGTCATGGAGAGTGGCGACAATATATTACTCAACGAAGAACCCCAAACGACTCCCGAAGGGAACACGATCATACTGCTCACAAACAAGATACCACTTAGAAATTCTATGGGGGAGATTTACGGTATACTTGGAACCTCGATGAATATTACCGACCGTATAGCGGCAGTGCAGGAAATCAAGCATAAAAACGAAGAACTTCAGAAACTTAACGCCGAAAAAGACAAATTCTTCTCCATCATTGCCCACGACCTGAAAACCCCTTTCAACTCTATCATAGGCTTTAGCGAAATTCTAGTCAAACAGGTCATGGAAAGAAACTATGAAGGAATAGAGGAATATTCCGGTATCATCCTCCATTCGTCTCAACGGGCCATGGATTTGCTGATGAATCTGATGGAATGGTCGCGCTCTCAAACAGGGAGAATGGAGTTTAGCCCCCAATATCTCGATATCGCTGTACTTATCAATGATGCCACCGAATTGTTAAGTGACGTTGCTCATCAAAAATTGATTGCCATTTCACGGGAATTGTCGCAAAATATCAGGGTATTTGCCGATAAGGACATGATTGACACCCTATTGAGGAACCTGATTTCGAATGCCATCAAATTCACTAACCCGGGAGGGACAATTGTTGTTTCGGCCGAACAAAAACAGGATGAATGGATGGTAACCGTCAGTGATAACGGGGTCGGAATAAATGCAGATGCAATGGGTAAGTTGTTCAGAATTGAAGAAAGCTACTCAACAAAAGGCACGCAGAATGAGCAAGGCACCGGACTGGGCTTGATCCTCTGTAAAGAATTTATCGAAAAGCATGGAGGTAAAATCTGGGCAGAAAGCGAAGTTGGCAAAGGGAGTAAGTTCTGTTTTACAATCCCAAATTCAAATTCAGCACTGATCAAATAATTTTTAATCTTTAATTTTTAATTTGTAATCAGTGAAGCACCTCTTCCACCTGGCAATAAGGTAATCCCCACGCATCAGCGACACCTTTGTATACAATTTTCCCGTTTACCACGTTGAGGCCCTTTCGAAGGGCTTTGTCGTCAGTACAGGCTTTCTTCCAGCCGTGAGCAGCAAGGCTGATGGCGTATGGAAGGGTGGCATTGGTCAACGCAATGGTTGAGGTGCGCGGAACGGCTCCCGGCATGTTGGCGACAGTATAATGGATCACTTCATCCACTACATAGGTTGGATGATCATGGGTTGAAGGAACCGTAGTTTCGATGCATCCACCCTGATCTACCGCTACATCTACCATGACAGTACCCGGATTCATTGTTTTCAGCATGTCCTTGGTTACAAGGAACGGGGCTTTGGTTCCGGGAATTAGAACCGCACCAATAATCAGGTCACTTACCTGAACCTGGGAGCGGATATTGTAATCGTTCGACATCTGTGTTTTGACATTGGCGGGCATGATATCGTCGAGGTAACGAAGGCGTTTAAGGCTGATATCCATGATGGTGACATCTGCACCTAGACCGGCGGCCATCTTTGCCGCTTCAGTTCCGACGATACCACCGCCCAGTATCAACACTTTGGCCGGCAATACTCCGGGAACACCTCCCAGCAACATACCACGACCGCCAAAAGTTTTCTCCAGGTATTTGGCGCCTTCGTGAATCGACATCCTTCCGGCTACTTCAGACATGGGAATAAGAAGCGGCAGGGAACGATCCTCAAGTTCTACGGTTTCGTAAGCCAGACAAACGGCTTTGCGGTTAATCATCGCATGTGTCAATGTCTCTGAAGATGCAAAGTGAAAGTAGGTATAGACCAACTGTCCGGTTTTGATCAAAGGATACTCCGATTCAATCGGCTCTTTTACTTTCACTACCATGTCGGCAACGGCATATACCTCTTCAATGGTTGGTAAAATAGTACCGCCAGCCCCCACATATTCAGCATCGGCAAATCCGCTGCCATTTCCGGCAGTAGCCTGTATATACACAACATTTCCTCTCTTAACAAGTTCTGCAACTCCGGCAGGAGTAAGCGCGACACGGTTTTCGTTATTTTTAATCTCTTTTGGAAGTCCGATAATCATGGTAATAAATTTTATTTGTGCACAAAATTAAGCAAAGAAACCCGCATCTAACCATGATTAAATACCATGTATTTGGCACTGTTTGTAGTTTTACAGTTGGGTAGGAAGAATCACTATTTTCTATATAATTTTAAAAATCCCGATTGATTTCTTAACAAAAAGAAAGCATTTGAGTGAAAAATTGAAATAATTATAATCGTATCTTTGACCCCCGACAAACAATTGAACAATACGGAATGCCTGCAATATCAACCAGAGGAGTGGAGTTACCTGAATCGGCCATCAGGAAACTGGTGCCTTATGCCGAGAAGGCCAAAGCACTTGGCAGAAAAGTGTACCACCTGAACATTGGCCAGCCTGACATCAAAACCCCTCAGCATGCCATCGAGCGAATCAGAAATTTTAATTTTGATCTGATCCCCTATGGACATTCATTTGGAAATGATACTTACCGGAAGAAGCTCGCCCAATATTACCGCGATAGGAACCTGGAGGTGGATGCCTCGCAGATTCTGATTACTACCGGAGGTTCGGAGGCCATCTCCTTTGCCTTTATGGTTTGCTTTAATCCGGGAGATGAGGTCATTATTCCGGAACCTTTTTATGCCAATTACCAATCCTTTGCCATAGCCAATAATGTTGTGATCAAGCCGATTACATCGACCATCGAAACAGGTTTTCAGCTTCCTTCCATAGCCGAGTTCGAAAAAGTAATTTCGCCAAAAACAAAAGGAATCTTTATCTGCAATCCCAACAATCCTACCGGTTATGTCTATACCAGGGAGGAGTTGGAGCAATTGCAGGATCTGGTGTTGAAATACGATTTGTATCTTTTGGCAGACGAGGTTTACAGTGAATTTGTTTACGACGGCAAAGTTCACTATTCTGTTTTGGAACTGGAGCGGATCAAGGAAAATGTGGTAATGATCGACTCCGTCTCGAAAAGGTTCAGCGCCTGCGGGATCAGGATTGGATCGCTGGTCTCCAAGAATAAGCTGGTTATCAAGACTATTTCGAAACTGGCCATGGCACGTCTTTGCCCGCCAATGCTGGGTCAGGTCGTGGCAGAGTCTGCAGTGGATTCACCGCCCGAATACATGGAAGGCGTTTACAAGGAGTATCTCGGTAGGAGGGACTATTTTATCAATGCGTTAAACAATTTGGAGGGAGTTTTCTCGCCCATGCCGATGGGAGCATTTTATTCCATGGTCGAGCTTCCCATCGACGACAGCGACAGGTTTTGCCAGTGGATGCTGGAAGAGTTCGAGTACAAAGGGGCCACAGTTATGATGGCGCCTGCTTCGGGATTTTATTCGACTCCCGGTATCGGACATAACCAGGTGAGGGTGGCCTATGTGCTGAACAAAGATGATCTTAAGGAGGCGGTCGAATGCCTCGAAGTGGCTTTGAAAATTTATCCCGGACGGGTTTAGATAAAACAGAAGAAGCGGAAATTTTCCGCTTCTTCTGTTTTATCTAAAAGAATGATTATTAGAGATCGATCTTTTTAAATTTCGGTACCAACGTGTGCATGACAAACCATGCAATCAGATATGCAAGGGCACAGAAACCGAAGACCCAGGTATAGGCAATCGTCATATTATGCTGAACGATAGGCATTTGAATCGACTTCAGTTGCTGAAACAAACCTGGATCAATCGCTTGTAACTGAGTGGCTACTTCTTTCGGAAGGTTTCCCAATTCAACTGTATTAAGGTTTATCAGATCACCCCGTTTGTTTATCAGTTGCATGGACCGGATCTTTTCGATGTATTCTGTGAGCTGCGCAGATTGCGAAGCGGCCCATGATTTGGCAATTCCTGAAAATCTGTAGGCATCAAATACCCAACCTGCCGACTTGTTCACGACAATACCACCCATGGCTCCTGCCATTCCTCCGATTCCGGTAACACTTGCTACAGCCTTTTTGGGGAACATGTCGGAAACGGTAGTGAAGATATTGGCCGACCAGGCCTGGTGAGCTGCAGTGCCTACGCCAATGATCAGAACCGGGAACCACATACTGTATGCCCCCAGATATTGCGCACTTAAAACTACCAACGGGAACATGGCAATGGTCAGCATCGCTTTCATCCGTCCGGCATAGGGTTCATAGCCTTTGTTGATATAATACATTGGAAACCAGCCACCTCCTATACTCCCGATCGAAGACATCATATAGAGTACTGCCAACGGAAATGCGATATCCATGCCTGTTAAACCATATTGGGCCTTCATGTAGGCCGGCAACCAGAACAAAAAGAACCACCACACACCGTCGGTCATAAATTTACCAAAGCTGAAAGCCCAGGTCTGTTTGAACTGTAGGAGTTTAAACCAGGAGACTTTTTCTTTTGGAGCATCGCTTTTGCTCTCTTCTTCAACGCTGCTGGCATCGGAGTTGATATAGGCAATTTCGGCAGCGCCAACACGCTTACTCCTTGATGGAATTTCATAGAGCCAAAACCAGAATACCAACCATAAAAGTCCAATTCCACCAATGATCAGAAAGGCAGCTTCCCATCCCAGATGGTCGGCAATCCAGGGTACGGTAATGGGAGCAAGAATTGCACCAACATTGGTTCCGGAGTTAAAAATACCAGTCGCTAATGCCCTTTCTTTCTTGGGAAACCATTCGGCCATCGTCTTTATAGCTGCGGGGAAGTTTCCTGCCTCACCAAATCCAAGTACCCCGCGGGCAAACATAAAGCCGCCTGTCCCTTTTGCTAACGCGTGAATCATTGCACCTATAGACCAAACTGTCAGTGACAAGGCATATCCAAGTTTTGTGCCCAGCCAGTCAATTAACCGACCTGCAAATAGCATCGAAATCGCGTACGTAAACTGAAATACCGAAACGATGTTGGCATAATCTGAATCGCTCCAGTTGAATTGAATCTCAAGTCGGTCCTTTAACAGACTCAGTACCTGTCTGTCCAGGTAGTTTACGGTAGTCGCAAAGAAGACCAGCGCGCAGATAGTCCATCTGTATTTTCCTATCTTTTCCGATAGATTATTCATTTTTCTTATATGGGTTTAGTTATTGAACACTATATGGTTGCGGAACCAAAATTAAAATATTTTTCGGCATTGTTGAATGAAATATCTTCGACCATTTTACCAAGAAGTTTCATGTCGGCAGGTATTTCACCGTTCACAACATCGTTGCCCAGAAGGTTGCAAAGAATCCTTCTAAAGTATTCGTGCCGGGGATAAGAGAGGAAACTTCTCGAATCTGTCAGCATTCCTACAAACCTGCTCAGAAGGCTCAGGTTGGAGAGCGCTTTCATTTGCTCTTCCATTCCATCTTTCTGATCAAGGAACCACCAGCCCGATCCATATTGGATCTTTCCGGGTACGGAACCGTCCTGGAAGTTGCCGGCCATGGCGGCGATCAAATAGTTGTCGCGCGGGTTGAGGTTGTAAAGAACCGTTTTGGCCAGCTTATTCTCCATATCTAGTTTGTTCAGGAGTTTTGACAGTGGACGGGCAATCTCGAGGTCTCCAATGGAGTCGAATCCTTTATCAGGACCCAACTGATTGAAGAGCCTGGTATTGTTGTTGCGTAGCGCACCCAAGTGGAATTGCTGTGTCCAGCCCCGACTGTGGTCCATTACGCCGAACTCGTACAGCATGACAGATTTGAATTTGCTAATTTCGTCTGCCGTGAGCGATTTTCCGCTTCTTACTTTTGTGAATATGGCTAAAATCTCAGATCCGGTATAATCAGCAGCATAAACGGTATCCAATCCGTGATCCGAAAGACGGCAACCGTTGTTGTGAAAAAACTGGTGTCTTTTGTCGATTGCGGAGATTAACCCTGCATAATCGGATATGCTGCAGTTGGCAGCTTTTTCCAGTTTATCGACATAACTGTTAAAGGTGGCTGGTATATCCACCATCATGGCTGCATCCGGACGCCATGCCGGCAGTACGTTTACTCTAAATCCGCTTGCTTTGATGCTTCTGTGGTATTCCAATGTATCAATTGGATCGTCAGTAGTACAGATAGTATGTACATTGGCTTTTTCGATGATACCGCGACAGGAGAATCCTTCCGAATTAAGCTGCTCGTTGCAACGGTCCCAAATGGAACTGGCGCTTTGTTTATTTAGTAAATCTTTGATTCCAAAAGGATTTCTTAATTCGAGATGTGTCCAGTGGTAAAGTGGATTGCGCAAGGTATAAGGAACTGTTTCTGCCCATTTTTCAAATTTTTCCCAATCCGGTGCATCACCGGTGCAATAGCGTTCGTCGATCCCGTTTGCCCGCATAGCCCTCCATTTGTAGTGGTCGCCGTTCAGCCAAATTTGCGTCATGTTGTCAAACCGCTTATCGTCAGCTATCTCTTTGGGAGAGATGTGACAATGGTAATCGAAAATGGGCATTTTCGCGGCATGATCGTGGTACAGCTCTTTGGCAATCTCCGATTGCAAAAGAAAATCTTCATCCATAAATTGCTTCATGTTATCTGTGTGATTTACTATTAGACAATTGATTATGTATAATTTACTATTAGACAATTGACTATTTACTATTTAGTGCAAGGCAAGATGGGAGCGTAAATTGTAAATTGTCAATGATTAAATGGTCAATTACAAATTAAACAGCCTCTTCAAATGTCTGTCGTAAAGGTTTTCTTCCACACACTGACCAATTACCTCGCTGTTGGCTTTAAGCAGATCGGTGTAATAGGTTCCCATTTCTGAAGCAATTTTGTAACCGACGTGAATCAGTTGTCTTAAATTGGCATTGTATTCCGGATGTCCCGGGATATGCCTGAGGGTATTGGCGAATTTTTCGCTGCTCCAGGATTCAACCTCTTTCGCTGTAGGTAACTGATCGGTACTGATATCGATGACATCCGCATACGGTGCACACAATTCATCCTTTCTCGCGAGTGCCTGCGAGTAGATTGATTTAGCCGCTTTCAATGCTTCACCACCGGATACCGCGAGTCCGATCACCTCCTCGAGCCAGGTAGTTCCGGCTGTTTTAACGTGAATTCCTTTGTTGTATTTGGTAAGTATTCTTTGGATTTCAGGGTAGATAGAGAATTTGTCGGATCCGGAGTGAACACTTAGTTTCAGATTGTCCATAAGGCCAAACTCTTTGATCGCGTAATCAATCACAAGAATATCCTCTTCGAACTCTTTCGCAAACATGGCTACATCCCCAACATAATCTACCCCTTTATTGAACCTGCCGGTAAACTTGGGTGCGATGGTTTGAGCAGGAATACCCTGATTGGCAACCATCTTCAGAATAAAAAACAGCTCGACAGGCGACTGAGGGGATTCAACTTCATCCATAGAGATCTCGGTTACGAAATCATCTGAACCTTTATGTTCGGAGATAAACCGGTAGATTTTTCCAGCTTCTGCGATGGCGGTCAAAAATTTATCGGCGATTTTTTTCAGCAACGCATCATTTACATGAAATGGGTGTGAAATATTGGGAATATTGAGTTCTCCGGTATAGGCTACACAAGAAGTAATAAATGATGCTGTATCTTCGGCTGGGGCTGGAATTCCTATTTTTGAGGCCACGTCAATGGTAAAGAAATCGGATGAAGTGATAAATCCAGCAACATTGCCAAGATTAATGTGATCGGCATCTACACAATAGTCGCCTGTGTAACCCAAAGCCTCTACTGCCTGATCCGCCTCATATCTGGTATCGGAAGGGTTTGAGTGAACATACATGTGTTCCCTGTTCGATTTGTTCCAAACCGGAGTAACTTCAATGCTACCTTTTTGTGCCTTCATAAGCGCCCTGAGTTGAGCGTTTCCCTGATGGGCAAACCTGTCGCCAATTCCAAAACTGTATTTTCCTATCTTTTTCATGGCTGAATTTTTTTCCGTGTTCGTTCACGAAAATAGATATTTTTTTGATCCAAGGTTAAATAAAATGAGAATTTTAACTAAAAAGATGAAAATTATTTTTTTCCGTGTTCGTACACGAATTGAAATATTGTTTTAAATTTGCTCCAACTTAATCAGTAAGATGAGAAAGAATATACGGATCAAAGATATTGCACTTAAGGCAGGGGTTTCGATTGGGACTGTCGACAGGGTTTTGCACAAAAGAGGGGAGGTTTCAAAGGAGACCAAGCTGAAAATTCAGCAGATCATTGACGAATTGGATTACCGGCCAAACCTCCTGGCAAGTAGCCTGGCGTCCAAAAAAAGTATTGTCTTTGCAACATTAATGCCAAAATCTTCCAGTCAGGATACCTATTGGTCCAAACCGCAAAATGGTGTTGAAAAGGCCATGAGTCAGCTGAAGGCCTATGGGGTGAAACTTCAGCAATATTTCTTCGACATGGATGATTCACACTCATTTTCTGCCCAGGGTGAAAAACTGTTGCTCGACAATCCAGACGCAGTCATGATTGCTCCCTGGGCCAAACGGGAAGCATTGCGGTTTACCAAACAACTGGATGAGCGGAAAATTCCGTACATTTATATTGATGCAACCCTTGAGGAGACCAATCCCATTGGATTCGTTTTGCAGAGCCCGTTTGACAGCGGCTACCTTGCCGCCAAACTGACCGATTGGGGAGTGAAGGAGAAGAGTCTGATTCTTCTGATACATGTTGCCAAAGAGTTGGACAACGCAAGTCACCTGATCAAACGCGAACGTGGTTTTATGCGCTACTTTGAAGAAAAGGAGAGCAACCACAGAATTGTGAAAATAGAGGTTTCAGGTAAGGATGATGAGATCAATACTCACCTGCGCGAGCTTGGCATAGATCCTTGTGAGGTCAACGGAGTCTTTGTAACAAACTCAAAAGTGCATTTGGCTGCCGCTTGCTTCAAAACTCTTTGCGTTATGCCCAAAATTATTGGATACGACCTTATTCCGCAAAACATTGCTTTGCTCAGGGAGGGAAAGATTGACTTTTTGATTTGTCAGAAACCTGAGCTTCAGGGCTTTCATGCGATCCACCTTCTATTTGATTCTTTGGTAAAGAAGGAACCCATCAAAAAGGAAAATTATACCTCCATCGATTTGATTACCAAGGAAAATATTGATTTCTACAACTCTATTTAAAATTCAAACATTAAATCATACAGTAATGAAGAAAATTTCTTTTGACGACCTGAAAGGTAAAGTATGCGTCATCACCGGTGGTGCCGGTGTGATCGGAATTTCGCTGGTCAAAGCGCTGATATCCGTTGGTACAAAAGTTGCCATCGTCGACATCAATGAAGAACTCGCTAAGCAAGTAGCCTCTGACATTAGCCATGAATTCAATGCAACCTGTATCGGGGTAAAAGCCAATGTGCTTGACAAAGAGTCGCTGGAGGCAGCAAAGGCAATTATCAACGAAAAATTGGGTCCTGTCGAACTGCTGATCAATGGAGCTGGTGGAAATTCCCCACAGGCAACCACCCAGGTGGAGCAGATGGAAGAGGGAGATCTTGAAAACCTCGAAAAGACCTTCTATGGCCTGCAAATGGAGGGTTTTGACAAGGTTTTTGCTTTGAATTTTAAAGGGACCATCCTTCCAACCATGGTTTTTACCCGTGATATGCTTCTGAGCAGAAAAGGTTCAGTCCTGAATATTTCTTCCATGAATTCGTATCACCCGCTTACCAAGATTCCTGCCTACTCGGCTGCCAAGGCTTCCGTCAACAACTTTACGGAGTGGTTGGCCGTTCACCTGGCCAAAATGGGGATCAGGGTAAATTCGGTTGCACCAGGCTTCTTTATCACCAACCAGAACCGTTTTTTGGTGCTGGATGAAAAAACCGGTGGCTACTCGGCACGCGGCAACAAAATCGTTACCAATACCCCTATGGGAAAATTTGGCGATCCGGATGACTTACAGGGTGCCGCTCTTTACCTTTTATCAGATATCTCCTCCTTCGTAACCGGGATTGTTATTCCGGTAGATGGCGGATTTAATGCATATAGCGGAGTGTAAGAATTGTTTGAAATGTTTATGATGTTTAAAAAGTTTGAAATGTTAAAAACAGTAACCCTTCAAACTTTTCAAACATTTCAAACCCTTCAAACAATTTCAAACCCTTCAAACATTTCAAACTTTTCGATATGAGCCTCACATTAAAGCAAAATTGCAAAACTTCCCTCCTGGTTCCAACCAGCATGGGGATTCGGATAACTCCTGTTAACGGACAGCCTGTTCACAGCAGCTCACTTTTTCAGATGGAAGTTTCCAGCGCGGAAACCAACGTCGCCAGCATCTCCTCTTATCTCGGACTTCCTATAAAAGTGCTGACCACTTTCGTCAAAGACAGTCCGATTGCCAACATGATAAAAAGTAACCTTCTGAGCAGGCACATGACCTACGAAGGCGCTGAGGTTGAACAGGGCAACCCCTGGGGATACCGCCACCAGTTCAACATTGCCGATAGTGGCTACGGAACCCGTGGTCCAAGGGTTCACAACGACCGGGCAGGTGAGGTTGGACGTACCCTGAATGTCAAAGATTTTGACCTCGATCGTATTTTTGTTCAGGAAGGTGTCCAGATCGTACATCTTTCCGGACTAATTGGCGCCTTGTCGCCCGAAACCAGCAAGTTCTGTCTCGAGCTTGCACGCATGGCCAAAAAAAATGGCACGCGTATTGCCTTTGACCTCAACTACCGTGCCTCTTTCTGGAAAGGAAGGGAAGCCGAATTGAGCGCTATTTTTGAAGAGATTGCCTCCGTGTCAGATATTTTAATTGGCAATGAAGAGGATTTCCAGCTATGTCTCGGAATCGAAGGACCTGAAGCCGGTGGAAAACAGATCAGTTCAGAAATTGACGGATTCAAGGAGATGATCTACCGTGTGAAAGCCAAATTCCCCAATGCTTCGGTTTTTGCCACCACATTGCGACAGGTCGTCAGTGTCAACGAACATCTTTGGGGCGCCATCGTTCTGGAAGGGACTGAATGGCATGTTGTTGAGCCAAGAAGAATCAACATCCTCGACCGCATTGGCGGTGGCGATGGTTTCGTCGGAGGTTTGCTTTATGGTATCCTGAAGGGTTGGGAACCGGCCAAATGGATCCAGTTCGGCTGGGCTTCCGGAGCGCTGGCCACTACTTTCCTTACCGACTATGCCCAACCTGCCGATGAGGATATGGTTTGGAGTATATGGAAAGGGAATGCACGTGTTAAACGATGATTTACTATTAGACCATTGACAATTTACCATTTACCATTTCGCACTAGGCGAGATTGCAGCGTCAAATAGTAAATAGTCAATGAATAAATTGTAAATTGTTGAAATGATAAAAATGACTATTAGACCATTTACTATTTACTATTTGCAGGGAGCTAGATTGCAGCGTCAAATAGTAAATAGTCAATGAATAAATTGTAAATTATTGATATGATCTATTATAAAATTGGTTCAACAGAGCTTGAGCTCAGCAACGAGGATCTGAAAAAAGGTCTGTTCGAAGCTTTTCAAAAACTTGGGCAGCGCAAAAAAATTTTGGCCATTCCTCCGGATTATACGCGTCTGCCCAGCCGTGCCGGTGAGTTGACCGAGATGACCTGGCAATATTACGGAAAGGCCCTGACAGATGTGTTGCCGGCCTTGGGCACGCATACGCCGATGACAGCCCATCAGATTGCCCACATGTTTGGTACCCTGCCTGCCTCCCTGATCAGGGAGCACGATTGGCGTAACGATGTTGTGACAGTAGGGGAGGTTCCGGCCAGTTTTGTCAGGGAGGTATCGGAAGGTGCAGTAAATTTTCCATGGCCGGCCCAGGTAAATAAATTGTTGTTGGAAGGTAATTTCGATTTGATACTCTCTATCGGACAGGTAGTTCCGCATGAAGTTGTCGGAATGGCCAACTACAACAAAAATATTTTTGTGGGTACCGGTGGTGTTGAAGGGATTAACAAAAGCCACTTTATCGGTGCTGCTTATGGCATGGAAAGAATGATGGGTCATGCCGATACGCCAGTGCGCAGGGTTTTCAACTACGCTTCTGAAAATTTTACACAACATTTACCAATAATTTATGTTCAGACCGTTGTAGGACTGGACAAAAAGGATGGCAAAATAAAGACCCGCGGACTGTTTATCGGTGACGATGCGGAAGTTTTCGATCTTGCTGCAAAACTCTCGCTGCAGGTTAATTTTGAAATGCTCGAAAAACCATTGAAAAAAGTAGTGGTCTATCTCGATCCGACAGAGTTTAAAAGTACATGGCTCGGAAATAAATCTATTTATCGTACCCGGATGGCGCTGGCCGATGGAGGTGATCTGATTATCTTAGCGCCGGCATTGGTCGAATTCGGTGAAGACAAAGAGATTGACCGACTGATCAGAAAGTACGGTTATTTTGGGACTCCCGCGACATTGCAGGCCTGCGAGGAGAATGAAGAGATCCGGAACAACCTGAGCGCTGCCGCGCATCTGATCCATGGCTCTTCTGAGGGAAGGTTCAACA
>JAPLDT010000065.1 GCA_026391315.1 Bacteroidia bacterium
CCATCCAATCTTCGACTCTCTTGCTTCAACATGGATAAGAACACTCAGCACTTTTTGGTGGCCCGGATAACATCGGATTGCTCCTTGTGATCCTGAACTCCGACCCGTCCATAATGCAGATCTTGCGATCCGTTCGATTTGTCCTCCAGCTTAATTAAAAACTTTTGGCCGCTTCCACCATTTTCGAGTGACCCTTTATGGCTGACCTGATGAATCAAATATATAATGATGATTCCAATCCTGCTATTTTTTTTAGCAAATTGTATGAACCATGTATCAACATGAGTTATCAACAATTGTTAATAACTTTATTACGGCAAGTTTTGAGCTAAGTAGTTGAGAATTGACAATGAACAACTGAAAATTAGGTTTCACATAATCTCGTATAATTGTACAATATTTTGACAAAGAGAATTATACTATTCACCCGGGTATTTAGCCTTAAAACGGCAAAATGGATCAAACAGTTAAAATATAGTAAGAAATTGACTATTAATTGGATTTATTTCTGCCGGATATTTGATTAATTCGCAAAATGGAGACTGGTATAATAATGAACAGGCATTTCTTTCTTGAATCGGCAAAAGCTACAGGAATCCATGCATGGGTTACATTCGGGACCATTGATCCTTCAAAAAGGGAAAAAACATGGCAGAAAACGATAAACCCTACGAAGTCCATTTGTACAAACTGACACCAAACAACTGAAAATGAAGCACCAATACAAACCACTACTGCTACTCTCCCTGATGTTTTTCATGGTTGGATCACTCTTCTGCATGAACGACATTCTGTTACCCTCCCTGATCACACATTTCAAGCTGAATTATACCCAGGCAACGATGATTCAGTTTACCTTTTATCTCACTTACATCATTTTTCCTATTCCAATTGCCTGGATGATTCATCGGTATGGATACAAAATCAGTCTGCTTACTGCGGTGATTACATGTGCTGTAGGGTGCGCGCTATTCTTCCCGGCAAAAGTTTTCGACTCCTATCCATTGGTACTCGCCGCTATTTTTGTCATATCTACCGGATTAACCATTATCAATGTTGCAGCCAATCCTTTTGCTTCGATGCTCGGTGATCCGGAAGGAGCGCATCAGCGCATCAATTTCGTTCAGGTATTTTCCAGAGTTGGATATGCCGTAACTCCAGTAGTTGCTACATCACTTATTTACAACCAGATTGGAGAAATTCGTTACCATTTCCCCTACCTCTTGCTTGCGGCCACATTGATGATGATAGCCATCCTGATGTTTTTCTCGAAACTTCCCTCCATGAAACCTGAAGAGGATGACAAATTCACCCTCAAGGGAATCATGAGCGAAGGATATTCTCACAGGCACCTTTTCTTTGGCGTTTTTGCCATGTTCTTTTACATGGGAGCAGAAGCGTCCACCTGCGGATTTTTCATTCCCTACCTGAAAACAGTGCTCGGATTTACGGATCAGAAAGCTGCCAGTTACCTTACACTTTATTACATTTTTACTGCTGTGATGGGTATTTTGGCTGTCATTGCACTAAAATATGTCAAGGCACACAAGCTGGTCGGATTTTTTGGCATCGGTATGATTCTTCTCTATCTGCTTGCCATCGCATTCAATACCGGCTACAACGAATTCATTCTGGCCGGACTTGGACTTTTTCTTTCCATCATGTTCCCGACAATTTTCAGTCTGGCTATTGAAGATATTGGCTCATTTACAGGTAAAGGTTCTGCACTGCTGAATTTTGCCATTGTTGGGGGAGCAATCTTTCCTCCCATTCAAGGTATGATCGCTGATGCTCATGGTGTGCAGATTTCCTATATTATTCCGCTCTTTTGTTTTGTGATGGTAACCATTTACGCCTTCTACTTTACAAGAGAACCGTTGCTTAGGAGGAAGATGGCAAGAGGATAGATATGAGTTATGAGATATGAGATATGAGATATGAGATATGAGTTATGAGATATGAGTTATGAGTTATGAGATATGAGATATGAGTTATGAGATATGAGATATGAGATATGAGTTATGAGATATGAGATATGAGTTATGAGATATGAGTTATGAGATATGAGATATATGAATAAGAAAGATCCGATAAAAACATACGATGCCCGATGGGAAGTCAGTGATTTTGATGACAGTGAGGTGCTACGGCTTTTTGAGGCCACTTTTGGTTATGCGCGTTTAATTAAAGTAGACACCCTCGTTTTTGCACGTGATGCCCGGCTGGGATGTGCCCGGGTAATGGAAATTGGAATTGAAGCAGCGATCAAAGCAGGATTTCGTGTAATTGCCTGCTTCGATCCTGTTAGTACTCCACTCTCCTACTTTATCGCCATGCAGACGGCAGGAAACCATCCCAATACGATGGGGCTTTCCATTACAGCCTCTCATAACCCAAAGCAATACATCGGCATCAAATATACCGTTCCAGGCATTGAAGCAATCGGATATGACTGTGGTCCGCTGGGTGGGCTGACAAAAGTGAAGCAGCTCTACCACGACAACTCTTATGTCCAATCATATGTCGGGGGCGGATCACTTCATATTATCGAACATCCCGCAGAAGAGTACATCCGTTATACCATGAAACTGGCAGGTGTTAAGCCTGATAGTTTTCGGAGATTGAAGCTGGTGCTGGATACATTTAACGGATCTGCAGGCCCTGAACTCTATCAGGCATTGACACAATGCGGGGTTGAGATCTTTCCGATAAGACTTGTTCCCAACGGTGATTTTCCTACCGGATCGCCCAATCCAACGAGTCAGAACAAAATGGACCCGGCCATTCAATTGGCTGTTCAAAAAAATGCAGATCTTGTTATTGGCATCGATGGTGATGGCGACAGGATTGTATTTGGTGACCAAAAAGGGATTTTCAGCGCCGGCTTTGTCATGATCCCAATCCTGAAGTCAATTCTTGAAAAAGAGCCCCGGGCAGTCAGACAAAAAATATTGTACGATCCCAAGGTAAATCCATTGGCATTGTCCAAATGGGCTGAACTCAATGCTGAACCTATCTTGTTCCGAAATGGTCATTCACAGATCAAAGGACACATGAAAGAGATAGATGCGTTGGCAGGAGCAGAAGAATCGGGACATTTTTACCATAAACTCCCAATTGGTAACCTTCAGGTATCAGGAGAAAATTCGCTTTATACTATCCTGCTATTTCTACAGGCCATCCACAATCAAAAGGAGATCCTGTCTCAGGTTCGTACCATGCAGGATCAAATATATACTTCAGGAGAATTCAATTATCATTTTCCTGACGACAAGGTTCGAGATTTGGCCCTTCAGTCAATTATTCATTTTTTTGAATCGCAAAAAGCGGAATTGGCAACGCAATCAGAGGATGGAATTGAGCTGGAAGGGACTGTGGTATACAAAGGAGTACACAAGAAAGGTGGTCTTATCACCCTCGAGAAAGAGTGGTATTCGGCTTATGTACGAACAGCAACAAATGAGAAAGGGATCATCAGGAGTTACATCTCCAGCAGCGATTCCGGGTACGGAGAAAAGATAAAATCGGGGATCGTTCACAGGCTGGTCAATGAATTTGGCGGAGTGGAGGTGGAGTGATGAGATATGAGATATGAGATATGAGTTATGAGTTATGAGATATGAGTTATGAGTTAGGAGTTAGGAAATTCTACATATAATTTTGATAAAGGAGTTATTACTCATCACTCATAACTTATAACTTTCAGATTAATAGTAAAATACAAATTAAATAGATATGAGATTATTAATTACCGGCCTGAATGGTTTTGTGGCAGGCAGCATTGTGGCACATGCCAGGAAAACATGGGAGGTGCATGGAGTTGATATTACAGAAACAACAGGATTGCCCGCCAATGTGACTGCACACCAGCTGGATTTGATGGACAAAGAAAAGGTAGCAGCACTCTTTCTCCAGATCCGCCCAAATGCGGTAATCCATACCGCAGCTATAGCCAATATTGATGTTTGTGAGAACAACAAAGAGCTGGCGTGGAAAGTCAATGTCGGCATTACTGAAACCATTGCCGAACTATGCAAAACAATGGGCATTAAGATGATTGTCTGTTCAACAGATACTGTTTTTGATGGAATAAAAGGTCGCTATTCTGAGACTGACGCTCCTTTCGCAGTTAACCATTATGCCAAAACTAAAATTGAAGCGGAAAGAATTGTCCTTGCCGCATCTTCAAAAAACATTGTTGCCCGTTTGTCGTTGGTCATGGGAATGCCTGTTATGGGAAAAGGGAACTCCTTTCTGGCTGAAACCATCGAAAAATTAAAAAAGGGCGAACCGGTTAAATTTCCGGAAAATGAGATTCGGACTCCCATTGATGTGGTAACTCTCGGAGCCGCGCTCACTGAGTTAGCTGGGAGCGACTTTGGTGGAATTGTCCACCTTTCGGGGAATACCAGGATCAACCGGTACAAAATGGCTTTCCATCTGGCAGAAATGCTTGGGTACAATACAAGCCTCGTTAAAGGAACGAACTCCAATGCCCTGGCTGGCCGCGCACCCAGACCCAACGATGCCTCGATGGAAAATGTACTTGCCACAAGCATCCTGCAAACCCCGATGCTGACTTTGGAAGAAGGTTTGTATTTAACTTTGAATTTTAAAATGGAGGAATTAATATGAGTAGCATAAAATTTGATCTGGAAATAAAGTTTGGTACCCAATACGGGAAAGAAGAGGAAGAGGCAGTTTTGAAAGTATTGCGCAACAATGCACCTACCAGTGGTGATGAGTGCATTGCCTTCGAAAAGATGTACGCTGAATATTCAGGAGCAAAATATGCCAGAGTATGCAGCAATGGTACGACAGCCCTGTTCCTCTCCATGATCGGAATTGGCATCAAACCCGGCGACCGTGTTCTTACCTCCCCTATAACCTGGATCGCTACGGCAGCAGCGCCTGACACCTTAGGCGCAGAGGTCGATTTCGTCGATATCGACCCCGTCACTTACAATCTGGATGCCAACCAACTGGAGGATAAACTCACCCCGAATACAAAAGCAGTTCTGCCGGTTCACCTGTATGGCCAGGCCTGCGAGATGGATGAGATCATGGCACTATCGTTGAAACACAATTTCGCGGTAGTCGAAGATGCTGCCCATGCCATCGGAGCAGAATACAAAGGAAGAAAAGTAGGAACCATCGGAGCCACAGGCTGTTTCAGTTTTCACGAACAGAAAAATATTTCAACTTTGGGAGAGGGTGGCATCATTTTGACAAATGATAAGGAGATCTACGAACGCATTTCTCTCTATCGGTCACATTGCACAAGGGTTCATGGCAACAGTACCAAATATTGCAAACTCGATGAAGAGAAATTCCCGATAGGAAAGAAATTCTGGTGGCAGGATTTTGACGATTGCGGATACAATTTCAGAATGACGGATATTCAGGCCGCAGTAGGAATTGAGCAGCTCAAGAAGGTTGACATGCTGAACCAACGCCGGATCGACAACGCCGACTTCATGACAGAAAATCTGAAAGAGGTACCAGGATTGACTTTGCCAACTGTGTTGCCACACAACAAACATGTCTTCCATCTTTATCCGGTAATGATCGATCCAAAAGAGTTTGGCATGACAAAGGAAGATGTCATCTATGATTTGCTTCACAAATATGGAATCAAAGTCGGATTCCATTATATTCCGCTACATTATTCGACTGCCTTCAAGAACAGAGGGTTCAAAAAGGGACAGTTTCCCAATGCTGAGAAACTTGGCGATCAGTTGATAACCCTTCCCATCAATCCCCGGCAGACACCGGAAGCCCTGGAATATTTAGTCAAAAGCATCAAGGCGGTTCGCTCCTAAAACAGACAACCATGGATTTTGTCAGCAAAATTAAAGAGTTCAAAAAGAACGGCACATTCTTTTCTTCTTCTGAACCGGTTTATATTTCCCGCGCTCCGGGACGTTTGGACCTGATGGGCGGAAACGATGATTATACTGGTGGTCTCGTCTTTGAATCGACCATCAGGGAGGCAACTTTTGCAGCTGCTCAGCTTCGTACTGATCAGGTCATCGAACTAAACAACAAAACTGTAACAGAGGCAGGCTGGCAAGGTATTTTAGAAGTTAATTGGGGAGAAATGGCCAATGAGAATGCAGTAAAAGAGCTGGTCAACCGATCGGCAAATGTTCGCTGGACTGCCTATGTCCTGGGCAACTTATTCTATTTGAGGAAGAAATATCCCGAAAAGGTCAATAGTGGGATTCGGCTCTACATGGAGTCATCGGTTCCGCTAAACCGGGGCGTCAGTTCCTCTGCGGCCATAGAGGTTTCAGTCATGAAAGCCTCGGCAGCAGCATATGGAATCGAGCTGCACGGAACAGAACTTGCCCTGGCCTGCCAATGGGTTGAGAATGTGATAGCCGATTCGGGCTGCGGCATCATGGACCAGATAGCGGTGGTTGCTGGAAAAGAAGGATACGTATTGCCGTTGGTTTGCCAGCCCTGTTTGCCCGAACCGCTGATACAACTGCCGGAAGAGCTGCAGATCTGGGGAATTGACTCCGGAGTCAGCCATCAGGTGTCGGGAATTGAATACGAAGCTGCCAGGGCCGCAGCTTTTATGGGCTACAAAATAATTTGTGATCTGGAAAATATTCAGGTTACGAAAGACACGGAGAGCGAAATTGAACGTTATACCGATCCTGTTTGGAAAGGGTACCTGGCCAATCTGACACGTTCACAATTTCATGATAAATATGAAGGTCGCCTGCCATTGCAACTGGATATGCATTCATTCTTATCCGGCCATCAATTTCATGCCGATCCTTTTTCACCTTTGAAGGAAGAGGTAACTTACCATGTCAGGGCAAATACACGCTACGCGGTGGAGGAGAATCAACGGGTACAACTCTTTTCGGAACTTTCCAGGGGAGCCTCACTCTCCCACTCCAAACGTTCATTCGCACTGATGGGAGAAATGATGTATCAATCTCACAACGCCTACACTGAATGTGGACTTGGTTCAGCTGCAACTGACTTTCTGGTTGAGATGTGCAGGACTGCCGGGGTCGAAAAAGGAATCTATGGTGCCAAGATCACGGGAGGAGGAGCTGGAGGTACTGTAGCTATACTTGCAGAAAAATCGGCCAAACCTGGCATCGAAGCAATCTTTGCTGTGTATCAAAATGCAGGATTTGGCGATCCTTATCTTTTCGAAGGCAGCTCAGATGGTGCGGATGCCTGCGGTATAACTATCTGCTGATGTGCTGATAAGCTAATGTGGAAATGTGAAAATGTGAAAATTAATTAAAACCAACAGTTGTCGCATTTTGAAACCATAATTTTAGACAGAGAAAAAAATAAATTACAAATAATCTATAACTCAGCGTTAACCACCTCCAACCATTGAAGACTGGATCGAAGCGTTCTCCCATTTTCACATTTCCACATTTTCAAATTTTCAAATTAAACTAACTATGACACAACAAATGAAACACTTTCAACTTTTATTGTTCGCCCTTCTTGTTTTCACCGGTTTGTTGCATGCTCAAAACAAAGTCAATTTGACACAGCTTTGGAAAACCGATGTGAAATCGTTTTTGGAAAATAGTCCGGTCCTGGCGCATCTTTCCGGTGGCGATGAGTCGCAGGTAATCGTTGCCGGCAGAGAGGATTTGATTGCATTGGATGGCAATGGAAACGAAATCTGGAAATACCGCAGCCAGGGTCGCTACATGATGTCGCCCTCTGTCTGGGAGCAAAAAGGAAAATCACCGCTTATTTATACTGCTGACTATGGTAGTTATCTCAGATGTCACGACAGCAAAGGGAAAGTGGTGTGGGAAGCCAAATTGAACGCACCATGCACCTGGTCTTCCCCTGCTGTCGCAGATCTCCGCGAAGATGGCGTTACCCAGATCGTCCAGGGGGATGAATCAGGTTCCATCTTTGCGTTCGAGGCCCTATCAGGAAAGCCCGTCTGGAAGTCGGCCATCAAAGGAATGCCCTCCAGTGCAGCGGTTGGTGATTTGGATGGGAAAAAGGGATTAGAAATTGCATATCTCTCGACGAATGGAATTTTAACAGTACTTCACGCGGATGGGACCGTCTTTTGGGAGCAAAACATTGGAGGTACCTGTCAGACCTGGGGTAACTCAGCTCCCGTCATTTTCGTTGCCTCTGACGGTCAGCCGAGGGTTTTCGCTGCCTCTGGAAATGGAGAAGCTTTCTGCTTTTCGGCCAACGGCACACGCTTGTGGAGCCGCCATGTCAAAGGGGCAGTGGCCTCTACCCTCTCGGCCGGCGACTTCGACCAAAATGGTGTAGCAGACCTGTTCCTTATCACGCAACTCGGTGTCATTTACCGGTTTACTGAAAATGGTGAACTTCTCTGGAACATTGACATGCAAGGGCGCACACTTGGATCCGGATCCCTCATCGATTTGAACGGCGATGGTGAACTCGAATATATTTTCTGTACTCAGGATGGTCATCTGCAAGCTCTTGACCAGAATGGAATGATCGTTTTCGATTACAATTTTGGTCACAGAACCATCAACGAAACTCCGACATTCGGGGAGATTTCAAAGAAATCCGGAGGATTGGAAATGGTTCTGACAGGCGGTGAAAGCGGATTAGTTTATTGTTTTAAGACCTCATCTCCTCTTGGAACAAAAAAGCAGTGGATAACCGCAGGTGGCAGTGAGACAAAGCGCAATTTCTCTTCTTGCCTGACTTCCAAAAGCCAATTGAGCATGATACCATTGCATCTCAATTGGAATGAACTCTACCTGGGAGAGGATATCTGTTTTGATGTTTTCAATCCCAACACCACGGATGAGTTAATTTCGATTGAGGCTTCATGCACCCATCCCGATGGAAAATATCAATCAGTAAGCTCCAAACTGGCAGGTCATCACTCACAGATATTTCTTCCATTCAATGGCAAGGCACCCGGCACCTATCATTTCAAATGGACTCTGACCTCACCTACCGGGAAACTTCTTTTATCCGGTGATCGCACGGTCAACTTAACCCCCTTTCTTAACGAAAAATCGCTTGTTCATTCCTGTTTGAAAAGATTAAGGGAAACTGGCATTCAAGCTCAGAAGCAAAGATCCGATTTAGCTGATGCCCTGTTTCAGGAAGCAGAAACCATCGAGCAACAATACAAAATATTGCTGCCGCAGCAAGAGATATCTTTGGCAGGGAATCAGCCCGAGCAGGGAGATATCGCAGTAAATAGCTATGAGTTAACCAAAAGGACTCAAAAAGCCATAAAAATAGCTGAATTGGCTGAGGCCTCTCTTTCTTTGGCCTCAAATACCACTTTGATTCCTTTTGAAGGGGATCTTTGGGAAAACAAAGGACGTGAAGATGCTATGCCGGTAAGTGCCTTCAATAGCATCACGATAGCCCGTTCAATGGTTATAGGTGAGAATGAGCCAATCTCCCTGAATGTTTTCAATCTGATCGGACGAAGCGTATCAGCCCGTATTGAAGCCGATTCAGTCCCCGAAGGAATCAAATTAGATTTACATCATTCGGTTGCAACGATGGATGCATTCGGAAAACCAGCCTGGGATGCTCTGCCCGAACTGGATGAAAGCCAAATAATATCTATTCCTTCACTTTCCTCAAAAGAGCTCTGGATCACTATTTCCTGCGCCCCAGGTACCAAAGCCGGACATTACAAGATTCCGGTAGTTATCCGGGCATTGAATGGCATTGGCGTACAAAACGGTCCGACAAGTCCTCAAAATGTTGCACTTCCCATTGTTCGTGCAGAAATTGAACTGGATATTCTGAATTTCGGCATGGCATCACAGGGTGCTATCAGACTTTGCGCTTGGGGGTCGTATGACAAAGCCTCCATTCGCAACCTTTTGGATCATGGCAACACGGTATTTGTTGTACCTCAGGGAAAATCCAAGGGCAATAAGACGGAATTTGATTTTACCGCTCTGGATAAAATAGTCGATGAACTAACTGGTAATGATGTATTCCTGTTGCTATCGGGTCTGCCTGATGTGATCAATGAGAGCGAACTTGGCGGTTCAAATTCAGGACTAAATCTCTATCTCGACAAATTAACTGAGCATTTGGCTTCCAAAGGAATCGATAAAAAACACTTTGCCTTTTATCCCTACGACGAACCAGGTGGAGTTGGTTGGACTTTGATAGACAAGTTGATTTCATTTTCTAAAATGGTGAAATCCAAAGATCCTGAATTACTCGTTTACATGGATGGCGGGGGTGAGGCTCCGATGTTCAAAGCAATGCAACCTTATGTTGATGTATGGTGTGTGGGTTACAATATGCTTCCTGAGAAGAGTCCTGTGATGGACATTGTAAGAAACGATCCCGGCGGGTTGTTCTGGACTTACGACTGCTCTTACTCATACGCGCGCCCCATGGGACCTAACATCAAAAGTGTTAACATAGTAGGCCAGTTCAGGATCTCCGCTTTGGCAGCTTTCAGATGGAATGCCACCGGAATCGGTTATTGGTCCTACAACCTGGGAGACGACATGTGGGGAAGAACAATGATGGAATACCCTCTGGTTTACAAAGGTGCCGGCAAACCTATCAATTCACGCAGATGGGAGGCAGTCAGGGAAGGAATTGAAGACTACAGAATCCTGGTAAGTTTAAAAGCCAAACTCCAGCAGAATCCTACGATCCTGTCAATGGATACCAAAAAGAAAATTGAGCATCTACTCAAATCCGTAACAGAGCTGATTGACCAAAGTGACAGAGAAATGAAGCTTGGAATGAGCGGAAAAGTGATGGATGTAACAAACAGTGAGGAGGCCGTCAGGAAGATCAGAAATGAGATGATGGAGTGCATCAGGAAAATAACTGAATAACCAGCGTTAAAAAGTTTGAAGGGTTTAAAAATAGTTTGAATTGTTTGAAGGGTTTGAAGGGTTAAACATTTCAAACATTTCAAACATTTCAAACATTTCAAACAAGGTATGCCGAAAAACTGAATAACTGAAAGAATAGTTTAAATTTGTGCTAAATATTTACAGCAATGGAGTCAATCGATTGGAAAAGCCTGGGATTTGGTTACAGCAAAACTGATTATAATGTTAGAAGCTGGTTCCGGAACGGAGCTTGGGGAGAACTAGAAGTTAGTGATTCAGAGATGCTTAATATACATATGGCCGCCACTTCCTTGCATTACGGACAGGAAGCTTTTGAAGGATTAAAGGCTTTCCGGGGTAAAGATGGTAAGATTCGGGTATTCAGGATGATAGAGAATGCCAAAAGAATGCGACATAGTGCCAGGGGAATAATGATGGCCGAAGTTCCGGACTCGCTCTTCACAGAGGCCGTGAAGAAAGCAGTGCTCCTGAACGAAAGATTTGTTCCGCCATACGAATCGGGTGCCTCTTTATATATTCGTCCATTGTTGATAGGTACCGGCGCCCAAATTGGTGTAAAACCGGCAGATGAATATCTTTTCATGATTTTTGTGATGCCGGTTGGACCCTACTTCAAGGAAGGGTTTAAACCGACAGATCTGGTCATCTACCGTGAATACGACCGGGCAGCTCCGCTTGGAACAGGGACATTCAAAGTGGGCGGAAACTATGCTGCCAGCCTGGTTTCAGGTCATAAAGCGCACGAAAATGGCTTCTCTGCAGTCTTGTACCTCGATGCCAAAGAGAAAAAATACCTTGATGAATGCGGTCCTGCCAATTTCTTTGGAATCAAACAAAACAAATACGTCACGCCAAAGTCGACTTCCATATTGCCTTCCATCACCAACATGAGTTTAAGACAACTGGCAAAGGATATGGGAATGGAAGTTGAAGAACGCCCTATTCCGGCCGAAGAGCTGGCAGAATTTGACGAAATTGGTGCCTGTGGTACTGCTGCGGTTATATCGCCGATCAAAAGGGTCTTTGATGCCGATCTGAACAAGGAATACATATATGGCAATGAACCAGGAAAGATTAGTGTAAAGCTCTACGAAAAACTAAGAGGAATACAATACGGTACCGAAGAAGATATCCATGGTTGGACAGATATCATAGAATGAATTGAAAAACGCCCTTCCGGGCGTTTTTCAATTCATTCTATCTCGAACAATCTCCTGCTTTGATTTGCGTCCAGGTAGGCGTGAATTTATTCTGACTGATATATGCGGTCCCTGTAAGGGTCAAAGCTCTGAGGGCACAATATCCGGATAGATTCGAGTTGTAATAAATATCCATTGAACTGCGGGCGTTTTTCAGGTTTTCAAGACCATCCAAAGAGCTGAGCAAACCGTTTTCAAGAATTTCAACCTTCCCTCTGACGGTTTTCACCTTACCAAAACCACTGAAATTCACCAATGAGGCATTGTCCTGAACCAGCAAGCCTCCGCCAATACTATCAAGAAGCGCAAAACCATTCATTCCCGTCATGCTGTTACATTCAGAGATACGGACATCTTTTTTGATGTATTTAACTCCATTCAATCCCGTAAATGAGTTAAGTTTTTCAAGCTTATTGAGTACGACAGTACCTTTGATGGTATCAATTTTTGCAAGTCCGGTCAGGTTCTCGAGATTTTTACAGGCAACAATGTTCAAATTACTTTTGATACAGGGAATATTACTTAATCCCTGCAAATTGCTCAATCCATTGCAATCGACAAGCGAAATGGAAGTAATTGTATCGTTGACCGGAATAAGATTGGCCAGGCTGTTAAGTTGCGGTAGCGTGATCAATGAGAGTGTACCTTTGATCTCAAGAAGATTGGCCAGCCCGGTGAAACCAGTGAAATTTGGATTTTCACTTATATTCATATCCCCACCAATGGAGGTTAATCCGGTTAGTCCAATGAGAGAGGAAAGGACAGGATTCTGATAAATTCCGAGTGATCCTGACATTGTTGTCAAATTCTGCAGACCGGAAAAGGAGACAAGTGAAGGGTTAGCTGTTGCTGTAATTGACGAAATCTTCAGGATTTGCTCCAACCCCGTAAAGTTCGCAAACTTGGGATTTCTTTCAACAATCAAAGAAGATCCAATCGTATCCAGAGCAGCAACTCCATTGAATGAGGTCAGTTCGGGACAGGAAGAGACTTGAAAATTCCCAACGATGTTCCTGATTGTAGATAAAAAGGACAAATCTTTGTTGGGAATTTTGTAAAGGGTAACAGATCCCTGTACCACTACAAGATTCACGAAATATTTTTTGTAATCAATCACATCGGAGGAGGATAATATCAGACTACCCTTGATGGTATTGTATTTCCCATTCAGAAATCGCTGAAGTGTAGTATCGTTTCCACTGGAATAGATATTGATACTTCCGTTAAAGACATTGGCAGGGACAACTATCGGTTCTGTTGTAGTACTACTTTTTTTGCAGGAAAATATGGACAAGCCCAGTGCAAAAAAGAGGACATAAAGCAATAAATTATTTTTTCTCATTCACAGTAATATTTCAATGATTGCTTTGAGAAAGACTCAAAGCAACCCGACAAAGAAAAGAAATTTTAGGGAGAATTTCGTGTTTTGGTGATTTATTCACCCTCGAAAAGGCTGTTTTAACAACTATTTAGATAGTTCGAGCATTCTGAGTATAGGCATCTTTGCTTTGACCATTAACTCTTCCCTAAGGATGATCTCAGGTTGTTCATAGAGCAAGGCAAGGTAGAGCTTTTTGAGAGTGTTTAACTTCATGAAACTGCAATCATTACAACCACATGTTGCATCAATGGATGGTGCAGGCATAAAAACCTTATCCGGACATTTGGCCCTCATCTGATGAAGAATTCCGCTTTCCGTGGCGACAATGAATTTTTTTTCTTCACTCGCGGTAACATAATTTAAAAGTGCAGTGGTCGAACCGACAAATTCGGAAACCAGCAAGATGGGTCTTTCACATTCGGGATGGGATATCAACACAGCATCAGGATGTTCCCTTTTGAGGTCAATGATCTTTTCCAAAGAATATTTTTCGTGCACCATACAAGCGCCGTCCCACAGAACCATCTCCCTTCCTGTTACCGAATTGAGGTAATTACCCAGATTTTTATCCGGCGCGAAGATGATTTTTTGATCCCTGGGAAAAGATTCCACTATTTTTTTTGCATTCGAAGACGTAACGATTACATCAGAAAGCGCCTTAATTTCAGCAGAACAATTGATGTATGAAATCACCACATGGTCAGGATGCTGATCGAGGAACCGTTTAAAATCGGGAGCTGACGCTGAATCAGCCAGTGAACAGCCCGCCTTCATATCCGGCACAAGTACCATCTTGCCGGGATTTAGAATTTTAGCCGTTTCAGCCATAAAATGAACACCAACAAACAAAATTACATCAGCGGTCGTAGCTTCAGCCTGTTGTGCAAGGGCCAATGAATCGCCGAGAAAATCGGAAAGATCCTGTAATTCAGGAGTTAAGTAATAGTGTCCAAGAATAACCGCATTTTTCTCTCTCTTTAACCTGTCGATTTCAGCAACATAATCTATTCCAGCCGGTACCGGTAAGTCAACAAAGCCACAGTGATCAATCATCTTTGAGTAGTTATCCCTCATCCTTTTTTTGCATTATGAAGATGCAAAAGTATAAAATCCTCCTATATCCATACAACTAATTCATCTTTGTAGTCAACTCAGCGACCAAGTTTTCGAACAAATCAACCGATATGGTAAAAAATGTTAATAAATTATGCTAAAAAGTTAATAAATAAATTACCACTACTAACTTCCGTCATGGAATTAAATCAATAGGTATCATTATATTTGGAGATGTTTGAGCGAATTAAGCTCAAAATGTAATACACTGAGTAAGTTGAGTTGTCGCAAGACGGAATTACTAAAAAATGTTAAAATAAAAGATCAAGATAATACCTATCGAAGTTTAAACTAACAATGTGTAATTAAAATTATCCTTAATGAAAAACAATCTTTTAAAGCTCTGCTTAACTCTTGTACTATTTGCAAGCATGTTTGCAACTGTCATTGCTCAGGTTACATCCTCCGGTATAAGTGGTAGGGTTACCAGTGGCAATGAATCACTTCCAGGCGCCGCTATTGTTGCGGTCCATGTGCCATCCGGTACCCAGTATGGAACAGTCACCAATGCTGACGGTCGATTCAGTTTGCAAGGAATGCGTACGGGTGGACCCTACAAAGTAGATATCTCTTTTGTAGGTTATGCAAAAGCCTCTTTCACAGATATTACGCTTGCATTGGGAGAATCATTTGTATTGAATACTTCATTGAAGGAAAGCAATGCTACGGTTGGTGAGGTAACAGTGGTTGGCATAAGACCTTCGCCCTACAATTCAGAGAAAAATGGCGCTTCCATGAACGTTACAACCCGTCAAATCACCATGATGCCTTCGGTCAACAGGTCTATCAATGATGTGACACGCCTAACCCCACAATCAAGTGGTATGACGATCGGCGGTGGTAACTATCGTCAAAACTACATCACTGTCGATGGAGCTCAGTTCAACAACGCTTTTGGTATCGGAACCAACCTTCCCGGTGGAGGCTCTCCAATTTCACTGGACGCCATCGATCAGATTTCGGTCAATATCACTCCTTTCGATGTGAGACAGAGCGGTTTTATCGGTGCTTCAGTCAATGCTGTAACACGCTCCGGAAGTAATGAATTTACTGGTTCAGCTTACACATTCATGGCCAGTGAAAAATACAAAGGCAATAAAGTTGGTGATGCCACTTTCGTCAAAAATCCATCAGAATACAAGATGTATGGTTTCCGTTTGGGCGGACCGATCATCAAGAATAAACTTTTCTTCTTTGTGAATTACGAATCAGAAAAGAATACCGTTCCCGGTCCTCCAAGAATTGCAGCTACGCCGACTGCACCTGCTGACGGAGTAAATATTGCGCGTCCTACTGTTGCTGATATGGATATGATGAGCAAATACCTGCTTGATACTTATGGTTATGAAACAGGACCTTATCAGGGATATTCCAACGAAAGTCCGGCTTCCAAAATGTTGGCACGTGTTGACTGGAACATCAGCAGAAACCACAAATTCAATATTCGTTATAGCCAAACCAAGGCTAAATCTCCAAGTTACCCAAGTACATCAACTTCACCATTCTCCTCCATTTACACAGGAACGCGGCAAGCCATGGATGCCATGTGGTACAGAAATTCAGGTTATTATACTGAAACAAATTTCAGCTCTTTGTCTGCTGAGTTGAACTCGACTTTTGGTAACGGCAAATATCTGAATACTTTGCGTTATACCAATTCATTCCAGGATGAACCGCGTAGTACTGATGGTAAAATCTTCCCGTTTGTTGATATTCTGAGTGGCGGAAAACCTTATGTTTCCTTTGGTACAGAGCTTTTCTCCTATGGAAACCTGCGCCAGGTAAAAACTACCACCATCACCGATGATATTTCCTGGTCAATGGGCAAAAATAGTTTTACTGCTGGTCTTCAATATGAAGCAAATGAAACGAAGAATGGCTTCATGCGTTTTGGAACCAGTTTTTATGTGTTCAACTCCTGGACTGACTTTACAAGCGGAGCCAAACCTGCCGATTTTGGTATTACTTTCTCCAATACACCAGGTTATGCACAAGCGTTTCCAAGTTTCAAATTTGGACAATATTCAGGCTACATTCAGGATGAGATTACTGTAAATGCTAAATTGAAAGTGGTTGCCGGATTGCGTGCAGACCTTCCAACCTTTTCCCAACCGGCAGCAGCGCATCCAATGATTGAAAATCTGGCATTTGGAGATAATAAGTACAGTACCGCTACGCTTCCACAATCCAAAGTTATGCTCTCTCCGCGTGTTGGTTTCAACTACAACATCAAAGAAGACCGATCGCTGGTACTCAGAGGAGGAACAGGAATTTTCACTGGTCGCGTTCCATTTGTATGGGTCGTCAGTCAGGTAGGGGATGCAGGTATGGTACAAACCACCATGACTTATGCCGGACAAGCCAACGTACCCGGACCATTCAAACCGGAAATGAATGCATACTATCCTACTACCCAACCAGCAGTCGGTCAGATCGCTCCAAGTACATTTACCATCATATCCAAAGATTTCAAAATGCCCCAGTCCTGGAAGAGCAGCTTGGCCATGGATGCCAAACTTCCATTTGGTCTAAAGGGAAGCCTGGAAGGTATCTACAACAAAGACATTAACACTGCCTTCTTTGTTAACCGGGGTCTCAAACCCGGAGTTCCTTTGAACATCGCAGGATATCCGGATAACAGATTGATTTATCCTGTTACTGCATCTACAACCAGGGGGAATGCCTACTATCAAACACTTAGTACAGATGGTAAAACAATTACAACCGGAAACGCCGTAGCCAGCAATGGTATGTCTCCAATCGTACTTGAAAACAGAAACAAGGGATATTACTACTCCTTGACTGCCAAGCTTGAAAAAGCATTTGCCAATGGTTTTACAGGTATGATTGCCTACACCCGCAGCGATGCCAGAAATTTGGTTGATGGTAGTGGCGACCAGGCCTCATCTGCCTGGAATGGCAATGCCAATGTGAATGGCGCCAACAGCGAAGAGCTTAGCTATGCCAACTATGTAGTTCCTGACAGGATTATTGCTTCTGCTTCTTACAAGATTGAGTATCTTAAATCGATGGCTACCACATTATCTGTGGTTTATGAAGGCAGTTCCCAGGGACGTTTCTCCTATGTTTATTCAAGCAACATCGTACGTGACGGTGCTGGTTCCAATAACCTGATTTATGTTCCCAAGAATGCCTCTGAAATTACTTTTGTAGATCAGACTGTAACAAACCCTGACAAAACCACTACTCTTTGGACAGCCGCCGCGCAAAGCACCGCATTCTTCAAGTATATTGACCAGGATAAATACCTTCGTACCCGCATCGGTAAGTATGCAGAACGCAACGGCGCTTTGATTCCATGGAGAAACCAGTTTGATGCCAAAATCATGCAGGAAATCTTTGTTAAAGTTGGAGGGAAACGCAATACTATCCAGGTAAGTCTTGATATTCTGAATGTTGGCAACCTGATCAACAAAAATTGGGGAATTGCTGATTACTACAACCAAAGCAATATTTTGGTGCCTGCAAACAACGCCAGTGTAATTTCAGGAGGTACGGTTAAACCTACCTTCAAACTGAATCCTTACCTCACCAATCAAATGCTGCAAAGCACCTATCGCGATAATGTTGGTTATGGTTCAACTTATTCCATGCAATTGGGAATTCGTTACATTTTCAACTAATTTATTGTATCTTCTAAAAGTTCCCAAAGTTTGGGTTACGGGTATAATTTGCTCGTTACTAGAACTTTGGGAACTTTCTTTTATATTAGCTCGTTACTAGAACTTTGGGAACTTTCTTTTATATATAATCATTAAATTTGCCGTCTCAATATAGCAAATCAACATGGCTCAAAAACCCTCGATTCCCAAAGGCACGCGCGATTTTTCACCGCTTGAAATGGCCCGAAGAAATTATATTTTCGATACTGTTAAATCGGTATTCAAACTATATGGTTTTGAACAGATTGAAACCCCTGCCATGGAAAATCTCTCTACACTAACCGGGAAATATGGAGAGGAGGGAGATAAGCTGTTGTTCAAAATTCTCAATTCAGGCGACTTTCTGTCGAAGGCCAACGAAAATGACCTGTCTGCAAAAAATAGTCTCAAAACGACTTTTCAAATAGCCGAGAAAGGCCTTCGTTACGACCTTACCGTACCCTTTGCCCGTTACGTGGTGCAGTACCAAAGCGATATTAATTTCCCTTTCCGTCGGTACCAGATTCAGCCGGTATGGCGCGCCGATCGGCCACAAAAGGGACGGTACCGCGAATTTTACCAGTGCGATGTCGATATCATCGGCTCAAACTCCCTGCTCAATGAGTATGAATTGATACAGATTGTCGACAGGATTTTTACCCGGCTGGGCATTAACGTCACTGTTAAAATCAATAACAGAAAGGTGTTGGCCGGCATAGCCGAGACCATTGGCGAAGCAAACAGGATCCTAGACATCACCATAGCCATCGACAAACTAGATAAAATAGGTTTGGACAAGGTCAATGAAGAGTTGGCCGAAAAGGGTGTATCAGCATCAGCCATCTTAAAACTTCAGCCTATTCTCAGATTATCTGGCAATAATGAAGAGAAACTTGACAAGATCGAACAGGTCATTGAGGCATCCGAAACCGGAAGGAAAGGGGTAGAGGAATTAAGGACCATCTTTGGCTTCCTTAAAACCGGAAATATTAGTACAGCAGTGGAACTGGATCTTACGCTGGCCCGAGGTTTAAATTACTACACCGGAGCAATCTTTGAAGTGAAGGCCAATGATGTTCAGATAGGTTCGATCACCGGTGGTGGAAGATACGATGACCTGACCGGGATATTTGGCCTGCCGGATATTTCCGGAGTCGGAATCTCTTTCGGTGCAGACCGGATATACGATGTAATGGAACAATTGAATCTGTTCCCCAGGGACCAGACAATCTCAACCAAAGTGCTCTTTGTCAATTTCGGAAAAGCGGAAGAGAACTATTGTCTTCCCTTGCTGGAACAAGTTCGTATGGCAGGAATTGCTTCCGAAATTTTTCCATCCGAAGAGAAGATGAAAAAGCAAATGAACTATGCCAACAAAAAGGGTGTCAAGTATGTCGTGCTGGCCGGAGAAGCAGAAATTGCCAGGAATGAAGTTACTGTGAAGAACATGGAAAGTGGTGAGCAGTTTAGCATAGCCGCAAATATTCTGGTTGATTTCCTCATTAAGGATAAAGGGTAAAGTAAAAAGGATAAAGTAGCATTCGAACTGAATAGAACCTTATCTCACTGAAAATATAAAAAACGCTGCCAATCAACATTGCAGCGTTTTATCCTTTATCCTTTTTACTTTATCCTTTATCCTTACTTCCCCGGTTTATCATTGTCCCTATTTCTCATCTCCTGCATCAGGTATGACCTGAATTTACGCTCTGACTGATAAAGTTTTACAACCTTCTCGGCAGGCAAAATGGAGAGGAATTTCGTATTGTATTCTTCTATGAGCTTCGCCTCTTTCATGTGCACGCCAACCATTTCTCCGGCCAGCTTTTTATACACATCCTCACTTTTAACAGTTTTGTCTTCGGTAGATTCTTCCAGATCCCTTTTGCGATCCATCAAATCCATCCGGGCTTTTTCCAGCTCGTTGTACACAGGCCAAAACTTCTGGCCTTCCTGAGAAGTAAGTCCCACGTTTTCGGTAAGAAAGGCAACCTTCTTGCTTTTGATCACCTCAATCATCTTTGGATCCATGTGTCTCTGAGCCATAAGCTGTATAGAACAGAAGAGGATCATTGCGGCAAATAATGTATTTCTCATGTTATTTATTGGCATTAAGAATTTCAAAATCAGAACAATTTGATACAAGGTACTCAGCCAGTCCGTCTTTAGAAATTTTGGAGGCATCGTATTCATCCATCTCAGAAAGGGCCGAAAAGAATTGGACATCCGAGACAGGAGAAGTGTAAGTACTTAACATTGTATCTGTCTGGTCACCAGCAGAGAGATCGCTTGTACGCTCTATACCAGCAAGAAGAGACTGTTTTTGACTGCCAAAGGGATGCAGGTATAAGGTAAGGAAAATGGCCAAACCTGCTGCAATTCCGAGTGCAGGCCTCAGATAAACAAGCATGCTTTTGGAACGTTTGGTCTGGTTTTCACCTTCCATTCTATATTTCAGCCTTTCACCGAAGGTTTCAAAATAACCTTCCGGGACAGAATAACCACTTTCCATCTTTGGAAACCGTGGCTCTATTTCAATATGTTCGCTTTTGTCTTTCATAATCAATATCGTTACTATGACACTTCAACCTTTAAAAGGTTTAATACAAACCTCACTATTCCCCTTCAAACTGTGCTTCAATTTTCTTTACTGCATGATGATATGATGCTTTCAAAGCACCAACCGAGGTTTTCAGAATCTCGGCCATCTCCTCATATTTCATCTCCTCGTAATATTTCATGTTAAAAACCAATCGCTGCTTCTCAGGAAGCTGTAAAACAGCAAGATGCAAGCGTTTTTGAAGCTCTTCCCCCTCAAAGTGGGCACCCGATTCGAAAGTTTCTACAAGATAATCAGAAACTCCGTCAATTGAAAATATATTTCGCCTCTTTTTTTGCTGAAGGAAACTCAGCGACTCGTTCGTTGCAATGCGAAACAACCAGGTAAAGAGCGAAGAGTCCTCCCTAAAATTGCCGATATTCTTCCAAACCTTGATAAATACATTTTGAAGGAGGTCGTCAGCATCATCATGACTGACGACAATTTTTCGGATATGCCAATAGAGTCGCTGCTGGTAAGTTTTCACCAGTAACTGGAAAGCCATTTCTCTCTTTCCCTCATTTTTCAGATCAGAAATTAATTCCTTATCCTTATCGATCATCTCGCATCAACCACAGATAAACAACAATCGAGTGGTTTAAAATTGTTTGAATTGTTTGAATTGTTTGAATTGTTTAATCCAATAAACATTATAAACCCTTTAAACTTGTTTTGAAGCTTTCCGATTGGACAAAGTTAACGACTCAAAGTTTAAAATAGTACCTTTGCCCCAAAATAGTAAGTAAAGTTTAAAGATGGCTTTAAGATGCGGTATTGTGGGTCTGCCAAACGTAGGTAAATCGACCCTTTTCAATTGTCTTTCAAATGCGAAGGCACAATCAGCAAATTTTCCTTTTTGCACCATAGAGCCCAACCTGGGAGTAATTACTGTGCCAGATAAACGATTGATCAGGCTGGCTGAGATAGATAATCCCAAAAAGGTAATCCCCACTACCATAGAGATCGTAGACATTGCAGGACTTGTCAAAGGTGCCAGCAAAGGGGAAGGACTCGGGAATCAGTTTCTGGCCAATATCCGCGAAGTAGACGCCATCATCCATGTGATCAGGTGTTTCGAAAACGACAACATCATTCATGTGGATGGTTCGATCAATCCTATTAGGGACAAAGAGGTGATTGACATTGAATTACAACTCAAAGATCTTGAGACAGTTGAAAGCCGTATCGCCAAATTGCAGAAACAGGCAAAAGTTGGCAATGATCGGGTCGCCAAAAAAACTGTAGCTGTAGCAGAAAGGCTAAGAAATGTTCTTGTCACAGGTCAATCAGCACGCACGCTGGTTCTGACGGAAGATGAAGAGGAGTTGATTCACGATTTTTTCCTGCTCACACGCAAGCCGGTTGTTTATGTATGTAATGTGGACGAAGCCTCCGCTGCCAAAGGAAATTCATTGACCGATGCTTTCAGGGAAAGCGTTAAAGACGAAAATGCAGAAATTCTGATCATCGCAGCAGCGACTGAAGCAGATATTGCCGAATTGGAAAGTTATGAGGAAAAGCAGCTCTTTCTGGAAGACCTTGGTTTGGATGAGCCCGGTGTTAATAAACTCATTCATGCTGCTTACCACCTGCTGAAATTACAGACCTACTTCACCACCGGAGCGGATGAAAGCCGCGCCTGGACATTTGTGAAGGGAATCAAGGCGCCAAAAGCCGCAGGGATCATTCACAGCGATTTCGAAAAAGGATTTATTCGTGCCGAGGTGATTAAATACAACGACTATGTGACACTGGAATCTGAATCAGCCTGCCGCGAACTTGGCAAAATTGCCATTGAAGGGAAAGAGTATGTCGTGCAGGATGGAGATATTATGCATTTCCGTTTCAACGTTTAATCTTCTTCTTAATTACACGCTAAAATTTCCTGAATTGCCGAACCAAGGTCCGGATACCGGAAGTTTTGATTAATTTTGAATTATTCTAAGGTTTTGGATGTTAATTTATTGATTAATTAAACATGGCGGCAGTAAAACCACATAAACCTTCTAACGGAAGGAAGAAAAAATCCATACTGGATGTTTTCAAGCGAAAAGGAAACCAGCCGGTTTGGAAATTCGCGCTGCTTTGGATGCTCAAAATTGCTCTGTTTGGATTGTTCATGATGTCTGTTCTCTTTGTACTGGTATACATCGGAACTTTTGGCGAACTTCCTGATGCTGAAACATTAATAAAAATCAAGGAGCCTGTTGGCACTGAAGTTTACTCGCAGGATGGCAAGGTTCTCGGCAGGTACTATGTCGAAAACCGAAGCAGTGTAAGTTTCAAAAACATTTCTCCAAATGTCATCAATGCCCTTATATCAACAGAAGATGCACGTTTTTACGAACACAGGGGGATAGACGAATGGGCAGTTGCCAGAGTCTTTATCAAGACTATTTTTATGGCCAACCACAACTCGGGAGGTGGTTCTACCCTATCACAGCAGATCGCCAAGAATATTTTCGGGCGCGACAATTGGGGACCACTTACTTTACCCGTGAGTAAAATACGCGAATCCATTGTCGCGTACCGATTGGAAAAACTTTACTCAAAAAATGAAATTCTGACCCTCTACCTCAATACCGTACCTTTCGGCGAAAATACTTTTGGTATTGGGACCGCCGCTGAACGCTATTTCAGTACCACCCCGTCCAAATTGACCATTACACAGGCGGCAACCCTGGTTGGTTTATTGAAAGCCAACAATGCTTATAATCCCAGGCTTTATCCTGACAGATCGCTCCAGAGAAGAAATACGGTCATCAGGCAGATGCAAAAATACAACCATCTCTCAGAGGCTGATGCAAACAAATTTTGTCAACTGCCTCTTGCATTAAAGTACAACTATCTGGTATACAATACAGGTCCTGCGCCATACTTCAGGGAGATGTTGCGACCGCAGCTTGATAAATGGTGTTCCGAAAACAACAAAGAGGATGGAACACCTTACAATCTTTACACCGATGGACTTAAAATCTATACTACCATCGATTTCAGGATGCAGAAGTATGCTGAAAATGCGATGAGTAAACAGATGAAGGAGCTACAGGGTACTTTTGAAAAGGAGTGGAAAGGTGAGGCTCCGTGGGGAAAGAACAGTGAGATTGTGAACCGTGGAATGAAAAGGTCGGTTCGCTACAAAAGATTGATAGAATCGGGTAAAAGTGACAAGGAGATAGCCCTGGTTTTTAAGACACCGACCACGATCAAACTTTTTTCATGGGATGGTGATCAGTCTGTCAGAATCAGTCCATTGGATTCGGTAAAGGCCTCATTAAAGCTGCTTCACTGTGGCTTCGTTGCGATGGATCCGAAAAATGGCAAGGTAAAAGTCTGGATTGGGGGCAACGATTTCAGGTTTTTCCAGTACGATCATGTTACCTCTTCCCGACAGGTAGGTTCTGCCTTTAAGCCATTCGTCTATGCTGCCGCGCTTGAGAATGGCATTCCTCCCGATAAATACTATGCCAATCAGCAGATTAGTTACAGCGATTACCAGGATTGGTCGCCGGGCAATGCCGATAACGAATATGGCGGATATTATTCGTTGGAAGGGGCCTTGTGCAAATCGGTCAATACAGTTTCTGTGCAGGTTCTTCTTGAGACAGGTATTTCGGAGACTGTTCAATTGGCCCACAAGATGGGTATTGATGCCGATATTCCCCATTTCCCGTCGATTGCCCTTGGTGCGGTAGATGTTCCTCTGTTACAAATGGTGAAGGCCTATTGCTGTTTCGCCAGCGAAGGATTGACTGTCGAACCCTGTTACCTGCTGCGCATCGAAGACAACAAGGGGACGGTTCTACAGAATTTCTCATCTGATTTTGTACCGCAACAGGTAATGGAACCCGAAAATGCACGCATCATGAACCATTACCTCGAGGCCGTTGCCAGTGAAGGAACCGGAGCTAATATCAGGTCAAAGTTCAACATCCCGGGAGCATTTGCCGGAAAAACAGGAACTACCCAGAATTTTGCTGACGGCTGGTTCATGGGGTATACGCCATCTCTGGTGACCGGTTGCTGGGTCGGAGCGGAGGATCCTTTCGTCCATTTTAAGTCGCTGGCTCATGGGCAGGGAGCCTACATGGCCCTTCCCATTGTTGGAGGATTTTTCAGAAATTACTACAGCGATCCTGCTTTCGCCGGCAATGCCAACATCCCATTTACTGCACCATCCCCCGAAAATTTGGCGCTATTGGATACACCCCATTTTGCTGAAGAGATCAAAGATGGCAAAAAAGGATTCTGGGACATGTTCAAAAGTGAAAAGCGAAAACAGGAAGAGCTAAAAGAGAAAAGCATCGATCAGGCTAAAGAAGGGAAGGCTGCGAAAGAAAAAACTGATACCAAAAAAGAGGAGGAGAAGCCTTCTATTTGGAAGAAAATCAGGGATGCGTTAGGGAAGAAGAATTAACCCTTCGACTTCGCTCAGGGATCGGATCGAAAATCCAAAATCCAAAATCCAAAATTCCATGACTATATTGAAAAAGAATCAGGATCCTATCGGGAAAGCAGTTCACGACTATTTTAATGGTATTGTGGGCGATTCCATCCTGGTAAGAACTGATATCGCAGAAGATGAAACCCTCTCGCCCGGGTACTTCTTTCGAACTTTCGATCAGATGCCATTACAGGAGCAGGAGGCTTTAAAACGGTGTAAAGGGAAAATTCTCGACATTGGTGCTGGCGCGGGAGCCCATTCTGTTTGGTTAAAAGAGAAGGGGCTGGAGGTTGTTTCGATCGACATCTCACCGCTCTCATGCGAGGTCATGCGCAAAAGAGGGTTAACCAATGTATTGTGTGGCAACATTTACTCTCTTACTGACCAGAAATTCGACACCATTCTGCTGCTGATGAATGGCGCCGGAGTCGCCCAAACATTACCCGGGCTTTCTGTCCTGCTCAATCATTTGAAACAGTTGTTAAATTCTGGTGGAAAAATATTGGCCGACTCATCAGATCTCCTCTATCTCTTTACCGACGAAAATGGCGAAAGCTGGATTGACATTGCCTCCGA
Organism: Bacteroidia bacterium; assembly: GCA_026391315.1. Classification (GTDB taxonomy): domain Bacteria; phylum Bacteroidota; class Bacteroidia; order Bacteroidales; family Prolixibacteraceae; genus CAINVV01. The sequence continues at coordinate 25,828 of JAPLDT010000065.1, forward strand.
CACGTACTACGGTGAGATGGAATACCAGCTAAGTTACAAAACTGTCAGGGGAAATAAGTTTCCCTGGCTTTTTGTAGATGCTGATACATTCTTCGAGTATGCTGAAAGAGCAGGCTTCACGGTAGTGGACAAAGTAAAAGGATTGCATTTTGACTACCTGATTGAACTCGCACTGAACTGAAAAACTGGAGATGGCGATCAAAAAGCAAAGGATAGTGTGCGTGTGCAACGGGGTTACAGAAAAAGATATTTTGCGGATTATGAAGAGGGGTGCAAGAAATTTGGAGGATGTAAAGAAATTCACCAGTGCAGCAACCGGTTGTGGCAGATGCAAGAGCGAGACGGAAGCAATTGTTCGACTGTTTAAGGAGAGTAAATCATCTGATTTACAGACTAATATTGATTTTTAATTTCCTCTTGAGATTCCAATGTTTTTTAATTCTTAATTCTCCTTTCGATTTTAGTATTTTTAAACGATATATTTAATTAATTGATAGATTTGTTCCACTAAAAAAATATCCTCATATAAAATCTTATTAAACATGGCTAAATTGAACCAAGATGCGCTGGATTACCATAGCAATGGAAGACCAGGCAAAATTTCAGTTACTCCAACAAAACCGCACGCTACGCAGCGTGATTTAGGCTTCGCTTATACTCCGGGTGTTGCAAGTCCTTGTCTTGCAATCAAAGACAATCCGGATGATGTTTACAAATACACCGCCAAAGGAAACCTGGTGGCAGTTATTTCAAATGGTACAGCTGTTCTCGGATTAGGGAACATTGGTCCGGCCGCCGGGAAACCTGTTATGGAAGGAAAAGGGCTGCTTTTTAAAATTTATGCCGACATTGATGTATTTGATATAGAATTAGATGCACTGGATCCAGAACTTTTTATTCAAACTGTAAAGGCGCTCGCACCGACTTTTGGAGGTATCAACCTCGAGGACATCAAGGCACCCGAATGTTTCGAAATTGAGGAGCGTTTGAAGAAAGAGCTGGACATTCCGATCATGCACGACGACCAGCACGGTACGGCCATTATCTCTTCTGCCGGGCTGCTCAATGCCGTTGAAATAGCAGGGAAAAAAATTAAAGATATCCGCATTGTTGTCAACGGGGCCGGAGCTGCTGCTGTATCCTGCACGAGGCTATATATTTCGCTGGGTGTCAAACGCGAAAATGTTTTGATGTGCGACAGCAAAGGAGTGATTCACAGCGAGAGAACCGATTTGAACCAATCCAAAATGGAATTTGTCCGCGATACACCTTGCCGGACACTGGCTGATACGCTGGTTGGAGCCGATGTGTTTGTCGGCCTTTCAGTTGCAGGTGTATTAACGAAAGAAATGGTTCAGACCATGGCCCTCAACCCAATTGTTTTTGCGTTGGCGAATCCGGATCCTGAAATCCCTTATGCTGAAGCAAAAGCATCGCGCGAGGATCTTATTTTTGCAACAGGGCGTTCGGATTATCCCAACCAGATCAACAATGTCCTCGGTTTTCCTTTCATTTTCCGTGGCGCATTGGACGTTCGGGCCAGAACCATCAACGAAGCGATGAAAATTGCGTGTGTAAAGGCTCTGTCCGGGCTTGCTAAAGAGAGGGTTCCCGAATCAGTTTTGACAGCTTACAATGCCCGTAACATCGTGTATGGACGTGACTACTTCATTCCAAAACCGATGGATCCCCGTCTCATTACACGCGTTGCCCCAGCCGTTGCCAAAGCAGCCATCGATTCTGGCGTAGCGCGTATTACCATCACCGACTGGGATGCTTATACAGAAGAACTTGGCCACAGACTGGGATCAGAAAATAAGCTGATCTCCATGATGATTGACAAAGCCAAACAGGATCCTAAAAAAGTTGCCTTCCCTGATGCCAGCGATTATGAAGTATTGAAAGCTGCAAACATCGCTTACCAGGAGGAGATGGCCACACCGGTATTAATCGGCAATGAGGAGAAAATCAGAAAACTGATTGAAGAAAACGAACTCGATTTTGGAGATGTAGAGATCGTCGACAACAGAAGCAGGACCAACGACAAACTTCGCCGCAGATATGCCGAAGTCCTCTTCGGAAAACGTGAACGCAAGGGTATGACGCTCGAAGAAGCAGTAGACAAGATGTTTGACAAAAACTATTTTGCAGCGCTGATGTTGGAGTGTGGGGATGTTGATGCTGTCGTTTCAGGATATTCTACCCGGTACACAGATGCTATTAAACCTGCATTGGAAGTAATCGGCAAGAAACCGGACGTCACAAAGATCTTCGGGATGCACCTGGTTATCAGCCAAAGAGGCACTTAC
>JAPLDT010000064.1 GCA_026391315.1 Bacteroidia bacterium
ATTGCGGGTGCAAATATAAAAACTTTTTGTCAATGTGAAAATTGGGAAATGTGAAAATGTGAAAATTATTCAGGCATTTGCACGCAGCGAACATTTACACATTTTCACATTTCCCAATTTTCACATTCTTTTAAACCGCTTTATCCTTGATTGGAATAATGCCCCCCATCTCCCCCATCACATTGACAAGGTCTGATCCCATTGGAACAACAATTTTTGAATTGTCCTTCAGCGAGGTCTCCATGGCCTGGATCCTTCTCAGCATTTGAGCATTTCCAACAAAGTACTCTTCTGCAGCCTCGTTTACAAGCTGTATGGCCTGTGCTTCACCTTCTGCTCGCAAAATTGCTGCCTGTTTGATTCCCTCAGCCTTCCTGATTTCTGCCCTCTTCTCCCCGTCTGCTTTGGTTTCGGTAGCGGTAGCATAATCGATGGCAGCAATCTTCTCATTCTCGGCCTTTACAATTTTATTCATGGTCTCCTGTACGTCTTTCGGTGGATCAATCTCTTTCAGTTCCGTACGTACAATTTCGATACCCCAATTCCGGGTTTCGTCCAGTAGCGTTGAATGCAGTTCCTTGTTGATTTTGCCCCTTTCACTGTTGGCAGATTTCAGGGTCATTGTACCAATAATGTTACGTAGCGTGGTCCTTGCCAGGTTGACTATCTGATATTCAATACTGTTTACATTGTACACGGAGTTTTTGACACTATCTTCGTCCGATTTAATTTTGAAATAGACCTGCGCATCTACCCTGGCGTTCAGGTTATCATTGGTGATGATCTCCTGAGGTTCGGCATTGATCATCTTCTCCGTGATGTTGATGATAAACATCCGATCGATTACCGGTATAATCCAGTTAAACCCAAAAGAGGCAAAATGGTGGTACTTACCCAATCTTTCTACCAAGGCCCGGTGCGTTGGCCTGACGATTCGAACTCCGGCAAAAAAGAAAAGAACAACGATAGCAATTCCAACAACAACTAATGGTTCCATGATTTTGATATTTAAAATTTAAAATGTAAGAAGCTAATCTTGATAGGTTGAATAACAAATTTAAGATTATTTACCAACAATAAAACAATTTATTCCAGTTCTGATTCAAATAGTTATTAACTTTAATACACCGCTTACTATTCCATTTTTTAAACCAGTTGCCTTTGAAATGGCAAATGACCGGCACTATGCATACAAGACCAAATATCGACGGATTAATTACACGACAGGTCAATTTCTTTATAAAATCTTTATACGAAAAGTATCAATTTTGATAATTACCTTATTTACTTTGTCAACCAAAAAATATTTCGAGTAAATTATGACTGAAGCGGAAGAAAGTTTCCCGTTCCTAGCAAGATTTAAGAACATTTTCATAGGCAGGGCAAAGGCGATACAAGATAAATCAATATTTCACAAACTCTCGCTGGTCGCCTTTTTTGCCTGGATTGGCCTTGGCGCTGATGGTATCACCTCCTCCTGTTATGGACCTGAGGAGGCTTTCCGAAATCTGCAGGGGCATTCAATGCTGGCCATTTTTGTTGGTCTTGGAACGGTTTTTACCATTTTTATTATCAGTACTAGTTATGGTCAGATTATCAGACTATTTCCGCACGGCGGTGGCGGTTATCTCGTTGGGAGCAAATTATTGTCACCAACAGTTGGTATGATTTCAGGTTGCGCCCTGATCATTGATTATGTACTCACAATAACAATTTCGGTTTCCAGCGGATCAGATGCGCTTTTCAGCTTCTTTCCGGCGTCGATGCAGGTGTACAAACTGAGCGTTGCCATTGGCGGTGTTTGTCTGCTGATCTTGTTAAACCTACGTGGTGTAAAGGAATCAGTAGTTTCGCTTACCCCAATTTTTGTGGTGTTTATGGCCTCTCACGTATTTATCATCATTTACGCCATAGCAATCAAGGCGGGTGATTTTCAGACAGTGTCTATCGAAACCACGAACCAGGTACATGCTTCCATCAATCAATTGGGTATATGGGGGACCTTGTTTATCATTCTGAAAGCTTACAGCATGGGGGCTGGTACTTTTACAGGGATCGAAGCAGTCAGCAACGGAATGCCAATCCTACGGGAACCAAAAGTAAAAACAGCCAATAAAACCATGGTTTTGATGGCCTTCTCACTTTCATTTCTTGTGATGGGACTGATGGTAGCTTATGCTCTCTACAATGTCCAGATCAGTGAACACAAGACGCTCAATGCTGTTTTGTTTGACAATGTCACGGCCCATTGGGCTCCATTCTGGTCCAAAAGCTTTATCCTTACCACCTTGATATCTGAGGCAGCCTTGTTGTTTGTCGCAGCGCAAACAGGATTCATAGATGGTCCCAGGATTATGGCCAATATGGCCATCGACAAATGGTTTCCTAAAAAATTTGCCTCCCTGAGTGACCGGTTGGTAACCATGAACGGAGTGCTCCTGATGGGTATCTCAGCCATATTACTGATGGCCCTTTCCAGAGGATCAGTTCAGTTGCTGGTGGTTCTATACAGTATCAACGTTTTTATTACTTTTTCTATCTCTCAACTCGGGATGGTGAGGCATTGGTGGATCGAACGCGGAAAACTACCTCATTGGAGAAAGAAGCTGTCTATCAATGGTATTGGTTTTATCCTGACTACTTTTATCCTTATTTCGGTAACAATCATCAAATTTGGAGAGGGTGGCTGGATTACCCTGGTAATTACCGGATTATTTATCCTCGTCGCGATCAATATCAAAAAACACTACTTTAAAACTGCCGTTCGTTTGCAGAAAGTACGTCAGCAAGCCTTGTCAGAACTCCATGAATTTGTGGTTCATAATCCAACATATGACCAGCACAAGAATCCAGAAAAGGTTAAATTCAACCCCGATTCAAAAACAGCCATCATCCTTGTTTCGGGATTCGGCGGCACTGGTCTCTATACCTTCCTGAGAATCAACGAGAATTTTAAGGGTATTTACCAGAATTACATTTTCATCCGGATTGGTGTTATCAATTCTAAAATCTACAGAGGTTCGGAAGAGCTGGAACATTTCAAGCACTCGGTGAAGGACGACGGAAGAAAGTACGAAAGAATAGCCAATCAATTCGGCTTCTATGGGAAAAGTATGTGGACCATCGGAACCGATCCCGTGAATGAAGTATACCAAATCACAAAAAAGCTGACCCGATTACTACCTAACTCGACATTTTTCGGCGGCCAGCTTGTATTTTCAAAAACCTTCTTCATGAGTCAGCTTCTGCACAACCATACCATCTTCTCCATCCAAAAAAGGTTCTTTAAATTTGGGATACCAATTGTGATATTCCCTATCAAGATCGAGTAAGGTGATCCTACATCTTTGAGCCCACTCCGAAAAGCTAAAAAATAAGAAGGCCACTAAGTCACAAAATCACTAAGGGTTCACAAAGATTTAAATATCAACAATATGATTCTTTGTGAACCTTTGAGTCTTGGTGTCTTTGTGGCAGAAAAGGACTTTTCGGAGTGGACTCATCTTTATATTTTTGATTTCCAACTGCCCTTTTGGTGGGGGCATTCTCTGCATTCTTTTCATCGGATTAAGGCAATACAATTGTAAAAACCCACTCTTTACAATTTCTTTATATGCTCATTACCAATCCTTTTAAAATCCTTATAAATAACTGCGCATTTTTGCATCAAATAAAAAACACAGATATGAAATACCAATGAGAAAATTTTCATACCAACCGAAAATGAATATTTGGGTATTCTATGCTACCTTTAAAAAACAAATTATATACGCATGAAATAGCCATGAGTGAATATACACACCAACCGAAAATGATTATGTGGGTATTCCATTTGGCCATTAAAAAACAAAATATAAACAAATGAATGCAATAATTTTATTAACGAAATCACAAGCTGTTGAGGTAAGTACCTCAACAGGGTATATAGTTGGAGCTGTTATAGCCCTGCTTATTCTAGGATACCTTGTTTACACACTTTTAAAACCTGAAAAATTTTAAATTATGAGAAACAAAAACACTTGGCTCACAACAAGATTAAGATTTAGTATTTGGACTTTAGTAATGGTATTTGTGTTAAATCTGACCGTTAAAGGTACGCCATCTACTCATATATGGATTCCTTCAACTGATATTCAGGGTTTTAATACTTGGCACCTTGGAATTGATAATTATATACGTACACAAAAAGTAAATGGTATAAGAGGTGCAGGTATTTATGATATCGGCCTGACCACTGGTGTTTTACCCTTCAAAAAAGTGCAAGCTGAAGTTGGTATAGATTATTTATCAATGGGGGATAATGTATATGATGACCACCCTCTTTACTTTAATGCTAAAATAGGTATGCCAGAGGGGGCTATATTTACAAATTCTCCTGCAATCGCGATAGGAGCATTTAATTTTGGAACAAAGAGCAAGTTAACAAACTATAATATAACTTACGGACTTATAGCCAAAACATTACCAATTTTAGGCAGGCTCACACTTGGTTATTACATGGGAAACAAAGATATTTTGGTAGATGAATTAGGTAAAAGAGCAAATTCAGGATTACTCGCTGCCTGGGATAGAACTATGTCTGAAATATCTGATAAGCTGTGGATTTCAGTTGATTATCAGGGCGGTATGAGTTATATAGGAGCTTTGAATGTTGCATTTTCCTGGTCCTTCTCAAAAAATGTATCTGTGATTTTTGGATATGATATTTACAACAATAGAAAAGCTATGTATAACTCAGTTAACACAAATGCAAATACATTCACTACACAGTTGGATATCAACTTTTAAATCATGGCTAAAAGTCAAAATGAATTTTCTTCCAAAATTTAAATATTAACAAGATGACAGTCCTGGATTTTATTCAGATCATATTATTTTTTACCTTATTAATCGGGCTTACACCGATATTGGGCAATTTCATGTATAAGGTATTCACAGGAAGTAAACACTTCATGCTTCCTGTTTTCGGTTGGCTCGAAAGAGTGACCTATAAGTTCTCCGGAATAAACCCGGACGAGGAAACAAACTGGAAATCATACACTTTCAGTTTGCTGATGTTTAATTTGATCGGATTTATTTTTGTGTTTCTGATTCAACTTTTTCAGGCGCAATTGCCTTTAAATCCTGCAAACCTTCCCAATGTTTCATGGCATTCAGCATTCAACACATCGGTTAGTTTTATGACCAATACCAATTGGCAGGGTTACGCCGGGGAAACTACCCTTAGTTACTTTGTCCAAATGATCGGACTTGCTGTTCAGAACTTTGTAAGCGCTGCAACCGGAATAGCAGTTTTATTGGCGCTTGTCAGGGGTCTCGCCCGGAAAACTACCGATCATCTTGGTAATTTCTGGACTGACCTTACACGTTCAACCTTGTATGTCCTTTTGCCCCTTTCAATTCTTTTTGCAGTTGTATTGGTCGGCCAGGGCGTTGTGCAGAATTTTAAAACCTACGATACTGTTCAAACGATACAGGGTGCAACGCAGGTCATACCGCAGGGTCCGGCAGCCTCCCAGATTGCAATCAAACAACTTGGAACAAATGGTGGGGGATTTTTCAATGCCAACAGTTCACACCCATTTGAAAACCCCACTCCATTTAGCAACTTTCTTGAATTGTTGGCCATATTGCTCATTCCTGCAGCACTGACTTATACCTATGGGAAAATGGTTGGCTCAACCCGACAAGGGTGGACGATTTTTGCGGCGATGTTGATTTTACTGGTTGTCGGATTAAGCATATCCTTATACGCTGAATATTCGAGCAATCCTATTTTCGGACATTTGCCCTTGATGGAAGGGAAGGAAACCCGGTTCGGAATCACAAACAGTATTCTCTGGTCGACCTCCACCTCAGCAGCATCAAACGGTTCTGTAAATGCTATGCACGATAGCTTATCGCCCCTGGCAGGAATGGTAGCCATGATCAATCTTATGCTCGGTGAAGTTATTTTTGGCGGTGTAGGCGCCGGATTGTATGGCATGGTTATTTTTGTAATTCTTACGGTATTTATTGCCGGATTGATGGTTGGGCGCTCACCCGAATACCTGGGCAAAAAGATTCAGAAGTTCGAAGTTCAAATGGCCATCATTGCTGTTCTTGCTCCAAATATTGTAATACTTCTTTTCGCAGCGTGGGCCTCGGTAAGTAGTCCCGGTCTATCGAGTCTTAATAATGCAGGCCCACATGGCCTTTCCGAGATTCTTTATGCCTATTCCTCCGCAGCTGGAAATAACGGAAGCGCGTTCGCCGGTTTAAATGCAAATACAGTGTTTTACAATTTAACTTTAGGTTTTGGGATGTTGATTGGCAGGTTCGGTATTATTGTTCCGGTATTGGCTATCGCCGGAAGTATGGCCGGGAAGAAAAAAACCCCATCTTCTGCCGGGACTTTTCACACAGATAATTGGCTGTTTATCGGTTTGCTTATTGCGGTCATCCTGATTGTCGGTGGATTAACGCATTTCCCCGCTTTATCGTTTGGGCCTATTGTAGAACATTTGCAGATGAACAATGGTATTACTTTTTAATTTTTTGACAGAATGAGCACGAAACAAAATATAAGCCTGTTTAACCGTAAGTTGGCCCTGCAGGCAGTAAAAGACAGCTTTATTAAATTAAATCCCGCTTTGCTGATTAAAAATCCCGTTATTTTTATTGTGGCAATCGGCTCTCTTCTAACAACAATCGTTGTGTTTGCCGGTATTTTTCAAGGTAATTTTTCATTGTTCAACCTGAATATAGCAATTTGGCTTTGGTTTACTGTGTTGTTTGCCAATTTTTCTGAGGCCATCGCCGAAGGCCGGGGAAAAGCACAGGCTGAAAGTCTGCGCAAGAACCGCACCCAAACCATAGCACGTAAGATAGAAGGTAAACAAGAAGTTGCCATAAATGCCACTGAACTTAAAAAGGGCGATGTCGTAGTTTGTGAAGCCGGAGATGTTATCCCATCGGATGGTGAAGTAATTGAAGGGATTGCCAGTGTTGACGAATCGGCCATCACCGGTGAATCGGCCCCGGTTATCCGCGAAAGCGGTGGAGACAGGTCGGCGGTTACAGGCGGGACGAAGGTTATTAGCGACCGGGTATTGATACGTATTACCTCTGAATCAGGTAACACATTTATAGACCGCATGATAGCACTGGTAGAAGGAGCAAAACGTCAAAAAACACCCAATGAAATTGCACTGTCAATTCTAATTTCAGGTTTGACAATCGTTTTTCTTTTGGCAGTGGCTACACTTCCGGCATTCTTTAGTTACAGTCTTTCGGCCTCAGGTTTGCCTCAATCACAGAATTTAACTATCCCTGTTTTAATTGCTCTACTGGTTTGTTTAATCCCGACTACCATAGGAGGTTTGTTAAGTGCAATCGGAATTAGCGGAATGGACAGGCTTTTACAGCGTAACGTGATTGCAACAAGTGGCCGTGCCATCGAAGCAGCAGGAGATGTTGATGTACTTTTGCTTGATAAAACCGGAACAATCACATTGGGCAACCGCATGGCTACCAATTTTATTCCCGCCGAAGGAGTAACTGTTGAAGAACTTGCCGATGCTGCCCAGTTTTCATCCTTATCGGACGAAACACCCGAAGGACGTTCGATTGTCGTCCTAGCCAAAGAGCAATTCAATATTCGTGGCCGCGAAGTTCATCAACTAAATGCGACATTTATTCCCTTTACGGCGCAATCGCGAATGAGCGGCGTTGATTTTAAAACAGACGATGGTACTATTCATATGATCCGAAAAGGTTCATCCGAAGCCATTCGTTCTTTTGTGCAAAGCAACAATGGTTTTTATACTCAAAAAATACAAGATATAGTTTCCGAATTGGCTCGACAAGGCGCAACACCATTGGTCGTAGCTGAAGATAAAAGGGTTCTTGGGGTCATCCATCTGAAAGATATTGTAAAAGGCGGCATCAAACAACGATTTGCCGAACTTAGGAAGATGGGGATACGAACCGTAATGATTACGGGTGATAACTCATTGACTGCCGCTGCCATTGCTGCCGAAGCGGGGGTTGATGATTTTATGGCCGAAGCTACACCCGAAGATAAATTGCGTCGTATCCGCGAGGAACAGGCAAACGGACATTTGGTTGGTATGATTGGCGATGGCACAAACGATGCTCCGGCACTTGCCCAGGCCGATATTGGTATTGCGATGAATACAGGTACCCAGGCTGCCCGTGAGGCCGGTAATATGGTCGACCTTGACAGTAATCCAACCAAACTAATTGAAGTCGTTGAAGTTGGCAAGCAATTACTGATGACACGGGGTTCCCTTACTACCTTTAGCATTGCCAACGATGTGGCCAAATATTTTGCCATTATTCCTGCTATCGCCATCTCACTATACTCCGGCAAAAGTGGCATTGGTCCTCTTTCGGCCTTAAATATTATGAATCTCGGTTCTCCCCAAAGCGCAATTCTAAGCGCGGTAATTTTTAATGCAATTATCATCGTAATGCTTATTCCTTTGGCTTTAAAAGGGGTACAATATAAACCCGTTTCGGCCAATGCAGCATTGACAAAGAATCTGCTTATTTACGGCCTTGGTGGCATTATTGCCCCTTTCATTGGAATTAAACTTATTGATATTCTAATTAACATGTAATTCTGTAAAGAAATGAAAACTCTATTTATATCCATAAAAATCTTCCTGTTCTTTACCGTTTTAACCGGCGTCATCTATCCGCTGTTTGTAACAGGAATTGCACAACTTACCATGCCCGCCAAAGCAAACGGAAGTTTAATTTTAAAAAACAATAAAATAATCGGCAGTGAATTAATTGGCCAGCGTTTTGACAGTATAATTTACTTTACATCACGACCATCGGCCATATCCTATAATCCATTGCCTTCAGGAGGCTCAAATTTCGGTTTAACCAATGCTAAACTGAAACATTCTGTCGACTCATTAAAAAACCAATTTATTGCTTTCAACCAATTAGATGGCAACACAACAATTCCTTCTGAAATGTTATTTGCATCAGCAAGCGGACTTGATCCGCATATTTCACAAAAAGCTGCTTTATTGCAGGTCGACAGGATCGCCAGGGCCAGAAATATTAGTCCTGAAAGAAAGCAAAGTATAATCCAATGCGTGAAGACAATAACGGAGGCTCCACAATTTTTATTACTGGGTGAGGAACGGGTAAATGTATTAATTTTAAATCTTGAACTTGACAAAATTGATGCTAACAGTAATACAAATACAACTAATAAATAAAATCTATTACCATGAAAACTTCTATCCGAACAAGGTTCACCTTAGGGATGATATTTTTCTTTGTCATCATTGCAGCCATTTCTATTCTGTCAGCTTATCATCTCAACAGACTTTCACAAAAAACTGACGCAATTCTTAAAGACAATCACTTTTCTGTCATTTTTGCTCGTGATATGGCTGAGGGATTGACAGTTTTGAATCAGGAGATTACACGTTGTTTTACTAACAGTGGTGAAATTGACACCGCTTTGATCAACTCCACCTCAATTTCCTTCAAAAAATCACTTAATCAGGAAAAAAACAATATCACAGAACCTGGCGAAGATAAACTTGCGTCAGGGATAGAGACAGGGTTCAATGAATACATCAAACTGATCAGGGAATGTGAAAAAAAACCTGTCACATCGGAAGTTATGAATGCTTCGCTTACAAAGTTTCATAACTTGTACCAGCAAACAACGCTTCTGTCTCAAATGAATGAACAGGCAATCATTTTGAAGGCAAATGACACCAAAAAATCAGCTGAGAAAGGATTAACGAGCGTAACAATTTTAGGCACAATTTGTTTTATCATCGCATTAAGTTTTACCTTTAATTTCGCATCCTACTTCAATGAACGATTTACAAAATTGTACAATGGTATCAAGGAGATTGGGGCAAAAAACTACGACCAGAGATTGTATTTCGAAGGAGAAGATGAATTTTATGATATTTCATTGGTTTTTAATGAGATGGCCCAAAATCTCAATGAAAACACCAAGAGTTCCAAAGTAAATTTTCAGGAAGAATTTGAGCGCGAAATCAGTTTAAACCAGATTCAGGAACTTAAAAGAATTTTGGAACAAATGCAGGGAGTTGAAGAGCGGGCAATTGATTTAATTGCTAAATTGGAAAACAAAGAACATAATAATGGAATCAGCTGATAATCGTCCGGATCCAGATGAACTTTTAGCCACAATCATTAAGGATGAGGAGAAAAGTAAACGCGGCAAACTGAAGATCTTCTTCGGCATGTGTGCCGGTGTGGGTAAAACCTATACCATGCTTCAAGCGGCCAAGGTTGAAAAAGCGAAAGGTTGTGACATCATCATTGGGTTTGTGGAGACTCACAATCGAAAAGAAACTGCCAGTCTGGTCGAAGGATTTGAACTGATTCAAAGGAAGAAATACCAATACAAATCGACCCAGGTTCAGGAGATGGACCTGGATGCCATTATTGCCCGAAAACCACAGATTGTTCTTGTTGATGAACTGGCCCACACCAATGCCCCGGACAGTCGACATACCAAACGTTACCAGGATGTGCTGGAAATTCTCGAAAACGGAATCAACGTTTACACAACTGTGAATGTTCAGCATCTTGAAAGTCGCTCCGAAACAGTTGCACAAATTACAGGAATTATCGTTCGGGAAACCCTGCCTGATGAGATTTTTGAAAATGCAGATGAAGTAGAACTGGTTGATTTGAGCCCGGACGAATTGCTTCAGAGACTATCTGAAGGAAAAGTATACACACCCGAACGATCCCGTGAGGCCATCCTGAATTTCTTCCGGAAAGGAAACATTACGGCACTTCGCGAAATGGCCCTGCGAATTGTTGCCGACAGGGTCGACAAACAACTGCACGACTACATGCAGGAAAAGCACATCAGGGGGCCCTGGAAATCAGGATCGCATCTTTTGGTAGCGATTGATTACAAAATACAGTCGACCAGGTTATTGCGCTGGGCTAAAAACCTTTCTTATTCGATGGGGGCCAACATCCAGGCCATTTATGTAGAAACTTCGCACCAACTGACGTCTAAAGAACATGATCAGCTGAATAAAAACATAAACCTGGCCAAACAATTGGGCATCAAAGTCCGGATTGTCACCAATTACGATGTGGTCAGTGCGATTGTCGATTTTGCGCAAAAAGAAAATGCAACCCACATTATAGTCGGAAAGCCGCGGGTCCGAAACTTGTTTGCCATGTTACGTCTTGGCAGTTTTGTAAACAAGCTGATAAGGTACAGTGGCAACATTGATGTTTATATTCTTGGGGCTGATAATCAGGCAAAAGGTCGCTACCGGGAGAAGGTTTTTGTCCCTTCGTTTACCTCAAATTTAAGGGAATACCTGACTGTAATACTTCTGGTGATTCTTTCATCGATCTCATGCTATCTTGTGAGAGACTTTGTTGGCTACCAGATTGTATCATTCGGATTGCTATTTTTGGTCTCTATTCTCGCTGTTTTTTTCGGACCAGGACCTATTCTGCTTGCAGCTGCGTCCAGTGCTCTCATATGGGACTATTTTTTTATTCCACCTCAATTTACCCTGCACATAGATAAACCGGAAGATGTGCTGATGCTCATCATGTTTTTCTTCATCGCCATGCTGAATGGAATTCTCACCTCCAGGGTACGTCGACAGGAACAAAAAATCAGGATACGGGAAGAACGAACACAGGCACTTTATCAACTCACCAAAGAGCTGAATACCGCATCGGGGATAAATGAAGTATCCAGGATGGCGATAAAATATGTTCAGAAATATTTCAACCTTGATTCGGCAATCATCCTAAAAACGGATCTCAACCAACTGGACAACATAGTTCAGGATGGAACAAGTATCCAGGTGTTGGAAAATGATTTCAGTGTTGCAAACTGGGTATTTAAAAATTCAACCATGGCCGGAAAATACACGGATACACTGCCATCCGGAAACTTTACTTTTTACCCATTATCCGGGAATAGCGGGAATATAGGCGTTATTGTGGTTGAATTACATCATATTTTCACGCAGGGCGAAGAACAATTCTGGGAAGCATTTCTCTCCCAGATTTCAGGCAAATATGAGCGTGAATTTCTTCGTAATGCAGCTAAGGAGACCTATGTACTGAGTGAATCAGAAAAGCTTTACAAAACCCTTTTTAATTCAATTTCGCATGAGTTACGGATCCCTGTGGCTACGATATTGGGGGCATCAGATACACTTTTATCTCAAAACTACCCGGAGGAGACCAGGCAGAAACTATATACCGAAATCAGCATTGCCTCTATTCGACTCAATCGATTGATAGAGAATTTATTAAATATGTCCAGACTAGAATCAGGACACATAACGCCAAAGCCTGATTGGTGCGATGTTCATGATCTGGCCAATGAAGTCGCCGAAGCCCTTCAGGTGGAATTAAAGCCATTTAAACTATCCACCATCATTCCTACCGACATGCCATTGGTTATGGTAGATTTTGGGTTGGTTGAACAGGTGATGCACAACCTGATTCTAAATGCCACTCAATATGCTCCGGCGGGTAGCCGAATCAGGTTGAAAATATTTTACGACAACAGTTTTTTGAATATCCAGGTAATGGATCGGGGTCCGGGTTTTAGTCCTTCGGAATTAAATTTTGTTTTCGATAAATTTTACCGGGGTAAAGATTCAAAAGCCGGCGGAACAGGTCTGGGCCTATCAATTGTCAAAGGATTTGTAGTAGCTCAGGCAGGGACAATTACTGCAGAAAACAGGGAAAATGGGGGTGCAAAATTTATCATAAAAATTCCGGTAAAAATTGCAGATTTGAACAATCAAAAAAAAACTGAAGCATCATGACCAATTCCGATACCATACTGATCATCGATGATGAAGTACAGATACGCCGGTTGCTTGAGATCACACTATCTGCCAATGGCTACAAGATCTCTGAAGCTTCGACGGGGAAAGAGGGCTTGGTACATGCCGCCACTACCCACCCTGTACTCATTATCCTTGACCTTGGGTTACCTGATGCAGATGGGATAGAGATTCTCAAAAAACTCAGGGAGTGGTATTTGAAGCCAATCCTGATACTTTCCGTTCGCAGTTCGGAGGACGATATCGTTAAGGCTTTGGATAACGGCGCCAACGATTACCTGACCAAACCCTTCAGGACCGGAGAGTTATTGGCACGTATCCGGGTCGCCATCAGACAAAGCCTGGATGCTTCAGATGATCCATGCTTGACATTTGGCTCACTGACCATAGATCTGGCAAACCATGTAGTGAAAAAGAACGATGAGCTAGTGAAACTGACATCAACCGAATTCTCCCTTCTGGCCCTGCTTGCAAAGAATGAAGGCAGGGTTTTGACGCATCATTTTATTTTAAAAGAGGTGTGGGGAATGGGCTATATGGAACAAACCCAATATTTAAGGGTTTTCATGGCCCAATTAAGAAAAAAAATTGAAGATAATCCTGCAAAACCAAGGTTACTCAATACGGAGTCAGGGATTGGATACCGGTTTGGGGCATAGCAGCCAAACCTGGCCGGTTCTCATCGCAATATCCTGGCATGCAATTATTCGTACGCTAAAATATTTCGATCGGGAAAGCGACCAAAAAGTGTAATTTTGCTTCACTACTATTGAAGTATCTTTTGTGATCATTTTAGATTAAACCTGTCAATAATGATATTGGACAAAATAGCCAGCAAATTTAAAAAAACGAAGTATACGGAGCGGGAAAAACTACTGGGTCTCAGCTTTGTTGTAGGTTTGCTGAGCGGGTTTGCCGCCATTTTGCTCAAAAATATCATTCACATCTCCACCAGATTTTTAACCGAAGATTTTGACTCCCTGCGGGAAAATTACCACTACTTTATCTATCCGGGTATCGGTATTTTGTTGACTTACATCTTCGTAAAGTTTGTGGTAAAAGACGACATCAGCCATGGCGTGACCAAAGTATTGGAGTCCATCTCCCGGAAAAAGGGCTACCTGCGGGCGCACAACATGTTTACCTCCATCATCTCCAGTACCATTACCATTGGATTCGGCGGATCAGTCGGGGCCGAAGCGCCCGTGGTGCTAACGGGCTCCTCCATTGGCTCTACCTTCGCCCGGACTTTCAACCTGAACTACCGCACAATGACAGTTCTGATCGGCTGTGGAGCTGCTGGCGCCATTTCCGGTATCTTCAAAGCGCCCCTCGCAGGAATGCTTTTTGCCATCGAAGTGCTGATGCTGGATCTGACCATGGCATCCCTGTTGCCTCTCATGATTTCTGCCGCAACTGCCGCATCGCTGGCCTATTTCCTGATGGGGTCGGGATATGAACTGAATTTCCAGATTGACCATGCCTTCAAAGTCACCAACATTCATTGGTACATTTTACTGGGGATCTTTTGCGGATTGTTCTCGGTGCTGTTCTCAAGAGGAAACCTATTAATAGAGAGCAGTTTAAAGAAGATCAGGAGTCCATTGCTCCGGATTGCAATCGGCGGTTTAGCTTTGGGAGGTATGATCTTCCTTTTCCCTTCCCTCTGGGGCGAAGGCTATAATACCATCAATCAGATCGTCAATGATTTGGGACACCATATCGTGAACAATTCCCTCTTTTTTAACTTCCGGGATGACAAACTGGCGTTGATTGTCCTCGTTATAGTCATTATGCTGGTAAAGATTGCCGCGACAGCCACTACCAACGGAGCTGGAGGAAGCGGTGGTATATTTGCCCCTACCCTCTTTTTAGGCAGCCTTGCCGGCTTTTTGGTATCACTGATTCTCAATTACAACGGAGAGGTGGTTCCGGCAAAAAATTTCGCAATGGCTGGAATGGCCGGCATGATGGCTGCGGTGATGCATGCACCAATGACAGCCATCTTCCTGATCGCAGAGATATCAGGAGGTTTTGGCCTACTGGTTCCTTTGATGATCACCTCAGCTGTTGCTTTCCTGACCGCCCTTCCCATCGAACCACACTCCATCTACCACAAACGTCTTGCCCTGAAAGGTGATTTGATCACGCACAACAAGGACAAGGCTATTTTGACACTTCTTAGACTACACAATGTGGTGGAGAGGGATCTGCTCACCGTCAAACCCGAGACAACCCTTGGGGAACTTGTCAAAATCATCGCGAAATCCAAACGCAACATCTTCCCGGTAGTGGATGATCAAAACAATTTTAAAGGAATTGTACTGCTCGACGATGTCAGGGAAATCATGTTCGAAAAGGAGCTCTATGCCTCCAAAAGGGTATCGGAATTGATGGTTTTATCGCCAGATATTATCTCGCACGACGAAAAAATGGAGATGGTTATGAAAAAATTCAACGACAGCGGCGCCTGGAACCTTCCCGTGGTCCACAACGGCAAATACGTCGGTTTCATCTCCAAATCGAGAATATTCAATGCCTACCGGGATATGCTGGTCAATTTCTCGGAAGAGTGAATTAATGTGAAAATTGGGAAATATGGAAATGTGAAAATGAAGAACGGTCTAATCTTGATTTCCGTTGGCTAGACAAATCTTATTTCTCATGTCTTTTCTCTTTTCGGTAATTTTCACATTTCCATATTTCCCAATTTTCACATTTAATTTCACATTTTCACATCTTCACATTTTCCAATTCTTCGCAAAAGTTGTACTTTTGTGCCTTCATATCATAAATATCCACTCCATGAGAAAAGATACTGCGATTTTTGACATTATCGCCAAAGAAAATGCCCGTCAGCTTCACGGAATTGAGTTAATTGCCTCCGAAAATTTTGTTTCCCAAGAGGTTATGGATGCCATGGGCTCCTGCCTTACCAACAAATATGCGGAGGGTTATCCGGGACACCGTTATTATGGCGGATGTCAGTTTGTCGACGAAGCAGAACAACTGGCCATCGACCGGCTCAAAAAGCTCTTCAATGCCGAATATGCCAATGTTCAACCTCACTCCGGTGCACAGGCCAACATGGCGGTCCTGATGACAGTGCTAAAGCCAGGAGATACTTTTATGGGATTGGATCTTTCTCATGGTGGCCACCTGTCGCATGGCTCACCCGTTAACTCCTCCGGTTTGCTCTACCATCCTGTTGCCTATGGCGTTAAAGAGGAGAGCGGACTGGTAGATTACGAAATGATGGAAAATGTAGCGCTGGCAGAAAAACCGAAATTGATCATTGCCGGTGCCTCCGCCTATTCAAGAGAATGGGATTACGCCCGTATTCGGACTCTTGCAGACAAGATTGGCGCCATCTTCATGGTAGATATGGCACATCCCGCAGGCCTTATTGCTGCCGGTTTGCTGGAAAATCCGCTCAAACATGCACACATCGTCACTTCAACCACACATAAAACTTTACGCGGTCCGCGCGGAGGAATCATCCTTTTGGGCAAAGATTTTGAAAATCCATGGGGTCTGGCTACGAAAAAAGGAGAGATCAAGATGATGAGCAGTCTGCTTGATTCAGCAATCTTCCCGGGGATTCAGGGTGGTCCGCTGGAGCATGTCATTGCCGCAAAAGCAGTCTCTTTTGGCGAGGCATTGCTTCCTGAATACAAGCTTTACCAGCAACAGGTTCAGAAAAATGCCAAGGTGATGGCTCAGGCCTTTATGGACAAAGGATACAAGGTAATTTCAGGCGGAACCGACAACCACTCCATGCTGATCGACCTGCGCACCAAATTTCCGGATCTGACCGGAAAAAAAGCGGAGAACGTACTAGTTCAGGCCGACATTACCATCAACAAAAACATGGTGCCATTCGATAGTCGCTCACCTTTCCTGACATCAGGTTTGCGTGTGGGTACACCTGCTATCTCCACCAGAGGATTGAAAGAGGCCCAGATGGGAATAATCGTAGAGATGATCGATCGTGTCCTTTTGGATGCCGACAGTGAACAGAATATTCTGACTGTACGTGCCGAAGTGAACAAGATGATGGCGAATTATCCGATTTTTGCCTGGTAAGCGAAAAATAAAAAGCAATTAGCCGTAAGTGGTTAGCTAAAACTAATTACTTGCGGCTATTTTTTTTTATTTGTTTGAAGGGTTTAAAAATTGTTTGAAAAGTTTGAAGGAGCGCCGGTCCCTGAGCTTGTCGAAGGGCAACCCTTCAAGCTTTTCCCTTCGACAAGCTCAGGGACCGATTTGTTGCCGAATATCCTGAAACACTTTGACAGGCTCAGTGTCCATCTTCCCACATTCGCTTTCCTTTGGAACCGTTAACATTTCTAACATTTCAAACCCTTCAAACTTTTTCAAACAATTCCCAAAACTTTGGCAGGAAAATCAAACATGCCACCGCCATAGCTGTAATGGCACAAACAAGTACAGCTGCGGCGGCCATGTCTTTCACCTTTTTGATCTTTTCATTCTTTTGAGGGGCAAGATGATCGGCCAGGTTTTCAATGGCCGAATTGAAAAGTTCAGCGGCAAATACAGCGCCAATCACCAATGTGATAGCCACCCATTCAGTTAGGGATAGTTTCAGCGCCCAACAAAGTGCTATTGCCAAGACCGCAGTAACCAGGTGTATCCTCGAATTGTGCTCCTCCTCGAACAGGAGCTTCAACCCGTTTAAAGCATATCCGAAGCTCTTCCACCTTTTCCTAAAAGAAAACTTTTCTTTGTTCATCCTGATTGATTTTTCTATCAACTGACGGGGTGACTTAGAGTCACCCCGTCAGTTGTGGCACATTTTAATCGTAACTTGCTGTAAACATTATATTTATAAGCAAAAAAACTTTTTCGATTTTAACCGATTATGACCCTCGAAAATGGCACTGCATCCAGAGAAGCAAATTCTCCTTTCAGGTACTTGTAATAGCCTGTGATAGCAATCATCGCCGCATTGTCGGTTGTAAACTTAAATGGAGGAATGTACATCTGCCAGCCGTTCTTCTGAGCAGCCTCCTGCAAGGCTCTCCTCAATCCTGAATTAGCCGAAACACCTCCTGCGACAGCTATCTCCCTGATCCCTGTTTGCTCCGCAGCAAGTCTCAATTTTGACAACAAAATCTCGATAATGGTGTACTGAAGTGAAGCACAAAGATCCGCCTTGTGCATATCAATAAAATCTTGATTTTTAGCAATTTCGTCCCGCAAAAGATATAAAAATGAGGTTTTCAGTCCGCTGAAACTGTAATCCAATCCGGATATCCGTGGTTTGGCAAAGATAAAGGCCTTCGGATCGCCATCTCGGGCCAGTTTATCGATCAAAGGTCCGCCAGGATAGGGTAAGCCCATCACCTTGGCACATTTGTCGAAGGCCTCACCGGCAGCATCGTCAATGGTTTGGCCTATCACCTCCATCTCAAGATAATCGCGAACTACGATGATTTGTGAGTTTCCGCCCGAAACCAGCAGGCACAGAAACGGAAATTTGGGTTCATGGTGTTCCACCTGACTCTCCCTGATAAAATGGGCCAACACATGTCCCTGAAGATGGTTCACCTCAACCAATGGAATATTTCGTGCCAACGCGAAAGCCTTGGCAAAAGAGGTACCAACAAGCAGGGAGCCCAACAGGCCAGGACCTCTTGTGAAGGCAATGGCACTGATCTCATCAAGGGAGACACCGGCCTTTTTAATGGCCTGATCAACGACAGGAATAATATTTTGCTGGTGCGCACGCGATGCCAACTCCGGCACCACGCCACCATACGCTTTGTGAATCTCCTGACCTGCAACTTCATTGCTCAGCATCAACTGGTTTCGGATCACAGCCGCGGATGTGTCATCACAGGAGGATTCTATTCCCAAAATAATGATGTCTCTGTTTTGGCTCATATTTTTCGTCCCTGTCAGTTTCTACTTTTCATTTACATCTTTCCACTGAACATACTCCGTAAATGGTTGTTATTGCTATAAGTATTGCTTCACCAGATCACTTCGGGTGTCGTTCCAACTCGGTAAAAAATACTATTTTTAGCACATAAAAGCAAGGATCATATCAATCCTAACCCGATCTTCAAAGGATGCATGGGAAGAATAATTGACCTTGAGAAAAAAATTAATATTCAACGCGCGTGACAGAAGAGCAAACACCCATTCCATCCGTGTCCAAAGGTATCAAAAAAAAGGTTAAGGCATTTGTCGTCATAGCCATTATGCTGGTAGCTTTGCCGGAACTTCTGTATGTAGCTTTTCGCAGTAAAACCGTTCAGACAGTTGCTGTCAGGTGGTTGATGGAACAAGTTGGACAAACTTTTAATACAAGAATTAAAGTAGGCGGTATAGATATCTCCTACTTTGACCATGTTACGCTGGAAAAAATTGTAATTGAGGATCAATCCAGGGATACACTTGTATACATTGATCAGCTAAAGCTTGAGATCGATAGCATCAGATATGGAAGTCGTCGTGTACACCTGAACAACATCATTGTTCAACAACCGCGGATCCGTCTGTTTCAGGACACAACAGGCACTAACTTCCAATTTATTCTG
>JAPLDT010000037.1 GCA_026391315.1 Bacteroidia bacterium
ACTACTTTGATATTTATATTTTCATAGGTATCTTTGTCCCACTGCTGTTTGACCAGTTCACTCCAATTTTCAATTTTCTGGATTTCATCAACAACCAAGAGAAACTCCGTCGAACTTGCAGCCTTCATTTTCAATCTGGCACTCTCCCAAATCTGTTGCAACCAGGTATTGTTCGCATTCGATATGGCATCGGCTGACTCATACAAATATCCGACAGTTATTTTCTGTAAAAGTTGTGTTATCATCATCGTTTTACCAACTTGCCTTGGCCCCAACACAACTTGAATAAACTTTCTTGGCTCTTCTATTCTTTTCTTAAGTCCTTCTATATATGAACGTTCAAACATGTTTAAAAATTTTACTCAATATACTGAGTAATTTTACTCAATATGCTAAGCAAAGTTATTCAATATATTTGAATTAGCTCAATAAAATCAGTGATTTCTTACAATCCATCCTGTTTCTCTGTCTGAATATGCCCCGGATCCTGGGGTTCAGCGTGAATGTTTACTTCGCTGCGCTTGATGCGGGAACCAATTTCATTTTCAATTTTGTCACAAATCTCATGAACCTGACGGAGGCTCAATTCGGGATCTAAGTGAACATTAACCTTGACAAAGGTATCTGCCCCGGAGGTCCTTATTTTCAAACTGTGAAAATGCTTTACTTCCGGGAATTCAAAAAGTGTTTGCTTCACAAGATCAATGGTGTCTTGCGGGGCTTTATCCAGTAAGACATCAATCGATCTCTTCCCCAGTTGAAAAGAAACAGACAAAACAATCATTGCAACTCCAAGTGCAGCAATGGAATCAGCAAAAAACAGTCCAAAATTGGCACAAATCAAGCCCAAAAGGACAACTGCTGAACTCCATATATCTGTTGAAAAATGGAGTGCATCTGCTTCAAGCGCCTGACTATTGTACTTTTTTGCAACCCTTCTCAATGCCCTGGAACGTGAAATATCAATGACTATTGAACTGAGGACAACAACGTAGCTCCAAAATCCTACTTCGATATGCGTTTCCCCGGTAATCAACCGGTTTGACGCCTCATAAATGATCCAAATACAAGTGATCAGCAACAAAAATGTTTCGACCAAAGCTGAAAAATTCTCAATCTTGCCATGTCCGTAATTATGCTGTTTGTCGGCCGGTTTGTCGGAAATACGTACAGAAAAATAGGTAATTACCGCCGCGACCATATCGAGGCCTGAATGCAATGCTTCAGAAAGAATTCCAAGGCTTCCTGTCAACAGGCCAATAAGCAACTTTGAGCCAGTTAAGAAAATCGCTGCGAATACTGATAACAGCGCAACATTCAACTTTTCTTGCTGCATAAATAGGATTTTTCTGAAGAAGGTTCGTTTAAATCTGATCCAAAATTATCTGAATTTAGTTAAAAAATATAAATTTTTCAACTTGAATAAAAAATTTATTAACTTGGTCTTTTATTGGAACTTAAAAGATAATCATTATGGTCGAAACAAGTCATTTTCATCCAATGTTGGTCCATTTTCCAATTGCTTTGGTAACTGTTGGATATATCGCAGAATTGGGTTCGATTTTCATAAAAAAAGAGCTCTACCTATCTAAAATCAGTTTGTATCTTTTGATCTTCGGGACACTTTCAGCAGTTGTCGCTTATTTGACCGGTCAACTGTTTACAGCCGATATGTCTGGTGCTGCTGAAGCTATAAGACAACGGCACGAGACCTTTGCCGGTATTACCTTGGGATTGCTGGTTGTAACTGCTGCCATTCGATTCTACTTTTGTTACAAGGGCGATTGTAACAGATTGAAATGGTTTACGTTTACCTTGTATTCGGTTGCGACAATTGCTGTTTCGATAACCGGATTTCTGGGTGGTACGCTTGTATACAATTACATGATGCCACTTTAATTTTGAATATTTCACCACTAAAGAAAGTAACAATGAGAACAATTTTTTTATTCGCGGTTGTAGCCATTTTCGCATTGACCAGTTGCAATGAGGCTAAACCAGTCAAAACCATCGAAAACCTGAAAGCCGGCATCAAAGGTGAGACCACTGCCAGCGCTAAGTATGCCGCTTTTTCCTTGAAAGCCAAGGAAGAAGGACACGAAGCTATTTCCAAATTGTTTGCTGCCGCGTCAAAAGCTGAAGAGATTCATGCCGGAAACCACAGAAAAGTACTAGAAGGTTTGGGTGTGAAAATGGATGATTTCAAACCTGAGTTTGAGGTTAAAACTACTGCCGAAAATCTTCAGGCAGCCATTGATGGCGAAGGATACGAAGTAAGTACCATGTATCCTCAGTTTTTAGCTGATGCAAAAGCAGAAAAGGTTGGCAAAGCCCAAAAATCCTTCAATTGGGCTTTTGACACAGAGAAGAAACACCATGACTTCTATGTTAAAGCGCTTGAATCCTTGAAAACTTCAACAGAAAACAGCCTTCCTGTGCAGTATGCTGTTTGTCCGGTTTGTGGAAATACCTATGACAATGCAAAACTCGATGCAAAATGTGCATTCTGCCAATCAGGTCAGGAAAAATTTCTGTTGATCTGAATATAGATCAGCGACAAAAAAAGAGGGCGGAATGGCCCTCTTTTTTTGTCGCTGTATGAACAACCCTAAAAATTATCAGCCTTCCGGTAGGCTTCGATCAGTGCCAGTTCACCATCCCTGCCTTTAATGCTACGACCATGTTCCATACAAAGCACATCGTCGTAACCCTTGTTTTTTATGTATTTGAATACATTGATGAAATTGATCTCTCCGGTACCCGGTTCTTTCCTGCCGGGATTGTCGCCGAGATGAAATGCAGCGATCTCACTCCAGGAAGCTTCGATGTTCGGAATCAGATTCCCATCCGTGATCTGCTGGTGATAAAGGTCATCGACAATTTTGCAGGCCGGACTGTTTACTCCCCGGCAAATCGCGTAAGTCTGGGCCATTCCTGTCAGAAAGAGACCCGGATGATCGCGCTTGTTGAGTGGTTCAAGAACAATGGTCATCCCTCCCTGCAATGCGATATCACTCAACTCACGCATGATATCAATCACATTGGCAGTCTGGTAGCCCCAATCCATGTGTTCGTTGTAGCGTCCGGGAACCATCAATGCCCATTTAAGTCCGGTCCGCTGACAAACCTCCACACCGGCTTTCACCTTGTCGACCAGCATTTGATGGATATCATTGTCCTTCAATACCATTGATTCCTTGCTGAAATCGGCATACAAAACAAATGGTCCCATCTTCATGTTTAACCTGTTGATCTCAGCAACAATCTTTGCTTGGTCCTCAACCGGCCTTCCCATGAAACCATTGTCGAACATGGCCCTGAATCCCTGATCGTTGCAGAATTTAATCTGATCGATCGGATCTTTCCCTGCCAGTTCATTGAAAGTTCCGAAACCGGGAGCATATCTCAACTTAAAAAATGCGCTGTTGGATGGCTTTACATCCTGAAATTCCTGCATCGCAAAAAGCGAGGTACCCAAGCCCGTGAAAGCTAAAGCAGCCGATGATTTTTGTATGAAATTCCGTCGTTGCATGTGAGTTTGATAGGGATTAATGAATACGATCTTAACCTTCATGCTAATAACACACACGAAGAAAGGTTGGAATAGGAAACAAAGAATTAGTAATTTTCTTTTGGAACGATGATCCACATAATGAGATAGGCCAAAATGCCCGTACCGGCAAAGAGGACGGTAAACGCAAATACCAGCCTGACCAATGTGGAATCAATGTCAAAATAGTCTGCCAGACCACCACAAATACCAGCGATCATCATGTCTTTTACGGATCTTTTAAGTCTCTTGGGACCTTCTTTTTCAATAATTTGCATAACCTATAAAGTTAATTGTCAGAATCCTCCTCCAGTTTATCAAGTTCTTCTTCGTATTCGAGTTCAAGTTCCATAAACTCTTCAGCCTGCTCCAGCAATTCGGCTTTTAAGTCAGCGCTATCAGGTTCTTCATCAATCCAATGAATCTCCTGATCGACATTGAACCCTTCCAAATCACAACCAACGATGAAACGGGGCTCCTCCGTATGAATGATGAAGATCGTATCGGGAAGGACTTGTGAATTGTCTGCAAGTAAAAATTTTGGAAGCATCTCGTTGTTTTTTTGTGTAGTTAACCAAAAGTTGGATGATAGATCAAATATAAAAATAATTCAAAGAGTTTCAACAGCGACCTGGTTGGATATTTTAAGGAAAGTTAATCAACCTGCTTTTTTATTGGATCTGCTATCTTTGTAAAAAATTTAACGACACATGTTCGAGGATTCAACCATCTGTGCCATCTCTACTCCTGCCGGGACAGGAGGTATCGCGGTCATTCGGCTCTCCGGGAGTAGTGCAATCACGATCGTTGATTCCGTTTTCAGATCTCCTTCACCAGGTAAGAAACTGGCGGATCAGTCCGCCAATACACTCCATTTTGGCGCAATCTATAAAGAGAATATCCTTCTGGATGAAGTTGTAGTCGGACTCTTCCGGGCTCCCCACTCCTACACAGGGGAAGATGTGGCTGAAATCTCCTGTCACGGGTCGCAATACGTGCAGCAACAAATTCTCCGTTTGATGATTGACAGTGGTGCGGAACTGGCGCAACCAGGAGAATTTACCCAACGCGCATTCCTGAACGGAAAGATGGATCTCTCGCAGGCCGAAGCGGTTGCAGACCTTATCGCCTCAGGTAATTCCGCCGCCCACAGGGTGGCATTGAACCAGATGCGTGGCGGATTTTCAGCGGAAATCGGGCAGCTAAGGGAACAGCTTCTCCATTTTATATCACTTGTAGAACTTGAACTTGATTTCAGTGAAGAGGATGTGGAGTTTGCCGACAGAAGTCAGCTTATGGAACTTTCGCGCAAAATTGCTATCCTGCTTCGCAAATTAGCCGACTCATTCAATCTTGGCAACGTGATTAAAAACGGCATTCCTGTTGCCATCATCGGGGAGACCAACGTAGGAAAATCAACACTGCTGAATGCCCTGCTAAATGAAGAGAAGGCGATCGTTTCCGATATTCACGGCACCACCCGCGACGTGATAGAAGATGTGGTCAACCTGGATGGCGTCCAGTTTCGCTTCTTCGACACTGCCGGATTGCGCGAGACCACCAATACCATTGAAAACCTTGGAATCGAGCGCTCCTACCGGAAATTGGAGCAGGCGACGCTGGTGTTGCTGGTGATCGATCTCACCTCTCCTATCGAAGCCATCCTTGGTAGAATAAAGGAGATCAGAAACAAGATTAAGAACCAAAAGCTCATATTGGTCGCCAACAAATCCGATTTGGTTTCGGAAAAGATACGCACTGAATTATCCTCTATCCCATTGAAAGAGAGCGAATCACTGGTCTTCGTTGCGGCAAAGACGAAAGAGAACCTAGCCGGACTGATCGGTTTGATGCACGAGTCGGTCTCCCTGTTTAAAATTCAACCGGAAGATGTGATCGTTACCAATATCCGCCATTACGAAGCGCTGACCAAAGCCCTGGACGCCATAGAACGGACCATCGTTGGTTTGGAATCCAACCTCTCCGGCGAATTCTTGTCACAGGATATCCGCGAATGCCTGCATTACCTGGGGGCTATTACGGGACAAATATCAACAGATGAGGTACTTGGAAATATTTTTAAGCATTTTTGTATTGGAAAGTAACCGGCCATTAACAACCAAATAAGAAATATTTAATTAATCTATTAAAAGCCTTGTTTACAGGGCTCTTTTTATGCACAAAGTTAATATTTGATAATGGTTTAAATTGGTTGTTAATGAAATATTTGTACCTTTGTTGTACCTCCGCGCGATTTAATAGGTGTTTTGTACCTCAAATTGCCTTTTTTAAGGTTACATACTTGACACTTTTAAACACTTTAGCATACTTTAAAACACAATAGTACAAATGAGTTCTAATATTGAGGTACAAAGGATTTGCCAATATTGTAGTAAAGAGTTTACAGCTCGAACCACTACAACCCTGTTCTGTTCTCACAAATGCAGTAGTACAGCTTATAAAGCCAAAGTGCGGGCAAGAAAGGTTGAGGGAAGCAACTTGGAAACCCAGCGAATCAAAACCCAGCCAATTGAGATGTTGAAAGCAAAAGAGTTCTTATCTGTTCGCGATGTTTCAATTTTAATAGGATGTTCCCGTCAAAATGTTTACACCCTCATAAACACTGGAAAATTGAAAGCAACAAATATTTTAGAAAAGAAAACTATTGTAAAGCGTTCTGACCTTGACAAACTATTTGAGCAGACCGAAATGCCACAAACGGAAAGCAACCACAAACCCATACATTACGATATCTTGGATTGTTATAATCTTACCGAAGTACAAGACAAATACAGGATTTCAGAATCAGCCTTGCAGCAATTTATTAAACGGCACAGTATTCCAAAAATAAAGAAAGGTCGTTTTGCCTATGTACCAAAAAAGGAAATTGAAAACTATTTCAATATTTATAATAGTAAAATACAATAGTTTATGGCAAACAGGAATCGTTTAGAAATACCAAAAGAAGGTTTCAATTATAGGAATGCATTGAAAAAAAATATAGGAATTTATCCTGTCTGCGATGGTGCCGATCTTACAGGAGCCAATCTTTCAGGAGTCCACCCCTTTGGAGCCAACTATTCAGGAGGTATTTTTACAGGAGCCAACTTTTCAAGATCCACTCTTGTAGCAGCCGACTTCTCAAGAGCCACTCTTGTAGGAGCCGACTTCTCTGAAGCCAATCTATCAGGTGTCGATTTCACAGAAGCCAATTTATCAGGAGCTAACCTTTCAGGAGCCAGCCTTTTTGAAGCTAAGCTATTTAAAGCGAACCTCTCAGGAGCCAATCTCTCAGGCGCTAGTCTTAATCGTGCCGACCTTTTAGAAGCAGATATCTCTGGAGCCAACCTCATTGATGCTAATCTTTCTGAAGCCAACTTTTTAGAAGCCAATCTCTCAGGTTCTGACCTTACCAATGCATTACTCACTGGAGCTCTTTGTATTCAAACTAATTTTGAAAATGCTACACTTGAGAATGCAAAAATTTATGGAATTTCTGTTTGGAACATTAAATCTGAAGGATTAAAACAAAATAATTTGGTAATTACGAAAGGTAACGAACCAAAAATAACGGTTGATAATATTGAAGTTGCCCAATTCATTTATTTGATTTTAAATAATGAGAAAATTAGAGATGTCATTGGAACCATTGCAAAAAAGGGCGTTTTAATACTTGGAAGATTTACAGATGAAAGAAAAAAAATACTAGATGCCATTCGGAATAAATTGCGTGAATTTGATTTTGTTCCAATCATGTTTGATTTCGAAAAAGTTAGCTCCAGAGATTTTACTGAAACGATCAAGATTTTGGCGGGGTTGTCTCGGTTTGTAATAGCTGATATTACAAATCCTAAAAGTGCACCACTTGAATTGCAGGCAACAGTTCCTGATTACAAAATTCCATTTTTGACCATCATTCAAGAAGGAGAAATGCCATTCTCCATGTTTTCTGATTTGCAAAAATATAACTGGGTCTTACCCACTATGAGTTATGGTTCTGAAACAGCACTTCTACAAGGATTCAAGAAGGGTATTATAGATAAAGCTTTAGACGCCGATAGAAGATTGTATGAGGAGAAGCAAGTACCTCCTCCTAATATAATGAATATCGAAGATTTCGAGGACTGAGAGCGACAACAACTTGATTATTTATCAATTAGGTTAAAAATTTAAAAATGTTCAAATACAATGGCAATCAAAGTTAAATTAAGACAAAAGCCAATTTCAGGGGAAAGGCAATGTTTGTATTTAGATTTTTACCCAGCAATTCAAAACCCCAAAACGGGAAAAACAACCAGACGAGAGTTTTTAAATATGTACGTTTTTAATGAAATAGAAATTGAGGAACAGAAATATTTTGATGAGAACGGGAAAGAACAAAAAAGGTTTGTTCCTGTATTGGACAAAAAAGCTGAACCCAAAAAAGTAAAGCTGAAACCCCTGGAAAAGATGCACAATAAAAATACAATTGATCTTGCAGAGACAATAAGGCAAAAACGTGAGAACCAAATAAATAAACCAGAAATTTACACTGGTTACGAAAAAGAGCAACTGAAAATTAAAGAACAAGGTGAACGAAACTTTGTTGAATATTTCAAAAAACTTACAGACAAACGAAAAGACAGTAATCATGATAGCTGGGTTTCGGCTTACAAATACTTTGAGACATTTACCAAAGGAAATTTAATGTTTGACGAACTAAACGAAAAGGTTTGTACCGAGTTCAAAGAGTATTTGCTAACCACTAAAAGCAATAAGAGCAGCAAAACAACACTTTCCCAAAATTCGGCTGTTTCCTATTTCAATAAGCTGAAAGCTACTTTGAAACAAGCTTATAAAGATGGATATTTGCGTACCGATTTAAACGCAAAGATTGAACCGGTAAAGCAAGCCGAAACACAAAGAAACTTTTTAACTATGGAGGAACTGAACAGCCTTGTAAAAACAGATTGTCAAAACCCATTATTGAAACGTGCAGCTTTGTTTTCAGCCCTCACAGGGTTGAGGTTTTCAGATATTGAAAAGCTGGTTTGGACTGAACTTGAATACATTGAAGGCAACGGCTATTTTATTCAATTCAAGCAGCAAAAAACAAAAGGGGTTGAAATGATGCCTATTTCCGATCAGGCTTACAATTTACTGGGTGAACGTACAGAACCCACCGATAAAGTGTTTGAAGGGCTTACGTATTCAGCATACGGCAACAAACACCTTTACCAATGGATTGGAGCAGCCGGAATAACAAAAGATATTACTTTCCATTGTTTTCGCCACACATACGCCACCTTGCAATTAAGTAAGGGGACTGATATTTACACCGTTTCAAAGATGCTGGGACACCGTGAACTGAAAACTACACAGATTTACGCTAAAATAATTGACCAAACCAAACGGGATGCAGCCGACAAAATAAAACTGGATATGTAATTTTTAAAGCATAATGGACAAATGGATTCACAAAACGAGAAAACGTTACAAGAATTAATTCATTCCTACCGTACCAAGTTTCCAAATGATGCCAAAATATTAAGGAAAGCAGTTGAGGATGGTAAAGCAAGTTCAATCTTTCCTTCTTTATTAGAGAAATTAGCACCACCATTCAAACTAACTTCGGAAAAATTATTTCATTGTGCCAGATATTTTTACTTTCTAGGCTATTGCTTAGAGTACAATAGCGGCATTCCATTTATTGAGATTTTTAACAATACAATTGACAATAGTGGAAAGGATAAAGTTATTAATGCTGTTAAGTCTCAAAAAACACTCATAGATTTTCTTGTAGGTAAAGGAGTTGACAAAGTAGACTTAGAAGAATATGTTGCCGAAAAAGAAACTATTGAATATGCAATTGATGAGAACAATAAATCCACAGGGGTATTAAAACGGATACTTGCCAGAAAACAAATAAAGGGAAAAGAAGCAATACAAACAGATTTATTTGGTATAAAAGATAAAATGACTGAATCGGATAAATATGAACAATCAATTAGAGTTACGAAAATAGCCACTAAAGAAGATATTGAAAGATTCAGCCAATGGCAAGGAAATACTATAAAAGTAGGCGACAAATACTCAATTATTCCAGAACCGAACAACAAAGAAGAACTTTTTGAGCGGTTTGAGAAACTCCATGCTCAAAACTATTATGAGAGATTGCGGAACATTTTTATTCAAAAATATGGCGAAGGAAATGAAAAAATCATTAGAGATGAGTTATATGCTTTAAACAGCTTTATCGAAAAGGCAAATGAACTTTCAACGACAGAAACATTTAAAAACAAATGGGTCGATCCAAAAGAAGCCAACTTATATGAATATTCGAGGTTGGCAAATAATTACTATAAAAATCCTCAGCTTCCATTTTATCCACTATCATATTTTAATAACAATGCTATTCAAGTTTATGCTCAATATTTTCTTTACAAACAATGGCTTGAAGATAAGCTTGTTGAGTTTAAAAAAAATTTACCTACTCAACAAACAACTAAACAGATGAAAGAAAATCTTTTACAATTAGTGGCTTGCTCTAAGGGAGATGAAATAATAGATGAGATCGACAAAATTTATCTGGATAAATCATTATTAACTGGTCGGAAGATTGTTTTAATAGGTGATAGAAAAGATATTTTTAAACTTGGAGAGAAACATATTAAAGATGGAGTGGCAAGTATTTCTTTCGATGAGAAAGAATACATATTTCCCGAATGGAAGATTAAGAATATTGTGGATTGTTGTAAAGATCGTTTGAAGAAGTTGAAAAGAAGGCAAACTGAAGAAACCTTATCTCCTCAACCTTCAAGAATAAATTTAGAATATAAATCCAATAGTTTTATTCAGCTACTTATTTCTGGTATCAAAGAATTACAGGAAAGAGGCGTTAAAGAACCCTTTATTTTCAACCTCAAAGAAAGTAATGAAAAAGATGAATCCGGTTTTCGGGACTGGTTCAGTGAGTTTTTTCAAAGGCATGGTTTTATTGCCCATGCTGAAAGAAAAAAAGAAAAAGGTAGGATTGACTTGATCGTAAAACGTGATGATTTCGGAGAGAAGAAAATTGAGTTCAAAATTTGGTACAATCCTGACAAGAAAGAAATAGTAAATCAAATCTATTCGTATCTCACTGATTTCAATAACGAAGGATATATTTTCATGATTAATGATATGAAAAGCCAAATCATCGAAGAATATAAAAGCATTGTAACCCAAAATCAAAAAAATAAGTGGAATGGTACATGGGATATTTTAAATAATAACGGCTACGAATATTTCAAGTCCGGTCATAATATCGGAGCAAATCCCAAAACAATATATCATTTCAATTTTAATATTTACCCTTAAGATTTGTCCAGTTTTATCCAGAGAAAATCAGACATTAAAAGTCGACTATTCCAATATCCGTTTCGATTTCACCGTTTTTACCTATATGGAATTTAATTTATAAGTGAAGTAATTTTAAAATTTCTCATTTATAATACAAACTTTCTCAATAAAGATGTCACGTTTTTACCGGTAGAAACGTGACATTTTATATCTTTGCAAAAGAAAAATTGAAACATGAAAGTAACGGAACTACTTAGAGATAAAATTGAGAGTTTTCCTGATGGATTTGTATTTTCTTACGATGAATTTGGAATCGATGCAGACAAAGAAAGTGCATTCAAAAAGGCTATGTCCCGACTGGTAAAATCGGGTATTATTGAAAGATTGTCAAAGGGCAGATTTTACAAACCAATGAAAGGAATTATAGGAAATCTCAGGCCTGATGAATATGAAATTGTAAAAGACCTTTTGTTCGAAAATCGCAAGACTGTAGGATATATCACGGGTTTAGGAATTTTCAACCATTTGGGACTAACTACCCAGATGTCAAGCATTATCCAGATTGGTGCCAATTTTGACAAGAAGCAACTCCGACGGG
Organism: Bacteroidia bacterium; assembly: GCA_026391315.1. Lineage (GTDB taxonomy): Bacteria > Bacteroidota > Bacteroidia > Bacteroidales > Prolixibacteraceae > CAINVV01. The sequence goes on from JAPLDT010000037.1 coordinate 11,469, forward strand.
GGAAATATACCATCAAATTTATAAGACAATGGAATAACATAACCAGAAGTAACATCTACTATTTACAGTTACTCGATAGCATCCGGTTTATAAAGAACATCCCCGATACGACTATTGAACAGTCATTTAATCGGTTAGTCTTTCTGATCGGAGAATTATCAGAGAAGGAAATAATCGCATTTACTGAACTGGCATTAAAATACCCACCTTCAACCCGTTCCCTAACCGGAGCATTACTTGAGAAATTGGAATACAACAGCTTTGCAAACAAGTTGCTCAAAAGCCTCAAGCAAACAACAAATTTCAAGATTGATATTTCAACAGACCTGATCAAAGACAAACAAAAATGGAAGATTTAGTCATGCTACACGAATATCCGGAAATATTCAACAGTGCAGTTAAAGAAACATCAGATAATCTGAATATAAGAGAATTCTTCATTGAAAAGGATTATTGGATCACCCTTGTGCTAAAGCGTTTATCTGAAAGTGAATATGTTGATTCGGTTGTTTTCAAGGGTGGCACCTCTTTGTCTAAAGCATATGGCTTGATCGATCGGTTTTCTGAGGATATCGATTTAGCAGTAATTAATAACCTGGCATCATCTGGAAATCAGATTAAAAACTTGATCAGAGACGTTGAAAAAGAAATTGCCAGGGATCTGAAAGAAATGGAAACTCCAGGAGTTACCAGTAAAGGTTCAAGGTTTAGGAAATCTGTTTTTCATTATCCATCGATTTTCAAAAATAGTGAAGTAACGGCCATCTCGGATAAACTGATCGTTGAAATAAACTCATTTGCAAATCCTTATCCATATCAAAAGATTCAGGTGCAAAGCATTATTGGACAATTCTTTCAGACGCATAACGCAACTGAACTAATTGAAAAATACAGCCTTGAGCCATTTAATCTGAATGTGCTTGATAAAAAGCAAACCATGCTTGAAAAGCTGGTTTCCCTGATCCGTTTTTCCTTTGATGACAACCCAATTAAAAGTATTTCAGGTAAAATACGTCACTTCTATGACCTTTTTTATCTGTTATCGGATGAGGAATGCAATGATTATGTAATATCACAAAGCTTCAAAAAAGACTTTGTTGACCTGCATGAACATGACAAACTAATATTTAGTGATCCTATTGGCTGGAGCCAAAAAACGTTGAATCAATCCCCATTAATTACTAATTTTGATCAATTATGGGATGCTTTGAAGGCATCTTACAGAACGGAACTGCTCCAGATTGCATTTAGTAAGATACCAGATGAAAAAGAAGTCAAAAGCAGCTTTAAGTCGTTGATAGAAAGGCTGTAATTCAGAAAAATATTTCTTTTAGTTTCTTTTAATTGATATATTGCTGTTGCCTATTTGTTGCCCTATTTCTGTAAAATATTGATCTATAACATATATATACTTTCTGTATCGGAAAATAGTTTTAGACATTTTTCAAATTTTCCCAAAACTCTTTTGAGTCCATTACCTTGCCGCTTTCAGCATCTTTGAGACCGGCGAGAATCTCTTTTTGAGGGATGCCGTGAGCTCTTCCAACCAATCAGTCTTAGCCCTTGAGATTCGTATCTGGAAGCTATTTTCCCACCGTAAAAACTCCCTTCCCGCTTCCCACCAAACCTCCATCCGAAATACCCTGAACTTCTACCACAAAATCAGACTTCACTTTTCCGGCCGTTACCGAAAACTCAAACTGACCGGTTTTATCGACGATCTGTTCCGGAATCCACAGCAAAGTTGTTCGGGTATCGCGTTTGGGATTGACTGGAGAGGTGGAAAATTTCCCCGGAATACGGTACCCATGATCGTATTTCGCGCTTGACTCGCTTGGTGTTTCCACAAGTTTGGGCGCCTTTTTCTGGAATATTTCGATAATCCCCACCGAGTTCAATCCAGTATAACGCTGTATATCCATGGGATTGGTCGAAACATTGATGTGGTCGACCTCCATGGGTGAAATACTCGACAAGGCCGAAATGTCCGTTCCCAACTGCTGACCATCCAAAACAATCAACGCACCCCCCTGGTAATTTAAGGAATTCTCACTCCCTATAAAAACGATCTGGTTGTTAACGATCTTGTAAGGCTTGAGGGTCTTAATGACATCCATTATACTTGTTGCCGATGCAAACATTTTTCGTTGGTTATCCAGAGCCGTTGTGTTGGCTTTAAACACTTTGGGGGCGTTCTGAAAAAGTTCTTCGTTGTTGGCGAAATAGGCCGGATCAGGAACATTTTCTTTGCCCGATAAGGAGTATTTCCGTGCAAATCCGGCAATGAATACCGCCAACTTCGACTCGAAATTTCTGTCGGATTCTATTTTGAACGGACGTCTGGTTCCATTTTCCTTTACTGGGCTGTATGACAGAACTTCCGCCCAGCTAAATCCCTTCAATCTGTTGGCAATCAAATAGACATCCAGCAGAGTTGTCTGGGTAACCCTCCCTTTGAGGGCGTCTGAAATCAGTGAAAAAGGAGTTTCCAGTTCTGATTCGATCATTATTCCTTCGCTGATATTGGTTCTATCCTCATTCAATCGGGATTTGTTTGTTATCATCACAGCTACATTACCCGAAACAGGCTGATTGTTCTCATCGGTGAGACGAACTTTAACCTTCATTTCGCCACCGGCAAGCAATGTGCTCTTTTCAGGATCAATCTGCAGTTTAAGCTCCTGCTTTTTATCCACAAAAACGATGCGCTCAGCCAAAATTTCTCCCTCTTTCGAGAATACTGACAGAAGATTGATGCCTTGTGGCAGATTTGCTACCGGAATCTTTATTCTTCCGGATTTGTCGAGATCCATGTCGGCAGCCCAGTAGATCGTACTGCCCCGGGAAACGGAAAGAGCGATAGAATGCTTTTGCTTGTCAGCAAAAATCAGGTTGGAGGTAACAAATTCCGCATCATACTTCACGATAGAAAGTGCAAGACCTTTCTCATTTGGTACCGGAAGATCGAACGACTGGTTTTGCCCGTTTACTCCGGAAAGCACCAGCTTATATTTTTGATTGGCAGCGTTTTCCACAGAAAAGAGTCCCAAACCTTTGGTGAAGGTCTTAATCTGCGCGATGGATTGACCCTCCTGATTCAGAATATTTCCTTCTACCTCAACAGCTATTCCCCACTTATTGAATGCTGTAAACCCGATTTTCGACTGGACTCCGGGAATCAGCGTACCTCCTTCAGGGAAGAATTTAATTTCGACAGGATCGAGACTGGAAGGGAGGTAGCTTTCACTTTGCCAATCATCCCTGTTGGCGCTCAATTCGCAAACAAAAGGTTCGCCATTTGATTTTGAAGGCAATGTAAATGAAATCGTTAGCTTCCCAGCTGCATCCGTCTTTACCTTACCTTTATCAATAACATTCTCTCCATTCTTCAATTGGAAACGCAGCACGGCGTTTTTTTGAATCTCACCAGATAGATCCCGAAGTATAGCACTGAATTCATTTTGCCGACCGGAAACGGAGATTTTATCCTTTGTGCTTGCCTCAACAACCCATTGATTGCTGTACCATGGATCAATTGAAAGCCTTGTGATGGCAACATCCTCAGGAACAATTGTCAGCGCTGAATAAACACAGAGAAAATATTCTCCTTTTGCCAGTTCTTTGGGCAGAGTCAAATCGCTTGCAACAGAGCCGCTGTTCAATTTAAATAGCTCCTGAACCTCCGATTTACCCTTTGAATCATAGAGCTTTACAAATATTTCACCACTCTCCTTACCGACAGATTGGTGGTTCCAATCGGTCACAAAGGCTCGAAACCAGACGGTTTCGCCGGGTCTGTACAAACTCTTATCCGTGGTAACATAAATCTTCTCATTGGGAAAAGCAGAAAAATAATCTCCCATCTGTTTGCTGATTCGAGGTAGCGGACTCTGTTCCTGAGCAGAACTTAAAAATCCGGCAAAAACGAGCATTACGAGCAAACTTAAACTCTTCATTGGAATAATTTTTAAATATTATGACACTTTTAGATCAACCAAATTAAAATCAGGCTTTCTGAAGTTCTAACCCTTAACACAATAAGTATGTACCAATGAATGTTAACAGCCTGCTATTAAGTGGTTTTGATACATAATCAATCCAGCATGCCCCAATTGACTTTTCCCGTTCGCCGGTAAGCATATAGGCTGTTTGCTACCTTTAATCTAAAGTATAAGGTGCGGAACAAACCTGCTGGCATTGTCTGTTATAAGACTATTGCTTTCCCTAATGCCAATGCCCGCAGATTCCTGGCCCACGATCCAGCTGCCAATCAGGGGATACTGTCCATCAAAATCGGGAAGTGTACACAATGCCTGGTAAATATAACCCTCTTCTCCGTATTCACCCGAGGTTTCGGCAAGCATCTTCCCGTTGTTCATGAGTTGGATGTTGGCCCCTTCCCGCGAAAGGATTGGCTTCCTGGCAAAACTTGATCCTGCCAGTTCTTTGTCCGATTCAAAATAGGATTCCAGCAGGTTATCATGGCCATAATTGAGTTTCCAAAGAATGGGCAGGATGGCTTTGCTGGAGAGAATCATCTTCCAACTGGGTTCTATCCAGAAAGTTTTTGATCTGTCTTTCAGAATATTTTGGCCGAACTCTTCATGAACCAGCCACTCGTAAGGATACAACTTGAAAATATTCCTGATAATCGAATCTTCCAGATCCAGAAACTGAGGATAGGTTGTATCCCAGCCAATTTCATCCAGGTACAAAAATTTGGTTTCCAGTCCGGCCTGAATGGCACAGTCGCGCATGTACTCGGTGGTAGTCAGATCTTCGTCCGAATCCCTTGCAGTGGTGAAGTGAAGGAATCCCGGATGGAGATACTCTTTCAGGTAGCTCCAATACGCAATAAGCTTCTCATGGATGGAGTTGAACTGATCGCGACGGTCATCAAAATCCTGCAGCCAGTGCCATTGTACCACAGACGACTCGAACAACGAGGTGGGTGTATCAGCATTGAATTCGAGCAGCTTAGGCTTTCCGTTTTTAAAGGCAAAATCAAAGCGACCATAAATGGCAGGTGCGTCATTGTTCCAGCTATCTTCGATGTGCGGAATAAACCATTCGGGGATATGAAATTGATGGTATAAATTGTTGTCAATCACATATTGAACGGCATTCAATGAGAGTTCCCACAGATCGTTGGTTGCCTTCTCCAGTGTATCAACCTCTGTCATAGAAAATTCATAATAGACAGATTCATCCCAATAAGGAGATTCAAGGGTGTGGAAATTGAATCCCAACTCTTCCACTTTTTGCTGCCAGCCACTCCGGGGAGTAATAATGTGTCTTTTCACTCGTAAATATATTTGCTAAATTATTGAATATAAGCAAGTACTCATGGAACTCGCAAATAAATTTTCATTGCCTTTTGTGAGCCAGGTTCATGCTCGTTTCATACGAATATAATTTATTTCTTAATGGCCGTATGGAACCCTCAGAGTAATATAAATCTTCTTTTATGCACATTTGATCATGAGGGTTTCATGAGGCTGAACTTCTTACTGTACCACCGAATCCGCCTCTCACGGCGGTACTTTTGACTCCATTGGTCCCGATGTTGGATCCTTGGTTGATAGCTCCGGAATAATACCCTGTGCGGGCGAAGCCTCCACCCGCACCATATATTCCATAAGGCCTGAATGCGTAATAATAACCCAACAATCCCAATCCCATTCCGTGAGCCCTGGAATAATGCGCTGTTGTATCTGAACGCATATAAACAGACCTTTCACGATCGCTCTTTGAATTGCTGCATGCCGATAAGGCGGTAGCCATCAGAACCAGTTTGATATAGTCCGATTTCTTCATGGTCATTTACTTAACGGTGATGTAGAATTCATAATCCTTTTTTACATCGATCTCCCTGGTAACACCATCCGTGGTTTCGGTTTCCGTTTTTAAAACACCCAGAGCCGGGATTGTATCTGTATGTACCGAGGTTTTGACCAGCATGTTTTTCACCCATATTTTGTGGGTAGTTTTGATTACATCCAGCTTATCGCCATGATGTTCCACACTCATGGTCGTCTCGATGGCCCCGTCTTTGGAGATTTCTTTGACTTTGTCTTCATTGTCGCAGGCGGAGAAAAGGGGGAGAACTCCCACGGCAACTAAATAAAAAATTCTTTTGTTCATGCTCTTTAAATTTTTGAATATAGATGCTGATTAGGTATCAATTGCCTGATAAGAAACCGATGGAAGAAATTATTCCCGAACGGTTTGAATCTTATGAGGTAAAGGTTTCAGGCTACTTAAAAGATTGGTTAACAGAAAGACTATTCCTTTCCATGAAATAGCCATGATTGCTTAATCACCAACCGAAATGAACATAATTTCACCAATCATGCTATTCCATTTGGCCTTTGAAAAACAAATTATATACAAATGAATAAATTGTACGATCAAAAATAATGAATATTTTTGATCAAATCCACATTGTGCCTTCCGCTATTCATCTTTGGCAACTATTTTTTTGTTATAAACCTCTGGATGCTTTAAACTTTTTGAAACGCAGATTGTTAACCTATAATTCAGGCTTAGTATCCTGATATACTCACGGATATTTTACAAATTAGTGTCCGAACCCTTTTGTCAATGAGTTGAAATGAAATAGCCATTTATGGAGTTAACCCGGAAATATTTTTAATGAAAATGGGCAAGCAAAATATCAACTCAAAAGGGACGGATTTCCTTATTGATTCTGATGACGGCACACAAGTTGATCGTAAGAACACAATCATAGAGAAGATCAAACTTTCGACTTCCCGTGGGTCAGCCGCGTACCTCTTTCTGATATTGATACTTGGCATCTTTATCGGTGAGACGACAATCATGTTGTTTATCGATGCATTGCCGCCCCTCTCGCAAATGGGCACCGCGTTGCTCGATTCAACTTTGCTTTTAATTCTGGCCTTCCCCGTCCTCTACTTCTTTGTTTTTCACCCGATGGCCACTTACATCACAGAACGTAAGCAAGCAGAAGAACTGTTGATTCTTCAAAGCACTGCATTAAATGCTGCTGCGAATGCTATTCTTATTACTCATCGCGATGGACATATAGAATGGGTTAATCCTGCATTTACCAAACTAACCGGTTACAGACTTGAAGAAGTCACCGGAGCATATCCACGTTCATTGAAATCCGGCAAACATGATGCTGTTTTTTATAAGAATCTATGGGATACCATACTCGCTGGGGAAATCTGGCAGGGTGAAATAATCAATAAACGCAAAGATGGAAGCGAATATACAGAGGAGATGACGATTACACCGGTAAAGGCTCAGACTGGAGAGATCATCCATTTCATTGCAATCAAACATGAAATTACCGAACGCAAAAAAATTGAGGAAGAACTTTCAAAAGCAAAAGCAGAGGCAGAACAAGCGAATCTTGCCAAAAGTGAATTCCTTTCACGGATGAGTCACGAATTGAGAACTCCGATGAATTCGATCCTGGGTTTTGCCCAACTGCTTGAAATGGGTGAGCTAAATCCCGGACAGCAGAAAGGGGTACATCACATCATGCGGAGCGGAAAACACCTGCTTGATCTGATTAATGAGGTATTGGATATTTCAAGAATTGAAGCCGGTCAACTCTCCTTATCGCTTGAACCCATTCAAATCAAAGGGGTCATCAACGAAATGACAGACCTTGTAAGCAGACAGGCAGATGAAAGGGAAATAAAAATCGAACTGGTCTATTCTGAAAACAATTATCTATTTCTGAGGTCTGACAAACAGAGATTAAAGCAAATATTACTTAATCTGATCAACAATGCCATCAAGTACAATAGATCGGGAGGCTCAATATTCCTGGAGACGATGGTCATGCCCAAAAATGAAGCAGGTGTTACACCCGTCAGAATCCTGGTAAGAGATACCGGTTTGGGAATTGCAGAAGAGGATCTGCCAAAACTTTTCAATCCTTTTGAAAGGATCGGCGCTGAAAAATCTGAAACAGAAGGTTCTGGCCTTGGTTTATCCGTTATTAAAAAATTGACTGAAGCCATGGGAGGAAAGGTTGGCGTCGAAAGTGTGATGGGAGAAGGAAGCACCTTCTGGGTTGAACTTCCAATGAGTGATGAGCCTTCGGAAAGAGATAAGACCAGAAGCAAAATGAAAAAGCCGGGTCACAGATTGGAAGACAAAACAGGTACCATACTTTACATCGAAGACAACATTTCAAATATTGAACTGGTTGAAGAGATCATTGCCTCCCAGCGTTTGGGTCTTACCCTGATCACCAGTCCAAACGGCAGAATGGCTCTTCCATTGGCAATAACGAACAAGCCAAATCTCATTTTACTGGATCTTAACTTGCCGGATATTCATGGAAGCAAGGTACTTCAACTCCTGCAATCGGATGAAAACACCAGCAACATTCCAGTTGTTGTTATCAGTGCCGATGCCATGCCTCAACAAATTGCACAACTTATGGCCTCCGGGGCCAAACGATACATCATCAAACCAATTGATTTAAATCTGTTGTTGAAAATCATCGATGAATTTGTAGTTTAAACCGTCTAGAATTGATTATAAAAAGAAAAAATATATTCAGCAATGATAGACCCATCTTTTAAAAAAGCCAATATTATGATCGTCGACGATCAGGAGGCAAATATCGATGTTCTTGAAGGTTTTTTGGAGATACAGGGTTATAACAACCTAAAGACCATAACCGACCCCAGAACGGTGGTTGAACTTTATAAAAGTTTTAAGCCTGATCTGATTTTGCTTGATTTGACAATGCCCTACCTGACAGGATTTGAGGTGATGGATCAACTTAAAAACCTTATCCAGGAAAATACCTTTCTACCAATTCTTGTGCTGACTGCCGATATTACAAACGAGACCAAATTAAAAGCACTGTCTGGCGGCGCCAGTGATTTTTTGACAAAACCCTTCAATTTGCTTGAGGTTGGATTAAGGATCAAAAACTTACTGTTATCCAGCTATTTGCAGCAGCAATTGATGAATCAAAACAAAATTTTGGACGAAAAAGTAAACGATCGGACGAAGGAGTTGGTTGAAAAAAACAGGGAATTGAGCGGAGCCAAGGAAAAAGCGGAGGCAAGTGACAGACTGAAGAGTTCATTTATCAACAATATCTCTCATGAAATCAGAACTCCCTTAAACGGGATTCTTGGATTTGGACAAATGTTGACCAATCCTGATCTGAACGAAGAAGAAAAGAATCAATATCTGGAGATCCTAAATGAAAGCAGTGAGCGCCTGATCAAAACAGTTACAAACTTTCTGGAAATTTCGATGGTTTCATCCGGAAATCAGGAAATGGATTTAAAAGATATCCATCCTGAATTTGTAATCAACGACATCGCCAAGCAATTCTATGAACCATGTGCAAATAAGAACATACGATTCAATGTTGAGCAACTGCCAGCGATTCAGCAATTAAAAATTCACTCGGACAGCTTATTACTAACAAAAATCCTACGGCATCTATTGGATAATGCAGTAAAATTTACTGATTCTGGTTCGATCACCCTTCGTGTTGAAAGTAAGGAAAATGAGCTGCTATTTTCAATAAAAGACACGGGTAAAGGCATTTCGGATGAAGGAAAAAAATTAATTTTCAACAGCTTCATGCAGGAAGACAACTCCTATACCCGCAGCTACCAAGGATGTGGATTGGGATTGTCCATCGCCAAAGGTTTGATAGAATTGTTGGGAGGTACCATCTGGGTTGAATCGGAGCAGAACATAGGATCAACCTTCTTCTTCACCATTCCAATTCGGCCTGTAGCTGAAGATCGGACAGAAATCACACGACCGGACAAGAAAGAAAACTGCTTAAAAAGCATACTCGTTGCTGAAGACGATGAGATCAATTTTCTCTATATCAACATCCTCCTGAAAAATCCATTTATCCAAATCATTCGCGCCACAAATGGTGAGGAGGCAGTCAATTTATTCAAGGCCCATCCTGAAATCTGTGCCGTTTTGACCGACTTGAAAATGCCTGTTATGGATGGTTACAAAGCTGCCAGAGCGATAAAAAATCTACGCAGCGATGTACCAATTCTTGCCATTACAGCTTATTCGGGAAATGAAGACAAGCAGCGGGCACTTGATTCGGGGTGCGATGAGTTCATCACCAAACCTATCAACAAAGAGCTTTTACTCGAAAAACTTGCCAAATACGGCATTATTATCAGTAGCATATCACTCTCAAATTGATCAATCTGGAACTAAATCTTCGCGAATCCTTTTAATAATATTCTCCTACTCTATTCCTTGATCCTCCATTCAAATAATCTACAGATTCACTGAGAGAATCTGCACCATTCATCCCCCTTTCAGAAGGTCATTCCCCTGGTACGGCAGAAAAATACCCGTATGCAGGTAATAAAATACCTGAAATAAGGTATTTCAAGGTTGGATTTTGCTCCTCATTTTTGCAGTGTCGGGTAGACAAGGAATTCACATGATTAATAAATACTTAAAAATAAATAAGTTATGTCAGAGCACGTTTTTAAATTTGAAACCTTGCAGCTTCATGCGGGTCAGGAAGTTGATAAAACAACAAATTCGAGAGCAGTTCCTATCTATCAAACAACTTCGTATATTTTCAACAATTCGGAACATGCAGCCAATCTTTTTGGATTGAAAGAGTTTGGGAATATTTACACCCGGCTCATGAATCCGACGACGGATGTTTTCGAAAAACGGATTGCTGCACTGGAAGGGGGTGTTGCTGCATTGGCGACCTCATCTGGTCAGGCTGCTCAGTTCATTGCCCTGACCAATATTCTGCAGGCAGGAGATAATTTTGTTTCGACCTCCTTTGTCTATGGCGGCACCTATAATCAGTTTAAGGTCCAGTTCAAGCGTTTGGGAATCCTGGTGAAATTTGTGAACGGTGACGCTCCTGAAGATTTTGAAGTAGCAATCGACGAAAATACAAAAGCGATATACCTCGAAACAATTGGGAATCCGGAGTTTAATGTGCCTGATTTTGAAGCAATAGCTGCTGTTGCTAAAAAACATAACATCCCGTTGATTGTTGACAATACATTCGGCGCAGCAGGATACCTTTTCCGTCCAATTGAACATGGAGCCAATATTGTTGTTGAATCTGCAACAAAATGGATTGGCGGTCATGGAACAAGTATTGGCGGGGTCATTGTCGATGCCGGAAATTTCAACTGGGCAAACGGGAAATTTCCTCAATTTACAGAACCTTCAGAGGGATATCATGGGCTGATCTTTTGGGATGTTTTTGGAGCCAATGGACCTTTTGGCAACATTGCCTTTATCATTCGGGCAAGGGTTGAGGGTCTCCGGGACTATGGCTCTACATTAAGTCCCTTCAATGCTTTTTTGTTGCTACAGGGCCTTGAGACGCTTTCACTGAGAATAGAGCGGCATGTCGGCAATGCAAAAATTATTGCTGACTGGCTTTCATCACACGCACAGGTTAAAAAAGTTAATTATCCCGGATTGCAAACAAGCCCTTACCATACTTTGGCGAAGAAGTACCTTAAAGTTGGTTTCGGCGGGGTGTTGTCTTTTCATATCAAAGGAGGAACGGAAGCAGCCGACGAATTCATCAATAGTCTGACCTTAATCAGTCATCTTGCCAACGTTGGCGATGCAAAAACTTTAATCATTCACCCTGCCTCCACTACTCATCAGCAGTTGTCGGAACAAGAGCAGCTGTCATCTGGAGTAGTTCCTGGACTAATCCGTCTTTCAGTTGGGATTGAACATGTTGAGGATATTATTTATGATCTCTCGCAAGCCTTTGATAAGGTAAAGCACTTATCGGCAAAACAAGAGAATCGGTCATCCATTGTCGAAGTACAGGAGAAGAAGGGTCTACTGGAACGAATCTTTAAGTCATAAACATATAGCGTTCGACTCCACATAAAAGGGCAGAAATCGCATTTCTGCCCTTTTGCTATCCTTAAGACCTCTTCATTTTTAATCTTTAGACAAAAGATGTAGTTTTACATACATTTGTTGAATATTAGATCCTATGTCCGAAACAGAGCATGTCATTATCGCCGATTCTCAATTTCTGGTTGCTGAAACAGTCAGAAATATGGTATTGGATGATCTCAGGTATTCTCTATCAGGGGTCGCAGTATCAAGATCAGAGCTATTCAACCTTTTGCGTGCACGCCAAAACACTTTGCTAATCACTGATATAGCCACAATAGACTACAACAGTGTCGATGATCTTAAAACAATCAAAGAGCTTTATCCCCGGATTAAAGTGCTGGTTTTAACCAATGTAGTTAGTAAAAATGAATTTTTGTGGTTGTCAAGAATTGGTATAAAGAATATTGTCTACAAAAATGTAGATAAAGAAGAGCTATGGTCAGCGATTCAGGCAACTCTTAAAGGAAAGAAGTTCTATTCAGATGAAATTTTGGACCTTTATCTTGATCTTGGAGAAAATAAATTTATTCAAGATGAACCAAAAACGCTGACTGCCTCAGAAATTGAAATCGTAAGAATGATTGCCAATGGACTCACGACCAAGGAGATTGCCGCAAAACGAAACATTAGTAATCATACTGTTAGTACACACAGAAAGAATATATTCAAAAAAATAGTCGTCTCAAATGCCTCAGAATTAATTATTCATGCCATCAAAGCAGGTTGGATTGATAACATCGAATACTATATTTAAGTCTGGTGTGCGGGTTTTAGCCTTTTCTCCAGATCCGGCCTTCATCAAGACCCTGGTCGGAGATCCAAAACCGTAGTCCGTAAAGAACAACAATTCTTCAAAGATCGCGGATCATGTGAAGATCGCATCCAAAATGGCCACTGTTGCCAAGCTGAGAACACAGATAGGTGAATCCCATTTTTTCATAGGTCTTCAAAGCAAGGTTTAGTTCTGGCATTGTTTCAAGGTAGATCCTGCCAAATCCAAAATCCCGGGCGCTTTCCAGACATTTTTCGAGTATCGATCTTCCCAGGCCAATTCCACGGGCTTCCGGTAGCAAATACATTTTTACCAGTTCGCAGGTATCTTCCGGCAAACCGGAAGTTGGAAAAATTCCGCCTCCTCCAACAATCCTACCATCCAATTCTGCAACAAAATAGCGGGAGCGATCTGCCCTGAACACCTCATACAGATGGTCTGTAGCATCATCAAAATAGACTGTACCGGGATGATTCGCACCAAATTCCTTTAAGGTATTTCGAATTATTACTGCAAGTATTTCGTTGTCGGATGGTTGAATGCGCCGTATGACTATCATTGGTGAAATCTGGATATAATTGTATTACAATTTTAACTGTTTGAAGTTAATTATCCAACAAAAGAGGGATTTTCGGCAATAGTACCTTGAAAAGGGTATATAAAATACTACTTAGCAGGTATTGTGTAGTGGCTATCCGAGCCTCATCTTTGCCTTAGAAAACAACAGTAAATCATTTAAATTCAAATAAAATGGGACTCTTAAATTTTTCAATCAAAGGGGAGAATGAAAACCCCACAAAATTTGTGGCAAATGCCCGAAACTTTAAAGTTATTGTGGATGAACCAGCCGGGTTAGGAGGAACGGATCATGGTCCGAATCCGGTCGAATATTTGCTGGCGGGTTATGCTGGCTGCCTGAATGTGGTTGCCCACCTGGTAGCCAAAGAATTCGGCATTGAAATAAAAAAAATGGCCATCGAAGTTGATGGAGACATCAATCCTGCCAGACTCTTCGGACAGTCGAACGAAGACAGGGCCGGATTTAAAAATATCCATGTTAACATCAACATCGATACTGACGCCGACCAGCTGTCGATAGATAAATGGCTGAAGGAGGTTGAAAATCGCTGCCCGATCAACGACAACATAAGGAATACCACGCCTGTGAGCGTGAAGGTCTCCAACTTTGAATTTGCCGCTTAACGACTATACTTCGTTGTAAATGTGCTGAATCACCAATCCTGCCAAAGTAAATCCGAAAATGGCAGTGATGTGGGCAAGGGTCCCGTTGATAACGGCTTTCTGACTGCACCATTCGTGGTCGGCCAGGTCGGGGTCACCGGGACCTTTTGTTGCCTTCGGACACAAACATTTGTCGGTTCCGCAGGAGGAACCGCTACCGCTGTTCTCGAGGAGTTCCTCACTGAAAACACACATGAATTCTTTTGCCGGCAACTCCCCTTTTCTGATCATTTTCCTTATCTTGGCTGCAAGGGGACATCTGATAACCTTCCAAAATTCGGTTACCCTGATTTTTGTCGGGTCTAATTTCAGTGAGGCTCCCATGGAGGAGAAAAATACGGCATTGGTCTTGGTAGCCTGCCTTATCAAATGTGTTTTATTGCTGAGGCTATCGATGGCATCGATGATGAAATCGTATTTGTCGAGCTCAAAAAAATCGTGGTTATCCCTGTTGTAAATCTTTTGAATGGATTGAATTTCAGCGGCAGGATTGATCTCCAGAAGCCTGTTCTTAAGCGCCTCTGTTTTAACTTCACCGACGGTATGGATTGTTGCATGCAATTGCCTGTTGATGTTGGTCACGCAAATCCGGTCAGAATCAACCAATGTCAATCGTTGTATCCCACTTCTTACCAGACTCTCTGCGCACCAGCTCCCTACACCCCCAATTCCAAAAATAATCACGTTTTTGGACATAACCCTTTCCAGTCGCTCTTTACCAAGAAGTAACTCCGTTCGCTGAAAAATTCCCCTATTAAAAGCCATTCTCCTAAAAAGATTTGATATTCAAATTGTTAACTAAAACACCGGCTATTTTTCAGGCCGAAAATACAAAAACAAATTTAAAATTGAGTCCACCCTGACAAGCAAAAAAAAACCGCCGGTAATTACCAACGGTCTTCAAATAAATCACCACGAAATGCTTATTTCTTAGCAGGAGCAGCTTTTGCGTCTTTCTTAACCTCTTTCTTAGCGGCAGGAGCAGCTTTTGCATCTTTTTTAACCTCTTTCTTAACCACTTTCTTAGCGGCAGGAGCTTCAGTTTTTGCAGGAGCAGCTTTGGCAGCCTTTTTAGGGGCTTGTGCATTGGCTGTAACTACACCCATGATAAGGGCGAAGCTTAAAAACATAACTAATTTTTTCATATCAAATATTTTTATAATTGTTTACATGGCAAAACTACAATACCAATTATGAAGGAATCATGAAGAAATCAGCTAATCTGACTTTTATTTGAAATTTTATGCGGTTTTTTCAGACCGTCTGATTGAATGGAAAACAGATGATAAATTTTGACCCTTCACCCGGATGGGATTTTACTTCAATAGTAGCATCATGGAAATCAGCTATGCTACTTACGATAGATAACCCCAATCCTTGCCCCTCTTCCTTGGTGGTCTCCATCCTTTTGAACCGGTTAAAAATCAGATCCAGATTCTCCGGAGCGATACCAATTCCATTGTCCTCTACTACAACCAAAAGATTGGATTCCTTTTGTTCATCGTATACCAGTACGGAACCTCCGGCTTTGTTGTATTTAATGGCGTTGCTCACCAGATTAAACAACAAAATGTATATCAAATACTTATTAACGTTAGACAAAGAAGTATCCTTCGAAATTCTGTTTTCCAGCGTAATATTTGTGATATGCGCACGCTCTTCGATATTTGCCACGATCTCCTCAACAAGTTCATGCAAATCGACCTTATCATTCTTTGAGTACTGATCATTTTCAATTCTCGAAATCAACAACAAGGCCTTTATAATGTGCTGCAAACGAATCAATTGTTTCTGTTGATCTACAATCATCCCAACCGTTTTGGCAGGCAATTTCCCGGATACCAACAGATTGTCCAACTTGGACTGCATAACCGAGATCGGCGTGAATAGCTCATGCGAAACATCGCCAATAAATTTTCTTTGATTCTTCAGAATCTCATTCACCTTGTGCATCAGCTCATTGATGGTGGTATTAAGGTAAACGAAATCAGAAGTAGACGAGTCTATTTCGGTATAATCAAACGATTCGGGATTGTCAACCGTTTTCAGTTTCGGAATGATCATCTGGTTCAACGGATGGAGAAGGTATTTGTAGGTCCCCAGGTCAAAAAGGATGGTTATCACCAAGACAATCAAAATAATTGAAATTGAGATCTTTTTTAAAGTCCTGTCCAGGCTATAGATCATCTGGATATTTTTCCCAATTTCGAGCGAATATTGCTGGTGGCCAATTAAGAAATTGTAATTCAGTATCCTGAAATCAAATTCTTCCCCCTCAATGATCCTGGCCTCCTGGGAGAATGCCAGTTCTTCGGGTTTTCCATCCGGATCCAATGTAATGGTGATATATTCGTCTTTTAAGATGTTGTAACTGGCAAAGACGCTGTCTTGTTCAGCATCCAGATAAGTTCTGATTCCAATTTTTTTTATGATTGACAAGGCTTTATCTTTCTTTTTTGTCAAATCCCGATCAGTATGCTCCAGGGCAAGCGAATCGATCGTCTGCTGTACCAATGTAAACAAGATCAAAAAAATGACAAGCTTGGAAATTGCACCGATCAGGGCAAGTTTTACTTCGAGTCTCATATATCTCGCATTTCTGTTTTATATTGACCAAGATATTGATAATTTCGGTTCAATTTTGCAAAGTAACAACTTTCTCCCATGATGCACCTGTTAATCGTTGAAGATGAACGCATACTTTCCGGTGAGATTCGCCGGTTCCTCGAAAAGGAGGGTTTCGTTTGCGACGAAGCGCACACCGGAAGGATCGCATCCGACAAAATATTCTCGAATGAATATGACATGATTTTACTAGACCTGGGACTTCCGGACTATGAAGGGCTGGATCTCCTGAGAGAGTCAATCAGAAACAAGGGTACGGCCTCTGTGATCATTCTTTCTGCCCGTACTGCCATCGAGGACAAGATAAAAGGACTAGATCTGGGGGCTGATGATTACCTTTCGAAACCATTCTCGATGATCGAGCTTAAATCCAGGATACTGGCAGTCACCAGAAGGAAACATGGTCTGAAGGGTAACATCATCCATGCTCATGGACTTGAAGTTGATCTTGATAAACGCAAAGCCTTTTTCAACGAACATGAGATCCAACTGACCAAGAAAGAGTATGATATATTTAGTTTCCTGATATTAAATAAAAACAAGGTAACTACCCGCCTGCAAATATCTGAACACATCTGGGGGGATATCTTTGAAGAAAATTACAACTCCAACTACATCGACGTACATGTGAAAAATATACGCAAAAAACTATCCGAATTCCTGGAGGGTGATTTTTTGGAGACAGTACGGGGAATCGGGTTCAGGTTTAACGAGTAAGAAATGCTAACAAACGGCGAACAAAAAATCTTTATTTGGATCGATTTC
Organism: Bacteroidia bacterium; assembly: GCA_026391315.1. Classification (GTDB taxonomy): domain Bacteria; phylum Bacteroidota; class Bacteroidia; order Bacteroidales; family Prolixibacteraceae; genus CAINVV01. The sequence goes on from JAPLDT010000037.1 coordinate 28,786, forward strand.
TCATCCGAAACGGACGTGGCCATTCTGCATGGTGTGCAGGTAGCTTTGATCCTTAACAAGGAAATTTGTCTGATTTACCAGGCATCCGGGGAAGGCCTAAAATTTGAAGAAGCCGAATCACGCCTGATAGGTTTGACTGTCCCACTTATGCAGACTTTTGGTTCAGCGCGCATTCACACCTTTGTGACCATTCACCCACTTGACACGATTCTGACTGAACTGGCCGAAGAGTTTGACGCTTTGCTATTGGTGGCGCCCAAAACAAAAAGCAAAGAGCTCCTGCCTAAACTTCCACATTCAGGTTTCCCTTTTTTATTTGTATCAGATAAAAAGTATCCCGACAAAAGCTATCAAAAGATCGCGGTCCCGGTAGGGTACATGAAGAAGAGCAAGGATTTGGCCCTTTGGAGTAGTTACTTTGCTCGGCACAACGGCGCTAAAGTATCACTGATCCAGGCATTGGAAACCTTTGACGAGGACAAAAGGAGTGTTTCGCGCAATCTGTTTTCAATTGAACGCCTGTTTAAAAATTTCCGCTTCCCTTACGAAATTATCGAATGTCATGCCTCTTCCTGGAAGATCCAAAAAAAAGCGCTGGAACATACATTAAGTTTTCAAAACGGACTCTTGATTATCTCCTTTTCCTATCAATCGTCACTGATCGATCGCTTTTTTGGTACCAACGATGCTTTTGTGATTGATCACTCTGAAGAGCTGTCTGTGATGTGTATCAATTCACAACGTGATCTTTATACTTTCTGCGGTTGAGAATTTTGTAACCGATGCTTATTTTGATAAGATTTATAATCCGTTTTAACTCAATTTATTATATCTAGTAGTTAAGATATTTTAATAACTTTTTAAATAAATTAGGGCACACGGGGGTGGGTTAATGATAAATTTCTATTTTTGTCGCTGATTATTGAAGTTCCTTATAATCTGTTATTTAGAACAATTCTTATTAATATCTAAAACAATCTGATATGGAAAGTAGCGCTTTAATACTTTTCTTTATTACGGCAATTTCACTGGTAGGTTTGGCCCTGGTATTCTCCAGTTATGTTCCTCCGACCTCCTACAATACAGCAAAATTTGAGCCATACGAGTGTGGAATGGAGACCATTGGGGAAACCTGGAACCAATACACGGTCGGGTATTATCTTTTTGCCATTCTCTTCCTCATTTTTGATGTGGAAACTGTGTTTGTTTTTCCATGGGCTACCGTGATGAGGGAGGTCGGAATGACTGGTTTTGTTGAAATATTGATCTTCTTTGCCATATTGGGTTTGGGATTGTTTTACGGATGGAAAAAACATGCATTGAAATGGGAGTAAAAAGTAAAAAAGAGTTCGAGGTAAACGATTATCCGATCTTAGCCGAATATGAAGGAGGAAGTATCATCCTCGCCAAATTAGATGATCTGCTCAACTGGTCGCGTTCCAATTCACTCTGGCCATTAACTTTTGGTACCCGTTGTTGCGCCATCGAATTCATGGCTGTTGGCGCCTCCAGACACGACATGGCCAGGTTTGGTTTTGAAGTTGCCCGCGCAACACCCCGTCAGGCTGACATGATCATCATTTCCGGAACAATCAATTACAAAATGGCTCCTGTACTGAAACGGTTGTATGACCAGATTGCGGATCCCAAATATGTGATTGCCATGGGATCCTGTGCCATTTCTGGCGGTCCCTTCTACTACAACTCATACTCTGTCGTCAGGGGAGCCGATCACGTTATTCCGGTTGATGTTTACGTACCCGGATGCCCTCCAAGACCTGAGGCCCTTCTTTTCGGCATGATGCAACTGCAGAAAAAAATCAGGCGGGAGCGCTATTTCTCCAGGAAACAGAAAAAAAACACCCCACAACCTTGATGCTAACCGGGAAGATGGGAAAATCAATAAATCATACTATAAATCACTTAACAAACTGATCTTTAAGTGACATGACAAACGAAGAACTACAAGCTTACCTGACTGGTGAGTTTTCAAAGGCTGAGGTGAAGCTTGGCAAACAATATGTCGAAATCCTTGTTCAGGCAGCTGATCTGCATGAAACTTCTGTTCGACTCAAAAATGAGCCGGAGTTATCATTCGATTACCTGTTTTGTCTTTCGGGAGTTGATTATCCCGAAACAATGCAAATCGTCTACCACCTCGAATCTGTCAAGCACAGACATGTTGTGGTATTGAAGGTAAACACTGCAGATCGTACCGACCCCAAAGTTGATACGGTAAGTGATGTCTGGCGGACAGCCAAATACCACGAAAGGGAGGTTTATGACCTTTTGGGTGTGAAATTCAACAATCACAAGGATCTGCGCAGGCTATTCCTGGACGACAGTTGGGGATTCCCACTTAGAAAAGATTACAAAGACGAAGTAAGAATAGTAGAACGATAGCCTTATGTCTGAAATCAAAGAGATTATCATTAGCTCGGATAAAATCCACACTGACCAGTATCTGGTCAACATGGGACCGCAGCACCCTTCTACGCACGGGGTACTTCGGTTGCTTGTCCGTTTGGAAGGCGAAATAGTACATCATATTCAGCCACATGTTGGTTACATCCACAGCGGGATCGAGAAAATGTGCGAGGCCATCTCCTACCCGCAGGTCATTCACCTGACCGACCGGATGGATTACCTTTCTGCCCACATGAACAATGAAGCAGTTGCTTTGTGTGTAGAAAATGCCCTGCAGGTCGAAGTACCTGAACGTGTCAAATACATCCGTACCATCATGGATGAGCTGAGCCGTCTGGCTTCTCACCAACTTTGGTGGTGCGTAATGGGAATGGATTTGGGTGCATTAACCACCTTCTTCTATGGCCTTCGCGACCGCGAACACATTCTCGATATTTTTGAGGAAACCTGCGGAGCCAGAATGACACTGAATTACAGCCTTCCTGGCGGAGTAATGTTCGATATTCATCCGAATTTCCAAAAAAGGGTCAAAGAATTTATCAAGGAATTCAAAAAGAAACTACCCGAATACGATCAGCTGCTAACTGGCAATGTCATCTTTCAGGAGCGTACAAAAGAGATCGGCTACCTTTCGCTTGAAGACGCAATCGCCTGGGGCGTAACTGGTCCTGCAGGCCGTGGTTCAGGATTCTCCTGCGACGTCAGAAAACATCACCCATACAGCGCCTATCCACTGGTGCAGTTTGAAGAAAAACTGGATACCAGGGGCGACACATTTACCCGCTACCGTCTGAGAATTGAAGAGATGCACGAATCAATGCACATCATCGAGCAGTTGATCGACAACATCCCGGAAGGTGACTACGCTGTCAAGATGAAAGGTGTTGTCAAACTACCGGAAGGTGAGTTTTACCAGAGGGTTGAGAGTGCAAGGGGTGAGTTTGGTGTTTACATTGTCAGCGATGGCAAGAAAAACCCATACCGCGTAAAGTTCCGTTCACCTGGATTCTCCAACCTTTTCGCGTTGAATAAGATGGCTTCAGGTCACAAAATTGCCGACCTGGTCGCCATCATGTCGACGCTCGACCTCGTTATCCCCGACATTGACAGGTAATTAGTACTAACACGATTGATCTATATCGAAAATCATCAAATCTAATGGGATTCAATATTTACGATTTTTCAGGAATGACCCACAACATGCACCTCTGGTTTTTGGAGCGGATGTCTCCAACGGCCACGTGTAGGATACTGGGGATTGCTCCAAACCATCGCCGACTTCATCAAGTTGCTGATGAAAGAGTTGATCATGCCCAAAAGTGCAGACAGGTTTCTGTATAATCTGGCTCCTTTCATCATCATGATCGCTACTTTTTTGGCCATGGCAGTACTTCCTTTTGCCAAAGGTTTACAAACAATGGATTTCGATATTGGTATTTTCTATGTAACTGCAGTCTCTTCTATTGGTGTGATCGGGATTCTGATTGCAGGTTGGTCGAGTAACAACAAATATTCTTTGATAGGAGCTATGCGGAGTGGTGCACAAATTCTTAGTTATGAGTTATCGGTCTCTCTCTCCCTGGTTACAATTATTATCCTCGCCGGGTCGATGCAGCTTTCTGTAATTGTGGAAAGTCAGCGCGACAGCTGGTTTTTGTTCAAAGGTCATATTCCTTCCCTGATTGCCTTCGTGATCTTCCTGATTGCCGGAACAGCAGAAACCAACCGTGGTCCTTTTGACCTGGCCGAAGCGGAATCGGAACTGACTGCCGGTTTCCACACCGAATATTCAGGTATCAAATTTGCCTTTTTCTTTTTGGCAGAATACATCAACATGTTTATTGTAGCCGCTATGGCCACCACTGTCTTCCTCGGAGGATGGATGCCGCTTCACTTTGGTTCTTTCGAGTCTTTTAATGTCGTGATGGATTTTATCCCTCCACTGGTTTGGTTCTTCATGAAAGTTTTGGGTGTCATCTTCCTGATCATGTGGTTCAAATGGACATTCCCGCGTTTGAGGGTCGACCAGATCCTGACCCTGGAGTGGAAGTATCTTTTACCGATCAACCTGGTCAATATTCTTCTGATGTGCCTGGTCGTATTAACCAAATTCCATCTGTAAAATTATAGCTATATGAATGCGCTATTTCAATATATCAGCACAGTTTTCAAGGGAATAGGAACGCTCCTTACGGGTATGAAAATTACCGGTAAGTATGTTTTTACCCCCTGGAACAATGTCACACAGCAATATCCCGAAAACCGTGATACGCTCAAGATGTTTGATCGTTTCCGCGGAGAGGTGATCATGCCGCACAGTGAAAACAACGAACACCTTTGTACCGGTTGCGGTATCTGTGAACTCAATTGCCCCAACGGATCGATTGAAATCATCAGCAAGATGGAGCTGACGGAAGATGGCAAGAAAAAAAGGGCCATCGACCAGCATATTTACCATTTGGGGATGTGTACCTTCTGCAATCTTTGTGTAAAAGCTTGTCCGACAGGAGCCATCGTAATGGGGCAGAATTTTGAACATGCCGTCTGGGATCGTTCAAAACTTACCAAGGTGTTGAACCAGCCAGGTTCAAAAATTGCACAAGGAGTGAAAGAGTAATCAACCGCATCAAAAAATATTAGTTATGACGCTCAATGATATCATGTTCTACCTGTTTGCCGGTTCAATTCTGACCTTCTCACTATTAACCGTCATCAGTCGCAGAATCCTCAGATCAGCAGTCTATTTGCTTTTCGTGCTGGTTTCAACAGCAGGAATCTATTTCATGCTGAATTACAATTTCCTTGCTGCCGTTCAGTTGACAGTATATGCCGGAGGTATTATCGTACTGATCATCTTCTCGATTCTTCTGACCAGTCATGTCAGTGAAAAAGCGGTAGTAGCGCCTGTCAGACAGCAGATTTTTTCGGCCCTGGCTGTAGCCGCGGGCGCCGTCCTCACCATTCTGACCATCACCAAATTTGCTTTTACACCAACAGCATCACCGGCAATAGAAGCCAATGTCACCAATGTCGGACGTGCGCTTGTCTCTTACAACAGGGACGGATTCGCACTTCCTTTCGAGGTCATCTCTATCCTGTTGCTTGCAGCCATGGTGGGAGCCATCGTACTGGCGAAAAAAGAGAAACATTTGGAGATTTCCGGCGATCAACCCAATACTAATCCTGATAATTCAACAAAGTCATGATAGATAATGTCCCATTAAACGCGTTTCTTATCCTCAGTACCCTGATGTTCTTTATCGGCATCTACGGCTTCCTGACAAGAAGAAATCTGATTACCATGTTGATGTCGATCGAATTGATCCTCAATTCAGTGAATATTAATTTTGTGGTTTTCAACAAATTCCTCTATCCCAATCATCTTCACGGCCATTTTTTCAGCCTGATCGTGATTGCGGTTGCTGCTTCAGAAGCTGCTGTAGCCATCGCCATTATCATCAACATCTACCGGAACTTTAAATCGATTGATGTTGACAACCTTGACCAAATGAAACTCTGATCCTATAACTGACTAGAAAATTCATCATCATGAGTAGCTACGCATATACACTTTTGATCCCGCTGATCCCATTCTTTGTTTTTGTCTTTGTCGGACTGGCAGAAGACAAGCTGAAGGGTAAATTGGGCGGTTTAATTGGAACAGCCGGACTTGGAATTGCAACATTCCTCTCCTACTACACTGCTTTCAAATATTTTATAACAGACCATGTAGCAGGCACAGGATATACCTCCTTGAAGGCCATCGAGGTTACCTGGCTTCATCTGACCGATAAACTGGTTATCAACCTTGGTGTCCTGATCGATCCTATTTCCGTGATGATGCTGGTTGTAATCACGACCGTATCCTTCATGGTACACATTTACAGTTTGGGATATATGGAGGGAGAACGCGGCTTTGCTCGCTTTTATGCCTTCCTCTCGCTATTTAGTTTTTCCATGCTTGGATTGGTACTTGCAACCAACCTGTTTCAAATGTATATTTTCTGGGAGTTGGTGGGCGTCTCATCATTCCTGCTGATCGGCTATTACTACGAAAAACCAAGCGCCTTTTCCGCGGCTAAAAAAGCGTTTATCGTTACCCGGTTTGCCGACCTCGGCTTCCTGATCGGTATCCTGATTTTGTCTTTCAACACCGGAACTTTCGATTTCCAAACGCTTACTGATCCCCACGGTTTGGCTATAGCTTCCAAAGGCGGTGCAGTCTTTATGGGACTTTCGGTAATCACATGGGCCTTGATCTTCATATTTATTGGTGGCGCCGGTAAATCGGCCATGTTCCCGCTACACATCTGGTTACCCGATGCCATGGAGGGCCCAACACCTGTTTCTGCCTTGATTCACGCTGCGACGATGGTTGTCGCCGGAGTTTATCTGGTTGCCCGTCTCTTCCCTGTTTATGCCCAGGGTGGTCCGGTTGCCCTTGAAGTGGTGGCCTGGGTCGGAGCCTTTACCTCGCTTTTTGCCGCGGTCATCGCGACAACTCAAACGGATATCAAAAGAGTACTGGCCTTTTCGACCATGTCGCAGATTGGCTACATGATGCTTTCTTTGGGCGTTTCCGGTTACGGAGGAGAAGAGGGATTGGGCTTTATGGCTTCCAACTTCCACCTGTTCACACACGCCATGTTCAAGGCACTGTTGTTCCTCGGTGCAGGCGCTGTAATCCATGCCGTTCACACTAACGAAATGACCGAAATGGGTGGTTTGCGCAAGTATCTCCCAATCACCCACATCACCTTTTTAATTGCCTGTCTGACCATTGCAGGAATTCCTCCTTTCTCAGGATTCTTCAGCAAAGATGAGATTCTGGTAGCTGCTTTCAACTCCAATAAAATTCTTTTCGGAATTGAATATTTTGTAGCCGGGCTGACTGCTTTCTACATGTTCCGTCTTTATTACAATATTTTCTGGGGTCACGACCGTCATTACCACCACACACCGCACGAAGCGTCCAAGGTGATGACCATTCCATTGATGATCCTGGCTTTCGGTTCCATTTTCGCCGGTTTTCTGCCGTTCCACAACCTGGTTACCTCCGACGGATTGGGCTTTGAATCACACATCGACTGGTTGATTGCCATTCCTTCCGTTTTGGTAGGGGTAATTGGCATCGCAATTGCTACCGTGATGTACAAGACTAAAAATACACTTCCTGATAAGGTAGCTGGCTCTTTCAGCTTCTTTTACAAGTGGGCTTTCCACAAATTCTACTTCGACGAAATTTATCTTTTTGTTACCAAGAAAATCATATTCAACTACATTTCACGTCCTGTTGCCTGGTTCGACCGCCACATCGTGGATGGTACCATGAACGGGATTGCCAACCTGATCGTATTTGTATCCTACAACATCAGAGGACTTCAATCAGGAAGGGTACAACAGTATGCCTTTGTATTTGTGGGTGGAGTGTTGGCGCTGGTTTTTATTTTTGTTTACGTACTATAAGAAACTGATATAACATGAACATTTTAAACCTTTTTGTAGTGATCCCGGTTCTTACCGTAGCCGGAATCCTATTTACAAAAGATCTCAAGCAATCGCGCATGGTGAGTGCCATCGGGATGACGGCGCAGTTAATACTATCAGCCATCCTGGTATATCTTTATGTATCGGAACGCAATGCAGGCAACATGGCACCCATGTTGTTTATGTACGATTTGCTTTGGTTTCCGGCATTGAACATCCATTATGCAGTTGGCGTCGACGGTATTTCTGTAGCCATGATAGCCCTTACCGGGGTTGTGGTTTTCGCCGGAATTTTCGCCTCCTGGAAGATGGAGTTCCTCTCCCGTGAGTTTTTTATATCACTTATCTTGCTGGCTACAGGGGTTTTTGGGTTCTTTATCTCCCTCGACCTCTTTACCATGTTCCTTTTTTATGAGATCGCGGTGATCCCGATGTACCTGTTGATTGGTATCTGGGGTTCAGGACCAAAAGAATACTCGGCCATGAAACTAACCCTGATGCTAATGGGCGGTTCTGCCCTGCTGATGGTTGGAATCCTGGGTATCTATTTCTATTCTGTGCCTGCCGGCGGACAGCTGACCTTTAATGTTCTGGAAATCGCGAAACATCAGATTCCCATCGAGATGCAACGCTTCCTTTTCCCATTCACCTTTGTAGGTTTCGGTATTCTTGGAGCTCTTTTCCCCTTCCACACCTGGTCGCCCGACGGTCATGCCTCGGCGCCTACCGCCGTATCCATGCTCCATGCAGGGGTATTGATGAAATTGGGAGGTTACGGCGCATTCCGGGTAGCCATTTACCTGATGCCGGAAGCCGCTCACGAACAAGCCTGGATCTTTATTATTCTTACTACAATTAGTGTGGTTTATGGTGCCTTTGGAGCCATCTTCCAAAAAGATTTGAAATACATCAACGCTTACTCTTCGGTGAGTCACTGCGGTTTGGTTCTTTTTGCCGTTTTAATGATGAACCAGACAGCATTCACGGGTGCAGTGATCCAGATGATCTCTCACGGCTTGATGACAGCCCTCTTCTTCGCCCTGATCGGGATGATTTATGGCCGTACCCATACCAGGATGATTGATGAGATGGGCGGATTGATGAAAGTAATTCCTTTCCTTGGCGTAGTTTATGTCATTGCAGGTTTGGCTTCTCTTGGATTACCCGGTTTCTCCGGTTTCGTTGCTGAGATGACCATCTTCTTCGGCGCCTACCAACATGTGGATGTTTTCCATCGGGTGGCTACCATCCTGGCGGTCTCATCCATCGTAATCACCGCTGTTTACATCCTGAGAGTTGTGGGTGTACTGCTGATGGGCCCTATCAAAAATGATCATTTTCTCCACCTCCCCGATGCCAACTGGTACGAAAGGCTATCTACCGTTACGTTGGTAGTGGGAATTACCTTTATTGGAATGATACCATTGTGGCTGTCGGATATGATCAATTTCAGTTTGGCGCCACTGATCCACAAGCTTGCTACTATCCAGCTGCCGGGCATGTAAGAACTATAATTCAGTAAAATAAAAACTTTAGATATGAGTTTAAGCGATATTCTGATAATGAGAAATGAGCTCCTTCTGACCTTTATGGCCATGATCCTGCTCACGATCGATTTGAATTTGAACCACGCGAAGAAAAGCTTGATGATCCCCATTTCGATTGGCCTCTTTCTGGTCGTTACCGTGATAGGATTCATCCCTCAGCCCGATCAGGCGCTCTTTGGCGGCATGTACCACACAAACGGATTAGTTCAGCTGATGAAGAACATTCTGAACATTGGGGTTCTGATCATTCTCTTTCAATCGGCAGCATGGTTGAAAAGTCCTGCCAACGCCACCAAAATCAGTGAGTACTTCTTTTTGCTGGTTTCTACGCTGATCGGAATGAACTTCATGATCTCTTCTGGAGACTTTTTGATGTTGTACCTGGGCCTGGAACTTGCAACGATTCCTATTGCAGCCCTGGCAGCATTTACGCACTTCAACACCAAATCATCCGAAGCTGGTATCAAGTTGCTGCTCTCTTCTGCTCTCTCATCTGGTATCCTGCTTTACGGTATTTCCATGATTTACGGTTCATGCGGATCCATCTATTTTGATGCAATTGGAGCCGCTTATGCCAATGTTCCTTTGCAGGTACTCGCGTTTATCTTTTTCTTTACCGGGATGGCTTTCAAAATGTCACTGGTCCCATTCCACCTCTGGACAGCCGATGTATACGAAGGCGCTCCGATCAATGTGACCTCCTATCTTTCTGTTATTTCCAAAGGGGCGGCTGCATTCATCCTGATCATCGTTATGTTTACCGTATTCAAGACACTTGCACCCATCTACAAATCCATGATCTACCTGGTTGCTGTCCTCACGATGACTGTTGGTAACCTGTTTGCCATGAGACAAAAGAACATGAAAAGGTTCTTGGCCTTCTCCTCCATTGCTCAGGCAGGATTTATCATTTTGGGTATCCTGGGAGCAAATAAAATGGGGATGACTTCCGTGGTCTATTTTGTGCTGGTTTATATCTTCTCGAATCTTGGCGCTTTCGGTGTCGTTGCGGCAATCTCTGCAAAAACTGGCAAAGAGTACATGGATGATTATGACGGTTTGTACCTGACCAATCCAAAACTGAGTTTGCTGATGATGCTTTCGATGTTTTCGCTGGCCGGAATTCCTCCGGTTGCCGGGTTCTTTGGAAAGATGTTTCTCTTTACTTCAGCAGCATCTGGTGGGTATTACTGGTTGGTATTCATTGCCGTATTGAATGCAACCATCTCCTTGTATTACTATCTTCTGGTGGTCAAAGCGATGTTCATCAATAAAAATGAACAACCCATCGCCAAGTTCCAAAGCGATGGCTATACCAAGATCGGATTGGCGCTTTGCGCGCTTGGTATCTTCGTATTAGGTTTCTGGAGCCAGGTTTATGAGTTCATCAATGGCCTAACCTTTGGAATCTAGAATTTTAGGTGGTAAAAATTACAAACGAATCGATTTAAGCAAAGACCATGGTACTCAAAGCAAAACATATCGTTGAAGAGATCAGCGGACAACGTTGCACAGTTGTTGAAAAAGGAATTGAGAAAAAGAGAGTAGATTTTCTGAAAAAACTGCTCCAGCACAATCAGTTCGAAGTGGTTGTCGAAGAGGTGGCCCAAACAGAAGAATCTACTGTCCAATTGTTCAACTTGGGGGTTACCGATCTTGTTTTTAACCCGGTTATCGCGGTATATGAATTGACGCTAAAAACAGCCAAAGGAGAAGCCGTCACGGCGGCCTACTGGAACCAGGAAACAACCGAAAGTGTGAAGGAATACTGGTTGATGGCGAAGTAAGTCCCCCAAATTCAAGAAGAACCATTTTTAGAGATGAATTGAGAACCTGGATGCTGAGGATATAGTTACGCCTGATAATTTATGCTTTTCTGTTCCGAAATAGTAAATACCTGAAAACAAGAAGATAGGCAATCAGCCATACTCCCATGAAGAGTGTTAGCGCTCCAACAAAACCAAATCCAAAAAACAAGATCAGAGATAAAAAAAGGTAAATCAGATTGACGTAGGCAGTTACCATGAATGCCTTTAGCCTTAAAGCGTTTAAATCTTCCGATTCCTCCTTTTCCTTTGTAAATGCAAGAAGAAACAACCCTGAAAGCATAAAAATTGCAGCCAGCTCTTCAATCATCTGGTTCGTCACTACCGTGAAAGATTTGGATTCAATGTAGTAGGTATAAAAAGCGAATACCTTTATATTCAGAAAATCCGGTTTGTAGTTGAATTGATACCTCAGAATCAACAGCACAAAACCGAGCAGTAAAAGAACAATGCCCAAAGGTTTGTATCCTTTTGGCAACAGTAGGTTATTAATTTTCATGTGCATATAATTTGTTTTTAATTGCCACATGGAACTCGCCAATCCGCCAGCTGGCGGATTCTCCTGTGTGCCAAAAGATTTTCCATGGCTCGTTTCACCAACCAATCTTTACCTGATCAGTTGAATTTAGGTTAAATATAGTTATTTCAGGATTAGAATCAATCAATTTGAACCATCCCGGCTAATTCTATCGCATTCGTGTTTTCCTTCGCGACCATTTGTGGTTAAGTTTTAACTTTTGCAATTTATTTACCCCATTCTCCAGAAGTTGGTTTGACTAAGAAATAAATAAACTAATCTGTCGAATGGAATCAACATTTTTGTCGTATTTTTGTCGTATTAAATTGACATAAACATGGATATTTTATTTGAATTTCAGGAAAATCTTTTGCGTCCTGTAAAGAATGACTTCCGAAGATATTTACATAACCGGATTAACTGGAAACTGCGAATGATCGGGATTAAGGGCCCTCGGGGCGCAGGAAAAACTACGCTAATGTTGCAGCATTTAAAGTATGACATGGAGTTACCTTCTGATGCACTGTACATCACCGCTGATCATACCTGGTTTTATAACCATACCTTATTGGAAACAGCAAATGATTGGTATAAGCAAGGTGGAAAAATATTGTTTATAGATGAGGTTCATAAATATCCAAACTGGTCCGTCGAATTGAAGAACATCTATGATGGATTACCAGAAATGCAGGTTATTTTTTCAGCCTCCTCAGCGTTGGATATTTACCGCGGGGAAGCCGACTTAAGCAGGAGAGTTGTAAGTTATATACTTGCTGGGCTTTCTTTTCGGGAATATTTAATATTTACCAATGGGGTAAGCTTTGATGCATTCAAAATTGATGATATCAACAACAATCATCGAAGCCTAAGCCGAATGATCATTGAAGATTTTCGTCCGCTACCGGCATTCCGCAAATATTTAGAAGTAGGCTATCTACCAATTATTGCTGAAGGTGAAGATACCTATCTGATGAAATTGAACCAAATAATTAATACAACTGTAGATGCGGACCTTGCTTATACCGCTTCATACAATTCAGGTACTGCGACCAAGGTTAAAAAGTTATTAGGTGTGATAGCAGAATCGGTCCCTTTCAAACCGAATATTGCCGCACTCTCCAGAAAACTTGATTTGAGTCGTGATAGTGTCTATCAATACATCTATCAATTACAGGACGCTCGATTGATAAATACCCTAAGTACTGAAGGGAAAGGGGTTTCAACGTTACAAAAACCGGACAAAATATTTCTGGAAAATACCAATCTTGCTTTTGCGCTCAAAGAAAAACCTGATATCGGAAACATTAGGGAAACATTTGTTTTGAATCAATTGTTCAATGCCGGGCTAAAGGTAAGTTCCCCTGCTGAAGGTGACTTTGTCATTGATGGATTGACGATCGAAGTTGGAGGTAAAGGCAAAAGTACATCTCAGGTAAAGCATCTCGATAATTATCTGATTGCTGCAGATGATATTGAAACCGGAGCAGAAAACAGGGTCCCAATCTGGTTATTTGGATTTTTGTATTAAATTTTCTTTGAAGGCTATTTTATCAGGATTCTTACCCCAGTTTCGATAATCAATATACCCGCGAATGGTATCTCCCCGCTAGCGCGGAATGTGTCCTGAAGTGGAAGGGCACCTGCATGCCCGGAGGATCAGCTTTACACATCCTGTCACCCAAGACCTGATCAATATCACGGCTCCGGTTCCTGACGACGCTGTCTGGAAATACTTCGGGAAGTTGCAATGCTAATTTCTGCTACTTTTAAAATTACGTGATATTACATTAAATCGCCAAGTGGACCAAGATTGATATTTAAATCCCGGTCAGTAAGGTTAAAATGCTTTTTCAATTCTTCCATTTTCAACTCCAGCTTCATGAGGGTTTCTCCGAGGCGTTCAATCTCCTCGTCTGTCAGCGATCCTCCATCCACCCTGCGCATGGCCTGCTTTTCAACTAATTTCCTGATCAGCTCTACCAGGGTCAGTACCAATTTTGCCAGCCCTGAATCTGCATTGTCAGGTGTAAGCTTTAATCTGGATTCATCATTGTTTGTCAGTTTCCCGATCTCCTCCGAAAGGCCATCAAGTGAACCGGTATTAAATAGTATTTTATTTTCACTCATTGCACTGGTTACTTTATGGTAATTTCTACAAAATTATAGGGAGGCCAGGGTCCGGTCATGACAAAATTTAGCCCTGGATATTGTTTTTGTAAATTTCCAACTGCCTGCATTAATTCTGTTTTCATATCTTTTTTAAGCAAAAATAGAGCATCGATTATGGTTGTTTCCGTTAGCATCTTTTTAAATTTACAGACAGCATTCATTCGGGAAAGGTGTTCAGTTATCGCTGCAACAACGGAATCAACATGGGTTAACAACAATTCCTCCAACCTATGCTCCTTCAGTTTTTTATTTACCCAATCCCTGTATACTGAGTTTTTGACTTCAGGTGTTGATAGGACGGTTGTTTTGGTGCCGATCTCTGATTTTTCCATAAGGTCTGCTCTTAATTTTTCGGAATCACAGAAAACCTTTAGCCCGAATTCAAGCATGTCTTCAACTTGCTGAAGATTTTGCTGAACATCGGGATAGTTTCTTTCAAGCATTTTAAGGATCGCACCAGTTGACTCCATCAGGGAACCAAATCGCATGGGAAGCAGCGTAAATTCTTGCGACAGCGCCTCAATTACCCCTGCAAATGTAATGGCATTCGTGCTGTCAGTAATTAAACCGGCTCTTGTGGTGTCGCTTACCACCGCGGTAATTTCATCAACCGGGAGAGAATATAAGTTAGCTCCTGATATACCTTGCATCCCTATCAACATCGAATCTAGCCTGTCGGATTCCTTTTTTACAGATAATAGGGCATAAATCATTTTCTCCATTCCCAAACAATTAAAATTTTAAACCATTGAATAATTGAATTTTGTTGATTTTATTTCCTCAGCACAGCAGACACATTCGTAAACATCTGCTATTCCGTTCAAATTCTAAAGCGATCTAATGTACCTGTTGCGGTTAAAATAAAAATGAACTAACTTTCCTTTATTGTCTTTCCCTTTTTTAGTTGCTCCATCGTTTCGACAGAGCTCAGCATCAGCTTAACCCCTAAATAAACCAGATCGATATCTGCTACCGAAATTACAATATCTCCGGTGAGGATAACTCCTTTATTCAACACCCTATCGAGCAATTCAAGTATGGTGATGTCTTTTGACTGATCAATTACATTATTGTTCATTGCTGTTTTTCTTTGATTGATACAAAACTAAAAGGTGGCCACGGTCCTGTTGTTTCCAATAAAAATCCGAAATTTTCATCTTTTTGACCCAGCATTTCAACGGTGTTCCTGAAATCAGTCACATTGATTTTACTGACGAGAAAAGTGCCATTGAGGATCATTGTATCCTCTCTGCCAGTGAACTCTTTCGGAAGCAGGTTGTTCAGGTTGGTGGACTCGCTAAGATCTTTTAATTCATCAAAATATTCCTGTCCGTATTTCTTGCATATCCGATCCATCTCATTTTCGATCAGATCGATTTTTTTTCGTTTTAAAAGATAGGCTTTCCCAGGGGAACTTGCCATGATTTGTTTTTCGAGTGCAGCTGCTTCTTCGCTTAATTCGTCAATTTGCTTGCACAATAATTTTCGATCACAATAAATTTTCACCGCCCACTCTTCTCTGCCTCCAACATAGTAGAAATTTTCCGTCAAAGAGTCTGAATAATCGGCAATAAATTTCTTTAACCCAGATTCTGCCTGAAATAGGGTGCCAAATTTAAATGGGATCACAGCATGATTCTCCATGATCAGATTGATTACCTCAATATGTTCCCGCGCATTGGTTTCCAGCCAATTCAAATCTGATAAATGCTTTTTGAAGTTCTCCTCGGAGAAATCATGTTCAGAAACATACTTTACGATCACGTAAAAGTCATTGAACCCAAGTGATTTCAGACCTTCGGTCTCCGAATTAAGACCGAGTTCCAGAGGACTGTTTACCAAGCAATAAACATAGATAAGGGTATTGTTCATAACTTGAATTTTATAAAATTACTCTGATGTGAAATCTATCCCTTCAAAAGAATTAAGCCGTTCGAAAGAGGTAATTTCGAGATTATCATCCATTTTAATGGAATAAAAAAGTCGTACTTGTTTTGGAGGCAGGTTCATTGATTTTAAAAATGAATCGTCTTCATATACCTCGGCAACTGCACTCCAGATATCTTGCACTTTCCCAATTTTTATGACCGTTACATCATAGCATTTTATATTCTCCTTCAGAAACTTTACTACACTCTTCTTTACTTCTATAATATTGCTCATTGTTTGTCCTCCTTTATTTATTTTGTTTTTCTTCTCTGATATTTCCGAGTAATTTCAGTAATTCATCTTCTCTTTGGTCATATTCTTCTTCACTAATTTCGTCCATCTCAAATTTTAACTGTAGTGCCATCAGCCTTTCTTTTAACGCACCTTCATCCGATGTCTCTTTCTCAATCACCTCGTTGATTTTCTCCGCTATAAAAATGACCCCTTTCAGCGGAGCAAGAAGCAAATCGTCGATTAAAAACATATTATACTCCTTTCGTATTAATTACCAGATTAACAAAATTATAGGGAGGTAATGTGCCTACGTATTTGAAAGTCATAAATTTCCCGTATTTTTCATCCAGATCGTTCACAACTTTGTCAAATAAGGGTTCAGCGCTGTTTTTAATTAGAAACGCTGAGTTAAGAATCATCATTTCTCCGTAGTTGTCATTTAGTTTCATGTCATCGGAGAGCGGACTTAACGCATCCAGAATCAGATTTTTATAATTTGAAGTCTCTTTTTTAAGTGCTTCAGCCACCATTTCTCCGATTTTCATGCGCTGATAATGTGTTTTGTCCACAGGCAGATTCATCAGTTTTGCTTTGAGCAATCTGATTTCATCATATTTTTCAAGGATACTTTCATAAATCGGAGCTTCGTGTGCAAGAACCTTAAGTCCGAGTTCTTTCTTGCCATCCATTTTGGTAAGCATCTCATCAAATTTTTTATAGTCCTTTTCAAGGATTCTCAGAATTCCCGCATCATCGTTGTGTTCAGAGATGGTTGAAAACCTGACAGGAAGGACCGTAAATTGTTTCATTACCTCTTCCAATACTTTTTCGTGAGTAATCATATTTACCCTACGGGCTTCATAGATGATCACCGGCGAATTACTGACAATAGCGCTGATGCCATTAAAGCTAATCGAATAAACCACGTCAGCCCGCTTTCCCATCCCAATAGGGCCATAGTTCAGGGGGGCTGAATTCCGGATGATTCCGTATATGTATTTTCCTTCTTTTATGATTTCCTGTTCGTTGCTCATATCGGTTATGCTTTAATTGATTACAATTCCCATTTTTCGGGAAAAATTTTCAGGTCGATGAAATTAAAAATCGGCAATGGAGCTGTGTATATGAAATCGCAACGATCCTCGAATTTGATGCCCAGGCTGGTCATGATGTTGTCGAATTCAACTTCTCTTCCGCTGTTCATCAGAAATGCCGTATTCATAAACATGGCATCACTGCTTGTTTTATTCATTTTATATTCAAAAATCGATTTGCGGAAAGCATCAATTATCATTCCGGTCTCCTCTTCTTTCTTTTCAATAAGTGCCAGTTTCACAAGATTCCCTGCTTCTGCAATTTTCAGATTTTTCTTTTCCAGATCATCCAGATGCTCAATTTCCGCTCTGATCTTTTGCAATTCTGTATGTTCCTTATCAATCTCCTTGTAAATCTGCCCCATATTCTTCCATGTACCCCTTACATTAAGCTCCATTTTATTTTCAAACTGTCTGAGTAGTTCCATAAATTCGCTGTATCTGCGATTGAGCAGGTTACGTATTTCATCCGGAGTGGCGGCGATGGTTCCAAACCGGATGGGAAGCACACTACTGAATTCTTTCATTGCTTCCTCGATTACCTTTTGATGAGCCAGCATGTTTTCAGGATTGACAATGAACCGGCTTAGCGGATGGTCACTCACTACCATACACAAACCATCGAATCCGATGGTTGAGACAAGGTCCCCACGCCCGCCTACTCCTATAGGTCCCAGATTGACATCGTAATCCGATGCAATGATGCAATAAATGTATTTCCCGTCGCGTTGCATGTTACTCTTTTATTTTTACTAAAAACAGATTCTTAATCACTTTTTCATTTGTCAGATAGATAGTTTTATCTTTCGAAGATTGCCTTGCAGCAGCCGAATAATCGATAATCGTATGGTAAGCTTTGTTGATTTTGGTAAAAATTTCTTCGTTCCCGTTGCCCGGATTAACATCAGGATGACATAATCGGGCTTTCTCCAGGTAAACCTTCTTTATTTCACTTTCGTAAGTCACCTCGCCTAGTCCAAGTTCTTGCTTTGCCTGTGTGATATGTTCTGGATTGAGTTCTTTCATCTCTATCGTATAAAAACTATAACACGGCAGTGGTCCCACCAATTTAAAGTTTAACATCCCTTTATATTCTTCATCAAGCTGATCAATGACCTGTTCAAAATTTTCTTTTTTATTTCTGTCAATTAGAAATGCAGAGTTGGTGATCATCTGATCATTCATCACTTCATGAGTTTTAATATCTACACTGATTGCTGATAATGAGTCAAGAATATTCAATTCCACCTTCAGGTTTTTTTCTTTTAATTTTGACTGCACCAGCATACCCACTTTTACCTGGTCGATTTGAGAAAGGGTATCCGATTTTTTCAGAATGTCATCCTTCATTTCGAGAATTTCGGGATGACTGGAAATTTCACTTAGTGTATCTGGAAAATCTGCCCAGGTCACAGCAAGATCGATCTCTGTAAGGGATTGGATCTTATTCAGTGCATCCACAATTAATTCATGCCCGTTTGATAGTATTCTGAAAACCTCTTCCTTTGAGTTTACAATTGTACCGAGCCGCATGGGAAGAATCATGTTAAACCCTTTCCCAACGAGTGTTTCAATTGTTTTCTGATGATGAACCAGCAGATGCCCTAGTGTTTCCCTGTCAGTATAGTCAAGAAGTGTGCTATCTCTGTCGGAAACAATGGCTGATATATTTTGGAAAGGGATGGCATAAACCCCTGAATTGCTCAACGATCTAAACATTTCTGCACTGTAGAAGTTTGGGATAACCCCGTAGATGTAGATTCCTTTTGTTGTCATATTTCTTTAGTTTATAGGTTGATGGTTTGATTGAATGATATCCTCATTTTTTCGTTGCATTTTGTTTCAAAACCAGCTCAATCGCCTCTTCAAAATGATCCTGCAGAATGATTATTTTCCCTGTTACCTCTGATGATGTGTCACGGTTCTTTTCAATCAGGTTACGAATGGCAAGCATCGCTGCCTTGCGGCAAATAAATTCGATATCAGATCCTGTGAGCCCATCTGTTTTTATTGCCAGTTTGTTCAGAAACACTTTTTCCCCCAGAGGTTTGTTCCGTGTATGTATATCGAATATTTTTTCTCTTGTATTAACATCCGGCAAAGGCAATTCGAATATCAAATCGAACCTGCCGCTTCTTAATAAAGCAGGATCAATTAAATCGATTCTGTTTGTAGCAGCCAGTACAATGACGCCTTTCAAGTCTTCAATGCCATCCATCTCGGTAAGGAACTGACCGATGACCCGTTCAATCACACTGGAACCCGAACCGTCGTTGCTACGCCTCGGTGTAAGGCTGTCAATTTCATCCAGAAACAAGATGCACGGCGATGCCTGTTTAGCCATTCTAAAGAGTTCCCGTACACCTTTTTCTGATTCACCGATATAGCGACTCAATATCTGTGGCCCTTTTACGGAGATAAAATTAACGCCGCTCTCACTTGCCAGTGCTTTTGCCAGATAAGTTTTGCCAGTACCGGGTCTCCCATGAAGGATAATTCCCTTGGGTGGTTTGGTATCGGCTTTTTTAAACAGGTCGGCATATTTCAAAGGCCATTCCACTGTTTCCTTTAAAGCCTCTTTGATTTCATCCAGTCCGCCAACATCATCCCATTTCACATCGGGCACTTCCACAAAAACCTCCCGGATGGCTGAAGGTTCTACTTCCTTCATGGCATCCATGAAATTATCCATGGTCACTTCGAGCGATATCAACAGTTCGTATGGGATTTCGGCCATCTCGAAATCGATTTGCGGCAGTATTTCCCTCAAAGCAGTCATGGCGGCTTCCCGTGCCAATGCTTCGAGATCGGCACCTACGAAACCGTGCGTGATTTCTGCCAGTTTTCCCATGTCTACATCCATCGACATGGGAATGCCTCTGGTATGGATATGAAGAATTTCCAGCCTGCCTTTTTTATCAGGAATAGAAATAGAAATTTCGCGATCAAAACGTCCCGGCCTTCTTAACGCCGGATCAATGGAATTAGGAATATTGGTGGCTCCGATCACAATGACCTTTCCCCTCGATTCTAATCCGTCCATCAACGATAACAGTTGGGCTACAACGCGCTTTTCAACCTGCTTTTCACCACCCATATCTTCCCGCTTGGGTGCAATTGCATCTATTTCATCAATAAAAATGATTGCAGGTGCATGTTGTTGTGCCTCTTCAAAAATTTTCCTTATCCGGCCTTCGCTTTCCCCGTAAAATTTCCCCATAATTTCAGGACCGGAAATGTTGATAAAATAGGCATCCGTTTCATGAGCCACTGCTCTAACGATGAGTGTTTTCCCGGTTCCCGGAGGGCCGTACAGAAATACGCCTTTGGGTGCCTGAACCCCAAGCCGTTCGAAAATTTCAGGGTACTTCAGGGGTAGTTCTATCATTTCCCGGATACGTTGAACCTGGTTGCCAAGTCCACCGATGTCTTCGTAGGATACCCTACTTTTGCTTTCACACTCCTGTTTCGCCAGTTCAAGCTGAAAGGTGGTATTCGGGTGTATCAGCACTACACCTTCAGGACTGACTCCGGTTACGGTATAATTAACCGCCTTGGAACCAAACAGATTGGCTCTTACTTTATCTCCTTTTGTCACTGGCAAACCATTGATCAATGAACCAATGTATTTCGCGTCATCGGCCTTATATAAAGAACCAGATTTTGTATCGGGCTTGAGTTTTATTTTTGTTGCCTGATGGCAGGTGGTTTTAATGATCTTCACTTTCTCATCTATCCCGGCCTGGGCATTTTCCCTTGTGATGCCGTCAATCTGAATAATACTTTTATCCCTGTCTTCGGGATAACATGGCATGATTTTGACCGGCGTGGCACGTTTGCCTTCAATAACGATCACATCGCCACTTTCCAGACCGTGTTCTTTCATGTCTTTTGGATCGATTCTGGCAATAGCTCTTCCAACATCCTTTACCAGGGCTTCTTTAACACGTAATACTGTTTCGTCTTTGATATCGGTCATGGTTTATTGGTTTATCCCTTCAACTTATCAACCTCTCAACTTTTAAACCAAACAGACTCCTTCTCAACTGATTCAATGATCCCAGTCCTTTGATCTCCTCCGGAAACACCGGTACTTCAACCTTGTTCAAAATGCTGAAAGTTTCGCTGATCTGTTGGATATATTTTAACTGTCCGGCTTTTCTGCTTTTACAAAAATCACATCCATCCGAAACCATTACATTGTTCACGATAATCTGCCGCGGAATTATTCCGGATATGCCAAGATCTGCAAGCAATCTGCCCGTTTCCGAAATCGCCATCGCTTCGGGAATGCATACCGGGATAAACTCACATTTGGTATTATCACGCAAGATGTTTTCGATCCTTTTTACCGTTTTCTTAAGGCTCAATAAAAATGTATCCACCTCGTCTACTTGGTAAGAACCAGAAAAGCTGGTGATCATGTAGCGGTATTTCCATCTCATTTTAGAGGCAACTTTTATCCATGCATCCAATAATTTTGGAGATGAAATCAGTCGCAATACATGACCCGTCGGTGCTGTATCAACAACATATTTATCGTATTGGCCTTCTTCGATAAAATCAATAATAGTTTTAAAACTCATGATTTCATCAATACCGGGTATCGACAAGGTTAACATCTCATCAATGTCCTCATTATCAAAGTTAGTGGAAGTAACCAGGAGTTTCTTCAGTTCACTGTGATGTTCGGTTTTGAATTTTGAAAGTGCTTCATCGGCTACCACTTCAATGGCCGACAGGTTGGCAGTATCCTCCACCTTTACCACTTTAAAACCAATTTGTTGTTCGATGCAATCCGACACGGAATGTGCCGGATCGGTGGAGATAAGTAACGTTTTAAAATTCTCAGACAGCTCCAGGGCCGTAGCAACGGCACAACTGGTTTTTCCAACACCACCTTTTCCTCCGAAAATAAGGAGTTGAAGGTTGTTGTTTTCTAAACCGGTGAGTGCCATAACATTTATTTCTTTATCCTGATTTCAAGGATCCCATTGGTAAATTTATGACTTAAATTCGGCAGGCTGACTTTTGAAGGAAGGAGCACTTCCTTACGATACGTTCTGTTTTTACTGACTGCCGAAATTTCAAGAATGTCCTCCTTCAGGTCAATCCTGATCTCCTCCGGTTCAATACCTGGCATTTCAGCGATGACCATGATTTCATCCGTTTCGTCAAAAATATCGGTTATCGGCTCCCGCTCTTCGTCCACTTTAGGCCCTTCGGGAGTTTTTTTGATGTTCCCGAAAGTTTCCACTCTGGGAGAACCCCCGCCGGCAGTGTTGATGGTAAAACCATAAACACCTTTCATCCCTTTTTTAATATGATCAAAATTGATCTCGCCTTCCTTGCGGATTCCACCCTTTTCCTCGAGCTTCCCGGCAAGCTCAACTAATTTTTCGATGCCTTTGAACAGACCACCAAGTCCAAAAAGATCAAAAGCGGCTTCTTCCTTCTTTTCTTTATTTTTATCGTTTTCCATTTTGTTGAAAGTATTTAAAGTGATTAATTTAAGATGGTTTGCTGATGGCCTCAAGCTTTTGCAGGCGAGCCTCGAGCGTTTCCTGTTGCTGCATCAGCTCTTTTTCTCTGGCTTTCGTCGAGAGATAGGTATCTTCCTGCCACCAGTTGATGCCCATCTCCATGGCTTTGTCAACAGATGCAACAAGCAACCTGATTTTAATGGTTAGCAGATCAATATCTGCGATTTGAATTTTAATATCTCCGGCAATTACAATCCCTTTATCGAGTACTCTTTCCAGAATATCAGCAAGGCCGGTCGCGTTGATTGAATGGGTTGGTTCTGCCATAACATATTATTTTTAATAGTCTATTGACATGATTTTGAAATCCGATTTTACCTCGGCCGTTTTCTTATTACTGGCCTCTGGTTGTTCCGGATTGTGCATCTCTCCTGCTTTCTCTTCATTGTATTTCTGGATTTCTCTCAGCCTGCCCTGAATGAACTCAAGTCTCAGTAAAATCCTGATCTCTTCACTTTTCAACCGGGTTCTCTCTTTTTCGAACATATACAATTTTATGAAATCCGATTCTTCCTTGTTGGGGATGCCAGATTTACTGACATTTTGCATTGATCTAATGCTTTGAAGTCCTTTAATTGCGCTTGTTATAGGCATGATATTTTGAGTTTATTTGTTGATGGGTTCTCAGGAATATTTTTCTATAAGTTCATCAACGATGATTTTGACCTTCTCCTGATTGGTTTTTGAGCCAATCCGGCTCGTTTCGGAGGTAAGGATATCCTGACATATCTTTCTGAAAATGTCTTTTGATTCAGTTGGTGTGGTGTTTAGGGTTGCCAATGTTTTAGCAATCATGATCGAACCCCGGATGGTCGGGTCAAACTCGGTTTTCCCCGATTCGCGCAAACCCCTGACAATTCTAACGATTGTTTCAGTATCTTTTAGTGAAAGCTCAGATTTTGCCATGGTAATCTTTAATTCGGTTTCATAATCAAAATGATCGAGATCCATGGTGACCATACGGTCGCGAAGTGCGTCCTGTGTCCGGTTGACACCAGCATACTCTTCAGGATTTGAAGTAAAGATGGCCCGAAATTCAGGGTGGACCTTCATGTAGTAATCCTCTTCTTTCGCTGCCGAAGTACTCAGCATTCGCTCCTGTAAGATGGGAAGCAGGATGTTGTTGGCTTCGGGACGTGAACGTGTAAATTCATCGTATATCAGGGTAAAGCCGTTTTTTACGGCAATGGTCAGGCGGTTGTTCACCCACTGTTTGCTCATGTCCTCCTCATATTTATGGACAGAATGGATAAACTTGTCGTCCAGTTTTTTATACTTGTAACCCTGTTCGCTGCCAATCAGATCAGAGGTTTTGTACTCGGCATCACCATGAATAATGACTACCGGCCTGCCGATTTTGCTTGCCAGGTGCATCGCCACTGTTGTTTTTCCTGTGCCGGAAGGACCTCTGAAATGAACCGGAAACCCAGCTTTAATATAGGTTAGACCCCGGTTGGTAATGTCTTTTATATAATCGGTTTCTACAAAATTAGACATTGGCCTTAGTTCCAATACAGTGTTCATTTCATTGTTGTTGCTCATGATGGTTGATAGGTTTATAAGTTGATATTTTGATGGATTTCCTGATGCCTGTTGCCTGTCTGCTGTTGCCTTTTACCGGCTTAGTAGAGCCTGTTGCCTTTTCGTTGTAAAATCCCTGTCCGGGTAATTGTTCTATGGTCTGAATCCAAATAATTCTTGCCTCTTCAATATCCTTTGTTATTTGTTTCTTTACAAGCAAAAAGGTCTCCTTTCTCGCTTTAAACTTATCCAATGCTTCTTGCCTTTTCAGCAAACTCTTCCTGATATTGTTTCCGGCATTGTTCATTATCAATTATCAAGGCTTTATTCTATAAATATGGTTGATAGTTTGTTCTGACACCGCTTAATAATAAAGGTCTTTAAAGACTTAACGAGTAAAAAGCAATTCTACTAATGTGTTGTAAATCTATTAAATGAAATAAATAAACAACCAAACTATAGAATAGAGCCATTCATTTTAATTGGTTGGAATGGGTTTAAATTTAATTGATCCTGGTGTGTGATGCCGGATTTTATAATTCAGAAATAAGCTTGTGTATTTCTTCTTTTGTTTTACCAAGTTTAACCTGGAGCTTGCCTAACATCTCATCCTGTTTGCCTTCTTCTGTGAGCATGACGAATTTTTGTTTCAGTTTTCCTTTTGTCTGGTTCCAGTTTCCTTTTAATTCAGTTAGATTTTTCATGATTTTTTGGTTTAAATTATCAATAATCAAATTAATCCTTTGCCACCACAACGGGTACAGGGCAGGCCATCGCTTGATTTTCCCGTCCCTTTGCATTGAATACATTTTGTATTGCTTTCGCAGTGATTATGTCCTTTTCCTCCGCAAACGATACAGGGTACTCTGGCACCCAGTGGGTTTTTGCCTGATCCTGAACAGAACAGACATTTTATCCGAGGTTCAGCAATTTCAACAAACCCACTGCCACGGCAAACAAGACAATCAGATATCGGGGAGAGTAAATCAAAGGGATCCTTGCCTTTCCCACCGCAAAATGAGCATTCCAGACTTTTTGACATGGTGAATGTAACGTTATGAATTTTAAACAATAGAGTCGAAACGATCTTACCGCCAATTGAAGGAGTAATTCATTTCGACTCTGTTCATTGCATGCATCATATTTTAAAAGGAAAGTAAATATTATCCATTTTCTGAACTTTCCCTTCTTCGAGCAAAGCTTTAGCGACAAACCCTATTTTCATTCTTGTTTCACCAAGTGGTTCTTCCATTTCCGAGACTTTTACTCCCAGGGGATGTCTGTTGATATAACCGAGTACTTTCTCTTCCAGTGTCATCGGAACTTCTGGTTTGGGCTCCGCTTTTGGCTGAACGTCAACCGGAGTTTCAATTGGTAATGAAGTAATCGTCGATTCTTCTTTGATAATGGCTCCTTTTACCGCTTCAACCGGAGTTTCTATTTTCACTTCCTTTTTTTCAGCTTTCCCTACTACCTCTTTTGCCGGTTTAACGACGCCTGTTTTTCTTAACTGAGTAATGGTCTCCTGCATTTTGTTCCATGCTTCAGCGCCCTGACTTCTGTCTTGTGCATAATCTCCGATCATGTCGATGCTGGCTTTTTGTATATCTTTTACTTCCTTACGGATTCCTTTGATGGAGGTATGGATCTCTTTCATTAAACCTTTGTAATTGTTAAGTCTTGTTGTTTCACCACTGGCAAGGTCTTTCCGCAGCTTTTGAGCCGTCTTTTGATTTTCTTTGCTGATTTCGGACAATCTTTTCTGAAATCCATGGAGCAATGTCCTGGTATATTCTACCCTTATAGCCAGGTTTTGACCCAGTTCAGCTCTTAACTCAGCCGACATCTCAAGATGCTCTGTCTCGAAATTTTCGAGCATTTCATTGGTATTTTTGAAGATTGCAGAAACCTCATCGTTGATGCTTTTGATATCGACGTTGATGTCATTCATAAGGGCATCAAATTCCTTCATTCTGGTTTTTTCGTCTTGCATCCTCTCGGCTCTGCCTTCTGAAAAGAATTTATTCAATTCGGCAGCCATTTGTGTTCTGTCGGCAGCGAATTCATTGATCATATTGAAAGTGGAAGTTTGAATTTCCACTACTTCCTTCTGGATGGAGGCGATCGTATGATGGATATCGCTCATTAATCCATTGTAAGTATTCAGTCGTTCCTTTTCCCCTGTTGCAAGGTCTTTTCTGAGATTCATTGCATTAGCGTTTAGAACGGCAGCCATTTCCTGGTGATCTTTGCGAAAACTGTCAAGGGTTTTTTGCACGTCACTTACAAGCTCTTCGTTTTCCCTGATCCTTTGTTTGAATGAAGAGAGTAGCTCTTCGCTCAAATTTTTCATTTCTGATGCTAGTCCCATTTTGTTATCTCCTAATTGTTTAGTGAATATTTAGTTACCTGTATTAACCTGTATTAATTTATTCTGTTGGACACTTGTCCTGCGGAATTAATATCTTTAATTATTTGATCTTTAACCTTTTTAATATCCTGTATCAGAATGTGATCGCCTTTTTTAAGCAAGTACTCAAGGCATTCCATCATTCTGTTATGCAATTTCTGAAAATCCGTGAATGTTTTCATTGTCGTTCCCTTTCTCATTTCCTGCAGTTTTGAAATCAGAGAAAGTTGCTCTTTGATGATGGTTATTTTTTCTCCGGCATCCTGCGCGGTAATATCTTTAATGCCCAACAAGCTATTTTTAAGCGATTGGGCAGTCTCTTTCTGCGCTTCAATAAAGTTTAAAAACCGGCTTTCGGCTTCTCTTTCTTTTTCATCGAGTGCGCCGAGAATGCCCGACATCATTGTATTGTAGTCTTTTTTCCGCAGTGAACCATTTTTTGCAAGGGTTTCGCAAAGCCTTGAATTTAATAGATCTCTTTCCTTTTTGAGGTCATTTAAGGAATTATGGACATTATCGAACAGGGAGTGGGATGATTCCGTAATATTTTCGGATGATTGGAAGGCGGTTTGAATTTTTTGAATCCGGGTTTCGTAAGAGCTGATGATGTTGTCTATAAAACCATCAATGTTGATTTCAGTCTGAGGGGTCATGTTAGTTGATGGATTGATGGGTTCGCCGGTTACTGAGCGAAGCCGAAGTGAAGTTAATGAAGCTATCGCCTATTTCAATAAATGAGTTTGTTTCGATTTTAATTTGGGAAAAGAGAATTCTTGGTAAGGCATGCTTCCAGGCAGTAGACCTGTAAGGATGTTTTAGCAAGAATAACTACTTAACTGCAAGATGCCTTATGCGGCTTTTGCAGTTAATCCAATTGCTTCGGCATACTTCAAATAAGTTTCAACAGAGGCAACAACGATCCTTGCTTCAATTGCAAGAAGTTCGATACCTACCAGTGATACTCTTACCCATGCATCAACTACGACACCTTTGTCGAGGATACGGTCAATTACCTCTACGAGGCTGGATGAACCAATAGTTTTTTCTACTGACATTTTTTTGATCTCCTAATTATTAATTAATAATTACCGTACTTAACATAAGAGGGACGGCTTACCTCTTTTGAGGAAGATCGACCAAAGGACGTTAATCCTTGATGTGCCGGACTCGAACGACTTTGAAGGTTTACCTCCTGTGCAAGAAGAATTATCAAAGGGTGTGCCAAGAATAATTGGCAAATCAAAAACTAGTGATTTTAATCAGTTAATCACCTGACTATGACGTGCAAGAAAAATGATTCTTTTTGTGAAGAAGAAATTTTTCAGGACGGATAAGGGTGATAACAGGAAATATTTAGCAAAATAATCGCGTATGGTACGTGAAAATGCGTGAATCCATTTTAAGGTTCGGTATTACTGTCATTTGAAATATCGTACTTTTTCATTTTCCTGCTAAGGGCATCGCGGTGTATTCCCAGCGCATCTGCTGCTGCCTGCTGATTGTATTTGCAATTTTGCAGTGTCTTACGGATCGTATTAATCTCATGCATTTTAAGATTGACCATATCGTCCTTCTGCACAGTTATCTCTGATTTTTGGGGTTTAATCCGGAAGTCAGATATTCCGAGTGTACTGCCTTTGCATAGCATGATGGCTCTTTCTGTCATATTTTTCAATTCCCTGACATTACCCGGGAAATCGTATTTAATGAGAGCATCAAATACCTCTGGTGAGATATGGATACTCGGTTTGTTCAATTTTAATGCAAGGGATTCAACAAAATGAATTACAAGGGGTTTGATATCTTCAGGCCTTTCGCGGAGCGCCGGTATATGTATATGAAAGGTATTGAGCCGGTGAATCAGGTCGAGCCTGAATTCTTTCCTTTCCACACGTTTTTCAATATCATGATTTGTAGCAGAAATGATTCGGAAGTCGGTGCGGATAGGGGTTGTATCTCCCACCCGGGTAATTACCTTTTCTTCGGTGGCACGCAGAATTTTCGCCTGAAGATTAAATGGCATGTCGGCAATTTCATCCAAAAACAAGGTTCCCTGGTTACACACTTCAAAGAAACCCATCTTATCGGTGATGGCACCGGTAAACGATCCCTTTTTATGGCCAAAAAATTCGCTCTCCAACAGCGATTCTGTAATGGCACTGCTGTTAACTGCACATAAAATATGTTCTTTCCTTGAACTCGAATAGTGTATGATTCGAGCAATATTTTCTTTTCCTGTTCCACTTTCACCGGTAATCAAAACATTGGCATCGGGATAATTTGCAGCGGTGATGGCTTGTTCAAATACCTCGAGGATCTGTGGGCTGATACCGATAAATTGCCTGTCGATTTTTTCTTCGAGCGACTTAGATATCAGTGAATTTTTTTCTTCCATTTGCTTCAGCCTTCGTTGCATCTGAAGATATTTTTGGGTACGCTCAATGGCAATCTGAATGTCGATAAACCGGAATGGTTTTCGCAAATAATCGAATGCCCCCAATCGCATGGCTTTGATCACCGTATCCATATCGCCATGAGCCGAAATGATGATTACTTCCATAAAGGGGCATTGAATTTTCACCTCTTTCAGGATATCCAGACCATTCACACCGGGCAAACGGACATCAAGGATCAGGAGGTCAATTTCATGATTGTTTAATATTTTTCTCGCATCTCCCACGGTGTTGGCCTCATAAGGCTCAAAGTCTGAATCCTCAAAAAAACCGCTTAATTCTTCTGTAAATTGCTTCTCATCATCAAGAATCAGTATTTTAATCTTATCTTTCTTTTCCATTCTACTTTTTCTTTTGAGTATCCAACACTAACTTAATTTTTGTTCCGCTAATTATGTCACTCGTTAAGTCAATGGTTCCGTTCATTTCCTTAATTATCTGATAACAAATTGATAATCCGAGTCCTGTCCCCTTTCCTTCATCCTTTGTTGTATAAAAGGGAAGCATGATATTATTGATATCGTCATGACTGATACCAATCCCATTGTCAGTCACTTCAACAATCAGCATTTGATTTTCCTGATAAGTTCTTATTCCAACAATCATTTCAACATATTCTTCCTGTTTGCTTTTCTTTTCCATCACCGCATCTTTGGCATTGGTCAGCAGATTGATGATAACCTGCTCAAATCTATAAGTATTGCCAATTATTTGAGGAATCTGATTTGCGAGTTGAAGATCCAAGGTGATTCCAAGGTGTTTGAACTGTTCAGCTATCATCGAAGTGGCATTTTCGATGCTTGAATTAATATCGAAGGCTGTCAATATATAATCGTCGTGGCTTCTCGAAAATGCACGGACATGATCGATGATGTTCCTGATCCGTGTGATATTTTCGAATATTTTATCCGATTTGTTTTTAAGGAATTCAATGTTGATCGTTTCTGTTTTAGAAGTCTCAAATAAAATTTTGTCCATTACCATCGAAATGATATTTAATGGCTGGTTGATTTCATGTGCGATGCCTGTGGCCATTTCTCCCAGATTGGCCATACGGTCGGCATGTATTTGCTTTGTTTCCATTTTCTTCCGATACGAAATATCGCGGATGATGATCATGAACGACAAGGGCACCCCCTCGGGATTCTGTATTAACGTAGAACTAATCTCAGCTGTAAATAGAGTGTGGTTTTTCTTTCTGAATTTTAACTCAATATTTTGTGAAAGCCCTTCACTCATTGTTTTTTTAAATATTTCATTTATGGTAATTCTCTCATCATCAGGAATGAAGAGTAAAATATCTTTACTCACTATATCATCTCTGTTACAGTTGCCAAATAGTTCGAGACCTATTTCAGAAACCTCGGAAATGATTCCATTCAGGTCGATTAATAAAATGCCATCGGGCGATGCGTTTAATATTGTTTTGTATTTTTCCTCACTTACTTTTATGATCTGCTCAGCCCGCTTGCGCTCGGTGATGTCAACAACATTTATCAGGCATTGTTTGCCATTCGCGACAGCCATACCTTCGATATGCACATATTTTGGTTGATTGCCATCTGGTTGGAGTATTACTTCGCATATTTGTTTGGTTTTTCTTCTAAAAACATCATTGAAAAAAGCATTGAAGACAGGCCGCGTACTATCCGAAACCAAGAAGCTGAAATGACGGTTAATTAAATGTGAACGTTCATTTACAAGGATACCGGCGCCGTTATAGTTCAGATCTTGAATGGTTTGTTCCTTGGTAAGCGTAAAATAGCCAAATGGGGCAAAATCGTATAGTTCAGTATATTTTTCTTCACTCTTTTTAAGGGCATCATTGACTCTGGTCAAATTGTCGGCAGATTTTTTCAGTAGTGTGGCATCTCTGATAACTGTCTGTTTCTGATTGAAAAGGTCAAGAAAAACGTTGATTTTACTTACCAGAATATGTTTATGAATTGGTTTAAAAAGGTAATCGACAGCACCGAAACTATACCCTTTGAACACTTCCATTTCATTGCTGTTGCCGGCAGTCAGAAAAATAATCGGTACTTTATCGACTAATCTTTCTTCATTCATCTTCAATGCCAGATCATAGCCGTTCATTCCGGGCATCCGAACATCGATGATGGCCAATGCCAGTTCAAGCCCCCGAGTTTTCTCAAGTGCCTCAGAACCGGAATACGCCATGATCAGGTTAACATCGATGTTCTTAGTGATAACCTCAAGGAAAGTCATATTTTCCTGGGTGTCGTCAACAATGAGAAGGTTGGGGAGATGTTTCATGGGGGAGATTGGTTGATAGGTTGATAAGTTGATGGGTATGCCTGTCCCTGAGCGTAGCCGAAGGGGGTTGAAAAAGGCATCACTTCTATGAGGTTGGATAACCCAATTGTCTTTTCTACTGACATTTTTTATCTCCAATTTTTTAAGTAATATGTTTTACAAATATTACTTAAAAATTACAATATGCAATTTATATGTGACATATCTGCAATTATTTTATTCAAAATGTAATTTGAGATCAAGTATCAACAAATTACATTAATGACATGAAAAAGAAAAGCGATAAGTATTTTGAACTTCTTGAGAATATTGCTGCAATAAGGAAAGACAAAGGACTTTCGCAGGATAATATTGCAGATGCAATTGGCATGAAACAAGCCGGATACTCATTAATAGAGAAGGGAGAAAGGGGTTTGGATTATGAGCTTTTATTACAGATTGCAATAGCGCTTGGAGCAAGCGTGACTTATATTATCGACTATAAAAAGCAACAAAAATCAGATCCGGTAGAAGCGATATTGCAAATAAAACTGAATAGCAATACCAAGGATCAAGTTCTTAAATTGGTTTTCGGACAGAATAATATTGAGATCCTAAATACAATAGTTCGTTAAATTTTAAGAGTTTTTACTTCTTCCTTGACAGTTAGTCAGACCAGTAAACTGCTTTTCATCACGATACTGAAAATCAATCTTAACTTGCTGCTTTCATTGTTCGAATAATGGGGAGTAGTTTATTATATGGTTGATCCATCTGGTTATATAGTCCTCCATCTATATATCTAATTAAACTACCTTGAATTCTATGATATTCCAACGAATGGAGTTAAGTTCTGAAAATCTTGAGTTATATAATTTCTAAAGTCTTCTGTATATTCCGATCTAATTTGTCCGGAATAAACACAACATGGAGCTTGTCAAAGCAAGTGCGACCTATACAGGATATAAATAAGAGTAAACTTTGTTGATTTTTTTTTACCTTGCGTTCCTGTTTCCATCTTAGGATTTGGCGCATCCAGAAGACTGTAATTTTAAAGAAACGAATCCATGAAGAAAGTCGCAATACAAGGGATCAAAGGTAGTTTTCACGAAGATGCCGCCTTAAAATATTTTGGAGAGGAGGCCGAAATCATTGAATGCCGCACCTTCCGAAAGGTGTGTGAAATGCTCGATCGCGATGAGGTGCATTGCGCCGTGATGGCCATTGAGAACTCCATTGCCGGAAGCCTTCTCCAGAATTATGCCTTGATCCGTGATTACCACCTGAAAATTATTGGGGAAATATACATCCACATTCAGATGAACCTGATGGTTTTTCCGGGGGTGAAAAAGAAAGAGATCAGGGAAATCTACTCCCATCCGGTGTCGTTTTTACAGTGCGCCGAATACCTTGAAAGGCATTTCGCAAATGCTGAGCGTAAGGAATTGGGTGACAATGCGATGGTGGCAAAACTCATCCACGACGAAAAAATATTGCATGCCGCAGCGATCAGCAACCTGCGTTCTGCAAGCCTGTATGGGCTCGAGATCCTGGACAAAGGTATCGAAACAAACAAGAAAAACTACACCCGCTTTTGGATACTTTCCAAACATGCTACCCTAAGCGATCATAACAACAAAGCATCCTTGTGTTTCGAAGTTGGACATTATTATGGCGCTTTGGCCCGTGTGCTCAATATCTTTGCAGAAAACAAGATCAACCTGAATAAGATCCAATCGGTTCCGGTTCTTGGAAAACCCAATGAATACACGATGCACGTTGATGTAGAATGGGATTCTGAAGGCGATTATGAACGGGCCATCCATCTGATATTAAAGAATGTCTCAAGCCTTGCTATACTGGGCGAATACAAAAAAGCAGATATTAACTCCTGAAAAATCAATATATTATGGAAAAAATTGCCATCTTTTTCGGACCACTTGACGGGTCAGTTCATCGGATTGCCAAATTGGTTGCATCGAAAATCGGTACTGAGAAGGTCGATTTAATTCACATCGCATCAGCAACAACCTCAGATTTGGAGAAATACAACAAGATTATTTTTGGCATCTCCACCGTTGGTAAAGACACCTGGCAACAAAAGTTCGACAACATCGACTGGACAAAATTCTTCCCCGTAGTCGCATCGTTCAACTTTACCGGAAAGAAGGTAGCCCTCTTCGGTCTGGGCGACCATATCACCTATGCCTATCACTTTGTGGATGCAGTTGGGCTTTTGGGTAAAACAATAAAAAGTCAGGGTGGAGAAATCTACGGGAAAGTTAGTACTGAGGGATATACTTTCCAGGATTCCGAAGCAATCGTAGAGGGAAAGTTCATTGGCTTACCGATTGATGAGGATTTTGAGCCTGAACTGACCGAAAAACGTGTCTCCGCATGGGTTAACTCCCTGATGAAGGAATTCTGATGATGACTAACACACCGGTTCCAGCATCCATTGTTGATGAGAAAATTGCGGCTTTAGAGGTCGAAGAGATTGGCAATGCTTCAATCCGGGAAATCGTACAGCTGGTTAGCAGCATTGAAGCCGCCACAGGTATCAGCTACATCCGGATGGAGATGGGGATTCCCGGACTTCCCCCCTCTCAGGTTGGCGTAGAAGCCGAAATTGAGGCCCTGCGAAATAACGTAGCATCAAAATATCCCCAGATCGACGGTATACCATCCCTGAAATCGGAAGCATCGCGTTTTGTAAAGCTTTTTATGAACATCGATGTCAGGCCCGAAGGATGCGTACCTACAGTCGGATCCATGGAAGGCAGTTACGCTGCTTTTTTGGTTACTGCTGCCAGGGAAAAAGAGAAAGATACCGCACTCTTTATCGATCCGGGTTTTCCGGTCCAGAAGCAACAGATGTTGGTGATGAACCAGAAATATCTCTCCTTCGATGTCTTTGACTTCAGAGGGGAGAAACTGAGGGAAAAGCTGGAATCTTACCTGTCGAAGGGGAATATTTGCAACATCATCTACTCCAATCCCAACAACCCGTCCTGGATATGCTTAACAGACGACGAACTAAAAATCATCGGCGAGCTGGCAGACAAATATGATGTGGTGGTAATAGAAGATCTAGCCTATTTTGCCATGGACTTCCGGCTGGATTTGTCAAAACCCGGCATACCTCCTTATCAGCCCACTGTGGCGCGATACACACGAAATTGGGTTATGATGATCTCAAGTTCAAAAGTATTCTCCTATGCCGGTCAAAGAATCGGAATCCTGATCATTTCCGACCTGTTGTACCACCGTCATTCTCAAAATCTTAGCGACAGGCTTCGTGTACACGGGTTCGGCAATGCGATTATCCACAGGGTACTTTATGCGATGACATCCGGAACATCCCATTCCGCGCAGTATGCTTTGGCTGCCATGTTCAGGCATGCCAACAACGGAACTTATGATTTCATCGCAGAAGTTAAGGAATACGGGGAGAAAGCTCGGATCATGAAGCAACTTTTTCTCTCCAATGGGTTCGAAATCGTTTATGCCACTGATATTGACAAACCCGTCGGGGATGGATTCTATTTCACAATCAGTTATCCGGGAATGGATGAGGCCAAATTGTTGTATCACCTCCTTTTTTACGGCATCAGCGCCATCTCATTGGGCAATACCGGGAGCTCAAAACAGGGTTTGAGGGCTTGTGTCTCAAATGTCCGTCGTGATCAATT
Organism: Bacteroidia bacterium; assembly: GCA_026391315.1. GTDB lineage: Bacteria > Bacteroidota > Bacteroidia > Bacteroidales > Prolixibacteraceae > CAINVV01. Next base: position 63,888 of record JAPLDT010000037.1, read on the forward strand.
CGCGGATCTCGAAACAAGATTGAATCAGTTTCATCGGGATTTTCCGGCCGACTTATAAATTGAAAGTAAAAGTAGTCGTTTTTTGAAAATATGTAAGAAATCGGTTACAGGACAAAAGTCATAACTGACACCATTTCCAATACCGAAATTTGAAATTAAAATAACGAACAAAATGGCTAAAGTCATAGGAGCAGTAGTTGTTGACTCGGAAGTTTGCAAGGGATGTAACCTCTGTGTCGTATCTTGTCCAACGAAAACCTTGGGGCTCAACCGCGATGTCAATAGCAAGGGATACCACTATTCATACATGGAATACCCTGATGAATGTATCGGATGTTCAAATTGCTCTTCAGTTTGTCCGGACAGTTGTATCACAGTTTACAGATTAAGATTAGATTAATCAATTAAAAATCCAAATATGGGTGAATTAAGATTGATGAAAGGAAACGAAGTGATTGCAGAAGCAGCCATTCGGTATGGCTGTGACGGTTATTTCGGGTATCCGATCACCCCACAATCGGAAGTGATGGAGTCACTCATGGCAAATAGACCGTGGGAAACCACCGGAATGGTTGTTTTGCAGGCAGAAAGTGAGATCGCTTCCATTCACATGGTTTACGGAGCAGCAGGTTGCGGCAAAAGAGTGATGACCTCCTCGTCCAGTCCCGGTATCAGCCTGATGGCGGAAGGCATCTCCTACATTGCAGGTTCCGAACTTCCCTGTGTAATCGTTAATGTACAACGAGGAGGACCCGGCTTGGGTACCATTCAGCCATCTCAGGCCGACTACAATCAGGCAACCAAAGGAGGAGGACATGGCGACTATTCATTGCTGGTACTTGCTCCTGCTTCCGTTCAGGAGATGCACGATTTTATCGGTCTTGGTTTTGAACTGGCTTACAAATACCGCAATCCGGTGATGATTCTGGCTGATGGCGTCATTGGTCAGATGATGGAGAAAGTTGAGCTGATGGATCAGCGGCCAAGATGGACTGATCAGCAATTGAAAGAGATCACCGGCAGCTGGGCAACACAAGGTAAAACAAAAGATCGGCCCAAGCATGTGATCACCTCCCTCGAAATGGACTCACACATCATGGAAGATAACAACCTTCGCCTTCAGGCAAAATACAAACGGATGAAAGAAGAGGATGTCCGGTTTGAGGCCATAGATTGCGAAGATGCTGAATATGTACTAGTTGCATTTGGTTGTGCTGCCAGAATTTGTCAGAAAACCGTTCAATTGGCAAGGGCTCGGGGCTACAAAGTCGGATTACTGAGACCAATTACGCTTTTCCCGTTTCCTGAAAAGGTTATTGCAGAAATGGCTGGCCGCGTCAAAGGCTTTTTAACTGTCGAGTTCAATGCAGGTCAGATGGTCTACGATGTGCGTTTGGCGGCTAACGGCATGACAAAAGTCGAATATTTTGGCCGGATGGGCGGAATTCTTCCCTCTCCGGATGAAGTTGAGAAAGCGCTTTTCCAAACAATGATAGGAGGATAAACTATGTCAGAAGTTGCTGAAAAAATCAAAAATATCATCAGACCTGAAAACCTGATCTATAGCAAATCACCCGTTCTGAACGACGTGACCATGCACTATTGTCCGGGATGCAGTCATGGAGTTGTGCACAAACTGATTGCAGAGGTCATCGATGAAATGGGAATCCAAGACCAAACAATTGGGGTTTCCCCGGTAGGTTGCGCTGTTTTTGCCTACAATTACATCGACATTGACTGGTCGGAAGCAGCCCATGGTCGGGCGCCTGCCGTTGCAACCGGAATCAAACGCGTGATGCCGGAGAAAACCGTTTTCACCTACCAGGGAGATGGCGACCTTGCGGCCATTGGTACTGCAGAAACCATGCATGCTGTCAACAGGGGCGAGAATATCGTCATGATCTTCATCAACAACGCCATCTACGGGATGACCGGAGGACAAATGGCCCCAACTACCCTGCTTGGTCAGGTAACCTCTACTACCCCATATGGAAGGAATGTCGATCTCAATGGATATCCCTTGAAAATAACCGAATTAATTGCTCAATTGCCCGGTGCAGCTTTTGTTACCCGTCAGAGTGTTCATACACCAGGGGCCGTTAGGAAAGCTAAAAAGGCGATTAAAAAGGCATTCGAAATATCACAAAAGAATATTGGTACCAGTTTTGTTGAGATAGTCTCTACCTGTAATTCAGGTTGGAAAATGACTCCGGTCGATTCCAACGACTGGATGGTGAAACACATGTTTCCTTTGTTCCCTTTGGGCGATTTGAAAGATGGAGGCAAAGAAGCGACTGAACCATTTGAGGTTAAAGGATAAAGTAAAAAGGATAAAGTAAAAAGGATAAAGTAAAAAGGATAAAGTAAAAAGGATAAAGTAGGGAACTCCGGTTTTTTGAGTTTTGAAAGGTGAGACCGGTCCCTTAGCGAAGTCGAAGGGGAGTTGAGAGTTGAGGACATTAAGATCGGTGCGTTCTTTACTTTATCCTTTTTACTTTATCCTTTATCCTTCTTTCTTAATCAATTTCAGACAATTGAACAACTAATTAGAAAGCAATGACTGAAGAAATTATTATTGCAGGTTTTGGCGGACAAGGCGTTCTCTCCATGGGAAAGATCCTTGCCTACTCAGGTGTGATGCAAAATCAGGAAGTCGCATGGTTTCCTTCCTATGGTCCGGAAATGAGAGGTGGTACTGCCAACGTGACTGTCATTCTGAGTGACGACAGGATCAGTTCGCCTGTTCTTCACGAATTCGACACAGCCATCATCCTTAACCAGCAGTCGATGACCAAATTTGAGAAAATGGTCAAACCGGGAGGAACCCTGCTGTACGACCCAAATGGGGTGGTCAAGTTTCCTTCCCGAAAAGACATCAATATTTACAAGGTGGAAGGTGCCAGGCTAGCCGTTGAAATGGGTAACCCACTCACTTTTAATATGATAGTCCTGGGTGCATTCCTGCAGGCCAAACCCGTCATCAAACTGGAGAACGTCAAAAAAGGACTGGAAAAATCACTCCCTGAGAGGCACCACAAACTTATACCGCTCAATTTGAAGGCCATTGAAGTGGGGCAGGCTAATCTCGAGATTGTTCAGAAAATATAACTAGAAACCGGCAAATGCCGTTTTTCCTTATTATAGTCATCTGAAAATAAACTGTTAAAAACTTGACTTTTGATTATCAATGACGTATCTTTGCAATGTCGATTCTACGGATTCGACGCCGTAAAGCCTTAGGGAGTTTAGCTCTTTGAGGCTTTGCTTTTAAATACAAGTTCAATCTTACTATTTTTCATTACCCACACTTCATCAATAATATGGGCCTCTCTAATTCTTTGAATACATGTCCTTTTAATGTGGTCAAAAGTAATATTACAATCTTTAATGATGATATGGGATGACTGATTTAACCCACGTCTCAGCATGTTGCTAAAATTAGTTTTTGGGTTATTTGATATAAATCCCTCATATTCAAAGAAGTGATCGCATATTTTTAAATCTGGGCATTTCCCTTCATATTTGGTTCCTATTAATCCACCAAAAATTTCTTTGTACCTTTTATCTTTGAAGTGCAGCTTTGGTAATACCTGAACTATTCTACCCATTTTTGCAAACTCACAAGAGATCATTAACAAATCACTGTAGTCATTTTTATCTTTATCAACTTCTGAATGAATTTCGACTCGACCATTATTTTCGAAATTCTTAAAGATTGTAAAACCCTCAGCTGAAGTAGATTTAGATGAATAATGGTAAATAGATCTAGACATTTATATACGCAGCTTTAATAATAGACTTCACTTCTTAGCACTTTCAAAAGCAATCTCCTATTAAATTTAACCAATTTTGCTGACTTTTCATAATTGCTAAATCTCATGTTTAGTTTCACTGTTTTTTCTTAGATTTAGTGCCTGTAAACAACTTTTTAACCAAACAGCTTCTTCATTTATGAACATCAAAACAAGGTTGACCCTGATGAACTTTCTCCAGTTCTTCATATGGGGATGTTGGCTTATTTCGCTTGGCGGATACATGATGGGACCGCTGAAATTTACGGGCGGACAAGTAGGCGGAGTCTATGCCACCATGGGACTTGCAGCGCTGTTTATGCCCGGATTAATGGGCATAGTAGCCGATCGTTGGATCAATGCGGAGCGGGTTCTGGGTATCTGCCATCTGGTGGGTGCGATTTTGCTTTTCTGGGCTTCAACGGTCACCAATCCTGTCGTGATGTATTGGGTCATGCTGTTCAATGCCATGGCATACATGCCCACAATTGCCTTAAACAGTGCTGTTTCATACAATATTCTCCTGCAAAAAGGCTATGATGTTGTCAAGGATTTTCCACCCATCCGGGTTTGGGGTACCATTGGTTTCATTTTTGCCATGTGGATCGTCGACCTTTTGGGTTGGGCCAGAAATCCTGCACAACTTTACGTTAGTGCAGTTACAGCCCTATTTTTAGGCATCTACGCCTTTACGCTGCCTGCCTGTCCTCCGGCACGCGCCAAAAGAGACGGATCAATTCTCTCCGCACTCGGACTGGATGCCTTTGTTTTGTTTAAAAAACGAAAGATGGCCGTTTTCTTTATTTTCGCCATGCTAATCGGAGCGGCACTTCAGATTACCAATACTTTTGGAGGCTCTTTCCTCGACGATTTTTCCAAATTCGATCTCTACAAAGACTCCTTCGCGGTGAAACATCCGACCCTTTTGCTCTCTATCTCTCAGATTTCTGAAACCCTTTTTATCCTGACCATTCCATTTTTCCTGAAACGTTTTGGCATCAAAAAGGTGATGATCATCAGCATCTTTGCCTGGGTATTGCGCTTTGGTCTTTTTGGCATTGGGAATCCAGGTCACGGACTGGCGCTTCTGATACTTTCCATGATCATCTATGGAATGGCATTTGATTTTTTCAATATTTCAGGTTCTCTCTTTGTCGAAATGGAAGCTGCACCAGAGAACAGGGCAAGCGCCCAGGGATTGTTCATGATCATGACCAATGGTTTTGGAGCCTATCTGGGAGGTGTTTCCAGCGGTTTTGTTGTGGATCTGTTTACCAAAGACGGAGTAAAAGACTGGCCCCATATCTGGATGGTATTTTCGGCTTATGCTTTGATACTGGGGCTGATATTTCCATTCCTTTTCAAATATAAGCATGAGAGAGTGACTAAAGTGAGCTAAAGTGACTAAAGTTATGGACTCCCAACTTGATGTTCCATAAGTACTCTAGTCACTTTAGCTCACTTTAGTCACTTCATCATAAAAGCTAAAATTCTAATTTCAAGAAATGCTGAACAGACAACTTCTCTCCCCCTCCAGCATCGTGGTGGTTGGAGCTTCCAACAACATCACCAAACCAGGTGGAAAAATCCTGAAAAATCTTTTGGAGTATGAATATAAAGGGCAACTCTATGCTGTAAACCCGCATGATGAGTGTGTTCAGGGAGTAACTACAGTTCGATCGGTCAAAGATCTTCCCGATGTCGAGCTGGCAATTTTGGCTATTCCTGCCAAAAGTTGTCCGGAAGCGGTAGCTGTTTTAACCAAAGAGAAAAACACCAAAGCGTTTATCATCATTTCGGGCGGGTTCAGTGAAATGGGAAAGGAAGGTGCTCTACTGGAGAAAGAGATTGTTGAACATGTGAATCAGGCGGAAGCGTGTCTGATCGGCCCAAACTGCATAGGAGTGCTAACCCATGATTATGCAGGTGTTTTTACAGAACCTATTCCGCGGCTGGAACCTACCGGGGTAGATTTTGTGTCAGGATCAGGGGGTACAGCCGTTTTTATCATGGAATCAGCAATTCCCAAGGGACTCACCTTCTCAAGAGTAATTTCGGTCGGAAATTCAGCGCAGCTGGGAGTTGAGGAAGTGTTGGAATATTGGGACCTGAATTCGGAAAGTGAGTCAGAAGCACGTGTCAAGCTGCTTTACATTGAAACCATCCACAATCCGGATAAATTTTTATTCCATGCTGCTTCACTAGTAAAAAAAGGGTTTAGACTGGCTGCCATCAAAGCGGGTAGTTCAAAAGCCGGCAGTAGGGCAGCCTCCTCTCATACGGGTGCAATGGCCAGTTCTGACTCAGCAGTTGAAGCCCTTTTCCGAAAAGCAGGTATCGTCAGATGTTATGGCCGCGAAGAGCTGACTACCGTTGCCTGTGTACTGATGTCGAAACAGATGAAAGGTAAGAACATGGTCATTATTACCCATGCAGGTGGTCCCGCTGTAATGCTGACGGACGCACTGGAAGCCGGTGGGGTAAATATCCCAAATATTCCTGATTCTCCGGTCAAACAAAAACTAAAGGAGGCACTCTTTTCAGGTTCATCGGTAGAGAATCCGATCGATTTTCTTGCAACAGGTACTGCAGAACAGCTCGATATCATCATCGACACCTGTGAAAACAAAATGGAGGATATTGATGGAATGGCTGTCATATTTGGCAGTGCGGGACTCACTTCAGTCAAAGATGTGTACGAAGTACTCAACAGGAAGATGAAACTGTGTAAGAAACCAATCTACCCGATTCTCCCCTCCGTGATGACCGTAAAAAAAGATCTGGCATATTTCCTCTCCCATGGGAATGTAAACTTCCCCGATGAAGTACTTTTAGGAAGGGCACTCACCAAGGTAAAACTGACTCCAAAACCATCGGGACAGGAGATTTTTCTGGATGGTGTCGATGTTCCACGCATCAGAAGAATCATCGATAATAGTCCTAATGGCTACCTCTCGCCCGACATCGTTGAACAGCTTCTGGCCGCTGCTTCGATCCCGTCTGTTCAGGAAATCATCGCCAAAACTGAAACAGAGGCGATCCAGGCAGCGAAAAAAATCGGATTTCCACTCGTGATGAAGGTGGTGGGACCTTTGCACAAAACGGATGTAGGCGGAGTCACTTTAAATGTTCGCTCGGAAGAGATGGTAAGTGTCGAATTTAGTCGCATGATGAAGATTAAAATGACAACCGCAGTTTTGCTGGCTGAACAAGCTTCGGGCATCGAACTTTTTCTGGGTGCCAGCTATGAACCCAAATTTGGCCATGTCATTCTCTGCGGAATCGGAGGGATCTTTGTTGAAGTACTGAAAGATACCACTTCAGGTCTTGCCCCGCTTACCTTCGAAGAGGCTGATTCCATGATCCGTAACCTAAAAGCCTACCCTATCATCAAGGGTTTCAGAGGGAAATGCGGTGTGAGCCGGAAAAAATTCGCTGAAATCATCGTGAGGCTCTCCTCCATGTTGCGTTTTGTAACTGAAATCAAAGAGATGGATATCAATCCGCTCATGGGAAATGGCGATAAAATTGTAGCCGTGGATGCAAGGATCCGAATTGAACGTTAAAAACAAGGCATGCCTTGTTTTTAACGTTCAATTCGGATCCTCCGTCTCCCGGGGTGCATAAAACCTTTTCAACAAACTCAAATCATTGAACTCCTTGGAGAGTGATTCGATGGTCTCTTTGGGAATGTCGTAGATATCCAAAACGATCATTCCATCCACACAATTGTTAAATTTTGGATCCACATTGAAGGCAATGATCTTCGCATTCAATCCCAAATATTTTTTTAAAAGTACCGGTAGCCCGCTATTGTATTGATCTACGTCGCCAATAAACTTATCCAGGGAACTTAGCTTTGGCGATAGGTGTATCATCGCCTCATTCAGATGAAGATCCCTGGTTTTGACTTTGAACCGATTGCGGGGTTTCACCAACGCTGCCTTTTCATAATCGTAAAAATTGGCCATGATGTAACGAATGATCAACTCCTTCGACTTTTCCGAATAGGTATTGCTGATACTTACCGGCCCGATCAGGTAGCGGTATTCTGGATTTTTAAGTAGAAAAAAGAGAATCCCCTTCCATAACAGAAAAAGAGGAAGCGGTTTGCGCTGATATTCACTCACGATGAAGGATCTGCCCAACTCGAGCGATTGCCTCAAGGTTTCTTTAAAACCATTACTCATTTTGAAGAGGCTATGTGTATAAAATCCCCTGACACCAAACTGTTCCATGATTTCTGCACCCATTCCAATCCTGTAACCACCGACTATTTTTTTCGCGTTGATATCCCAGATAATGAGTTGTTGGTAATAAAGATCGAACTCGTCAATATCCGTTGAACGGTTGGTCCCTTCGCCCACTTCCCGAAAGGTGATCTCCCTCAAACGACCCAGTTCGTTCAGAATGACCGGTATTACCTTGGTAGGGGCACAAAACACATCGTAATTTTTTACACTGAAAAGAAAGTGCTCCCTCTTTACAAAAGCTATCTCTCTTTCAATCAGCGTTTGTGATTGAGAAGCAGTGATTTCCTCCGGCTTTGGATCACTTTTCAGCGAGTAGTTGAAAAACCGTTTTACTTCAATTCCTGAGTCAAGGCAATAGGTCTTGGCCCTCAAATAACGTCCGAACTGATGAATATCCGAAAACCGATCCTGCTCCTTGACCGAAATCGGATTCCCGATCCTCACTTTGATCGTTTTGTCCCTTTTGTTAATAAGTTCTGAGGGTAGTTTTGCCGTCCGGAGTGCGGGGTGTATTCTTCCCAAAAGGTGAAAAATACGGCTATTGGTTCCATGAAAATAGATCGGAACAATAGGAACTTTGTTCTTTTTGATGAAGCGAAGAGCTGAAATAAGCCACTCCCTGTCGGTGATGACGGAAGAGCTATAGTTGGTTGATACTTCCCCTGCCGGGAAAAGGCTCAACACTCCGCCATGCTGAAGATGATCAATGGCCGTCTTTAATCCGGCAATGCTTGAACCTGCTTCAGGCATGTTTTCAAAGGGGTTGACAGCCAGAAAAAAATCAGAAATGGGCTCTACCTTTTTAAGCAAAAAATTGGCTATTACCTTGTGATCACCCCTGGCCAGGGAAAGCAGTTTGATCAACAAAATCCCGTCAATTCCTCCAAAAGGATGGTTCGAAACGGTAATGAAGCTTCCATCCGCAGGCAGTTTTTTCAAATCATTTTCATTAAACTCAAGCGTGATATTCAGGTATTTAATAATGGCATCAATCGATTCGATACCCTGCTTTTGACTTACATTTTCGTACAAATCATTGATTTTGTGAAAACTCAGCAGATGCATCAAAATCTTGGCAAAATTCTCACCTCCAAGGTACTGAATGAAGGGACTCGCTTTGATTAAATCTTCAGGTTTGACAAGTTTCATAATTCTCCGGTTTGCCGTTTTTACTTACCAGGAAGTTGGTAGATCGCAAGTGACTTCAACGTTGGCGGTATGGTTAGTTGCCGATTTCGAAGTGATTACTTATCAAGATACAACAAGATTTAATAAAAGCTAAGACCTTGAAACAGGCACTGCAACGGCAATTAACTATACCGCATGTTAGACGTTCGTTCTTTTTTCTGTTCCGTCAATTTTAATTAAATAGGAGTCATTCCTAAATCAAGGATGGTGATTTATTGATGTCGTTCTTGTTTCAATATGACCACCTGCTGAAACATTTGTTGTTATTGACCTTGTTGGAGCTATCGTAAAATTAATATCTATAGAATATCCTAGGTCAGCATGAATATCGCATAGAAAAGCTACTGTATTTGGGGCCCATATTGCACTAGTGTTAGGTCGTCTACAACGAATACTAATATTATTATTTGCATCATTGGTGCAGTTCGGAATTAAACATTGTGGCATAATATATTGATTTTAATTAGTTATGCTTTAATAGCAGAATTAAATCTGACTAACTTATCCCAGTCAATATCACCATTGTCCTCGCAAAACTCATTTGCAAATTCTTTAGTAAACTTATTTATCATTTGAGAATAAGATTTAATAAAGTCATCATTTCTTTCTTTAGCCTTATGACCTAATGGTTCTATGATTTTTGTGTATAATTCAGGGTCGCCAGAAATAAACTCCCAAAACTTTTGTCCGCAGTATTTGAAGTATTCTCCTTTGTCGAATTTATTTTCTCTGCCATAACAACAACCATTTACGGCAACAACATTTAATTGAGAATTACTTGTTCGTAAAGTCTTTTTTGCAGTTTTAAAATCAGCAAGCAATTTCCCAATTTGGCTGCTGTTACCCCAATTTGGGCCAGATTTTATGGTCAAAATGTAACGAATGTTATCTTTATCAAATTCAAGGTCGATTCCCGGTATACCAGATTTACGACCCTCATAAACCTTACTATTAATAAAAATGGCTAAGCCTTCAAGCCAATCACCAAAAATTGTTTCTTCTTGTGAAGAAATAAAAGCATCAGTCAAACTTTTTATAATATCCTGAGCAGTAAGAACGTATTTGGCTTTGAAAAGATAAGGATTCTTTTTACTAAGGACTCTCTTTAGTTTCAAATCATTTAATCCCGCAATTCTTTTTTGGTGAAATGTTCCAATATTTTCTTCAACGTACTGCGACACGTCTTTTAGGTTCAGCTTTTTCATATATTTCTTTAGGTTCCAAAAGATATAACTCGACTGGTTGTAATTGATTATTTACCATTTTATAATACTCAGGAAGAATTTCAATTCCAATGGAATTTCTTTTCATTCTGTTAGCAACGGATAAAGTCGTTCCTGAACCCATAAAAGGGTCAAGTACAATATCATTTTCTTTTGTAAAAAGTTTTATAAACCATTCTGGCAATTCTTCGGGGAATGCTGCGCTATGATTTTTATTATTGCACTCTGTCGCTAAGTGCAAAACATTAGTTGGAAATGCTTTGTCTCTGTCTATCCAGTTTGAAATATTCTTACCAAAACCGCTTCCAACTTTTGAGTTGTCACGAACTTTGTCGGTGTCAGAAAGTTTTTTTAAACGTGTTTTTGCCCAATCACCCATTGGAACCATAACTTCCTCTTGATACATATTGAAGTGCTTGTCCTTGTTGAATTGTAACAGTCTTTCCCAAGAGTCACGAAAACGGTTAGGCCACTTACCAGGATAAGAATTTTTCTTGTGCCATATAAACTCTTCAGTCCATAACCAACCTTGTTTACGCATCGCAATGATAAGTTCCATTACATAAGTACTACGTTCACCTTCAACAACTTTTTCTTTTATGTTTAAAATAAAAGTCCCTGTTGGCTTTAAGACTCTCAAAAGTTGCTCCGATATTGGCAGAAACCATTCAACATATTTGTCGGGATGAATTCCTCCGTAAGTGCTTTTACGTTGGTCTGCATATGGTGGTGATGTTACAATAAGGTCAACAGAATTGTCAAGAAGTTTCTTCAATTCCTTTCTGCTATCACCAAGATATAAATCAGTTGTTATCTTCATATTTTAATATCGTCTATCTGCAAATCTAGCTTTTTTTGAACTATATTATTCAACCTGTTCATAAGTCGTAAAATCTTGCAATGTCGGTGGTTTTAGAATGACGCCTAACTTTGAAATAAACGCAAAAAGAAGGCACTTGAACACCCAAATATAAAGAATTGGTATTGAAAAACAGGTTTCAATGCTAAATGATGTAATTTTGTATCCAAGAAACTCAATTTTGAACGAATATAAAATCAGCAATTGGTTGCCCACCACTATCAAAGAGGTTCGGGCTTTGGGATGGGAGGAGGTTGATGTCGTCCTCTTCTCGGGTGATGCCTATGTTGACCATCCATCCTTTGGTGCGGCAGTAATCGGCCGTATCCTGGAGCGGGAGGGACTGAAAGTTGCCATCGTGCCACAGCCGAACTGGCAGGATGACCTTCGCGATTTCAAAAAAATGGGAAAACCAAGACTCTTCTTCGCCATAACAGCCGGATGCATGGATTCAATGGTCAACCATTACACGGCCAACAAACGCAAACGGTCGAATGATGCTTATACTCCCGGCGACAGAGCAGGCGCCCGACCGGATTATGCCACCATCGTCTATTCGAACATCCTTAAAAAACTCTACCCCGACGTACCATTGATTATCGGAGGTATCGAAGCCTCCCTGCGCCGGGTAACCCATTACGACTATTGGTCTGACAGATTAAAACCAAGCATATTGATTGAGAGTCAAGCCGATCTGCTCTTCTACGGGATGGGGGAAAAATCGCTTATTGTGCTGGTAGAACAACTTCGGGCCGGAAAAAAGCTAAAGGAGTTGACAGATATTCCGCAAACTGCATTCGTGTTGCAAAAGGAACAAGCCATACCATCCGACGCCTCCTGGGACGAAATTGAGCTATTTGACTATGAAGCTTGCCAGGCTGAAAAGATCAACTATGCACGCAATTTTAAAGTTATTGAAGAGGAGTCTAACCGGATGGAACCGGAGACCAGGCTCATTCAAGCACATGGGGATCAAAAAGTGGTGATCAATCCTGCATGGCCGCCGCTGAGCACGGAAGAGGCCGATCTTTACAGTGACCTGCCTTTTACCAGGCTGCCGCATCCCAAATACAACGGCAAGGGAGCCATTCCGGCCTACGAAATGATAAGGCACTCCATCAATATCCACAGGGGTTGTTTTGGGGGATGCGGATTTTGCACCATTTCTGCCCATCAGGGTAAATTCATCGCTTCAAGATCCGAAGCATCTGTTCTCCGGGAGGCCGAACAGGTAACGAAAATGCCCGATTTCAAGGGATACATATCCGATGTTGGCGGTCCGTCTGCCAATATGTACAAGATGGCCGGAATACATCTCTCTATTTGCCAGTCATGTAAAAGGCCCTCCTGCATTTACCCGACTGTATGTAAAAACCTGGATATCGACCACCGACCGATGAGCAGGCTTTACGACAAGGTATCCAATATCCAGGGAGTAAAGAAAGCTTTCATTGGCAGCGGAATCCGTTACGACCTTATCTTTCACAGGGTCGAAGATGAGCAGGTCAACCAGGGAAACCTAGACTATCTTGATCAGGTCATTGAGAAGCATGTTTCAGGCCGGCTAAAAGTAGCACCTGAACATACTGAGGATAAAGTACTTACAATTATGCGCAAACCTTCCTTCTCCCAGTTTGCCCTACTCAGGAAATTCTTTGACAGAACCAACGAGAAATATGGATTGAAGCAACAGCTGATTCCTTATTTTATCTCCAGTCACCCGGGAAGCACTGTCGAATCCATGGCCGATCTGGCAGCCAAAATGAAGGAGCAGAATTTCAAATTGGAGCAGGTCCAGGACTTCACTCCTACCCCAATGACCCTTGCTACCGTAATCTATTACACCGGCTACCATCCCTATACACTCGAAAAAGTATATACGGCCAAAACCTCTGAGCAAAAACAGGCCCAGAAAAAGTTCTTCTTTTGGTACAAAAGTGAATTTAGGAAAGAGCTGACAGCCGAACTCCGCAAAATCGACAGACCCGATCTGGAGAAGATTCTGTTTGGCAGTCAGAAGTAATTTGTAACTACTTGTATTTATGCGATTTCAACCGACAAATACCAATGTCTTTGTTTGAAGCTATTTGTGCATTTGGATAGTACAAATATTATGTGACTCACTGAAGACAAATTTTAATTTTTCAAAAGTGGGCATACCGGATAAAAGTGAAAGCTGCCAATTGTTCGAATATCCCAGTGGTTCATTAGGGATTCCCCATCGATGGTCAATGATACCATTGGAATTTTGATCATGTACTATTATGGCTCCATAAAATCCGTAAGATAGATTCTTAAAGACAACAACTGCCTTTTTTTCAATAATTTTTGCTTCTAACTGCATGAATGGGTTCTTGGGAATTTTATCATCTTTCCGGAATAATTGCACAATTACCTGACCCGAATTATCTGCAAAACCGGATATATTGAAAGTTAGCGAACCTGCAGATACTACTCTTTGTGAATAGACTTCAGTTGTCAGAAATAATCCGAAACCTATTAATCCTAAGATAATTTTATACATACTGATTTTTTTATTCATATGACAAAGCTTTGTGTGTTGGAATCTGAACAGCCGATTTAGCAGGTATTCTGCTGGCAAGCCATCCAAAAAGAAGTGTAATTAATAAAGTAATCAAAAAACCTGAAGGACTAAAGGCATATTGAAGTATTGCTTCCTTGCCTAACATTAAATTTCCAAAGAATATGGCTGCCAATTGACTCAAAGGATAGGCAAGCAGTAAACCCAGCAAAATACTCGAAATACTGACAACCATTCCTTCCATAACAAACAGTGAATAAATCACTTTGGGGGCAGCCCCTATGGCACGCATGACACCAATTTCCCGGGTGCGTTCCAAAATATTGATCCCTGTAGCTGAGGCCATTCCAATCGCACTCACCACCAAAACTAAAAAAGACAGCAAAACAATGGTTGTTAAGATAATATTCAGGTGATCATAAATAATTTTAACTCTTTCAGCCTGCGACATAACATAGAGAACTTTAAAATCCGTAGGAGCTATGGACTTTTCAATTTCTCTTTTCAACTCTACCACCTTTTCGTAAGTGTGATCTCCGGCTACAAACATCAAACTATTTATCAAATGATCAGGATTAAACAGGGAATCATATTTTTCAATGTCCATATAGATCTTTGGTTTTTCAAATTGTTCTGCGATACCTACCAATTTGCCCTTTATATTTTTTTCACCAATCATCAGTATAACATATGATCCTACTGCCGGATGATTGTAAAGATCGCATGCTTGCTGATTCATCACGATCTCAAGCTCACCGGAAGAGGACAGCCACGATCCATTTATTATTTTTAATTTCAACAATTCGCTATTATATGGAAGTACCACAATACCAGCCCCTTTGTTGGTTGAAAGTAAATTTGACTGGATCTGCCCCCGACCTCCGTTCCACATTTCAATTTTTTTTACATTTTGAAGTGATGAAAAAGGACGAAGTGCTGCTTCCCGTGAGACTTGGTCTCCAAGAACTACCTGAACATCATACCGCAATTCGCTTTTCAAATTCGAAAGCAGGTTCCATAACGACTGTCTTACGTTGAAACCAGTACTAAAAATGGCCACTCCCAAGGCCATGGCCATGATGGTTACCGCCAATCGCCGGCTGTTTCGCAATGAATTTCGAATGGCAAGAATAAAAGAACTAGAATCAGAAATCCTTTTCGAAAATTTAAATTCCCGAAGAGATACCTTTTGAGAAATTCCATAATCGGCCAAAGCCTGCCTGACTGAAATGCTTGTACCTTTCAAAACAATTCCGAAAGAGAGTAAAACTGGAAGCAACAAACTGGCAGCAAAAAGCATGACATATACAAATACTGGGAGACTGGTTGTGAGGATATTAAAATTAAGCTTCCAGGCTACGAAATACGAGAATGCGTACCCGCTGGCAACCGACAGGGGTATGGCAATAATTCCGGCGCTAAATCCCATTAAAAGCAACATGGCAATGTAAATTTGAAATACCTGGTATTGAGATCCTCCAATGGCTTTTAGAATTCCTATCTGCCTTACCTGGCTGGCCATCACCGACCTCATTAACTGGGAAACCAAAACTGCCCCCATGATAAATGCCAGCATACCTATTGATCCGACTAAAAATATCAATGTATCAAGCTGCCATTGATGGGGATGCTGGTTAAATTTAGGAATCTCTACAGAACTTATTGTTATCCCGTTGGTGTTTAATTCCTTCACTAGAATATCCGAAACCTTTTTTACATCTTCGTCTGAATGGACATTGTTCAAACGAACGATTAATCGTTGGTTGTTAGGTAACCCGGTCATTTTTTTGTAGCTGCTTTTATCTGTATACGCGTAAATAAAAGCATCCTGAGTTGCCGGAGCCTGAGCCGGATCAAAACAAATTCCGCTCACTTTAACATTTAGCATATTTCCGTCGATTCTCACCCGGGGCGAATCTCCAACATCAATTTTTGTAATGTGTTTGCAATCACGTTCAATCAGTATCGTACCTGCGTCCGGCGCTCTTTTCTCAGTTTCGGGAAATATGCGGGCCAGTTTGAACTTTTCAAAATCTTCTACTCCATATAGCCAAAGTGGAATCCAGTCATTTGGAGAAATTTCAATTCTTTGCAGTGAAAAATCCCGCAATTCTGCTGTTTCAACTTCAGGTTTTTCAGTGAATTGCTGCAAATTCAATTTTTCAAACTGATTGGAATGAAATACTACCTGAGATGGGTTCGTGCTTTGATAGTTCGCATTTAAATCGTTTGCAAGGACAAAATAGGAAACGAAAACCGTACCAACGCCCCAAATTCCCAATACCAAGGCGAATACAACCAGCAATGTACGTCCCGGACTGACAAGCAAGTCACTAAACGTCTTTTTTAATTTCATTCTCATGGCTGCTAATTTTGTGAATTTTGTACTTCAATTTCTCCATCCACCAAATTAACGATGCGATGATACTTCAAAGCAGTGTTCCTTTCATGTGTAACCACAATCACCGTTTTCCCTGACCTGGCAAGAGAGCTAAAAATTGAATTGATTGAATCGGCTGTTTTGCTGTCGAGATTGCCGGTCGGTTCATCGGCTACAATGATCTCGGGATTGTTTGCCAACGCCCGCGCAATAGCCGCCCGTTGTTGCTCTCCTCCCGATAAGGAAGCAGGCATTTTATCTGCCTGATCTGCAATACCAACCTGAGTCAGCAAATCCTGAACTCGTTTTAAACGATCCGGATTTGGAATAACATCCACAAACTCCATGGCAAGAAGAATATTTTCCCGGATCGTTAGCGTAGGGATTAATTGAAAGAACTGAAACACGATGCCGATGTTTTTGCCTCTCCATTTTGCAAGTTTACTTTCATTCAATTGCCCGATAGTCACATCTCTCACCTTTATAGAACCACTTGTCGGATGGTCTATCCCGGTGATCATATTTAGCAATGTTGATTTTCCACTGCCTGATTTACCTGTAATAGCCAGATATTCACCTTTTTGCACAAAAAGATTAATATTTTTCAGGGCTGTAAACTTTCTTTCCTGAGAAAGGAATTCTTTGGTAACATCCTGAAGGGATAGAATTAATTCATTCGTTTCTATAGTCATAATGTTTAATATTTATGACCACAAAAATGCCGGAAATCAATCCTGATTAGTTTGCATAACTTGGGGTGATGTTTGCAAATCTTGCTATTTTATTTTTATTGGGAACATAAGGTTCCGCGCAATTTTCTCATAAGATTGTTTTGCAGGATTTTCCTCAAACTGTTCATAACAAATCATTTCTGAAATTGTATATCCCAATGAATCAATAACGCTATGGTTTAAACTAATGAGCGATTCCAATGTTTCATTGATGTCCCCGGTCATTTCATAATTGATATACTGACCTTTTTTAAAGTCAAGTACATCAATTCCTTTGGAAGCTTTAATATCAATACCCAAATCAATTCCGCAAAGGTAGCGGCACTTGTCGTAAGGGGTTATAAAAGGAAAATCGAGCCAAATCCCGAAGTATCTGGTCGATGAGGTTATTAAATTCTGCGGTATTGCCCACTGAAGCAGGCTTTTAAATGCAAATGAAATATTTTCCTTGTGACTTAGCGTCGTTTGAATAGCTGCAATCTTAAATGGATAAATCGTTTTAACAATGGGAGTGGAAGCTATCTTTACCGTATCATTTTTTTTCTGAATATTCGTGATAGGAGTTATCCATGATGTTTCTTGCAGGTGGATGAATTGATTCTTCCTATTGTTTATTTTATACAATTCCTCATGTGAAAGTCCTTTGTACAATTCAGCTGAAATTCCATAAAAATTTTTAAATGCTCTGCTAAAGATTGAATTGGATGAAAAACCACAACCCGCTGCAATTTCCTGAATTGCCAGATTGGGAAATAATAACATGAAATGCGCCGCTCTTTCCAGCCGAAGCCTGATTACATATTGCTTCGGCGTTTCCAGAATTGAATCAGAAAATATTTTTTTAAAATGGAATGGAGAATAATTGGCTATCCTGGCTAAAGTATCCAGGGAAACATCACCAGCAAGGTTTTGATTTATATAATTTAATACCTTACTTATGGCTTGTTGGTACTGAGGCTTTACTGAATGACTATTTGTGTACATCATGAGATTGGGAAGCAGGTTAATTTTGATTCACCCAGAGCCCTTTGGCGCCTTCAAATTTTTACCAATTAATTGACTTTCAATAACAATCAATGTAAAATGATAGCAGAATTGCCTATGCTGCGCCTATCTGTGGAACTTTTCCCCAATGTACTCCAATCCCATTGCCAGACCGGTTCTCCAGTAACTCCAGCTATGTCCGCCATCCCTGACACGGTATTCGTGCGGAATGCCTAACTTCCTCATTTCTACATGCAGTGCGGAATTTCCAATAAAGAGAAAATCGTCATCGCCACAATCGATCCAGAAACGGACAGATTTAAGTTTATCCAAAGGAACTGAGTGGATAAGATCCAGCGGATTGTTGGCTTTCCATGCATCATTAAGGCGGGCTTCTCCCTTCAGATCCTTTCCGAAAAGACCAGCAAAGTACATTTCAAATTCCTTGTCAGATTTTGTCCTGATCTCATCATCTGTGAATGTTCCTGAACTCAAAGCCACACATGTTGAGAAAAGATCCGTATGCTTCATGGAAAGCTTCAGCGCTCCGTATCCGCCCATGGAGAGTCCGGCAATGGCACGGCATTCTTTCTTCTGCCGAATTCGGTACTCCTTTTCAACATAGGGTATTAGTTCATTGATAAATGTATCTTCCCAGTTGGTCTTCCCGTCATAGCTGTTACAATACCAAGTTAGTTTTCCGTCTGGAATGATGAGAATACAGGAAGGGAATTTTCCCTCCGAAATACCTTTGTCTGCAATCCTGTTAGCCTCGCCAAACTGGATCCAGCCAGTCTCGTCGTCCGAGTATCCATGCAACAGATAGACAACCGGATAACTGCGTTGGGAGGTAGTATAGTCTTCCGGCAGGTAGACTGTATAGTTCATTTTCGAACCCGATTTCGAGGTAAAAGTCAGCGATTCAATCACTTTTCCCCCTTGAGGAAAAGCTGAAACCGAAAGGAACAGGAGACTCAGGATAAGAAGTAAATTTTTCATTATTTCAATTATTTTATACTGGAAAAATAAGCATTTTCCCAATATAAAATAATTGAGTTTTCATAGTATGCTGATAAAAGAGGTTTGCCTGAACGCTGAATGCAATCCATACAATGTTCCATCCAATGAAAATGATTTACTTCTTCACAAAGCGATACACTTTAACCGAATGAGGCGGAATTTTAACATATTGGGTGGTTTTGTCCATTTTCACCTCTTTGTGTTCCCACAAATCCCTGACTTTATAATCCTCCAGCTTGGATGGATCCGGTGGCCAGTAGTTATCATTGGCTTTCAGTAGAAAACTAAAATCAACCTGAATTTCCTTCTCTTCGTCTCCCCTATTTAAAAGGCAGACCGCTTTTTCGTCATTGGCTAATTTCTTAATCCATATTTCATAATCTCCATTGTGGCGAAAGCAAAAACCCTGTTTCCCCAGTTTATCCTGATCGACTGCAATAACCTCTTTATTTGTAAGTATATCGATAGTTTCTGGTGTCATGCTTCCCAAATCGTTACCGGCAATTAACGGAGCAGCCAGCATGCACCACAACGAAAAATGTGTTTTGTATTCTTCAGTGGTCATTCCTCCATTACCGACTTCCAGCATATCAGGATCATTCCAAAACCCGGGACCCGCATATTTTGCAAGGTCTTTTTGCTTATCCACAAGCATGATCATCGCATCCCACCGGTCCACAATATCCTGGGTTGTACGCCATAAATGTCCGACCTCCTTTGCCCACTCCCATGGTTTTGCACCGCCCCATTCACATATGCTAAACACGATCGGACGGCCTGCGGCATAAAGCGCATCGCGCATGGTCGTGTAGGAGATTTTGGCATCCTGATTTTCGGTATAACACCAATCATATTTCAGATAATCAACCTCCCAGCTCGCGTAGGTACGGGCATCCTGAAACTCATGGCCATAACCCCCAGGCCGCTTGCACGCACAGGTTTTTGTTCCTGCACATGAATATATTCCAAATTTCAAACCCTTTGAATGAATATAGTCGGCAAGATATTTTATCCCGTGCGGAAAATGCTCTTTATCAACAAGGATTTCACCGTTTGCATCCCGATCCATGCCGGCCCAGCAGTCATCAATCACAACATACTCATATCCGGCGTCCTTCATACCGCTACTCACCATTGCATCTGCCATTCTAATAATGAGTTGTTCACTCACATCGCGGCGAAATTTATTCCAGGTATTCCAACCCATGGGTGGCGTTTTTGCCAATTGTTCATACTTCTGCGCTGGAGCATTCAAAAAAAAGAGCGCGACGACCATCAATAAAATAAATCTCCTCATCCTGATTCGTGTTAATAATTAATATTGAATTTCTTTAGCCTGTAATATCACTGACAATAATCTCCAGGATATTGGTGATGCTTTCTCCTGGCAGTAAAATGGGCAAGGTATTCTCCTCGCGAAGTGTTTTACGCGATTTACAAAGAGCATTGCATGGCTCAATCCCCAGAACATATTCACCGTTACCCATCATCTTCCATTGCGTGATATAGGGAAGTTGCTTGATATTGAATTTAATGCTGACAGCGATTCCAATCTTTCCGTTTTTCAACGTGACAGTAGTTTCACCATTTTGGTCTCCCCTCATTATAAGCTGGTTGAGGCCTGATGAATTTCCTGAATTCGTTAATCCCTGGAACCGCATTCGCATCGCGTGGAATCGTCACCGAAGGATCGATCACCAGTTCTGCATCTTCAGATAAAAGCGGGTAACCAAAATTCATGTGGTAGAGAATGGTATACGGACTGACCATACTCCCAAAATTGGTGATCTTATCTGTTATGCGGATCACATTTTGTCCACGAACTGAGGAAATCTCCCGTTCCATCCTTAGTTTCTTACCAAAAAGGAATCCTTCTTCAACGATTCCCTTTACCTTATAATGGTACTCATTACCAATCCAATCAGACAGATCGGAAAACTGATTCACTGGTATCGTTGAATATCTTCCGTGGAGACCCAACTGTTCGCCGTCATCAATGCAGGGAGGGCCCAGATGGGTAAGACCACAGGTGGTGAGCAGTCCTCCGGCAAAAGTGCGCAGCCATCCAATCCCTTCGGGTTCGTAATAAGAAGGGTGGGTTTCACCGTTGCAGGTAAGGTAAACGAGGTTTATCCCTTTGTAATTGGCCAATGAAATATCCAATCCCCGATCGGGCAAGACAGTATATTGTAATCCACTGCCTGTGTTAATATCTGCAGCCCTCATTCCGCGTCCCCATCCTTCACTCAAGGTGTATAGGCGGCAACCTCCTATTTGTGAAAGATTTCCAATGTACTTCAGCAATTCAGATTTATCCATGTTAATGTTTTTTAATATGGTCTATTAATCGCAGATTTTATTACCTGTTAAATCTACCGGTATTCCTTCCAGAACTGTTTCAACAGAGGGTACAGCTTCTTATAGCTTTCGAATTTTTTGTTGTAATATCCCGCATTTTCTGGATTTGGAGAGAACACTTCATTTCCAATGCTGTTTTGCCTTGACAACTGTTCAACTGAAATCTTCTCGAAAGCGCTGCAGGCAAGCAGGGCGGCCCCATAACAACCGGCTTCCTTAACGTTTCGCACGATGATCTTTTTATTGAGCACATCCGCTTTCATCTGGGTCCAATTCTTATTTTTTGTACCTCCCCCTGTGGCAATAAAGGTAACGATCTTCATGCCGGATTCCTCCATTAGTTGAAGATTAAGTTTCATTTCAAAGGCAACACCTTCGAGAAGTGCCCTGGTAATTTCTCCCTTGGTTGTCGTCAATTGGATTCCGATAATGGCTCCTTTGGCCCTTGTATCAAAATATGGAGTTCCGGTAGCTGAAAAATAGGGAAGCACAAGCAGATCAGTAGGAGCATCCGGCATGGCATCCAGTAGTAAGGAATAAGGATTTTGCCCTGTTTCGGTGGCTTTGGCAACTTCTGATTGTCCAAGTTCATCCCGCATCCACCTAAGAATATTTCCTCCCGTTAAGCTATAGGCAACTGAAGTGTATTTACCCTTTATCGTATAATCATAACAGCAAAGGTTATTTTTTTTCAGCTCTTCCGAGAAGCTTGGTTGATCCAGCACAGGACAAAAACATTCAACTGTTCCTGTTGCATACATACACATTCCGGGTTCAGTTACGCCTGCTCCCAAGGCAGCACAGTTTTGATCGTGCCCTCCGGCCACCATCATTACACGATTACGGAATCCAAGAGTTTTACCCCTTTCAAAGTCAATAAACCCTGTTATTTCTCCTGAAGCGACAGGCGTAGCGAGTTTTTCGGCCGTTAAGCCAACAGCGCCGAGTATTTCTTCGCTCCATTGATGGCGTACCACGTCAAACATCATGGTACGACCTGCCATTGACCAGCTAATTCTTGGTTCAAGGCCTAGCCTGAAATGAAACAAATCTTCGAAGCATAGAAAATATTTTGCATTTTCCCATATCTCTGGCTGATTCTCCTTGACCCAGAGAATTTTATAAAGGGTAAACAGCGGATGGGGAGTATGTCCGGTGATAGCATATATTCTATCCGTCCCGAAGTTTTCACTCCAGTCAACTGCAATATCCCTGGCCCTTGCATCCGAAGAAACCATGGCATTTCCCTGAGCCCGACCATCCGGTCCAATAGGTGTAAATGCTTCGCCCTGACTGGAGATACTCATGGATACTACCGGATCAGAGATAATTGCATTTACCTCTTCTATTACTTCGAAACATTTGTTCATCACTTCATCCGGATTGAGTTCGGCCCAACCCGGATGGGGATGCAATACAGAGTATTCCCGGAATGAAGAGGCAAGTTCCCTCCCTTCCATATTGAATACTACTGCTTTACATCCACCTGTTCCGATATCTAAACCAAGATAGCTCATTTAAAGTTCTGTAATTTCATAACCGAGATAACGGGTAAATGCTTCCCGTAAGGCTGTTGCAGCCAAACCGGGGGTTACACTCACATGATGACGGTAACCGTTGTACCCGATTTTATAGAGTTTTTCCTGCAACTGGTCAATTTTTACTACTCCTCCGCAACCGAAAAAGCCTTCCTGAATTTTATCGTTGGTGAATTCTCCCTCTCCCAGGTAAACATGTAGTTTGCCATCCTGGGTTTTGGAACTGGCAAAGGTGATTTTATTGGGAGCAATTCGCCCGACATTGCATCCAAAGCCATTTCCTGCTCCAAGCGCCTTCGCGAACATGGGATGGTCAATTACCTCCCCTTTGGCAGTCATGAGACTCTGTGGTACCGGGCCGCAGTGGAAAAGAATACATTTATCGGGTTCACTCCCGTAGTTATTGTTCCAATCGAGACAGGTAGCGGGTTTACCCGATGCCAGGTTGAGAGCATACATAGTTATCGCATTGCAAATGTCCAGTTCGCAGGCTGCAAACGCCAAACTCCTTCTCCATTTCAATCCAGCAGCGCAGGGCGAGTGAATCAAGATTGTATTCTTCGATTATTTCATCAATAACAACACCAAAGCGGACCAGGTTTTCAAACGCTTTTTCCGGAACCTTTTTAAAATTGGTATAATTCCCGAGCCGGTAGGCTTTTTGCTTTGCTGCGGTGGAGGTGATGTCCAACTTGCGTACCCGGCTGAATACTTCGGATAAATCAAGCGCTTCAGTTGTAATCCCGTATTTCTGCAACGTCAACTCGTCATAACGGACAGTTTTAAATGCCGTGGTTCTTGCACCTATTGCTCCAACCGTCATTCGCTTCATCCCTTTAACAATTCTACAAACCTTGTCAAAGACATCTATCTGCTGTTCGAACTCTTTGGAAAAGGGATGTACTGTATGTGGAGGGAAAACGGTGTAGGGCAATTGATATTGATAGAAAACATCCATGATGGAGAATTTACCACAGAAGGCATCGCGTCGCTGGTGAAATTTCATTTTATCCAACTCATCCGGGTAGGCCAGTATATAAATGGGCACTCCTGCATCCTGCAAAGCAGAAACAGCGCCGGTTTCATCCCCAAAATTGGGAAGGCACAGGATTACACCTTCAAACTTGCCCCTGTTTTCATCGAGGAATTTCGCATATTTGCGACCCTCTTCAGGACTTTCAACCGCACCGAAACGAGTCAGGTTACTGTCCATCATCAGAAAGTCATGCCCCAGCTTTTTCAGGGTGTCGCTTAATTCGGTACGGGCTTCAGCGATTAACGATTCCGGGAAGAATCCACGGTTGCCAAAATAAAGTGCGAATGTTGATTTTTGCTTTTTCATGGTAAAAGTTTTTTAGTAGAAGCATTTAAAAAGGTTATCTATTCCCTGGCGTAAATTTTCGGGTATTAATCCTTTAAGATACGATCTGCCGATCCGGCAATTTCGAGTTGGTTGTGAACAATGTCAAGCATTTCATTGTAAACTGCTTCCTGCGCTGCTGTGACAGAAGTGTTCATCAGTTTCTCATAAGGTTGCCTGATGGCTGTGGCAATGTTAATCTTAGCAATGCCTTGTTTAAAGGACTGCATAAGGTATTCTTTGGCAATACCGGTACCCCCGTGCAATACAAGGGGGATATTGACGGACTCATTTATGATCTCTAAATGAGAGATCGCAAGACGGGCTTCAATTTTTTTCTCGGTGCGTGTTGCGGCAGAAATAGCTCCATGAATATTGCCAATTGCCACTGACAACCAGTCGGTTTGCGTCTCCTCAACGAATCGTTTTGCCTCTTGTGGCGAGGTAAATCCTTTCCCGGAAGCGAATAACTCCTCATAGGGTGGCAAAGGTCCCGATTCATGTCCCATCACCGCTCCGAGTTCTGATTCCACAGCAATGCCAGCCGTATGGGCCAACTCCACAATCCTGCGGGTCTTCATGATGTTATCTGACAATGAAAGCCGCGATCCATCGATCATCACCGAATCGTATCCAAGTTCAATGGCTTCAGCTATAATACTTTCGAAATCGGTAAGCAGATTATCCTCATCTATCACCGGGACGTGGTCCAGATGAAGTCTGGTATAACGCAAATCCTTTAATTTTTCATATTCATCCCGAATTGATTTCATGCTTCCCGATTCGAATTTTATCCATTCCAGTCGGGCTACCATTATTAGTCCAAAGGTATCCGTATCATGGAGCGCTCTCACCACAGGTTCCATCATGGGCAAATAAGGAATATTAAACCCCGGAATTACAATTCTTTTTCTCCATGCTTTCTTAACAATCTCAGCTGTGCTCAATTCATTTTTTATCATGCGCAAAAAATTTCCCGAAGAATAAATTCATTATTATGCTATCTGAATTACGCTATAAGTTTGGCTCATAGAATTTAGTGGTCATACAAACTTAGATGTTGGAGAACATGAAAGTGTAGCATTAGATTTGCAGAATCGCGAACTATATTTACACATTATATGAATTATGAGACTGAATAAAATAATATATGGAAATAGCTTATGAAAAACTTTGCCTGGATGCAAACTCCCTTTTTCATTATCAGGAATTCATTCTACCTCGATTCAACTCGCCTTTTCATTTGCATGACGAATTTGAACTTATCATAATTATTAAAAGCCATGGGAAGCTATATTTAGGAAGCAACGTGGTTAACTTCACAGATGGCGATATGTTCCTGTTCGCACCCGGATTGCCACATTGTTTTTACAACACCCGGGGATATGAAAAGGAGAATATACCAGCACATGCAGTAGTCGTTCAATTTGACAAAGATTTTCTTGGAAATGCTTTCTTCAGTAAAAGCGAAGTGTCTCAATTTTCGAGATTGAAAGACAAATCAAAATTTGGGGTGCAATTTATTCAGCCTAAGAAATCTCTGCAAAAAAGAATTCAAAAATTAAATCAGAAAAAAAATCTTAAAAAATTAGGAGAATTTTTGCTCATATTGAACAAATTGGCCGCAAAAAAAAATATCAGGCTATTAAGTACTGAAAATACGCTGAATCTCTGCAATCTAAACGACTCCATCATCATTAACAATGTGTACAAATATGTAGCTGAAAACTTCCAGAAGAAAATCAGCTTCGATGCAGCATCTTCGATTGCCAATATGCAAAGATCAGCGTTCTGCAGATATTTTAAGCGCAAAACAAAGAAGAAATTTTCTGAATTTGTCAATGAAACACGTATCATGCATGCCCGAAAACTTTTAGCCGAAACGGATAAAACCATAATCGAGATAGCTTTTGAGTGCGGCTATGACAATACGTCCTATTTTAACCGTCAATTCAAGCAGCATTGCCATATTACCCCGACTGAGTTCAAGTATCAAATCGCACAACCTTGACATAACTCCTTTTTAAGTCATTACATTGTTTTACAGCATAAATGCAAAATATCTTGAGAAGACAGCCGTTTATAAATGATACTATAGATCATCTCTATCATTGTTAAATTTGATATAGCACAAGTATAGGTTGATATATTGTTCTATTGCAAATAGAATATTATCTGGTAAATGACACATTATAAATAGAATAATTTGTTAACGCACAAGTAAGGACTCTTATCAAACTTATCGAAATCAAAAGACTTAGAACTTTTCAACTAAGAAATTTCTTTCTTAATTCCTCAATTTCAGTCTCACCAATTGGCTCCAATTCTCCTACCACAACACCCATCGTCAGTGATTTTGCGCTAAATTCTGCAACTTCCAGTCTGTCGAAAGTTTGCAATAATTTGTCACCTGTTACAATTATAGAGTCGTTCTCTACAATTACTGCAGGTGTATCTTTTGAAATCATGCCAAGAATGATATCACTGCCTTTGAACTGGCTTCCAAAAGGAACATTGTGCACATCCTGAAGAAATATCCAACTTTCCGGAATGGTTCGCACATCAAACTTTTCACCTGTCACTCCAAAAGCCATAAGGTAGGGTGATTGTGTGAGAATAATGGAGTTGATATGTGGATTACGCTTGTAAATTTCCTGATGCAACCAAACTGAGCGACTTGGAATTTTGCCAGGCTCCCGTTTCCCCCCTTTTATCTGAACGATGTCTTCCAGCGTTATATCCCAACGAAGCACATTTGTAGGAGTAATCAAGAAATCGTCATTTCTCCACCTGACAGAAACAGTACCATACGAACTGATCATCAATCCCTGATCACATGCCCTGCGAACTATTTTTGTAATCTCTTTCCTTTTTTCGCGTTCATCTGAAGGATGCTCAACATAACTCATCTGAGGAAGAAGAACCGGAATTTGTGCTTCAAACTCATCAATTTGTTCGTCAGTCAGTGTGTTTACTTTACCGATCGTTTTGGCATTAATAATCGTGCGGGCGCAGAATTCCAGTGTTTCAAAGCGTTGATAGGCATCTTTCATGTCTGTTCCACCAACTACGGTTCCATGGTTTTCCATTATTACGGCACTATAATCCTCTGCAAAGACATCTGCAATCTTTTTGCCAAGCTCCTCGCTACCCGGTAAGGCATACTCCGCATAACCAATAGGACCACAAACATATTTTGCCTGAGGAATTACATTTGTATCAGGTATTACCCTGGCAATACTAAATGATACAAGGGCAGGTGGGTGTGCATGAATAATTGCTTTTAAATCCGGCCGGATTTTATAGATAGCTATATGAAATGGAAACTCAGAGGATGGTTTGTGAGGCCCTATAATTGTTCCGTCCGCTTTCACACAGTTAATATCTTCAGGCCGAAGACTGCCTTTGTCAATTCCGGAAGGAGTAATCCAAATATCGTCATTATCATCAATTATGGATACATTTCCTCCGGATGTAGTAGTCATCCCATTTTGATATATTCTACGTATAATTTTCACTATTTGATCCCTGGGATGCATTAATGAAATATTCAGTCTGTTCATAATTCTTCGTAATTTTCTTTTAAACTTTATTCATTTCCCTGCGATAATTTTCTACCTCCCAGTTGTCGATAAAGGCAATCTGCCTTTCATTTAAAAAATGTGGCCCGCCAAAGTTTTCGCTGTAAAAGCTTATTTTCAAAATGTTCTCAAAAACTTCCCAAACAGTTCGCGCTGATTTCTCATTCTCTTCAATTGAAAAAACACCAATATTTTTTAGTGCGATTACTTTGGGGAGATAACCATAGGACCTATGGTACTCTTCTACACTTTCCTTCAGGAGTTCTATCTTCTGAACAAAAAGGTAGTACGCCTTACAATAAACAATGTCATCAGGGGTAAATGACTTTTCCACTTTTTCAAAGGATTTCTTATCCGAAACGAACAAATCAACCAGGTCACTTTTAAACCCCATGGCAATGAGCCCTTCAAAACCCCTATGCGAATTGATCACCACTTTCAAAACATCCTTATTCAGAAAAATAGTCTGAAGGGATGGCATTTGATCCACAAAATTATTTTCAATTTTTTGAATCAAATTCGTATAAATCAAATGAATTTCCTCAACAGAATCGGCCCCGACAAATACTCCATGATTTTCCAGAAAGATAACTTTTGGTATTTCTCCCCATTTTTTTTCAAAATTGTTTATCTCTGCTTCGACTTTTTTAAACAGAATATACCCCGGATCTGTATACGGGATAAACAATGCTTTCTCTCCGAAAAGCGAAAGACACTGCTCTTTTGCTTTCACAGAACAAAGCATTGCGTTGACAATTGTTGGATGGGTATGTACCACAAAACGGTAACCAATGGCATTGTGTAAGGATGTTTCAACGGATGGGCGCAAGGTTGAATTGTCGAGAATTGCTGCATTCAGATCCATCTTAACTTCATGTTCCCTTGCCAATGCCTGATCACTGTATTTCTTGGTCGAAATCGCTTTTAACCGGTCCCTGGAAAGGAATACAAAGCCATCTGCCTTGATAGAGGCCAAGGAAATCCCACTTGCCTTGATCCACATGCGATCTTCTGTTTTGTATGAAGTGTTTCCGCCACCAGCCAAAACAAATGATTTGTCCCTTCCAAAATATTGTGAAACCGATACCAGTTCCTGTAAAGGATTTTTCATTTGTTATAAATTAATCAAGGTCCTTCTTGACAATACCTCTTTTTCGTAATCTTGTATCACTTTTATGTAATCAGTTCCTACCGGAACTCCTTCTTTTAGGCAGTAATAGTCCCATACTGCCCCGAAAGGCATAGTTTTCAATTCCTCCAGGATAGCCAATCTTTCGAAATTCCGACCCATGCCCTCCAGTTCAACCAGTTTCGAAGTTGGTTCGAGCAGTGCAATCAGAAAGGCTTTTTGTGTTGCCCTTGTTCCCACGACATAAGCGCCAATTCGATTAATTGATGCATCAAAGAAATCAAGGCCGACATTTACCCTTTTCTGAAAATTGTTGCGAACTATCTCAGAAGCAATTAGCTGCAAATCTTCATTTAATATAACAACATGGTCAGAATCCCAACGGACCGGACGTGTAACGTGTAAGAGGACTTCATCGAGAAATTGCAAACATGAAGAAATTTTATCCCCAACCTGTTCTGTGGGGTGAAAATGGCCATTGTCGAGACAGATTAAAATCTGGTTGGCAATGGCGTATCCGAGATAAAAATCATGTGAACCTACTGTCATAGATTCGGCGCCGATGCCAAAAAGTTTACTTTCCACTGCATCCTTCATCTGCTCCTTCGAATAATGGATAGCCATAGCTTCATCCAGCGATTTTTTCAACAACAAACGGTGACCATTGCGATCGATAGGCGTATCTTTTGATCCGTCGGGAATCCATGTGTTGTGAATGCAGGGAGACCCCAGTTGTTTGCCAATCTCAGCCGATATGGCCCTACAACGTTTCAGGTGTTCAACCCAAAAAGTGCGGTTTTCTTCATTTTTACTTGACAAGGTAAAGCCATCAGCAGCTTTAGGATGAGAAAAACATGAGGCGTTGAAATCCATCCCAATTTTCAGTGATTTGCACCAGTCGATCCAGCTTTGAAAGTGCTTTACCTCGATCTGATCACGATCTACGAGTTCCCCTTTAAAATCACCATAGATGGCATGCAGATTAATTCGTTGTTTTCCGGGAAGAAGTGACAGTACTTTTTCGAGATCCTGCCGGACTTCGGCAATATTGGTTGCTTTCCCAGGATAGTTACCGGTTGCTTGAATTCCACCACCCGACAAAGTGGCATCGGGCGTTTCGAAGCCGCCCACATCATCTGTTTGCCAGCAATGTAGACTCACCTTAATCTCTTCCATCTTTAATATCGCAACATCAGTATCAACACCTAAAAGCGCATACTTCGCTTTTGCCAGTTCGTAAGATTGATCAATACTCTCTCCCTTCATAATTTCTATGCCATTTTTAATTTACATGATACATTTATTGTTGATAAGGTGGCCCCGGTCTTTTTGAAAGGGTTTCCAGTTTATCTCCAGCGACTACAATGAATTCCCTATCCCAACAATCACAACCGACAACAAAATGACGGCAATTCCAACCACAAATGTTTGAAAGGTCTTGGACGAGACCCCTTTCCACTCTTTATTGAACAATCCCCACATGTTGGCGGTAAGAATAATTGTCGACATGTGCAGGATCCAGGAACTGGCGCCATTGCCCAATTTACTCTCGCCCATGCCATAGAAAAAGAATTGCATGAACCAGGTCGTTCCTGCCAAAGCGGCAAAAAAGTAGTTGTTAAACAGTGGTTTGGACTTATCAACAAAATTGCCGTATGACCTGTTTTTGATATTCAGGATGGTAGTCCATATCAGATTGGTTGTAAGTCCTCCCCAAAGAATGACCACAAAAGTTACATTATTTTGGAAGAGGGGATTGAATCCGGCTTTAACAGCCTCCTCTGCCATTGGCTTTCCTGCTTCAATACCAAAATTGAAAAAGGAACTGAGGATACCTGAGAAAGTAGCGATGATTAAACCCTTAACCAAACTAAACTCCGCCACGCTTGATTTACTTTGTTCAGGGGTAAGTTCCCGCTCTTTCATCAAACCTGCTTTTCCGGAAATTGCAATCCCAGTAAGGCAGAGTGCAACACCTAACAATACGAGCTGGCCACCATAATTACCTAACATATCAATAATCGATACTTTCCCGGGTGTTGGAACAATTAGATAATAGAAGGACGGCACCAAGGCACCAAAGGCAGAGCAAAATCCAAGAATCACTGAATTTCCCAATGACATTCCCAGATAACGAACGCCTAAGCCATAGGTCAATCCTCCAATACCCCACATTAATCCCATCAAATAGGTGATGGCCAAGATCTGTCCGGATGCATTATGGATGATTGATGCAAAGCCGGGCACGGTGAAGTAAGCGGCCAGCGGAGGAACGATCATCCACGAGAAGAGTCCGCCAATAATCCAGTAACTTTCCCATGCCCATCCCTTTACCTTCTTGAATGGCATATAGAAACTGCCCGAAGCAAAACCTCCGATCGAATGAAAAATTACGCCTAAGAGTGCATTCATAGTTTGACTAGTAAATTGGTTTATATCTCTTTTTCGAAAGTATTGATGATTGGGATGCAATTAATTCACATTTTGCTAATAAATTTGCACAAAATGACATAAAATGACAGATCATTTTAAATACACAACGAAAAACAATGACGATATCCAGTGGGGATTGTTTATCAATGTAGCAGGGAGTGCAACTATTTCCAATACAACAAATTACCCGCCAGAAGGACATCCGTCAGGTTATCAGTTTAATTGGAGGAAGGGACGAATCCTAAGGGAGTACCAATTAAATTATATCACAAAAGGAGACGGAATTATTGAGACGTCCAATGGAACATTCCGTATACCCGAAGGGTCAATTATTTTGCTTTACCCTGGTGTATGGCATCGGTACCGTCCATTGAAGAAGGGATGGAGTGAACATTATGTCGGCTTCAACGGGGATTTTGCGACAAGGATATTTGAAAACGATTTTTTCCTTGGGCAGAATCCGATTATTCATGTTGGGTTTAGGGAGGAACTACATACGCTTTTCCACGAGATTCAGAAACTAGTCCAATCAGAGAAACCAGGCTACCAGCAAATTTGTGCAGGTCTTGTTCTTACCATTCTTGGTGTAATTATGTCCATCAAAAAGAATGAGGATTTTGAAGGGAAAGAGATCGAAAAAATCATAAGGAAGTCTTGTCTGATCATTCGCGATCATATTGGGCGAAACTTGAATATGGTATCACTTGCAAGCGATCTAAATACGGGATATTCCAACTTTCGTCAGAAGTTTAAGAAATACACCGGATTATCCCCGGTACAATACCACATTTCGTTAAGGATACAGCATGCAAAAGAGTTGCTCTGCAACAGTGAATTGAATATCAAAGAAATATCTTACCAACTGGAATTCAATTCAATCGATTATTTCAGTCGCATATTTAAAAGCAAGACTGGAAAAACCCCTTCTGAATATAGACAATTGTTGAAGTCCAATCTTCAATAGTCCGATAAAAATTGAGAGGCAATTCTGCCGTAAATGCTTCAGCGTCCCGAAAACGGCCGGGTGCATCAGGATCGGGAAACCGGAATGCTTCAATTTCAGCCTTCGTTTCAACATGGGCCAATGGATATTCAAGCACTTCCACATATACATCCCCCTGGCGCGTCCGCATCTGGTATTCGTTGAGCCAGGTGCCTTTGTCATCTTTCAATATACGGTAATCATCAGAAACGGATGCACCGGTAACCACTACATCACTGCCCAAGGCAACCCGTATTTCATTGGCGCTAATGCGGTAAGTCACATCTTCATAAAGATTTTCGGTATAATGAACCGGAATACCCAACTCTTTGCCGAAATGATCAGACAGTTGGCGGCATAGGTCAAACTGAACAGGCACTCTGTCGGGCAATCCGGGTAACCGTTTAAAGGCTTTTAAAACTCGCTCTCTTGAGTTCATAACCTGACTGTATTTTCTTTAACCCTGACGAAAAACTTCAATTAATTCAATGCCAACCGGTGGATTATCCGGGTTCACTTCCATTTGAGGGAACTGATAAAATCACACACTAATTATTTATTTGAGCGACTGAATACAGACAGGGCCAAACAATCCGGAAGGTTGCAGCGGACTTGTAGGTGTATATGGGTTAACGGGACACCAGGTCAACCTTTTTTCGAGTGGTAGTTTACTGTCCCCGATCAGGCGGTTCACCCAGGTATTCACCACTTCGATCTTCAGCTCGTTTTCACCCTGTTTGACCAATTTACTAATGTCGAGCTGAAATGGCGCCGTCCATAATCCACCTGCATATATGCCGTTTACTGTAACTTTGGCCATAGCAGTAAAACTGCCTAGGTTGATGATCACTTTCTTGCCTTCGGGAAGCTGATCCAGCTTGAATTTGCAGTTGTAGAAGGCTGTCCCTGAATAGTATTTAATCCGCTCATCAGCCGAAGTGGTCCAA